>NZ_JBXAQR010000002.1:240170-813731 GCF_058807415.1 Sphingopyxis sp. GW821-FHT12C06 | reverse complement strand
GCGGGACATCGGATGCGGCAAGGGCAAGCGCCGCAAGCAGCATCAGAAACTCACCATGAAGCCAAGGCGAATGCGGTCGAGCCAGTCGGAGGGCGGAACCGCGCTCGCATAGGCGCGGTCGAGCGGGCGATAATGATACCAGAGCAGGTCGAGTTGCAGGTTCGACGCCGGGACATAGGACAAGCCCAGTCCGTGGAGGCGATAGTTGGTCGCGAGGTCGATATTGTCGTGGCTGAACGCGGCGAGCACCGCATCGACCCCGACCCTTGAATAATTATAGGCGAGACGCCAGTCGCCAGGCTTTGTGGTGCGGCCTGCAGCGAGCTCGAGGTTGAAGGCGGTGTCGCCGTCGACCGCGGCGCCGAGATTGCGGACATAATCGGCGGTGAAGGTGACGGGCCAGTGCGGCGAGGGGCCGGCCCAGCTGAGCGTACCGATCCCCTCGAGAAGGTGGAAGTCGGACAGATAGCGCCCGCCGCCGAGCAGATTGCCGCGGAAGTCGCCGGCATCGGCGCCCGTGACAGAACCGAGGCGATAATGAAAATAGCTTCCGGTGACCCCGGCCTTCAACCCGGAACCCAGCGGCGTCGACAGCGCGATCTGGCCGCCGAACATGTCGCTGTCACGCGCGACCGAGGCTTCATCGATGACGAACCAGAGCGCGCGCGCGTCGAACTTGGCCGCGCCAAGCTGTGCGCCATAGGAAATCGCCGCGCCCTGCGGCGACACATCGCCGTCCCATAGCATGTCGGTGCGCTGGAAGATTTGCGGGAATTTGCCTGCATAGGCAGTGAATCCGCCATTTTGGTAGCGGACCCACGCCTGATCGAGTGACACCGCGAAATCATCTACGAAATTGCCGAGCGTGACGTCGGTCGAATTGGGGTCGTCGGGATCGCCGGTCGCGATCTGCGTGCCAACGGAGAAGTCGCCTGACACCGCGTAACTCGCGCGCAGTCGGGCGCGGACCGCCGAGCGCGACCGGTCGCGTGCGCCGCCATAGTTCCATTCCTGCCGGACGCGCATGTCGCCGCTGACGTCGAGGCCGGAGATGCGGAAAGCGCTTTCGGATGCCGGTGCGGCTACGATGGTCGGCGCGGATGGCGTGGGGGCAGGCGCGGGCAGGGCGGCGACGGGTGCGGGGGTGCCGGTCTGGGCCTGCCGTGCGACGATGGTTTCGAGCTGTTCGATACGCTGCTGCTGTTCGGCGAGCCGACGTTCGAGCGCTGCGAGCCGGTCTTCCTGAGCGTGGACCGGTGGCGTCAGGATGAGCGCCGTCGTGGCGAGAAGCAGGAAACGTGCTGGCATGGTGATTATCCTTGAGCGCGGGGCTTGCGGCGTTTCAGCCAGAGCAGGGTTCCCGCGACGATCATTGTGATCAGCCACAGGCCGATGGCGATCGACAACAGACGACCGATCAGCCCGCCCGCTTCGCCGGTGTGGATCGGGAAGAGTGCGCTCATGAAGGCGCGGGCGGCATCGGCATCGGCGATCGGATAGATGCCGCGCACGGTGCCGTCATTGGCATCGACCAGCACGACGCTGCCACCATAAGCGCGGCGAATCTCGCCGGAGTCGCGGACGCGGATGCGATATGTGGCGTCGCCCTCCTCGGGCCAGGCGACCTGCGTCAGGCTGCTGCCCGGGATCGCGGCCAGCGCGGCACCTGCCGCCGTGGCGAAGCCCACGGGCATATCTGTCACAGGGTTGGCGGGTAGCGCGACGGACTCGGCCCCGACCAGCTTGCCCACGCCATCTTCAAACTTCAGCATCGTGCCGGTCGCGGCGATGATCAGTGCGGGGACCACCGCCCACAGGCCGACGGCGCGGTGCCACGAATAGAGGCGGGCGCTCGCCGGGCCGCGGGGCGCGGGCATGAGCGCACGGCGCCAGGTCCCGCGCTTCGGCCATGCGGTGACAAGACCGAGGATGAGGTTCGAACAGAGCAGAATGCCGCTGATCGACACGATCCAGCTGCCCCATGATCCCAGCAGGTCATGGTGAAAGCCGACAAGGAAGCCCATGATGCTGCTCTCGCCTTCGCGCGGCGCATGGAGCACGCTGCCGTCGCCCGCGACGCGAACCGATCCGCTGGTTCCGTCCCCGCGATCGAAATAGATTTGATAGCGGTCGGCGGCGCCCGCCGTCGTCCATACAGTATCGACCTTGCCGCCGCTGCCCGGCGGGACGAGCGTGTCGATCCGTCGCTCGATTGCAGCAAGGTCAGTCGGGCGATGCACGCCGGAAATCGCCGCATCGGTGATTTCCCAGTGGAACATGATCAGGATGCCAGTGATCGCCTGCAACAGCCAGAAGATAGCGGCGCCGAGGCTGAGCCAGCGGTGGACAGAGAGGAGCCGTCGGCGCAGCGACGGCCGCGGAGGCTTTGCATGAGTGATCATGCTGCCTGTTTGGCCGGCTTCGAAGGTCCGAAAAACATCCACTTTTCGACTAACTATGGGGTCCAAGTCCGACGCAACCATGCCCAAAGAAAAGGCCCGGCTGTTGCCAGCCGGGCCAAAGGAAGCGATCGGATAGTGCCGGGGATCAAAATTCGACGGTTGCCGAAGTCTTGAAGGTCCGCGGCATGCCCTGAACGAGGTAGCCGCCCAAGGACGACGACCAGTAATTATCGTTCGCCACATTATCGACGTTGAGGCGGAAGGTGATCGGCGTATCGCCCGCCGCAACGACATAGCGCGCGCCAAGATCGAAGCGGGTCCATTCGGGCAAGGTCATGCTGTTGGTCAGGTTGAAGGCCTGCTTGCCGGTCTGCATCACGCGGCCGGTCAGCGTGACGCCCGGCAGGAAGCCGAGGTCCCATTCGATGTTGGCATTGGCGGTATATTTGGGAACGCCGATGGCGTCGCGGCCGTCGGTCGCGCCGCCGGTGGTCTTCTTTTGTGTTGCATCGGTCACCGACAGACCGGCGATGATGCGCAGGCCTTTGGTAGGCTCGCCATCGAAGCTGAATTCGAGCCCCTGGTTGCGCTGCAAACCATCGACCGTGAAGACCGGCAGCAGCGGGCCCGCGCCGTCGGGATCGGGCATAATGAATTCTTGCGGTCGTTCGGTCTGGAACACCGCCATCGAGGCGTTCCAGCTGCCGAATGAAATCTTGCCACCCAGTTCATATTGGACGCTCTTGAACGGCGGGAAAATCTCGCCGACGTTTGACGTTCCGGCGGGTGCGCTCGGCCCTTGTGCCAGGCCTTCGATGCGATTGGCATAGAAGGACAGGCTTTCGCTCGGCCGGATGACGATGCCGACCACCGGAGTGGTGGCGCTTTGCTTATAGCCGCCGGTCTGGGCGCCTGTGCCATAGTCATAGCTGCGGATGTCGATCTTCTGACGGCGCAGCCCGACGGTCACCATCAGCTTGTCGTCGAATACGCCGATCGTGTCCGATGCGAAAAAGCTGGTCAGGCGCGTGCGGCTGATCGGGAAGGGATCGGCCAGGTCGCCTCCAAGGAAGAAATTGAATGCCGGCTGCGGGGTGTCCACCGGATCATAGAGATTGGTGCCGTTGGTTGCATCGCGCGAGAAGACGCCAAAGGCATAGGCGTTGCGGTTGACATAACGGCTGTGTGAGCCGCCGACATTGATCTGGTGGGTGATCGGGCCTGTTTCAAACTTGCCGCGAATTCCGACCTGTCCCGCTTCATTATTGTCGTTGCGCGGAATGTTGGAGCCGGTGGCATAGCCGTCGCCGGGCAGAACGGCATTGTCGATCGTCAGGCTCTGATACCGGCCCCGCTCAGCGGCATCGCGCGCGCCGAAGCCAGCGTAGAAGGTGAAGCTGTCGCTGAGGTCATATTCGAGCTTCGCGATTCCGAAGATGTCGCGCAGCGTGGTATAATTCCACGCCTGACCGTAGTTCCCGGCAGCGTCAGGCACATCGGGAACTTCGTCCACGCCAAAGCCCAGCTGGACCATCGGGCGCATATGCTGAACCTTGGCGCGCTGATAGGCGAGGTCGAGCGAGACGCGCAACGGACCAGAGCGATAGTCGACTCCCATGCCGAGCACCACCGAGCTGCGATATTCATCGTCGATCGCGATATCGCCCCAACGGCCGGCGCCGTTGATGCGGATGCCCAAGGCGCCATCGTCGCCGAAGCGGCGGCCAAAATCGAAGGCGCCACCAAAATGCGCGTCCGACAGATAATTGGCGGTCAGGCGATTGATATCCTTGTCGCGCGCGCGCTTCGGCTGGAGGTTGACGGTTCCACCGATGGCGCTTCCCCCCGGCGCCGCGCCGAACAGGAAGGAGCTGGCGCCGTTCAGGATCTGGACCTGGTCGTAGAGTTCGGGGGAAACGAGTTGGCGGGGCGTGACGCCATAAAGGCCGTCGATCGCGATATCTTCACCATAGAGCGGGAAGCCGCGGATCACGAACTGTTCGGAGGCATTGGCGAAGCCCAGCGAAGTCCGGACCGAGGGGTCATTCTCGAGCACGGCGCCAAGGGTCAGCGATTGCTGGTTGAGGATCAGCGTTTCGCTATAGCCCTTGATCGCGAAGGGCGCGTCCATTGCGTCCATGTCGCCGAGTGCACCGAGTGAGCCGCTGCGGCTGACTTGGGTCTCGTTGCTGCGCTGGGCGGTGACGACGATGTCCTCTGCGGTGTCCTGCGCGAAAGCCGGTGCGGCGGAGACCAGTGCCGCGCCGAGGGCCGCGATGCCGGTGCCCCGAAAAATGCTGCGGTACGCAACCATGATATTATCCCCCAATATTGAAAAGCTGCTCCGATCCGGCAGGGCGTGGGGCCTGGCCTGTAATCGGAACTGTAACATGATCGACATGCTTGGGCCGCAAAACATCCAGTTTACCCATGCGCAGGGGACCAATGCGGCAATATTGTTACCAAGGTCCGACTGGCTTGTGGCGAGCCGCCCGGGATTGACCGCAACAGCATTGCCCCGGAGCGGCAAAAATGTTGCGGTCGCGGTTCGCTATCTTTTTGTCACTTGCGCGGCGGATTTTCGGCGCGCCATTTATCGAGGCGCGCGAGCCACTGGTCAGCCGAGAGCGGACCATAGGTTTTGGAATCAGTGTGTTCGGCGACAAGTCTGCGGAGGTTGACGAAATAGGCGGGGCCGCTGGGGATGCCGAGTTCCTTGTGTTTCTTCGCCATCGCGGCTTCCTGTTCGGGGGTCGGCTCGACGCCGGTGACGGGCTTGAACAGGATGACGTCGAAATCGGCGCCATTGTCATGGAAGAAAAGCTGCGTCGGGGGCAGACCGGCGGCGGCGGATACCGCGTCTGCCTCGGCGAGAAGGCGGACGAACTCTTCCTGCTTGCCGGGGGCGAGTTTGAAGATTTCGAACCAGGCCTCGGGCCAAGGGGCATTTGCGGCAGCGAGAGCCGGCGTGGGCGTTTGCTGCGCGACGGCGGGGGCCAGCGGCAGCGTTGCGGCGGCCAAAACGAGTGCGGTCAATTTTTTCATGAAATTTCCTCCTGTGACTATCTTAGGTTCTGTCTTTCAGGTGGATCGGAAAACATCCAATAGTGCGCCAGCCGACGGGGCCAAGCTGGATCAGCCTGCTGCTTCCCGGAGCGCGGCAAGCGCGGTGCGTGCCTCATGCTCGTTCAGGCTGGCGAAGCCGATACGCAGCCCACGCCGCGCATCGTCGCGGGTCATGAACGAACGCGATGCGGCAAAACGCAATCCCATCGCGGCGGCGCGTGCCTCTATCTGGTCGAGGTCGGTCTTGAACCGCAGCCAAAAGGCAAGCCCGCCATCGGGCATTCGATAGTCGACGATGTTGCCGAGTGATCGGTCCAGTTCGGCCGCGAAGCTTTCGCGGCGCTTTGCATAGACCTGGCGTACCTTGCGGGCGTGGCGGCGCAGTTCGCCATTGTCGATGAGTTCGGCGGCGGCGTCTTCGGTCAGCGTATTGCCCATTCCATCGGTCAGCGAGACCCGGTGCGCGATCGCATCAATCACCGGCGGTGGCGCGGCGACATAGCCGATGCGCAGCGCCGGCAGGAGCAGCTTGGACAGCGAACCGACATAGAGAACGAGGCCCGGACCATAGCCTGCCATCGGCAGAAGCGGCTGCGATTCAAAGTGGAATTCATGGTCATAATCATCCTCGATGATCGCAAAACCGAATTGGCGAGCGAGTTCGAGAAGGCGCAGGCGGCGCTCGGGGCGCAGCGACACCGTCGTAGGGAATTGGTGGTGCGGGGTGACGAAGACCGCGCGTACCGCATTGCGGCGACAGGCATGTTCTACGGCGTCGATATCCATCCCGTCCTCGTCGAGCCCGACGGGGACGATATTCGCGCCGAGCGCGCGGAAGGCTGCAACCGCGGGTTCGTAGGTCAGCGCCTCGACAATCACCGAATCGCCGGGCCGAACCAGCACCTGCGCAGCGAGAAAAATGCCATTTTGGCTACCACGGGTGATGCAAATATTTTCCGCCGCGACGGGCAGGCCGCGCTGGCTTTTGAGCATCGTCGCGACCGCTTCGCGTAACATGGGGGAGCCGCGGGGGTCGCGATATTGGAAGCCATTGTCACGCGACGCACGATGCGCGGCGACGCGATAGGCGCGGGCGAGAAGTTCGGCCGGAAACAGGCGGCCATCGGGCGCGCCTTCGTCGATTTTCAAGCCGGGGCCAGGCGGCAGGGCGATCGGCCGCTCGGGCGGTGCGGCAAAGCGATAGTCGATCGCGGCGCTGCTCATCGTTGCTTCGGCCTCGCCCTGGTTGCGCTTGACCGGGTCAGGAAGCGAGGTCGCGACCATTGTCCCGCGCGTACCCGCTGAATCGAGCCAGCCTTGCGCGATCAGATCCTCATAGGCGAGGACAACGGTCTTGCGATTGACACCGAGAACCTGTGCCAGTTCACGGCTGCTGGGCAGGTAAGTGCCCGAGGTGAGCCGGCCGCGTTCGATGTCGCGGATCAGCGCCTGGATGATCTGCATATAAATGGGAACGTCGCGTGCGGGATCGATACGATCCCCCAGACTGACCTGCCATGGGCGCAACATTGGACCATCCTTTTTGATAAAATGAAAGTGGATGGGTACCAAGCCTAACAGCGCGGATCGGCTTGTGCAATCGATACTGGACCCCCAAGCTTTTTGGTTTTGGTGCTTGTCCAGGACCCAAGGCTGATGGACAACCGCGCCATCGAGCGCATCCCCAGGGCGGATGCGTAGGAAAATACGGGGATTATGGTGGCGCTGTTCGACCAGTTTGAAAATGCGGATGTTCGGGCGCTGGTCGAGGCGTTTCCGCTGGCTTGGGTTTGCGGCGGCGATGCAGGCGCGCTCGATGCGAGCCTGCTGCCGCTGATTGGTGTGTTCGACGAGGATGGCCGACTGATCGAATTGATCGGGCATTTGATGCGCTCGAACCCGCTTCATGCCGCGCTGCGGAATGATCTGCGTGCGACGATCCTGTTTGTCGGACCGGATGCCTATGTCAGTCCCGAACATGCTGGACGGCGCAACTGGGCGCCGACCTGGAACTATGGGCAGTTGAAGATTGACGCCGAGGTTCGGTTCGACGACGCGCTGACCGAAATGTCGCTTAAGCTGTTGATCGGTGCGATGGAGGGGGGGCGCCGCGCGCCGTGGAGCGTCGAGGAGCTGGGCGCGCGCTATCGCGGCATGCTGGACCACATCATCGGCTTTCGCGCGACGGTCACCCGCCTCTCGGGCAAGTTCAAACTGGGGCAGGACGAAGATGCCGAAACGCTCAGCAACATATTGGGCGCATTGCCCGACACCGAAATGGCGGACTGGATGCGGCGGTTCAACAAGGGGCGCTAAATTGGGGGTGGATATGACGGCAAGGGCGATGCGGCTTGGGTCGATGATGGCAGCGGCGTTCGTGCTCGCGGTTCCGGCTGGTGCGCAGCGCGCGGCGGCACCGATGCCTTGGCAGGAGGATCCCTTCCCGAGCCGCTACGTCGCGGCGCCATCCGACGATATGCTGCTCCGCGGAGCGACGATTCTCGACGGCGCGGGCGGTCGGATCGACGGCGGTGACCTGTTGCTGCGCGGCGGCAAGATCGTCGCGATAGGAAAGGGACTCGACAATCCGGGCGTACGCGAGATCGATGCACGCGGGCGCTGGATCACCCCGGGAGTGATTGACGTCCATAGCCATGATGGCACCTTCGTCCTGCCACTGACGGCCATCGACCGTGAAGCGTCGGACGTGTCCGAAGTGAGCGCACCCAATGTCGCCGACACCTGGATCGAAACCGCGGTGAATGCGCAGGATATGGCGTTTGACCGGGCGTTGGCGAGTGGCGTGACGACCATCCAGATTTTGCCCGGATCGACCCCGATTTTTGCGGGCCGCTCAGCCGTGGTGAAACCGCTGCGCGCGCCGACTGTCTGGGGCATGAAAGTCGTTGGAGCCGCGCAGGGCTTCAAGATGGCGTGCGGCGAAAACCCCAAGAGCTGGGGCGCTGACGACGATAATGACGGGCCGACCAGCCGCCAGGGCGTCATTTCCTATATGCGGCAATCCTTCTTCGATGCGCAGCGTTACAAGCGCGCGATCGAACAGGCGCGGGCTGGCAATGGCACCGCGCCGCCGCGCGATCTGAAGCTGGAGGCCCTGGCCGGCATCCTCGCGGGCGATATTCGCGTGAACCTCCACTGCTATCGCGCTGGCGACATCGCCGGGGTTCTGTCGGTGGCAAAAGAATTTGGGTTCCGGATCGGCGCCGTCCATCACGCAACCGAGGCCTATAAGGTGCCGGGCCTGCTGCGCGAAGCGGGTACCTGTGCCGCCGTGTGGGCCGACTGGTGGGGCTTCAAGCTTGAGGCACAGGATGCGGTGCGCGCGGGCGCGCCGCTGCTGGAGCAGGCGGGCGTGTGCGTTATGATGCACTCCGACTCCCCCGCCGACGGACAGCGGCTGAATATCGCTGCAGCGAAAGCGGCAGCGGCGGGGCGGCGGATCGGGATCGACATCCCGCCCGAACGGATGATCAAATGGACGACGAGTAACCCGGCAAAGTTACTGGGCCTCGACAAGCGCGTCGGGACGCTTGCGTCGGGTTTTCAGGCCGACGTCGTGCTGTGGTCGGGCGATCCGTTCAGCATCTATAGCAAGGCCGATCTGGTGCTGATCGACGGTGCGGTGGCGTGGGACCGGGCGAAACCGCCGAGTGAACCCGTCTCCGACTTCGAATTTGGACGCGGGGGAGTTCGGTGATGCGGATGTTTGCAAGCCTGATCGCGCTGGCAATTGCGGCGCCGGTTTCGGCGCAGACGCTGGCCGTCACCCACGCCGAAGCCTGGACGATGGAGGGCGATGCGCCCGTGCGTGACGCCACGATTTTGATCGAAAATGGCCGGATCGTTTCGATCACTGCTGCCGGTGCCGTCCCTGACGGAGCGAAGATCATCGATGCGGGTGGCAAGCCGGTCACGCCGGGGCTGGTCAATGGTGCGACGCAACTCGGGCTGATCGAACTCGCCGGATCGGAGGAAACGATCGATTCCAGCTCGCGCGACGATCGCAACGCGGGTTTCGACGTCAGTCGGGCACTCAATGGCAATTCGACGCTGGTGAGCCTAGCGCGCGCCGACGGGGTAACGCGGGCTTTGATTTACCCTTCGCCGTCGCGTTTCGCGCCCTTTGGCGGCGAAGCGTCGTTTGTGAGGCTGCGCGACGGAGTCGGCATTCTCGATGCCGCTGACGTCGGTGTTTATGCGGTGATCGGCGGCGGTGCGTGGGAGAAGCTGGGGTCGCGTGCCGTGCAATGGACCGTGCTGCGCAAGGCGATCGGGGATGCGAAGCGCGCGGTTTCCGGCGGCGAACGCAAGGGCAAGAAGTCGCGGCATGATGGTCCACCGCCGGGCAAGGGCGATGATCGGGGCGATGCGCTGATCCGGCGCGTCGTGCGCGGCGAGCTGCCGCTGGCGATCCAGACGCATCGTGAATCCGATATTCGCGAGGCTGCGGCGCTGGCGTCCGAATTTGGCCTTCGGGTGATCATAGTCGGCGGCATCGATGCGTGGCGCGCCGCCGATGTTCTCGCTGCGGCGAAGGTCGCGGTGGTGCTCGACCCGTTGGTCAATCTGCCGTTCGATTTCGACCAGCTTGGCGCGCGGCAGGACAATGCGGTGCTGCTTTCCAGGGCAGGGGTGCGGATTGCGGTCGGACAGGTCGGTGGCGGCGTCCATGCCAGCTACAATGCCGGTATGGGGCTACGCGAAGGTGCGGGGATCGCGGTCTCCAACGGGCTGCCCTATATCGACGCTCTGCGCGCGGTGACAGTCAACCCGCTGGCGATCTGGGGCCGGGGCGGCGGGACGCTGGTTCCCGGTGCCGATGCCGATCTGGTCGTATGGGATGGCGATCCGCTGGAGCCATCGACCAACGCGCTCAGCGTCATCATCGAAGGGCGCGAAACCTTGATCCGGTCGCGGCAGGACCAGCTTGCCGAACGCTATAAGGGTGTCCGCTGATGAATGTCTTGCTGATCGGCTGCGGCCGAATGGGCAGCGCGATGGCGCGCGGCTGGAAGGACACACACCGCGTGCTGGTGTTCGATCCGATGCTCGCGAATTTGCCAGAAGGTGCCCAGCGGCTGGACGCGCTGACCGATGTTGCGGTCGAAGGCGATCTGGCTGTGGTGCTGGCGGTGAAGCCGCAGATGTTCGCCTCGATCAGCGAAGCGTTGCGGCCGCTCGCCGAACGCGACGCGCTTTTCGTATCGATCATGGCGGGGATCACCCTCGATGGATTGAGCGCAGCGCTTAGTGGTAGCGGGCGGGTCGTACGGACGATGCCGAACACCCCGGCAGCGATTGGCAAGGGGATCAGCGTTGCGGTTGCGGGCGCTGCGCTGCGCGATGGCGATCGCGATGACGTCGATGCGTTGCTGACACCGACTGGAGCGCTGGTGTGGCTGGACGACGAGGCGCAGATCGATGCGGTGACCGCCGTGTCGGGCAGCGGCCCCGCCTATTTCTTCCGCTTTACCGAGGCACTTGCGGCAGCGGGCGCCGCAGAGGGTTTGCCCCCGGCGCTGGCGATGCAACTCGCGCGCGCGACCTTCATCGGTGCGGCGACGCTTGCTGACGTGGATCCGGTCGAGTTGGCCGAATTGCGGCGACAGGTGACCAGCCCTGGCGGAACGACCGCGGCCGGATTGGCAGCGATGGATGCCGACAATGCCATCGACCGGCTGGCCGTTGCAATCGTCGAAGCTGCGGCCGCGCGGTCGCGCGAACTCGCCGGGTAAAACACTCGCCCGGTTTTCCATTCAAGAAACGGAGCCTCCCTTATGAAAGCCTATTTCCTTCTTGCCGGTGCTGCGCTGCTCTGTGGAGGTGCCGCCATCGCGCAGGAAAGCGCGCCAACGCTGCCCTATGAAATGACCGCCAGCGTGACGCTTTCCAGCACCGATACCGACTGGGATTATGTGAAGTTCGAACCCGGCAGCCCGCGGCTGTTCATGGCGCGGCTGAACGACGGGCTGACCGTCTATGATGTCGATCGCGCCGCCGCGGTCATGACGATGCCGGATTCGGTCGGGGCGAATGGCCCTGTGCTGCTGCCGCAATATGACCGCGGCTATGTCGCGATGAACGATGGCACGTTGCTCAGCTTTCATCTCAAGAGCCTGAAGCCGATCGGGCGGATGAAGCTGGCGAGCGACGGTGGGCTCAACAGTGGCTCGCTCGATCCCGCGACGGGGCAGCTTCACATGATTACCGGAACGCGCCCGGCTGAATCGACCTGGTTCAGCATCAATGCCGCGACCGGAAAGCTGCTCCGTACGACGCGTTTTCCGTTCCGCAAAATGGACGACCCGGCGGCGGATGGGAAAGGGAGCCTCTATGCTCCGGTGCGTCTCGACGGGCTCGTGCTCAAGCTTGATTCCCTGACGCTGAAGGAACAGGCGCGCTGGGATGTCGGCTGCAATGTGTCGAAGATGAAATATCTCCCCGATACGGCCCGGCTACTGGGGGCATGCGGCGGCGACAAGCCCGCAGTGTTCCTGCTCGACCCCGCGACGGGTAAGGTCACCGCGCGGGTGACGATCGGCAAGGGGCTGGACGCGCTGGCATTCGAAGAGAAGAGCGGCCGGATCGTAAGCAGCAATTATGAGGGCACGATGAGCGTCGTTCAGCGCGACGGCGTCGACAGCCTGCGCCTTGTTGCGACGGTCCAGACCCGGGCCGGTGCGCGGATGATGGACATCGATCATCGCACCGGGCGGCTCTATCTGGTCAATGCCGATTCCACCGAATTTCCGGCCAAAGACGGGGCCGAACCGGTTAGCCGTTATCATCCGGACAGCTTCCGCGTGGAGACGTGGCAGCCGAACTGAAGAGTCGGGTGACAAGAAGGGGTGAGATGATGAGCCGGTCGGTTTTTTCGGCACTGGGTCTGGTGTCGGCAATGGCGTTGACTTTGCCGGTGGCGGCACAAGTTGGCGACGTACAGGAACTGCCCCTCAAGCCCGGGCGCACACTCGACTATGAGGTGTCGAGCGGCACCTTCATGTCGCTCGCGGTGTCGCCGAACGGCCAGACGATCCTGTTCGACATCCTCGGCGAAATCTATGCCATGCCGGCGAAGGGCGGCCACGCGGTGCCGATTGCGACGGGCATGGCGTTCGAGGTGCAGCCGACCTTCTCGCCTGACGGCAAATGGATTGCCTATGTCAGCGATCGCTCGGGCGGCGACAATGTCTGGATCGCGCGCACCGACGGCAGCGGCGCACGGCGGATCAGCGACGAGGATGACGGCGCGGTCCGTACCTCGCCCGAATGGAGCGCCGATGGAAAATCCGTCTATGTCAGCCGCCTGCGCATCCGGCTCGACCGCTATGAGCTGTGGCGGCACCCCGTCGATGGCGGCCCCGGAGAATTGGTCGCCCCCGCCAAGCCAAGCGAGGATGCGCCGCGTTCGGAATGGCAGAGCAGCCTTGGTGCGGCGGCGTCGCGTGATGGCAAATATCTCTATTTTGCGCGCCGCGTGGGCGACCTGTCCTTCGACGCGCCTGTGCCGTGGACGATCGTGCGCCGCAACCTTGCGACCGGCGCTGAAGAGGCAGTGATCTCCAACTCGGGCGGGCGTGAAGCGGGGGGTGAGACTTTCTTCCGTCCCGCAATATCGCCCGACGGAAGGCTGCTGGCCTATGCGACGCGGCGGATGGCCAGGACGATGTTGCGTGTGCGCGATCTGACCAGCGGGGTCGACCGCGATCTTGGTCCGGCGCCGCTCGACCTGATGAACGGCGCAGCGTCGCTCGACCTGATCCCGCGCTACAGCTTTACGCCCGACGGCAAGGCGATTCTGATCGCCTATCAAGGCAAGATCGAGCGGCGACCGGTCGACGGATCGACGGTGACGCCGATTCCCTTCACGGCAAGATTGAAGCTGGCGACTGGCCCGAGTACGCGGATCGCGTTTCGCGAAGAAGCGGGCCCGGTGCGCGCGAAGTTGCCGCAGGGGACCACGCCATCGCCCGACGGTGCGCGGGTCGCCTATGCGGCATTGGGCAGCGTCTATGTGCAGTCGCTGGCGGGCGGCGCATCGCGGCGTCTGCCAGTCCGGGGCGATCCGCCCTCGCTGCCAAGCTGGAGCCCTGACGGGTCGCGCATCGTCTATACGACGTGGAGCGAGGCCGCGGGCGGTAGGCTGTGGACAATCGCCTCGGACGGATCGGGCGCGCCGGTGAAGGTCAGCGATCTGTCGGCTTTTTACACGCATCCGGTTTTCACCCCCGACGGCAAGACGATCCTCGCGGTGCGGTCGTCGTCGGCGGCGCGTCAGCAGACGAGTTTCGAATTCGGCACCATACGCCCTGCCGAACTGGTCGCGCTCCCCGCGAACGGCGGTGCGGCGCGGGTGATCACGAGTGGGCCGCTCGGGCAACGCCCGCATTTCGTCACCGGCCAGCCGGGCACCGCCTATTTGATGAGCGCCGATGGCCTGATTGCGGTCGAGATTGCCGGCGGGGCGACACACCCGGTCGCGAAGGTGACCGCGCAGGACTATTATTTCACCGATGTGCCGGCGCTCGTCGACGATATGCGGATTAGCCCCGACGGCCGCTGGATTGCCGCCCAGACGAGCGAACAGCTTTATGTGCTGCCGACCCCGGCGGAGCCGAAGGTGGCAGTCCATCTCGCCGCGCCCGGCAATCCTGGGCGCAAGGTCACCGATATGGGCGCCGACTTTTTCGACTGGCGCGCCGACGGCAGCTTGCTCTGGTCTGTCGGCAATTATGTCCAGACGCTGTCCGACGCCCGCGCGCCGGTGCCGAAAACGCACGCCGAGCTGGTCGCAGAGCTGCCGCGCGCGCGGCCGGCGGGGAGCATTCTTCTGCGCGGTGCGCGTGCCCTGACGATGGCTGGCGGCGACCGGGTGATCGAGGATGCCGACATTTTGATCAGCGGCGACCGCATCGCCGCTATCGGCCCGCGCGGCAGTTTCGCGATCCCGACCGGAACGCCCGAACGCGAGCTGGGCGGCAAGACCGTCACGCCGGGCTTCATCGACGACCATGACCATATCGGAGGCGTCCGCCGCAACGTCATCGGCTATGAGGAATGGGGGCTGCGCGCACGGCTGGCTTACGGGGTCACGACCTCCTTCGATCCTTCGACGCTCGGGATCGACCAGATTGCCTATCAGGATTTGATCGACGCGGGCATGATCGTCGGACCGCGGCTGCGTTCGACCGGCCCGGCGCTGTTCTCGAAGGAGCGTTTCACCTCACTCGATCAGGTGCGCGCGGTGCTGCGCCGCTATCGCGACGCATGGGGCCTGCGCAACATCAAACAATATCGCGGCGAAAGCCGGACGGTGCGGCAATGGATCTCCATGGCTTCGCGCGAGCTCGGGATTTTGCCGACGACCGAGGGCAGCCATAATCCCAAGCTGATCCTGACCCAGATTATCGACGGCTATGCCGGCAACGAACATGCGCTGCCGATCGCGCCGTTCGGTGAGGATGTGGTGAAGCTCTATGAGCTGACGCGCACCAGCTATGTTTCGACGCTGCTGATCAACACCAGCGGCCCTTCGGGTCGCCACTATTATGTCGCCAAGCACGATCCCGCGCTTGATCCCAAGGTCGGACGCTTCTGGCCGCCTTCAGCGATCGCGCACAAGCTCGGTCATCGCGACTGGGGCTCGCTCGACGCATCGCGCATGCCGATGCTCGCGGCGGATGCCGCGAAGCTTGCGGCAAATGGCGGGCTGGTCGGAATGGGGTCGCACGGCGACGAACCCGGTATCGGCTATCATTATGAGCTGGAGGCGCATGCGCTTGGCGGCATGAAGCCGCTGGCGATACTCCACGCCGCGACCGCGGGCGCGGCCGAGACGATCGGGCGAATGGACGATATGGGGACGCTTGAAGTCGGCAAATATGCCGACATGCTCGTGTTCGACGCCGATCCGCTGATGGATATCCGCAACAGCCGGACGGTAAAGCTGGTGATGCGCGGTGGACAATTGTTCGACGCCGACACACTCGACGAGCTCTGGCCGGTCGCGCGCAAGCTGCCCGCGCCCTGGTTCGCCGACGGCGAGAAGGCGATGCAGTGGTTGCCGTCAGAAAAGGACGAGTGAAGTGCTGCGGCCCCTCGGGCGCTGCCTAAAGCTACTGACCTTGGGCTTGTAGCCAAAAGCGCGGCCGTGCACCGCCACGAGAGCCGCCAGGACATTCTGTCATCAAGGAGCGGACAATTGGCCGAAGAGATTGAACTGGAACCCGGGCTTCGTCATTTTCTGGACGAGATGCGCGCCGAGTGGTGCAAATACCCGCCGTTCGAGACGCTAAGCTTTCCCGAACAGCGCGTGGTTGCCGAAAAGGTGCGTGCGCGCTGGGCCGAGGGCGGTCCCGTGATGGCGGAAACGACCGAGCGGACATTTGATCCGGGGGCGGGCGCATTGCGCATCCGCGCCTATCGGCCAGAGGGGGTGGGCGAGCCCGCACCTGCGATGGTCTATCTCCACGGGGGCGGCTTCACACTGTTCTCGATTGACACCCACGACCGGCTGATGCGCGAATATGCCGCGGCTGGCGGTTTCGTCGTGATCGGGGTCGATTATCCGCTGGCGCCCGAGCATAAATATCCCGTCGCGCTCGACCGGATCGAAGCGTTCATGCTTTGGCTAAAGGGTCACGCCGGCGAGCTCGGCGTGGATCCCGCACGCATCGCGATGGGCGGCGATTCTGCGGGGGCGAACCTGTCCTTCACGACGACCTTGCGTCTTCGCGAACGCGGCGAAATGGGCATCGTCCGCGCGATCCTGTCCAACTATGGTGGCTTTTCGGCGCATCTGTCGGACGAGGCCGAGGCGCGCTTCGGTGGACCGGGATCGATTATGGATCGCGCCGAGGCGGCGCAATATTATGCCAATTACCTGCGCGTTCCGGCCGACGCTGCCGACCCCTTCGCTTGCCCGATCAACGCCGACCTGACGGGCTTTCCGCCGGTCTTCCTCGTCATTCCCGAATGCGACATCGTCACCGAACATTCGGTCGCGATGGACGGCTTGCTTCGTGCGGCGGGGGTGGAGACCGAGAGCAAAATCTATCGCGGCGCGATCCACAGCTTTCTGGAAGCAATGTCGGTGTCTGACCTTGCGCGTCAGGCGATCGCCGACGGCGCGGCCTTCATCCGCTGCAAGCTGGCCTGACCCCAGACAAGGCCGGCGCTGTGCGGCACCGGCCTTGCTTCTTGATTACGCCGGTACGGCCCGAATCCGCGCGTTACGCAGGCCGTAGAGGAGATAGATGGCCGCGCCGCTGCCGATATAGACAACAAGGATAGCGGCGGGGATCCATTCGCCCGTGATCGCCTTGACGACGATATCGATCAGCACCGGCCCCGCCATCAACAGGCAGGACAGGAGGGCGAGTACCGGCACGGTGCCGATCCACATGCCGCGCACCCGGATGCCGCCGAGCGGGACCTTGAACGGGCGTTCGATTTCGGGATGGGTCGTGCGCAGCCACATCACCGCGACCGCGACCACCGTAAACACGCCGACTGTGCCGAGGCTGACGAGGTCGGCGAGCATCGAGATCGGCAGCAGCGCCGCGGCGATCGCGGAAATCAGCGCAACCGTCATCGTCGCGGTGACCGGGGTGCTATAGCGCGGATGGAGCTTTGCGAAGCGCGCGGGGAGCAGCCCGTCGGTGGAGATCGCGTGACACACGCGTGACTGGGCATAGGTGTTCATCAGCAATACCGACGCCAGGCCTGTCAGAGCGCCCACTTTGATAATGATCGCCAGCACCGGCATGCCGACCGCGCTGACCGCGACCGCGATCGGATCGGGCACATCGAGCGCGCGGAACGGCACCAGTCCGGTCATCACCATCGCGACCGCGCCATACAGGATGGTGCTCGCCACCAGCGCGCCCAGAATGCCGAGCGGCACGTCGCGCTGGGGCTTTTTTGCTTCGGCGGCGGCGGTGGCAACCGCCTCGAACCCAAGATAGGCGAAGAAGAGGATCGACGCGGCACGGAAAATGCCCTCGGTGCCGAAGCGGAAACCGCCCTCATTCTGCGGGATGAACGGCGCCCAGTTGGCGGTGTCGATATGATCGAACCCGACGATGACAAAGCCGACGAGCACACCTACTTTGATGATGACAAGGGTCGCATTGACCGCTGCAGACTGGCTGATGCCGCGCGTCAGGATCATGGTGACGCCGGCAAGCGCGGCGACCGCGACCAGATTGATACCGCCGTCGGCGACGAAGCGCATGCCATCCGGTCCGACTTCGGCGCGGATCCACGAGGTGGAAAGGGCTGAGGGGATGTGAAGTCCGAAATCGCCGAGCAGACTGGTGAGATAGCCTGAAAACCCGACTGCCAGCGCCGACCCGGCGAGGCCGAATTCGAACATGAGCATCCAGCCCAGTCCCCAGGCAAAAACCTCGCCCAGCGCAGTATAGGCATAGGCGTAAGAGGCGCCCGAGGCGGGAAGCGCCGAGGCCAGCTCGGCATAGCAAAGACAGATGAAGCCGCAGGCGAGGGCGGCGATGGCGAAGGAAAGGATCACCGCGGGCCCAGCATAATGCGCCGCCGCCGCGCCGGTCATCACATAAACCCCCGCGCCGATGATGCAGCCGATGCCGATCATGATCAGCTGAACGGGACCCAGCGTACGGCGCATGCCGCTGGCTGCCAGATCGCCGCGCACGGCGTCGATGGGTTTGCGCATCATCCAGGGGCGTGTGGTTTTTTCCATCATAATTGATCCCTCCCGACGATTGATCGTCTGCGCGTCAGGTTACACATCTTGTCTGTTGCGACCGCGTCGTGCGGGTTGGAAGCTGTCGCATTCGGGCAACATGGCACGGTGCAGCAGCGACCTCGCCGCTATTGGTCGCGATGTCGCGCTATCTCTGACGTTTTCCCGGTTACCTGTCCGATCCATGCCGCCTGATCGTCCAGTGCTTCGGACGCGAGCGGCGCGATCGACATGGCTTCGAGGAAACTGTGCGCTGCGCCGTGATAGGTGACCGCGCGCGTCGCAACGCCTGCTTCGGTGAGGCGAACCGCAAGGGCGTGGTTGCAGTCAGCGAGAATGTCGCATTCGGCGATAGCGAGAAAGGTTGGCGGGAGGCTGCTGAGGTCAGCGTGCAGCGGCGCCACCAGTGGATTGGTCAGATCGCCCGCGTCGCAGACATACTCCTTCCAAAAGCTGTCCATCTCATCGGCGTCGAGTGAATAGTCACCATTGCCGAAACGGTCGTAGCTGGGTGTGCGTTCGGGTGCGAAGGCACCATAGTTGAGCAGCATCGCCTGCGGTAGCGATTTGCGCTGCTCGCGCCGCAGGAGGCAGGTCGCGACTGACAAATTGGCCCCCGCCGAATCGCCTCCGATCAAGATATGGCTGGCGTCGAGGCCCAGCGCGTTGGCATTGGCCACGATCCAGTCGAGCGCCGCCGAACATTCCTCCAGCGCCACGGGGAATTTATGCTCGGGTGCCAGGCTGTAGTCGATGCCTATCACCGCGATTCCGGCGCGCGCGGCATATTCGCGCATTAGCCGGTCGTGGGTGTCGATGCTGAACAGCATCCAGCCGCCGCCATGGATGTAGAGCATCACCGGCAAGAGCGCGTCAGCGACCGGTCGGTGAAGGCGCAGGCGAATGCCGTCTATATCCGTATCGACCGTTTCAGCCATGATCGGGCCACCCACGCGCCATGGCTTGCGGACCCGTTCGGCGACCGCACGGCGGCCTTCCATGCCGGGTCCTGCTGCCCCGGCCAGGGCGACATAGGATGCGTTGATCGCATTGATAAAGCGCCGAATATCGGGGTCGGCCATATCATTCTGCAACGCATTCGAGCCGTTCGACATATGAAATTTCCTTTTGATCACGGGTAGTCTTCATCCTGATAGCTTTTGTCCGCGCCAATCTATCGCCTGTTTGGGCCAATCATCTCGCGCACCAGGCCAGAGGCTGTGTCACGGCTGGTCATCATGGATTGCGGCCTGTAAGCTTGGATATGCAGAAACCTGTGGAGAATGGGCCATGAAGCACAGCCGCGACGTTATTTCGAATGATCGACCCGTTATTGCTTTGCGGGACGAATATTCTGCGGGTTTCGTCGATCCCATGCACAGCCATGAACATGTACAAATTCTCTATGCTTCGGCGGGGGTGATGTCGGTGCGAACGCCGGAGGTGAGCTTTGTTATTCCGCCTCAGCGTGCGGTCTGGCTGCCCGCCGGGATGAAGCATGAGGTCGCGTGTCGCGGGGCAGTGTCGCTGCGGACCCTCTATTTGCCCGGCGGTTCCGGCGAAGGGCAGAGGCCGTGCCGGGTGTTCGAGGTATCGAACCTGCTCAAAGCGCTGATCCTCGAAGCCGTAGACTTTCCGCCGCTCTATGATGTTGCGGGGCGTGAGGGGCGGATCATCGGGCTGTTGCTCGACGAAATCGAACTGATGCCCAACGCTCCCTATCGGGTGTCGATGCCGGGTGATCCGCGCCTGCTGCGCGTGTGCAACGCGATTCTGGCCAATCCTGCCGATCCGCGCGACATCGACGATTGGGCGGGAGTGGCGGCGATGGGGCGGCGAACCTTTACCCGCAGCTTCAAGCAGGAAACGGGGATGGGGCTGGCCGTCTGGCGACAGCAGGTGCGGTTGATGGAGGCGTTGTCGCTACTCGCCGCGGGCGCGTCGATCACTCAGGTGACTTATGAAGTCGGTTATGACAGCCCGAGCGGTTTTGCAGCAATGTTCCGCCGGGCCTTTGGCGTGCCGCCGAGCCAATATCTGCGGCACTGACGATGTGTGCCGCCGACGATGGGGTTGCCCCGAAAACAATCGTTCGATTGGCCCGGATTAGCGCTGCCTGGCTTTCCATGCGCGAACCGCTGCCATCGTCTTTTCGATATGCGCCTGCGGATTGCGATCGGTGTAGCTTAGCAGGATGGTCCCGTTCGGCGCGATGACGAACGAAGTCCGGTTCGAGATCATCGTCTGGTTCGGACCTTGTATCGCGGTGTCATATTTCGCTGCGATCCTCGCCCCCGGATCCGCCGCAACCGCAAATTTGTCGCGGCATTCCGACTTCGAAAATTCTGCGACGCGATCGATGTTGCCGGCGGTCACACCGACGACCCGCGCGCCCAGCCGGTTGAAGCTGCTGGACGCTTCGGCGAAAAGATGGGCTTCCATTGTACAGCCGGGCGTAAAGGCGGCGGGGAAGAAATAGAGCACGACCGGCCCATTCCTCAGCGTCTGCTTTAGGGACAGGCTGAAGGGCTTGCCGCCTTGCGCGGCGTTCAGGGTGAAGTCGGGCGCCTTCGCACCCTGCTGGAGCGCCGCGATACCTTGGGCCGGAATGACTATCAGCGGCAGGCTAAGGCCAAGCGACATCGCGAACTTCATCAGGATTTTCATCTGCGTCCTCCAATTTGAACAATGGCGGCACGCCCCGCCTCGACACCCTCTGCCTTCATATTTTTGGGCATGTGGCAAAAAGATGCGGCCGGGGCTCAGGATGATGGAAAATGATGAAGGCGTCTACATTGATCGTCCGCTCCGTGGGGTGCGCTCAAAAGCGGAGTGGCCGCTTCCCCACCGGCTTGATACCTCATAGTAGTTCGATTTCGCTATCGGGTGGGTCAGATCGCTTGACGAATCAATTATCAATCTATTAAGTTGAGTTTGTCACTCGGAGCTGGTCGAGACGGGTGACGGCTCTCCCCTCGACCCGCGGTTTTTGATCGGGAAGCAGCTTGCTCCGCGTTACCAACGGCTAAAGCGCGTGATGCTGGGGCGACATCGTCAGGCATTGCGTTCCCCCTCCACAACAAGGGGTATAGCGATGCATATGCGTAAACGCCGGGAGTAGCCGGGCGGCGACGTCGGAGCGGCGGACAAGCCGCCGGTTCTCCATATCAACAACGCCAATTTCTATCCGCTCGCGTGGTCCCGCGCGCGCAGGCTTGCGTCCGGTCGCTTCGACAGGGCGTCGGCCTGTGCGCGCTCGCGCGCCGATCTTGCGCGTCCAAGCCAGCTAGCCCGCGCCTGTGCGCGGGGCCCCAATAAAATCGACAGGAAAGTTGAATGACCATCACCAAATACTCGGGGAGGCTCAGCCTCGCCGTTTCCGCGCTTGCAGTCCTCGCCGCGTCACCGGCGTGGGCGGCGGAGATCGAGGACGAGAGTTCATCCGCAGAAACAAGCGGCTACACCGATATCGTCGTCACCGCGCAGAAGCGCGAAACCCGGCTTCAGGAAACCGCCGCGAGCATCCAGGCGGTGACCGGCACGACGCTCGAAAATGCCTCCATCTATGGTCTCAACGATCTGACGAAGATTGCGCCGGGTCTGGTCGTGACCGACGCGGGTCCGGGCCAGCGCCGCATTTCGCTCCGCGGGATTCGTTCGTCGGGCGAGCCACAGGTCGCCATCTATTATGACGAAGCGCCGCTCGCCGGCGCGCCCGGCACTACAAGCGATTCCGGGGGCAATCAGGGCGACCTGCAATTGTTCGACGTCGAACGCATCGAGGTGCTGCGCGGTCCGCAGGGCACGCTTTATGGCGCGAGTTCGATGGGCGGCACGATCCGCACCATCTACCGTAAGCCCGGTAATGAATTTGCGGCGGGGGTCGATCTTGTCGGCTCGACGACCAGCCATGCGGGTGAAAATTATCAGGTGAATGCGATGGTCAATGTGCCGGTCATCGACGACCGGCTGGCGGTGCGTGCCGTCTATTTTCGTCGCGAAAATGCGGGCTGGATCGACAATCCGGCGCTTGGGCAGGAAAAGGTCAACCGCGAGCAGACCGAAGGCGTTCGTTTGCTTTTGCGCGCGAAGCCGACCGACTGGCTGACCCTCGATCTCGGTTTTCACTATTATGACGCGAGCGGTGCGAACCCGGTCTGGGCGCCGGGGCTCGGCGAGTTCGTCGGCGCCAACCGCGTCAACCTCGATTTCTATGACGAGAACCGGCTCTATACCGGCACCGCCAACGCCGATCTTGGTTTCGCCAATCTGGTTGTGACCGGTGCCTATCAGGACCGCGACAGCCTGTTCATCCGCGACCCCTATTATCTGCTGCGCGGGGCGCCCAACAACCAAACCTTCTGCCGGCGCCATTTCACCGCGGCAGTTTGCGCGACGCCGCAGGGCATGGCCGACTTCAACGCCTATGTCGGCACGGTGAGTCCGGTCGCCTATGTCTCGCCGCAGACGATGACGAATGCGACGGGCGAAGTGCGTTTGCAGTCGAAGGGTGCGGGGTTCCTGAGCTGGACGGTCGGCGCCTATTGGTCGCGGCGCAGTTCGTGGGTTGGTTCGAACGGCGTGCTTGTCGATGCGTCGGGCAATCTGCGCGAGGACGAACCGCTCGTTTACACGCGGCAGGTTCGCGATCGCCTGCAACAGGTTGCGGGCTTCGGCGAGGTTTCGCTGCGCCCGGTCGATGGCCTGACCGTCACCGGCGGCATCCGCTATTATGACTACAAGCGGATCGTAGCCGGCGACACGCAGAAGGGTTTCGACCTCATCAATTTCGCGGTCCAGCCGTGGACGGTTCGCGAAACACAAGAAAATGGGCTGCTCTACAAGGCGAACGTCGCCTATCAGGTCTCGCCGAAGCTGCTCGTCTATGCGCAGGCCGCGTCGGGTTTTCGTCCCGGCGGTGCGAACCAGGTGCTCGGCCTGCCGAGCTCCTTCACGCCTTATGAGTCCGACAAGCTGTGGACCTATGAGGCTGGCGCCAAGTCGACGCTGTTGAACGGTCAGTTCCTCTTCAACCTGACCGGCTATGTCACCGACTGGAAAAATCTTCAGGTCAGCGGTACCAGCGGTACCTTCTCCTTCCTCACCAATGCCGGCGACGCGCGAGTGAAGGGTATCGAGGCCGAGGCTGTCGCGTTGCCTGCGCGCGGGGTCCAGTTCTCGGCGAACGTGAACCTCCTCTCCGCCAAGCTGACAACCGACCAGATCAACGATCTTGTCATCGCGAGCGGCCGCAAGGGCGACCGCGTGCCGCAGATTCCGAACATCAGCTATTCGGTTGCGGGGCAATATGAATGGGATGTCGGCGGGCTGAAGGCACTGGTTCGCGGCGACCTCAGCTATGTCGGCCGCTCCTATGCCGACTTCCGTCCGACTTCGTCGGCGTATCGCCGCCTCGGCGATTACACGACCGTCGGCGCGCGCGCCGGGATCGGCAACGATGTCTGGGGGGCGTATCTTTTCGTGACCAACCTCTTCGACGTCAAAGGCCGGACGACGGCGGGCAATGTGCTGGGCGGCACGATCGAGCAGATCACGACGATTACGCCGCGGACCGTCGGTCTCAACCTGAAGCTCGGTATCTGAGGGAGGCGAAGATGAAATTTACATCCAGACTATCCGGGGCGTTGTTGCTGGCGGGGCTTTCGAGCCCCGCCCTTGCTCAGGGAACCACGCCGTCGACCGTGCCGCAGGTCTCCACAAACGAACAGGCCGAACAGCGCGCCGCAACAATCCTGCCCATCGCCGCGGCGCTAGAACCGCGCCTCAATAAATTGTCGCGCGATATCTGGTCGCTGTCCGAGATCGGCTTCAAGGAGGTCAAGAGCAGCGCGCGCCTGCAGCAGGAACTCAAGGCGGCGGGGTTCAGGATCACCCCGGGCGCGGGTGGCATGCCGACCGCCTTCATCGCCGAGGCGGGGTCGGGCGGCCCGGTCATCGCGCTCCTCGCCGAATATGATGCGCTACCCGGACTTGCGCAGGCGGCGGTGCCGCACGTCAGCCCGATCGCCGGCCAGATCGCAGGCCATGCCTGCGGTCATAATCTGCTGGGGGCGGCTTCGGTGACCGCCGCGATCGCGCTCAGAGAATGGCTGCAAAAGAACGGCGTGCCCGGAACCGTCCGGTTGTACGGAACTCCCGCCGAGGAAGGCGGTTTTTCGAAGGTCTATTTCGTTCGTGACGGCTTCTTCAAGGATGTCGACCTGACGCTGAGTTGGCATCCGGGCGACCGCAATGGCGCCACGCCGGGGCGGTCGCTGGCGATGATCTCGGGCAAGTTCCGCTTCCAAGGCGTTGCGTCGCATGCCGCGGCGGCGCCCGAGCGGGGTCGCTCGGCGCTTGACGGGGTGGAGGTGATGAACGTCGCCGCGAACTTCCTGCGCGAACATGTGCCGCAGGATGCGCGCATCCAATATGTCATCACCAACGGCGGCGGACAGCCGAACATCGTGCCGGCGAAGGCGGAGAGTTTCTACTTTGTGCGGCACCATGATGCCGTGGTGGTGAAGGACATCTGGCAACGCGTCGTCGCGGCGGGTGAGGGGGCGGCGCTCGCCACGGGCACCAAGGTTGAGGTCGAACTGATCTCGGGCGCCTATGATACGCTGCCGAACCTCACGCTGAACCGCATCGTTCACCGCAATCTGACGCGCGTCGGCGGCTATAGCTATACGCCAGATGATGCGGCCTTTGCGAAGGCCGTTCTGGCGACCTATCCCGATCGCGGGATCAAGGAGAGCGACCCGTCGCAGATCGAGCCCCTCGGCCCCGAGCGCAAGGGATCGGCCTCATCCGATGTCGGCGATGTGAGCTGGGTAACTCCGACGGCATCGCTGTCCACCGCGACTTTCGTGCGCGGCACGTCGCCGCACAGTTGGCAGGCAGCGGCAACCAGCGGCACGCCGATCGGCGAGAAGGGCGCGCTGGTCGCGGCGAAGACGCTCGCGCTCACCGCCGCCGAATTGTTCCTGAGCCCCGAGGCGATCACGGCGGCGAAGGCCGAGTTCGACGCCCGCCGCGGCGCGGGCTTCACTTACGTGTCGCTGGCGGGGGATCGCAAACCGGCGCTCGATTACACCGACAAACAAGGAGATTGATGATGAGTGATTATTCACGCCGTGACGTGTCGCGTTTCGTAGGGCTGGGCCTCGGCGCCGGCCTGCTCGGCAGCGGTGCTTCCGCCTGGGCGGCGCGGGCTAAGGCGAAGCCCGCAGGCTCTTCATCGGGCCTCCAGCTCGATCATATCGTATGGGCGGTGCCCGACCTCGACGAAGGCATTCGAACGATCGCCGACCTCACCGGGGTGGAGCCTGTGTCGGGTGGCAAGGCGCCGGGGCGCGAACAGAGCCACAACGCGCTGATCAGCCTTGGCGGCGGTTCGTATCTCGAGATATTTTCACCGGCGCGCGCGGGTGGCGGCGGACGCTGGGGCAAGCTCATCGAGGACGGACAGCCGCGGATCGTCAGCTACGCGCTCCAGGTGAAGGACCGCTTTGCAAAGTTGAAGCCGGCGATCACCGCACAGCACTATAGCTTTACCGGTCCCCGCGCGATGGGCCGCGTCCGTCCCGATGGCGGCGCGGTAAACTGGGAGTTGCTGAACGTCGCGGGCACCCCGTTCGACGACGCGCTGCCCTTCTTCATCGACTGGCTGGGTTCGACGCCCCATCCGTCTGAAAGCTCTCCAAAAGGCGTGACGATCGACTCTTTCACCGTGGCGCATCCGCGTGTGGCTGAACTCGCCGACATCTATCGTGGGCTCGGTGTGGAAACACCCGTGTTGCGGAGCAACAAGGCGAGCATCAACCTGGTGCTCGATACCCCGAGAGGAAAGGTCTGGTTGAGCTAGGCGCGAAGGCCGGAATGGCAAGTGACTGTCCGCGTCCCTTTACGGCGGACTGGTTTCCCGAGAATCCATCACGGGCAGGCGGAGGGCCGAGAATTACCTTGGCCCTCCGCCTGCCCGCTATGTTTCGCGCCGCCAAGCCGTTCAGCGAGGAAGTCGATGAACACCCGCACCCGTGCCGGCAGCGTCGAACCGCCGAGGAAAAGTACGTGGAAAGGCTCGACATCGCCCGGATTATAGTCGGTGAGCAGTTCGACGAGCCGCCCGTCGGCGATCATGTCGGCAACGTTGAAACGCCCGACACGCGCGATGCCCACGCCGCCCAACGCGAGCTGGGTGACGGTGTCGCCATTATTGGCTTCTATCGCGGGGCTGATCGGCAGGCTGATATCGCGTCCTTCGCGGCGGAACGGCCACCAAGGCTGCTGGCGGCGAAAGTTGAAGCCGAGGCAGCGGTGAGTGGAAAGATCCTCGGGCACTATCGGTTCGCCGTAGCGTGCGAGATAGGCCGGGGATGCCACAACCACCCGGTCACTTTCGCCCAGTCGCCGCGCGATCAGCGGGCTGTCGGGCAGCGGGCCTATGCGGATTGCGATGTCGGCGCGCTCCTCGATCAGGTCGATCACCGTATCTGTCAGGCTGATATCGACGATGATGCCCGGGTAAAGGTCCAGAAATTCGCCGAGCAAGGGTACGACATGGAGCCGGCCGTAGGAGAGGGTGGTGCTGACCCGCAGCCGACCGCGCGGTGCGGCCTGTTCGCCGATTGCCTGCTCGACCTCGGTGAGGTCGGAGAGGATGCGCCGCGCCGCGTGATAATAAGCCTCGCCCTCGGGGGTCATCGCCAGCGCGCGCGTCGTACGGACGATCAGGCGAACGCCAAACCGGGTCTCGATTCCCGATATGGCGCGGCTGACGGCCGATGGCGACAGCCCGAGTATGCGCGCAGCCGCGGAAAAGCTGCCGCGTTCGATCGCAGTAGCGAATATCTCCATATCGGCGGCGCGGTTGATGCGGTCGCGACTCATCTTTGCGTTCAGCTCACAAATGTTTGACCGAATTGCCCTCTAAACCAATTGATCGACGAAGGCCATCTGTGCACCGGACGTGAAATGAGGGTTGAATCGGTATTTGCGGTCGGCCACCTCGCAGGAATCAGGCATATGAAGATCAATTTTCCACTGCTGGCGCTGGCCACTGGCGCCTTTGGCATCGGCATCACCGAATTCGCCCCGATGGGCCTGCTCCCCAATATGGCGGAGGGCCTGGGGGTCTCTATCCCGGCCGCCGGACTGCTCGTTTCGGCCTACGCGCTTGGCGTACTGGTCGGTGCACCGCTGATGACATTGACCACGGCGCGACTGAAGCGGCGGACATTGCTGATCGCGCTGATGGCGATCTTCACGCTCGGCAACTTCCTGTCGGCGATCGCGAGCGACTATGCGACGCTGATGATCGCGCGAGTGGTCACTTCGCTCAACCATGGCGCCTTCTTTGGCGTCGGGTCGGTCGTCGCGGCGAGCCTTGTCGCACCCGAAAAGCGCGCAAGCGCGGTCGCGGCGATGTTCATGGGGCTGACCCTCGCCAATGTCATCGGTGTGCCTCTCGCGCCGTGGATCGGCGAGACATTCGGCTGGCGCACGGCTTTCGGCGCGATCGCCATCTGGGGTCTGATCACGATGGTGGCGCTTCGTTTCGCGCTGCCCGACATCCCGCGCGCCGAGGGCGGCAATATGCTTGCCGAGCTTAAGGTGCTCAAGCGCCGCGAGGTGCTGATCGCGCTTGCATTGACCGCCATTGGATCCGCGGCGATGTTCACTGTTTTCACTTATATCGCGCCGATCCTGACCGAAATGACGGGGGCGGGGACGCTTTACATCACAGCGATGCTGGTAATCTATGGCCTCGGACTCACGGTCGGCAACTGGCTCGGCGGGGTCTTTGCCGACCGCTCGATCGATCGTACATTGATCGTTTCGCTCGCCGGGTTGGCTGTCTTGCTTGTTCTGTTCGCAGTGACGATGTTCTCGCCGATCGCCGCGGCGGTCACCATCTTTGCATGGGGCGTTGCGACCTTTGCCATCGTCCCGCCGCTGCAGATGCGCGTGATGGAGGCCGCATCCGATGCCCCCAATCTGGCGTCGGCGGTCAATATCGGTGCCTTCAACCTTGGCAATGCGATCGGCGCGGCGGCCGGCGGCGGTGTGATCGGGCTGGGCCTTGGCTATCCCGCGGTATCGATTGCGGGCGCGGTGATGGCGATCGGTGGCCTCGCTATCGTGCTGGCGTCACGGAAAACCAGGATTACTTCGCGGCCTTCCGCCGGCGTTGCCTGCAACCAGAAAGCCTGAATAGCTGCATCCTTGCCGATCAGCACGCTAGGCCAAGTACCGGTGCTCACCGAAACAGCGGGCCATTTGGGCATTTCGCCCGAAGAGATTGGCCGCGCGACCTTGCTGGGTCAGACCAAGTCGATACGGCACGACGCCATGTGCTAGCTGACGCGAGGCGGCTAGGATTATCCAAAGCACAGCCGCTGTGCATCGTCGATCGATCGGGCGTATCGCGCTGCTGCGGTTGGGGGCCTTGTTTTGATTGCCTGAAGCCGTTTGGTCGGCTCGCCGTGTCCGGTGCACGGCCGGGCTACACGGCATTTGGAGCGACGCCGTGCGATGCTGCACGGGCAGGTATTGCTGTTCGACAGGAGCTTTTCATGTCCAAGCTTTCCGGCCTGCTCGCTGCGCTATGTCTTGCCGGTGGGGTGCTGTCCGTTGTTCCTGCCACGCAGGCGCAGGAGGTGGCGCCTCCCGCGTCGTTGACCCTTGGCACCAAAGTCTATGATCAGGAAGGCGAAGAGATCGGCCAGATTGTCAAGGTCATGGGCGACAAGGTCGCTGTGGCGATCGACGGCAACGGGTTGGTGGTACCGAAGAATGCATTTCTGAAAACCAGGAAAGGGCCAGCCCTGAAGGCTCCGAAAGAGAAAATTCTTGCGGTACTGAAGGAAGCCGAGGCTGACGCCGCGGCGGTCGACGGAGCGTTGAAGCCCGGGGCTGAGGTGTACAGCGCCGATGGCACGGCGGTGCTTGGCAAGGTCAAGACGTTGGCACCGCAGGGGGCGGTGCTGACCACAAGTGAAGGCAACATCACCATGCCGCGCGCCGCCTTTTTCCTGTCGAAGAAGGGGCTCGCGGTGAAGGTCAATGAGAAGCCGTTCTTCGATGGTGTCCGGGCGGCGCGGGCGACGAAGAAGGAGCGATGAACCTCATTATCCGTTTTCCCAGCCTGGCACCCCAATGACGCCCGTCGAAGCGATCAAGGATTGGCGATCGGGCCTGTGGCAGTCGCTGCCACCATCAACCGGATCGCGGCGATGAGCAGGATTAACCCCAGTGCTCGTTCGATGACCGGCCGCCGCCGCTCGTACCATGTCCGCGCCGGGGGCGTTGCCAGCAACAGCGTTACGATCGCGTACCAGGCCAACGTCGTCCCGGCGGCAATCGCGACAATGACGACCGCAATGGTCCAGTCGCGGACGGGAGGCAGAATGTTCGTCAGCGCGCTCGCGAAGAACAAGCCGGCCTGCGGGCTGACGATCCCGGTGAGATAACCCGACCGAAAGGCCGTCACGCTGTTGACCGATGAGTGCGCGCCCGAACGCGGCTGGAAGGATCGATAGAGAAGCTGGCAGCCGTAGACGGCAAAATAGAGCGCTCCGGCCATCCGCAGCAGCGGGCCGAAAAGCGGATCATGCGCGATGGCGGCCGCACCAGCCAGGGCGATCAGGCACCATGAAGCGTTCGCGGCAGCCGTTCCGGTCGCCGTCTTCATTCCCAGCGCGCGGGAATGGGTGAAGGTCGCTTCGCTGATGCGCGCGAAATTGGGACCTGGAATCGTGACCTGCATCAGCCAGAGTGCTGCAAATGAGAGAAGCGATAACGCCGTGCCGTTCATGATGCGGGTTTTGGCAATCTTCGGAGGCGAAGAAAAACGCGGCTTTCTCTCACCCTCCATAAGCATTACTAATATGCGATGCACTTGAACGCTGTTTATCCGCCTATGGCGGCGCTCCGCGCGGTTGAGGCCGCGGTGCGCCTCGAAAGTTTCACGGCTGCTGCGCGCGAATTGAACCTGACGCAGTCAGCGATCAGCCAAGCCGTCCGGCAATACGAAGCACGGGCTGGCGTCACGCTGTTTCGTCGGACGCCGACGGGCCTGCGCGCCACGGAAGAGGCACGAACCTATGCGGGTGCAGTGGCGCGCGCATTGTCGATGATTCGCGATGCGGGGACCGAATTGTCGTCGCCGCAACGTCCGCTAGTGGTCGGAATCGTACGCTCCCTGCTTCACTATTGGCTGATGCCACATCTCGAGGCGTTTCATGACCGGTATCCCCAGATTACCACGTCGGTTATCGGGCTGGGACGCGACTTCGACGGCGCAGACGCGTGCGACGTTGCGCTGGTGATTGCCAGTGAAGAGCGCGCGCCCGATGGCGCGAAATGGTTCGGCGAGGAAGAGTTGGTGGCTGTCGCGCGCCCGGACGTGGCGGCGAAAATCAATGGCAGTCTGGAAATGCAGCGGGACTTGGCCGTGCCGCTGCTGGGCACAGCCTGGTCCATCTGGCATCGGGCCGCAGGTGTGACATGGCCACTGGCCAATCATCCGGTGCAGTTCCGCGAGACATCGGCGATCCTGAACGCAGTGGAGACGGGGCAGGGCGTCGGGCTGTTACCCCGCCTCGTTTGCGCCAGGCATCTCGGTGATGCCGAGCTGGTCGAAGTATCGCGCATTTCGGTCCGTCGCGGACGCTCCTATTGGTTGCTCCTGTCGGATCATAGCGCCAGCGCGAGCTTCGGTGAATGGATGCGGTCGCTGCTTGCGACATGAACCCGACCCGGTTCCGCGCCATCCAGGTAGCGCATAATATTTGCCGCGACTCCTTGATTGGGGGGCAACCAAAGACGAGAAATATTGCGCGAGAAACTGCCGGATCGTGGGACCGAGCCGTCGTTCCCCCCGGGTTTTGATCTCGTCAGTAGATATCGCGGCTGTATCGTCTCTCTTCGCTCAGCTGTTCGACCGCTGCATCACCCATTATTTCTCGCAGGCTGGCATCCACCGCGGGCGCCATGCCTTGCAGGCTTCCGCAAACGAAGATGGCTGCGCCGTCATCGATCAGCGCGCGAACATCGGTAGCGGCGCGTGCAACCTCGTCCTGGACATATCGCCTTTCGGCGAGCCGGGACCATGCACAGGTCAACCGGTCCAAGTGGCCCAGCCGCTGCAGGCCCCGCAATTCTTCGCCACAAAAATCGTCGAAGTCGGGATGTCTTTCGCCCCAGAAGAGCCATGCCGGGCCCCCGCCGCTAACGGCCCGATGGCGAAGATGCGCCAGCAGTCCGGCAAGGCCGGTGCCGTTGCCGATCAGGATCAGCGGCCGGAAAGGATCGGACGGGGGATAGAAGGCCGGATTGGAACGGATCCGCGCCTTGATGATCGCGCCGGGGCTTGCGATCTCGGTCAGCCATCCCGATCCGAGGCCGGGCAGGCCGTCCCCGGCCTGCCTTTGGCGCACAATAAGTTCGATCTGCCCCGACCCGGCGATGGAGGCGATGGAATATTCGCGGTGGGCGAGCGGCTTGAGTTCCCGCGCGTCGAACAACGGTGCGTCGGCGCGGGGGAGAATGGATCGGGCCAGCAGATCCCGCAGCGCCGGGGTGGCCGTGTTGCCTGACGCCGCAAGAAAGGCGTCGATGCGGCGCGGGTCATGCCGTGGCTCGACCTCAAGGATGTCGCCGGGGAGCCAGTCTGCCCTCGCCCCGGGCAGGGGCTCGAGCGCAATATGATAGGCGGATTCTCCTGCGCTTCCCGGGTTGAGGAGGCGGCGTTCAACGAGGCGCCAGTCCGCCATCGGGACGCGCGCCCAGTCGGGTTGGTCGGTGCGAGCGCCGAGCGCCGCCAGCTGCTGCTGCCACGACCGCTGCGCGCCCGCGTCGTCGCTATCCATCTCGATCAGGTCGAACATCCGCACCGCGCCGCTTTCGTGCAGCCAATGATCCAAGCGATGGCCGAAGGCGCAGAAGTCGTCATATTCGCTATCGCCCAGCGCGAGGACCGCATAGCGGATATGGGCGAGATCGCGGGGGCGCGCCATCATCCGGCGCGCAAAGCCGCGCGCCGCGTCGGGTGGTTCCCCCTCGCCATAGCTGCTCGCAATCAGCAGCAGTTTGTCGGCACGTGCGAGCGCTGCGTCGTCTAGCTGTGCGACCGGCAATGTCGCGGCCGAGGGGAAAGCGTCGGCGGTCAACCGTGCGATCCGCTCGGCGGTGCCCGTTTGGCTCGCGAAGACGATGAGCATGCTGGCTTGATCGGTTGCGATAGCGGAAGCTGCGGCCGGTTGCGGGACGGCCTTGAGCGCGTGCTTGCGGCGGCGGCGCGAAAGATAGAGTAGCCAGCCGGTCACCGTGAACAGGGGCATAGTAAGCGCGGCGGCAGTGATTCCGATCCGTCCCGCCATGCCGAAATAGGCCCCGCGATGGATTTCAAAGAGGCTGATAACGAGATCTTCGCCGAGCGCCCGGTCGGCATAGGCAAGTTTCGACACAATCGCGCCGCTCGTCCCGTCGATCGTCAGTTCGTCGGACACCCGGTCGTGCCGCGCTCCGGGCAGTTTGGCGCGAATCTGCACCTCGCCATTGTCGCGCAGCGTCACGGTGATTGTCTCGTAGGGCCGGCCCCCGGTAGCACCGACGAATGCCGTCCATGCGACTGCGAAGTCGGCCGGGTCGCCGCTGGCTTTGCTCGCGCCTTTCATTCCGGTGTCGACGGCTTCGGCCGACAGGAGGTGGTTCACCCCGTCGCGATACCAAGCGTAGGACCAGCAGAGCCCGGTCCCCGCGCTGATCAGGTAGAAGATCGCGACCCAGCCGCCGATCGTGGCATGCAGAGCCCGGTGAAAATTGCGCCCGGTCTTTCGCCAGTCGAGCGTCAGCCAGACGCGCCAGTCGAGCGGCCGTCTCGGCCAGCGCAGATAAAGCCCGGACAGGGCGAAGAAGATCAGCGCGAGCGCCGCGATGCCGGTAATCTGCCGACCAGGGCCGTTGCCGCCGTCGGGCAGTGCGAGCCAGCGGTGAAAGCGGATGGTGAAGTCAAAGAATTCCTGTCCGCGTCCGGGTCCGAGCAGCCGCCCGCTTGCCGGGTTGATATAATTGGTCGTGCGCTCCTTGGACCCGTCTTTTTTGAAGCTGACCCACGCCGACCGGGACGGGTCGTCGTGCACAATGATCCGCGTCATGCGCATGCCGGGATGATGGGCTTCGGCGCGCTTCGCGAGTTCCGGCGCCGAAAGCGGCGGAGTGGCCGCCGGCTCGATCGTGACAACGCCGGGATTGATTGCCGCCAGTAGTTCGTCTTCGAACGAGATGAGCGCGCCGCTCACCCCCATCACCGCCAGCACAAGGCCGGCGGTGATGCCGAGAAACCAGTGGAGTTGAAAGAGGATCGTGCGGGTCATGACGTGACGGACGAGCCGCGCCGACCCATGGGGCCGGCGCGGCCGATCAGAACGCGGCTTCCAGCGACAGGCGGAAGGTCCGCGGCGAACCACGGGTCAGGAAGCCGCGCGACGCCGACTGCCAGAAGGCGCTGTCGCCGACATTCTCGACGCTGCCACGGATCGTGTAGCGGCCGCTGCCGGCGTCGAAGGCATAGCGCGCGCCCAGATCGAAACGCCGCCAGCTATCGATGGGGCGCAGGTTGGCCGCATCATAATATTGGCGACCGGTATGGATGACGCGCCCGTTGACGGCAAAGCCGGGAAGGAAAGCGGGTTCATATTCGGCGAACATGTTGAACTGCCATTTCGGGACACCGATCGGCCGTTCGCCGTCGGTCAATCCGCCCGCGGTGCCTTGTTGTTCGGCAGCCGAGTAGAGGAGGCCGCCGAGCAACGTCAGCCCCTGCACCGGCTTGCCCGACAGGTTGATTTCGACACCGCGGTTCACGACGTCGCCATCGATAACGAACAGGTTGGTCGCGGGTTGGACATAGCCGAAAGGCTGGTTGATGCGGAACAGGGCGATGCTCGCATCAAACGGCCCCACGTCGATCTTCGAACCGATCTCATACTGCGTGCTGACCGACGGGGCAAACACCGATCCGGTATTGGCAGACCCGGCCGGCGCGAACAGGCCGGGTGTCAGCCCTTGCGCGAAGCTGCCGTACAGCGACAAATTGTCCTGCGGCTTGACCACCAGACCAACGGCAGCGGTCGTCTTCGACTTGTTATAGGTGCTCGTCACCGCGCCGGTGACGCGGTCGAAGCTGGTAAGTTTGGCATTCTGGCGGCGCAGCCCTACCGTGAGTAAAACGCGCTCATCAAATGCCGATAGCGTGTCGGCGATCGCGATGCTCGACAGCTTGCGGTCCGAGGTATGGCGCATATCGTCGAAGCGCGCCGCGGCTGCCGCGTTGAACATGCTGTCGGGGCGGGCGACATGGACCGGATCATAGATATTGTTGGTGAAGGTCGCCGTGGCGGGGAAGGCGGGATTGCCGAAGCTCTCGATAAAGAGCCGCGTCGCCGAGGCGACGAGGCGATGACGAACCGGGCCGGTATCGAAGTTCGAGCGCAGCGCGATCTCGCCTGTCTGGTCGATCGACCGGCTGGCAAAAGGGCTGAACCGCACCGTGAGATTGCCGTTCGCCCCCGTCAACTGACCCTGCACATAGCGATATTGCTCGTCGAAATCGAGATAGCCATATTTCGCCATGACCGTCGTCCCGGGAACGATCTCGTACTTCGCGCCAAGGATGAACCGTTTGCTTTCGTTCGTCGTCCGCGTCCACGGCTGGCCAAAATTGAGCTTTGAATCGGGCGCGTCGGGAATCTGGAAACCGCCTGCCGCGGTCAGATGATAATCCTGTCCCATCAGACGTTCCGCCGTATACAGAAGATCGGCGGTCAGCTGGAGATTTCCGGTTTTGTAATCGAGCGCGAGGCTCGCGATCCCGGCGCGCCGGTTCGTGAAATCCATGTCGAGATCGCCCTTGTACCCCGCCGCGTTCAGGCGGATGCCCAGCGCGCGATCCACGCCAATGCGTCCGCCGACGTCGACATGCCCCCCGAACTGCCCGGCCGAGAGATAGGAGGCGGTGGCGCTGAGCGTACGCCGGTCTTCTGCGCGCTTCGGAATGAGGTTGATCATCCCGCCTATGTTTCCGAAAGGCGCCACGCCGTTCACCAGCGCGTTGGGGCCCCGGAAAATTTCAACCTTGGCGAAAGGTTCAATCGGAATGCGGCGGATCGGCAGCATGCCGAACAGACCCTCGACGGCGACTTCGGACGCGAAGAGCGGAAAGCCGCGCAGGACATATTGTTCGCTTTCGCTGCTCGCCGACAGGTTGCTGCGCACCGACGGGTCATTCGCGATCACGTCGGTGACGGTGCGCGCCTGTTGCGCCCGGAACAAATCATCGGTGTAGGATGTGATGGAAAAGGGTGTGTCGAGGACGGCTTGCGTACCGAACAGACCGCTTTGCGCTTCTTTCGCGGTAAAGCCGGTGACCACAATCTCTTCGGATTCGGCCGCCTGGGCGTCGTCAACCGGTGCTGCTTCGCGCGTGCGGATGGCGGGCGCGGGGGCCGGACTGCGTGTCGGCGATTTTCTGGCACGCGGCGTGGAGGCGCGTATGATGGTGAAACCGCCCCGGCCGTCGGAGCGCGCTCGAAGGCCGCTGCCGGCGAGCAGGCGGTCGAGCGCCGTCGCCGGCGTGTGGTTTCCCTGCAATCCCCGCGTTTGCAGGCCTTGGGTCAGTGCGGGGTCGAAAGCGATTATCACGCCCATCTTGCGGCCGAGTTGAGCAACGGCATTGCCGAGCGGACCCGCCGGAATATCGACAGCCTTCGCCTGATGCGCGGGTTGCGCCATAGCGGGCGCCGCCCATGATGCCGCCCCGGCCAGCATAATCGCCGCTGCCGATTTCAACCCCGTCATCTCAAATCCCTTTCAAGTCATCGCTTCACAAGGGGGACGGGCGAGATTGGAAATCGGGAACTGGCGGGGCGAATTATTTCGGGCGGCGAACCTCGACAGCGCCCTCGGGGCTCCGCTCGATGCGCAAGCCGGTGGCCTCGGCGATGGCTTGAAGCGCGCGGTCGGGATTGCCGAGCGGGAAGCTTCCGGACACCCGCACGCCGTCAAGATCGCCGCTGTCGAAGCGCGCGGGCTGCGCGCGATAGCGATTGAGTTCCCGCAATATTTCGGTCACCGGACGATTGTCGGCCGCAAGCCAGCCTTCGGCCCACAGCGCCGCCGTCTCCGGATCGACGCTGCCCAGCTTTTGCAGTTCTCCGCCGCTCATCCGGGCGCGATCGCCCGGCGCAAGCTCGGCACAGTCGCGCGCGTCGGCACAGGCGCGCACATGTGATTCAATAACGGTGACCAAGGTTTCGCTGGCGTTCCGCTCGACAATGAACGCCGTGCCGAGGGCCGTCACCTTGCCGTCGGACGTTTTCACCACGAAGGGGCGGGCAGGGTCTTTCACGACGCGCGCGAATATCCGTCCATGGAACAGGGTTACGGTTCGGGAGCCGGCCGAACGGTCGAAATCGAGGGCGGCATCGGTATCGAGGTCGAGCGCGCTTCCGTCGATGAGCGCGACATGGCGTTGTGCGCCGCGACCCGTTTCATAATCGGGGAACCACGCCTGGATAGTCAGCGACTGCGCCGTCAACCAGCCGCCACCGACCAACAGGAGCAGGCCCATCGCGGCGCGTCCCCACCGGCGCGCACGCGTAGGGCCGATTTTTAACAGCGCGTCCACCGCTTCCCGGCTCGCATGATCGGTGTGGTCGAACCGGGCATCGAGCCCGCGCATCCGGTCCATAGCCAGACGGTGCAGCGGATTCTCGCGGCACCAGGCCTCACAGGCCAGATGGTCGTCCGGCGTGGCTTCGCCGGTGGCAAATTGAGCCGACCAGAAGGCCGCCTGCTCGATCATGTCGGGAGTGGGGCGTTCGGCGGTCACTTAATCGCTATAGGCGAGCGCGTAACAATGCGCATAGGCTTGCGCGACATATCGCTTGGCCATGCGCTCGGACACACCCAGCCGTTCGGCGGCGGCGGCGTAGCGAAGCCCGTCGAGTCGGATCATGATGAAGGCCTGACGCACCCGGTGTGGCAGCGTCTCGAGCAAGTGGAGGACGGCGCGAAGAAGCTCGACCGCTTCGGCTATCCGCTCGGGGGTGAGATTGTCGACATGCTGCCCGTGCGCCTCGCAGGCAGCGAGGAACGCGCGCTCGACTTCGCGGCGGCGTATATCGTCGATCAATATGCGCCGGGCGACGGTCGAAAGATAGCTGCGGGCATCGCGGACGGGGCCTGCGTCATCGGCCTCGATCAGGCGGCAGAAGGTGTCCTGAGCCAGATCCGCCGCGCGATGTGTGCACTGCGTCTTTCGCCGCAGCCATTCGCGCAGCCAGTCGCCGTGGGACAGATAGAGCGTACCGATGTCGATTTTTACTGCAACCGCCGACACGCAATGGCTCCGATTCCGTCCCGATAAACCGGGGCGCGGCATCCTTAGTGCGTATGCGAATAACTCGCAATAGCTCTTTGCCGATGGCAATGATTGTTTCCACGATCATCTTTTCTCCCGTTGTGCGCGGTCTGCAGGCTTGCACCTTGCTCCCGACGGTGGCCGGGTTTCTCTGGTCTCGATGCAACGCCGACCTGTCAAATCGCTTGGCAAAGCCAGGCAGGCTCGCGCATGAAGCGAGCGGGTGTATCAGTTGGCGCATTGATCCTCGGTGATTTTCGGCCAAGCCCGGAATCCATCGACAATCCACGCTGTCAATCTATCCCGCTGATACTTCTTATTTAACTTGGAGCCGGGCTCCAGTATCCGCGATGCTGATCGGTTTAGCGCGAGTAGAAGGACAATGAATGCCCAGCCCCTTCCTGATGATGAACCTGCTCAGCGCCGTCTATTGGTTCGATGAGGCGCTGCAGGCTGCGCTCAAGGAAGCTGGAATTTCCAATGTCACGCGCGCGCAATCGATGCTGATCGCCAATATTTCGGCGGGTGAAAGCCGCGCCACCCGCATCGCGCGCAACCTTGGCGTCACGCGCCAGGCGATCAGCCTGATGATCGCCGAACTCGAAACGCGGGGACTCGTGGAAGTCGTTCCCGATCCCGACGATCGCCGTGCCCGGATTGTCCGCTTTCCCGAACAGGCGACCGAAACCCGCCGGGCTGCTTCGGCGATTCTCCACTATCTGGAGGTCACACTGGTCGAGCGGCTCGGACTGCCGACCTATCACGGCCTGCGCGACGCGATGATGAAGGACTGGGGTGAGCCGCCAAAAGTGCCGGATAGCGTATTGAAAGCTTTGGAGGCGGATCAGCCAAAGTCGTAACGCGTCGACAAATTGGTAAAGTTTCTTGACAAAAATATCCCTCATCCTAGTTTGACGATGTGATCGATACATCGCCTGGGAGAGAGGATGATATGAATATCGCCGTACAAGCACAGCAGGTCGAGACAGAGCTTTTCGCCGATCGGCGCATCCCTGCGGGGGGCGATTGGCTGTCCCGTGCCGAGCTCGACGCGCTGACGCCCGAAGAATTGGTGCGCCGGACCATGGCGCTCAAGCCGCTGGTCGCGGCGCACGCGCTCGAATGCGAAGAGCTACGCCGGCCGGTCGATGCGGTATGGAACGCGATCCGCAAGACGGGCTGCTTCTATCATTTCGTGCCAAAGCGTTATGGCGGGCTGGAGTTCGATATCGACAGCTTTATCGATGCGATGCTGCCGATCGCAGAGGGGTGCGGATCGACGGGCTGGGTCACCGCCTTTTGCGTCGAGCATAACTGGATGCTCGCTCAATTTCCCGAGAAGTTCCAGGACGAAACCTTTGGCGGGGACTTCCCCTATATCATCGCGCCGGGAGCCACCAATCCTCCCGGCGTCGCCGAGCCTGTCGAGGGCGGCTATCGCCTGTCGGGGGTCTGGAAATGGGGCACCGGCGTCATGCACGCCGACTGGGTGCTGCTCGTCGGCATGGTCCCGGGCGAAAGCCCGCCGCGCCAGCTGTTCCTCGGCCTGCCGGCGGCCGATGTCGAGGTGCTCGATACCTGGGATGTCGCGGGAATGGCTGGCACCGGCAGCAACGATATTCGCTGCCGCGATATCTTCGTCCCCGAACATCGCGTGATGGACATGGGCGAAATGCGCAATGGTTGTGCGCCAGGCGCGAAGATTCACGCCCACAACCCGATCTACCGGATGCCGATGACGCCGTTTCTGGCGATCACCGCAGCGATCGCGGCGGTTGGCGTCGCGCGCTCGGCCATCGATCATTTCAAGGAACGGATCGGGGTGCGCACCCTGCTCGGCACCACGACCAAACAGATCGAAAAGCCTGCCGCTCATATGCGATTGGGCGAGGCAGCGGCGATGACCGAGACTGCGGAAATGATCCTGCGCGAGGTCGGGCGCCGCAATGTGGCGCTTGCGTCGCAGGAAGGGCTGGTCCGCAATGAGGACCGGATTGCGCTGCGCGCGCAGGTCGCGCTGGCTATGGACATGTGCCGCAAGGCTATCCGGCTGGTCGTCGAAGGCGCGGGCTCGAGCGCGCATATGACGACGAGTCCGTTGCAGCGCGCGCTGCGCGACATCAACGTGATGGCGAGCCACGTCGTCTATGATTTCGATGCCGCGACCGAACTCCATGGACGTGCGCTGATCGGGCTGGAGCCCAACACTCCGGTCTTCTGACGGGCCGGTCCGGTCCGGGGCGTTGCAAATATTTTGGCAATTAACTTGACAAAATTCCCGACTCCGGCATGATCTTAGGATACTAACTATAAAGACGACACAACCGGCTTTTGGGAGGTTCGGGATGCGTGACGGTACGGGAATTGATCGGCGGACTCTGCTTGTGGCAGGGGCGGCGGCGATAGTGGCGGCGAACGGCACCCGGGCAAAGGCGGCACCCGTCGCGCCGGGAGTGGCCAAGCCACGCGGCAAGCGCCCCAATATTCTTCTCATCGTCAACGATCAGCAACGGGCGTTCGCCGACATTCCGGCGGGACTCCCGCTCCCCGCGCATGACTGGCTGCGCGAAAAGGGGATGTCGTTCGACCGCTATCATGTGAATACGACGCCGTGCGGGCCATCGCGGTCGAATATCTATACCGGCCTCCATACCCAGCACACCGGCGTCTATGCCAACCCCAATTCGCCGCCGCACCCACAGCTCAGTCCGCAAATCCCGACGATCGGGACGATGCTGCGTAGCGCCGGATATCGCACGACCTACAAGGGAAAATGGCATCTTTCGAACATCAACGAAGGGCGGAATTTCCGCGGCGTCGCGGCTGGAATTTTCCCCAACACGGCGGACATACTCGAGCCATATGGTTTCTCAGGCTATAATTTCGATGGTGAGCGCGAGGGGCTGAGCTGGGAGGGTTTCAAGAATGATGGCGTGACGGCCGCCGAAGCCGTCAGCCAGCTTCGGGCTTTTGCGACGGACGACGACGACGCACCGTGGTTTATGGCGGTGAACTTCGTCAATCCGCACGATATCATGTTTTTCGATCCGTCGGGGGAGGGGGAGACGACCCGTGCGCGGCCCAATCTCATCGCGCCGCTGCTCGCGGCGCCGGGCGATCCGGTCTACGATCGTGACTGGGGCTTTCCGCTGCCCAAAAGCTACTACCTTGACGATCTGTCGCGCAAACCGCGCGCGCATGAGGCGATCACCGCCAGTTCGGCGGCCTTCTACGGCCGGATGCGCCACGAGGATGAGGCGGTGTGGCTGCGCAACCAGAACTATTATTTCAACTGCATCCGCGACGTCGACCGCCACATGAAGACGGTGATCGACGGGCTGATTGCATCGGGGCAGCTCGACAACACGATCATTCTGTTCACGTCGGATCATGGCGAACGCGCCGGGGCGCACCGGATGCGGCAGAAAGGCGGCACCATTTACAAGGAGGATGTCGGTGTGCCGCTGGTCGTCGTCCATCCCGACCTTCGCGGCGGAGCCTCCACCCAGGCGCTGGGCAGCGCAGTCGATCTGGTCCCGACCATGCTGTCGCTGGCCGGGATCAGCGACGCCGAACGCCGCGAACGCCACCCCAGGCTGGTCGGGCATGATTTGTCCCCCGCGCTCGCCTCTCCGAAGGTGCGAACGGGCCGGGACAAGGCGGGGGTCTTTTTCAACTATGCCGTGCGCTACGGCTGGAACGCGCCCGACGTTCCGGCCGGGGTCGCCGAAATCAGGCCGCTGCCCGAAAACGACCTGATGCTGCGCCGCCTGCATCGCGGGGTCCATGACGGGCGCTACAAGTTTGCACGCTATTTCGCGCCCGCGCAGCATCATGTCCCGACGCGCTGGAACGACCTTGTCACCTACAATGATCTCGAACTTTACGACACGGTGTCCGACCCCGACGAGCTCGACAATCTCGCGTGGAAACCGGACGCCCACAAAGCGGTCATCCAGCGTCTGAATGAACAGACCAACGCGCTGATTGCATCGGAAATTGGTGCCGACGAGGGCGCCGAATATCCGGGTCCGGCCTCACAATACAGCACATTGCGCCTGACCTGATCCGTACACCTTGGGAGAGGTATTATGAAAACCGGAAGAGTTTTTTGGGGGACCGCGCTCGCGCTGGTCCTGGGGACGCCCGCCTTTGCTCAGGACGCCACGTCCGACGGTGCGAAGGCGGACGACGATGGCCAGACGATCATCGTGACCGCAACGCGCCGCGAACAGACGCTGCAGGAAGTGCCAATTTCGGTCGCGGTGGTCAGCGGCGAGCAGATCGAGAAATCGGGAATCCTGCTGTTCGACGATGTGCAGGACACCGTCCCCAATCTGCAGATCGATCGCACCAACGGCAATTTCGCGATCACGATGCGCGGACTGGGGGCGGGAACGGGCAATCTTTCCTTTGAACAGTCGGTCGGGCTGTTCGTGGACGGTGTCTATCTCAGCCGCGCGCGATCCTTTCAGAATCCGCTGCTTGACGTCGAGCGCGTCGAGGTCGTCCGTGGCCCGCAGGGTGCGCTGTTCGGCAAGAATACCAACGCCGGCGCGATCAGTGTCGTCAGCCGTCGCCCGACCCGTGACTTCGAAGGCTTTGTGCGCGCCGGAGGCGAGGTCGAACAGGGCGGCTGGAATCTCGAGGGTGCGGTCTCGGGACCGGTCTCCGACACGCTCAGCGTTCGCCTCACCGGCCGTATCGGTGAAATCGGCGAAACGATGCGCAACACGATCACCGGCCGCAGGGAAAACGGATCGCGCTTCACCGGCATTCGCGGCCAGATTTTGTGGGAACCGAGCGACGATTTCGAGGCGCTGTTAAAGGTTGAGCATGCGACGAACCGCATGGACGGTGGGGCGACCGTGTTCAACAATATCGGCGGTCCGGCGTGCGCGCTGTGCAACGCCGTGCGCAACTCGGGTTTCGAAGTGCCTGAATATCCATCGTTCCGCCGCGCCGCGAAGACGATCAATCCCGAATATGACGACACCGAAACGACGTCGGCGCAGCTGACGATGAACCTCGATGTCGGCGACTGGATCTTCACATCGGTCAGCGCCTATGGAAAACTCGATGCCGGGGTGACCGCCGATTATGATGGTCCGCTGACCTTCCTCGAATCGGATATCACTGAAAAGTCGGATTCGATCTTTCAGGAAGTGCGCGCCCAGCGCGAAATCGGCGATGGCGGCGCCTTCATCGGCGGGCTGACCTATATCAAGACCGACTTGCACATTCAGCAGGCATCGCTGTTCGGCGCAGCGAGCGCCGGGGTGCCGTTGCCGCTCAACGGACTGTCGACGCGGCAATTCGACCAGAAGGGCGAATCCTGGTCGCCCTTCGTGTCGCTCGAGGTGCCGGTCAGTGACCGGATCATGCTCAGCGGCAGTCTGCGTTATTCGAAGGAAAAGCGCACCGGTCGTGCGCGTTCGTTCAATGTCGGGGTCTTTCCGCCAACCTATCTGCCCTATGATCTCACCGAAACGCGGACCGAGAATTTGTGGGATTATTCGCTGCGCGCGCGCTACGAATTTTCCCCGTCGGCCTATGTCTATCTGAGCTACGCGACGGGAACCAAGGGCGGAGGCTTCGTGTCGAACGATGCGCTGCTGCTGTTCAATATCCGCAATGGATCGGCGACCTTCCAATATGATTCCGAACGCGCGCGATCGCTGGAAATCGGTGGAAAATTCCGCTTTATGGAGGGCAAGGGGCAGTTGAATGTCGCGCTGTTCCGGACGCGCTTTTCCGACCTCCAGGTGTCCGAATATAATGGCACCGCTTTCATCACCGGCAACGCCGCCTCGGCGATCTCGCAGGGGGTAGAGGTCGACACCAGCATCGGGCTGGGCGACCATTGGACGATCGGCGGGACACTGGGCTATCTCGACGCCCATTATAAGGACTATCCGGGCGGTGCCTGCCTGTATGACGCGCCGGTCACTTGCACACCGGCGACCAACAACCTCGCCGGAACAAGGCTGGTCCGCGCGCCGGAGTGGACGGCCAGCGGCTTCATCGAGGCGAAATATCCGGTTTCGGATGGCCTCCAGATCGTCGGGCGCGCGTCGGCCAACACTCAGTCGCGGTCGTTTTTCCAACCCGACATGAACCCGCTCAATTCTCAGCCCGCCTTCACCAAGTTCGACGCGCGGCTGGCGCTCGGGCGCGAGGACGGCAAATGGGAAGTCGCGGTCGTCGGCCGCAACCTCACCGACAAGGTGACGATCAGCCAGGCGTTCAACACGCCGACCTTCGGCGGCAACAGCCATATGGCGCTGGTGGGGGCTCCGCGGACGGTAACGCTGCAGCTGTCGCTCGATTTCTGACGCCAGGGAGGATGCCATGGCACAGGCAGAGGTGCTGCTGCTCGCCGGGGGCACTCGCAGCGGTTCGCTGAATGAAAAGCTTATCGGGTGCGCGATGCGTGCCGTCCGGGGTCATGGTCTGGGAGCGACGCGCCTTTCGTTTTCGGACTATCGGCTTCCGCTATTCGGGGCCGACACTTCGTCGATTGGCGACGTGCCGGAGGCTCTGGCGCTCAAGGCGATATTTGCGCGCCACGATGCGGTGATTTTGGCCAGCCCCGAACATAATGGATCGGTCACTGCGATGCTGAAAAATGCGATCGACTGGATATCCTGCCCGAGCGAAGGCGAAGCGCCTCAAGCCTATCATGCTTTTCGTCGGAAAGCCTTTGGCCTCGTGTCGGCGTCGTCCAGTCCTTTTGGCGGTTTGCGGGGGCTTTCCCAGCTCCGCCACATATTGACCACGGTGCAGGCGCTGGTCGTTCCCGAGCAACTCAGCGTTCCGCATGCTCATCGCGCATTTGACGCGGCGGGCGACCTCGCAGACCCTTTTCTTGCGCGGCTTCTCGCCGAACTCGTCCAGTCGGTGGTGGAGGTCGCGCGGCGCTAGGGCCTCTGTGGCGGAAGGAATTGCCAAGCGGAAAGTGACGAGGCTCAAGGAAATGAAACGGTGAATGGGGTCCGCTATTGGGCGTTCGAAGATAGTCTTGGCTATCTCGCCCGGCTGGTCTTCCGGTCGTTTTCAGTGCTGCGTGAACAGCGCACCCGTGATCACGGCGTATCTGCCGGGCAATGGGCCTTCCTCCGGCAGCTTTGGCGCGAAGATGGTATCAGTCAGCGGGAATTGAGCCGGCGACTGGCGATGCGCGATGCCACAACAGTCGTAACGCTTCGTGGAATGGAGCGGGCCGCGTTGGTCGATCGGCGGGTGAATTGTTGCGATCGCCGGGAGATACTGGTGTTCCTTACACCCTACGCCAGATCCTTGGAGAGCATTCTGCTTCCCGCTGCGGCGGAAGTGCAAGTGCAAGCAACCTGCAATTTTTCGGATGAGGAAGTCGAAACACTGCGCAGGCTGCTGATCCGCGTGATCGAAAATCTTTCGCGCGAAGATCGGGATCGCGACAGCAGACGCCCGGGAATAGAGCTCGCGGCCGTAGCCGAGGCGATGGAGGGTGTCCGCCAGGCGGTCTGACCGTAGAGTCGCAGGACCAGACCAATGATCGCCATGATGAGGCCGCCCCACGAGCGCGACAAGCGGTGCGAGGAAAAACTGGCGGAATCGATCCATCGCCGTGCCTCTTCTATGCCAGGAGCGAAAAAAGTACCTCGCACTCGCAACAATTCATTCCACCGCCGAACGATCCGGGTGATTTGCTGCGTTGGCATGGAGCGGGGCGTTCGGGTAGGGTAGATATGCGGTCGGGTCGATCGTCCTGGGATCGGAGCATCGGTCTTTGATGGCTCCAGCCGCCGCCCGTTTGCGTTGAACGATATCTCGACCCGCTCGTTCCCTGATGGCATATGGCCCCTGTTGACGGAGATTAGTTTTGCGCGGCTGGATCTTTTTCCATCGAGACCTCGATCCGGCGTTGCCCGAAGTGCCGGAAATCCTGCGTTTTCAGGAATGTGCGGCCGAACGTGGTCTGGAACTTCTCATCCTCAAGCCGCATAATTTCGATATCGTCGCGGCGCCGCTCGAAGAGTGGGCGGTTCATTATGAAGGCCATTCGCTGGATCGTCCCGACTTTATTTTGTGCCGGACCGGCGCGGAAACGGACTATTTCACTCTCGCGGTTCTCCGCCATTTCGAGCGGCGCGGCGTGCGTCTGGTCAATGGTCCCGAGACGATCGATCTCGTCGCCGATAAACTTCACACGATGCAGCGTCTGACCCGCGCCGGTCTGCCCATTCCGGCAACGATGCTGGGAAAGTTTCCGATTGATGCCGATATCATCGAGGAAGAGCTTGGCTTTCCAGTGATCGTGAAAACGCTCCGCGGGACGCGCGGCACCGGGGTGCTGAAGTGCGAGGACCGGAACCAGTTCGAGGATCTGGCGGGCCTGCTGGAGAGCGCCGAGGCGAAGGCCGATTTCCTGTTCCAGCATTATGTGCGCTCCAGCCACGGACGGGATGTCCGCGTGCTCGTGATCGGCGGCCGCGTGGTCGCGGCCATGGAACGGCGGGCGCCGCCGGGTCATTTCAAATCCAATGTGTCGCTGGGCGGCGTAGGTGTTCCCTATACGCCGACCGGAGAAATGGCCGAACTGGCCGCCCGGGCCGCCGACGCGCTGGGGCTCGAAATCGCCGGAATTGACATCCTGTTTGACGAGGAGGGATACAGGATTTGCGAAGCCAACTCTGCCCCCGGATTTCAGGGGCTGGAGCGCGCCTGCGGCATCGATGTGCCAAATGCGATCTTCGGCTGGATCGAAGCGAGCCACGAAACCCGGGAGCGACCGATCAGGGCCGTCACGGGCGACGCGCTGATCGATCTGGTTTTCGGCGGGCGTCTTCGCCTGCGCGCGATCAGCGACCGGCTGGGCGAACGGCGCCTGTTTGCGCGGGCGGTTGGTGTGCGACTGGTCGGCGCGGGCATGGCGTCGCTGTTCACCTCGCTCGCTCCCTCTGATCGTGTCGAGAAGCATAGCGTCGTTGCGAGCCATCTGGAACATCTGCGCGCCGACGCACGCGGGATGCCGTTGACGGCGGACGCCGATATCGAACAGGAACAGGCTTTGCTGACCCTGCTGGCGGTTTCGATCTGGGCCGCCATCCTGCCGTGGCTGGCTGGTGGAACGCCTTTGTTCGCCGGCACCTTGTCGCTGATTGCGCTGTGTTTCCCGGCTGCTTTCCTTTTGACGCACCGAAAGAAGAAGGGCCGTGTCCGGCCGTCAGGGATGGCGTGATGATTCCATGGGCCGAACTATCGCTCTGGACCTTGTTTCCCTTCATCCTCATCGGCTTCACGGCCCAGTTGATCGATAGTGCACTGGGCATGGCCTTTGGCGTCGTCGGAACGGCGCTGCTTCTCATGCTCGGACTGCCGCCCGCATCGGCCTCGGCCGCCATCCATGCGGCGGAGAGCTTTACCAGCGGTGTATCGGGGATCAGCCATGCGCTGCAGCGAAATGTCGATTGGCGCTTGTTTCGCCGCCTTGTCATTCCCGGCATCGCTGGGGGTGTGATCGGCGTGTTCATCCTCGCCAATCTGACCGATGATGTCGCCCGACCCGTAGTGCTGACCTATCTCGGTGCGGTGGGCATCTATCTTCTCTGGCGTGGCGCGCGGCGGCCGCAGGCCTATCGCGACCTCAAATTCGTTGGCACCCTCGGTCTGGTCGGCGGCATTCTCGACGGATCGGGCGGCGGCGGGTGGGGCCCTGTCGTTACAGCCAATCTTCTGGCTCAGGGCGGCGAACCGCGGCGGGTTATCGGGACGGTCAATGCCGCCGAGTTTTTCGTGACGGTCACCATCGCCGCAGGCTTCATCGGGGCGATGGGTTGGCGGACCTTCGGCGCGGTCGCGGTGGGCTTGCTGATCGGCGGCGTCATCGGTGCCCCGATCGGGGCCTGGCTGGTCCGCCGACTGCGCGCGGAACTGATCGTGACGGCCGCCGGCGCTATCCTTCTCGCCGCGAGCGGGTATGGATTGCTGGCGTTGATGTTCGATCCCGTACCAGCTTTTCCGGGCTTTTAGGGAGGGGCGTTCGGGGGCGGGCGTTGGCGGGCGCGCAGGGATAGGATAGGGCAGCGACATGAGCCGGATACATCCCCTTTACGACGCGATGGAGCCCACCATCTTTGAGCATATGTCCCGGCTGGCGACCGAACATGGCGCGATCAATCTGGGGCAGGGCTTTCCCGACGAGCCGGCGCGTCCCGAAATGATCGACGCGGCGGCCCGCGCTCTGGTCGAACGATCGAACCAATATCCTCCGGCGTTCGGCCTTTCTGAACTGCGCGATGCAGTCTGCGACTTCTACCGGCGCCGGCAGAATCTTTCGCTCTCTCGCGATCAGGTGATCGTGACGTCGGGCGCGACCGAAGCGCTCGCCGCAGCGCTGCTGGCGCTTGTCAGGCCGGGCGACGAAGTCATTCTCTTCCAGCCGGCCTATGATGCCTATGCCCCGATGGTGCGACGCGCTGGCGGGGTTCCGGTCTCGGTTCACCTCGCTCCACCCGCCTGGAACTACAATGCTGCGGCGCTCGCGAGGGCGATCACGCCGCGGACGCGCGCGCTGATGTTCAACGATCCGCTCAACCCGGCGGGCAAGGTCGCAAGCGAGGCCGAACGCGCGATGATCGCCGCAGCATGCATTCGGCATGACCTCATCACCATATGCGATGAGGTCTGGGAGGATGTGCGCTTCGACGGTGTTCCCCACCGCTCGCTGATGTCCTTCCCCGGCATGGAGCATCGGACCGTAAAGATCGGGTCGGCGGGCAAGATTTTCGGATTGACCGGGTGGAAGGTCGGCTGGTTGTGTGCGACGCCCGAAATGGCGGTCGCGATCGGCCGGGCCCATCAGTTTTTGACCTTCACCACGCCGCCTGCGCTGCAATGGGCGGTCGCCGAGGGGCTGGCCCGGCCCGATAGCTGGTTTGCTTCCTGGCGCGATGCGTGGGCCGCATCCCGGGCGCGGCTCGCGACAGACTTGGAGCGCGCCGGGTTTTGCGTTCTGCCGAGTGCCGCGACCTGGTTCCTTTGCATCGATCTTGCGGCATCGGGAATCTCGCTCGACGACCGTGAGTTCAGCGAGCGCGCGGTGCGGGAGGCCGGGGTCGCTTCCATCCCCGTTTCGGCGCTGTTCGAAGGTGAGGGGCCAAGGCACATTCTGCGCCTTTGCTTCGCCAAGGACCCCGCCATCCTGGGCGAAGCGGTGGAAAAGCTCGCCAGGTTCCGCGACAGGCTCGCGGCGGAGACGTCGGTATCTTGACGCGCTCCGCAAACTCCCGCCCGACGAAGCGGCCGGGTTCACTCCGCTCGACAGCAAACTTCGCGGCTGCGGTCTCGTAAAGATCAAGATCGGCGATTTCCTCGTCGGCTTGTGGACTCTGCACGAGGTGTTGCGGCAAGAGAGGCGGACGATTTCGGGCGAGGCGGAGATTCCGATAGACATGCCGGGTGGTTTTGAACGGGCGCTCACGCGTTGCGCGACGGCGATGCGTGTCGGGCCAATGATCATTGGCAAGCCTTGGGCGTCCGGCGATGGCTGCTAGCAAGAAGAAATCCACCGCGGGTATCGTCCCCACCGGCGATTTCGTCCGCGTCGGCGGGTTGTTCGGTTTGCGCCGGCTGATCGCGCGATATGGCGGAAATCCCGCGCATATCCTGTCGACCTATGGCGTCCCGATCGACCGGCTGGACGATCCCGAGCAATATGTAACCTATCGGTCGGTTGCCCAGGCGCTCGAATATTGTGCGGATATCTTCGACGCGCCCCATTTCGGGCTCGAGCTTGTCGCGACGCAACCTGCCGATGTTCTGGGGGCGATTGCGATCATGATGCGCTCGGCGAACACCGTCGGAGAGGCGCTCGAGGCGGGCGCCCGCCTGCTGGTCATCCAATGCCCCGGTGCCCAGATCAGCCTGACCTGTGAGGGCGACAACGCCGCGCTGTCTTTCCTGATCAATGACCGCCGCCACGCCTTTCTGCGCCAGGTCAACGAAGCCAGCGTTGCGATGGGTGTGACGCTGTTCAAGGCCATGATCGGCTCGGCATATCGTCCGAAGGAAATATGGATCGCTTCGGATCCTCCCCCCAAAGGTACGCAGAAAGCCGAGCATCATTTCGCCGCTCCCGTCATCTACCATCAGCCCTTCAGCGCGCATGTTTTCGATGCGGAGATGCTGTCTCAGCCCCTCTCTGCGCCCGATCCCCAAGTGCATCGTCTGGCCGCAAATTACCTGCGATCAGTGATAGCGAAAGGGCATGATGATCTGGTCGTTGTGGTGCGGCGGCTGGTGGTCGAGTTGCTGCCGCTGGGACTATGTTCGCTCGCCACGGTGGCGGCGCATATCGACCGTCACCCGCGTATCCTGCAGCTCGAACTGGCGCGCCGCGGGTGCGAGTTTCGTACCATCGTCAATGAAGAGCGCTCGCGCCTGGCCGCCGCCTATCTGGCGAGCACCGCCATGCCGATCTTCGATATCGCCGCGGTGCTGGGCTACGCCGATCAGACGACATTTACGCGCGCATTCAGCCGGTGGCACGGGCAATCACCGCTGATGTTTCGCAAGGCGCATGCGATTCGTAATATGCAAAGATAAGTTCGGATAATGCAAAGACTTTGCAAGCCCTTCCACCTAGGCTCCATCCAAATAATGACGTGATGGAGAGGAACGGGCCATGCCCCGCTTCCCGTTAGATCTTGATTTTCGAACCTCCGTGCCCGGTCGATGCCCCGCGCGGCGCCGACACGCGCAATACCGGTTTTATTGAGAGGGCCTGGATATGACGCTCATCTGGAAAAGCGTGCCGCTCGCTGCGGTCGCAATCATCAGCCTGTCGATAACCGGTGCGGCATCGGGCCAATCCGCGACTGTCCCGTTGACCGATCGCACGACCCTTCCGATACCGGAGCCGATTCAACCGCCGATCCGCGTTCTCGACATCCGCGATGCCGTGCCGCCGCCACGCTTTGATGTGAAAGCGCCGAAGGGCGCGCCCAATATCATCATCATCCTGCTCGACGACATGGGATTTGGTCAGTCGAGCGCTTTTGGCGGGCCGATCCGGATGGCGACGCTCGACCGCTTGGCCGGACACGGACTGCGTTACAATAATTTCCACACCACCGCGCTCTGCTCGCCAACGCGCGCGGCGCTGCTCACCGGGCGGAATCATCATCGCGTCAACGCCGGCTCGATCATGGAAACCGCCACCTCCTTTCCGGGCAACACAAGCGTTCGCCCCGCGAGCGCGGCGAATATCGCTGAAGTCTTGCGGCTGAACGGCTATGCGACCGCCGCCTTTGGCAAATGGCACGAAACGCCGGCCTTCGAAGTCAGCGAGTCCGGGCCGACCGACCGCTGGCCGACCCGCTCCGGCTTTGACAAATTCTATGGCTTTATGGGCGGCGAAACCAATCAATGGGCGCCCAAAGTCTATGATGGCATGACCCATATCGAGCTTCCCGAAAAGCCCGGCTATCATTTCATGACCGACATGGCCGATCAGGCCATCAATTGGACGCGGACCGTCAAATCCTTCACGCCGGACAAGCCCTTCTTCCTCTACTTCGCCCCGGGTGCGACGCACGCGCCGCATCATGTGTCGAAGGAATGGATCTCCAAATATAAGGGGAAATTCGACAAGGGCTGGGACGTCCTTCGCGAGGAAACGCTGGCGCGGCAAAAGCGACTGGGCGTCGTGCCCGCGAATACCGTACTCGCCCCCAAGCCCGCAGCGATCAAGGACTGGAAAACCCTGTCGCAGGCAGAGCAGACCTTGTTCGCGCGGCAGATGGAGGTGTTCGCCGGCTTTGGCGAAATGGCCGATCATGAAATCGGGCGCTTGCTGCAAGCGGTCGAGGATATAGGCCAGCTCGACAATACGCTGATCCTCTATGTCGTCGGCGACAATGGCGCCAGCGCCGAAGGCGGCATGAACGGGCTGTTCAACGAAGCGACCTATTTCAACGGCGTGCCCGAGGACATCAATCTGCAGATCAAGAATATTGACGCGCTCGGCGGTCCGATGAGCAACAATCATTATGCCGCGGGCTGGGCGGTCGCGGGGGACACGCCCTTTACCTGGACGAAACAGGTCGCGTCCGATTTCGGCGGGACACGCAACGGCCTCGTCGTGTCATGGCCGTCGCACATCAAAATGACCGGCGAAGTCCGGTCGCAATTCCATCATGTCACCGACCTGGTGCCGACGATATTGGAAGCGGCGACGCTGCCCGTTCCCGACAGCGTCAATGGAACGGCACAGATGCCGCTCGACGGTGTCGGCATGGGGTACAGCTTTTCGGATGCGAAGGCGCCCGAGCGTCACAAGACCCAGTATTTCGAGATGTTCGGCAATCGCGCCATCTATCACGACGGCTGGTTCGCCGGCACCATCCATATGGCACCATGGGACCCGGCGCCCCGCGCGTCGCTGACCGAAGACAAATGGGCGCTCTATAATGTGCGCAAGGACTTCAGCCTGGTCCATGATCTTGCGGCGCAAAACCCCGCCAAGCTGAAGGAGCTTCAGGACATATTCCAGACCGAGGCGGTCGCCAATCATGTGCTGCCGATCGATGACCGCCGTATCGAACGTTTCAACGCGGCATTGGTCGGCCGCCCCGACGTGATGGCGGGCCGGTCGTCGCTGACCCTTTATCCCGGCATGACGGGCATCGACGAAAATGTCTTCATCAACATGAAAAATCGCTCGTTCAGCGTGACGGCCGATGTCGACATTCCGGCGGCCGGCGCCAACGGGGTGCTTCTGGCGCAGGGGGGACGTTTCGGCGGGTGGAGCTTCTACCTCAAGGACGGACGCCCCGCCTTCACCTATAATTATCTGGGATTGCAACGCTACACCGTCGCCGCCGACACGCCCGTGGCGAGCGGCCGGGCTACGCTCCGTTTCGAATTTGCTTATGACGGCGGCCGAATGGGCGCGGGTGGAACGGGGCAACTGCTGCTGAATGGAAAGGCGGTCGCCAGCGGGCGCATCGACAAGACGCAGGCGATGATTTTTGCCGGCGATCCGCGCGCCGATGTGGGGGCCGACCTTGGGACGCCGGTCACCGAGGATTATGGCACCGCCGACACGCGCTTCACGGGCGCCATCCGCTCCGTAACCGTTGACGTGGCGCCGCTTCCGGCCGCAACCGGCAAGGGGAAATAGCCCCGGACATTTCGCCCCGGGGGCACGCCCGCCGTCAGCGGACGAAGCGCGGCTCCGGGGCTCATTTTTGATCGCGAACTTAGCCCACACGCGCCGCCCCACGGCGGCGCGAGCCAGGCGCGCGTCCGGTTCATTTAGATAAAGAGAGAGGGTTCAGGACATATGAGGAATATCTTCAACAACGGCATGACCGCAATGGCCACGCTGATCCTGCTGGCCGCGATCGCCGCTCCGGCGCAGGCGCAGGACGCCGCGACGGCACCGGACGAAACCGCCGCAGGTGCCGGCGATATCGTCGTGACGGCACAGAAGCGCGCCGAAAATGTGCAGGATGTCCCGGTTTCCATCGCCGCCTTCAGCGGAGAAAGCCTGCAGTCGGCGAATGTGATGTCGATTCAGGATCTGGGGCAGGTTGCCACGAGCTTCTCGACGACGAAAGGCGCGGTGTCATCGGCGCTCCGCGTCAGCATTCGCGGCATCGGGGCCTTTGGCAACACTGCCACGGAACCGAGCGTCGCGATGTTCCTCGACGGGATCTATGTGCCGCGCGCGGGCGCGATTGTCAGCAGCTTCATGGATATCGAAGGCGTCGAAGTGTTGCGCGGGCCGCAGGGCACGCTGTTCGGGCGCAACGCCAGCGTCGGCGCGCTTGCGCTGCACACGGCCGCCCCCAAAAACAGCTTCTCCGCGCGGATCACCGGCGAGGTTGGAAGCTATGACCGTTACAAGCTGGATGGCTATATCAACGTCCCCGTCGGCGAAAATCTCGCCTTCCGGGTGGCGGGGCAGGGCCAGTGGTTCGACGGCATGTGGAAGAACCGGTTCGACGGAAAAACCTATGGGGCGCAGGATGACTATTCCTTTCGCACCAGCATGAAGGCCGACATTGGCGCGATCGAGTGGATCGTGCGTGCCGACTACACGAAGATCAAGGGCGACGGCATCGTCAATTTCGATTTCGATCCGGCCTCGGTCTCGCCGGCTCAACTTGCTGCGCTGCAGGTGCGCCTCGGTGGACAATTGCCCGACACCAACATGTCCGACCGGGTCATGAACCATCGTGCCACCGGCGGCCTGAAGGATCGTCAGTTCGGCTTTTCGAGCCAGTTGTCGATGGACGCAGCCGGCGGGACGGTGCGGCTCATCAACAGCTATCGCGACTGGAAGAGCCGCCAGATGGACGGCGATATCGCCTTCCTGCCGCTGCCGATCGGATCACGGGCCAGCGCTTTCCGGTCCCAAAGCGAGAATCACGAGCTGCAATATATCTCGCCATCCGACGAATGGCTTGGCGGCCGGCTCGATATGGTGGCCGGACTCTATTATTATAATGAAGATTATCGGATCGGCGAAGACCTCAACCTGGCGTCGCAATATTGCAATGCGCTGGTCCCGGCGGGTGCCTCGCGCACCGTGTGCAATAGCTATCTGAGCGCCACCGGCGGGTTGCGCGCAACCGAACAGGACGTGTTCCAGAACTCGCGCAGCTTCGCGGCCTATGGCCAGTTCAACTTCAAGCTCGCCGACGCGCTGACCCTTGTCCTCGGCGGGCGCTGGACCAGCGACAGGAAGAAGGGCCGCTATGATCAAATCGTCAACACGCCATTCGCGCTCGCTCTGCGCGCCGCCGAAGTGCTGGAACTGCCGGATATCAAGGATGATCGCTTCACCTATCGCATTGGCCTGAACTACAAACCGAGCGAGGATGTGATGCTGTTCGGCAGCTATTCGACCGGTTACAAATCGGGCGGCTATAACAGCGGCGGCGGTACGCCGTCGCTGACGAGCTTCGCGCCCGACGGTTCGGTGCTTTCGACCAAGCGTCTGTTCGGCGCGGAAACGGTCAAAAATTATGAGCTGGGGGTTAAATCGAGCTGGCTCGACCGGGCGCTCACCGCAAACCTCTCGCTCTACCGGATGGACATCGACGGCTATCAGGACCGCAGCTATGACGGCACCAGCTTCGTCGTGCAAAATGCCGGGTCGCTGCGCCATCAGGGTTTCGAGTTCGATACGGTGATCCGGCCGACCCGCAACTTCTCGGTCAATGCCTCGCTCGCCTATCTCGACAGCGAGTTCACCAGCTTTCCCGGCGGCACGGGTTTGCCGGGGCTGCCGCCCGGAACCGTGCAGGATCTGACCGGCACGCGCGCCAACTTCACCCCCGCATGGACCGGGGCTTTCGGTGTCAGCGTCAACGGCGATGTCGGTCGCACCGGCATGACCTGGGATTTCAACACCAATGCTTCGCTGACGTCGGACTATCGGGGCAGCGCGGTTACCGACAACAATCCGCAGACGATCGAGGACGGCTATGTCCTGCTGGGCGCGCGTTTCACGATCAACGGGCGCGATGATCGCTGGTCGGTCTCGGTGTTCGGCAGCAACCTGACGAACGAGGTTTATTCGCCCGGCAGCTTCAATCAGACGCTGGGCGGGGCGCTCGGTCTCAACAACGGCATATTCGCGGGCAGCACCGCGATCCGCAAGCTGCGCGGCGATCCCCGCACGATCGGTGCGTCGGCAACGGTCCGCTTCTGATCGACCGCTTCCGGTCCCGCGCAGCGTCGCTTTGCTGAAACGCGGGCCCGTCGTGGAAGACACTGCAACACCCGCGCATGCTGGCAAACCAGGTTCGGAGGTGAGGATATTGGCGCGATCGCTAGCGACCAACTGCTGCGTTACGCTAGCTCACCCGCGTCTGTTTTTCGGAGCATCTCGTCGCAAGCGGTCTGACGGCAAACGGCCATTCGCAGTCGCGTGTCTACTCTCGTTGCAGCCTTCTTCATGAGTCCTGGCAGGCGCCGCCGCTAAACTGAACAGACCGCAGGCATCCCGCGGCGGCGGTTCACTTTCCCGCTTCGAACCATTGCTGCCATCGTCGTACCGCCAGACAGGATTTCTATCGAGGCAAGCCCGGGCAGCAACATCGGGCTCCTCATGGGAGCTTCGGCGCTCGCGGCTAGCCGGACGTAGCGGGCATTTACGGCTTCCTGCGGGAAGCGGGCGAGAAAATTCGTCGGGTCGCCAGCATGCTCCGCATGCCAAATGACGAGCGGAGTCCTTTGTTCGAAAGCTGGATCGTCCGAACAGTCGATGCAGAAACGGACCGGCGATCGGAGCCCAGACGCCATGCCGGCTTCTGCCGGGCGCAATCGGATCGCGTCGATCGGTCTGGCGGAGCCCAGATCGACCTGGATCCAGATATGGCCGTCGCGCGTCGCCCCATCGCCCGGTGAAAGGCGATAATAGCGCGACATCGAAGCGACAATTGGTCGTACGATCGGCTCTATAAGTGGCTCGCGCGCGTGCGTCGACCTCAATGGCAGCAAGGGCGCGGCAATAAGGCCGAGTCCGCCGATCGCAGATCGCGAGATGAATTGTCGTCGGTTCGTCTGCATTCCTCGGTTCCCGAAAGAAAGATCTGCATTTTCCGGTCGACGCCAGGTTCAAATGTAGAAGGGTGTATTCGTTATCTGTTCGTAGCCGTCCTTGGTGACCAGAACATGATCCTCGAGACCGCTCATGCCCACGCCGTCCTGTTTCATAAAGGCTTCGACGGCGATCAGCATCCCGGGTTCATAGGGTTCGTCGATTTTTTCATATTCCTTGAACATGATTTCATTCGCCGATGTGCCTTGCTTTTCCTTGACGTCCTCCAACTCGCCGGGATCGCCTGCCGGAATGATGTGCGGTCCGTAGAAGGTGCCCATCTGGTGGCCGAAAATCCCCAGATTCAGGTCGATCCCGTCCCCGGCATAGCGCTGGGCCGTTTTTTCGCCGATTATTCCTAGCTGTCGGGGGGTGACGCCGGGGCGGATCGCCCCGATGATCGCCTTGCACACCTCGGTGGCGCCCTCCAATATATGCCGCTGCTCTTTCGTCGGGCGGCTTCCGCAAACGGCGGTACGGCCAGGGTCGAGCCAATAGCCCTGGAAGATCGGCCCCTGAATCCATCCGCGTACCATGTCGCCCTTTTTCGGCGCGCTGGTGTCATAGCCGTACAGCATGTCGCCGAGGAGGAAGCGTTCGGCATGCGCGCCGTGATGCATGTCGATGCGCGAGAAGCCACCGCCGCGCCGCATGATTTCCATAGCCGTGCGCGCTGCGGCCTCGGCTGATGTCTCGCCGGCGATCATCGCATCCATCCCGGCCGCGAGCGCATGGGTGGTGATTTCGCCTGCGGTCCGAAATGCCTCCTGCTCGCGCTTTGACTTCACCCGCTGGGGCTCGAGCAAGAACCATTCGTCGGTCACCCATTCGATCTGCGGAGTCAGGCTGCGCAGGCGCCGGTCGTACAGCCCCGGCAGCACGTCGTCGCCGACCACGGCAACGCGTCCCTCGATGCCGTGCTTGCGGAAATATTCGGGAAGCCCCGTGATCAGGCTGGGCTCGTGGATGATCAACTCGCCGCAAACGACCTTGGCATATTCGGTTTCTTGCGGCGGCTGCGCGCTGTGCAGTTCGGGCGCGCGGCCGTCGCGGAACAGCACCGCCGAAAAGGTCCAGGCGCCCATCTGGACGTCGTCCGCCCAATCCTGGCCCGTGCCGTTATTGGCGAAATTGGTGAGCCAGAGACCGTTGCCGAGCCGGTCGTAAGAGCCCGCTCCGCGCGACCAGACGAGAAGATGGTCATAGCCCTTGGCCCGCATGGCGTCCCATACGCGTTTCCAGCGCGCTTCATACTCTTCCCGCGGGAAATAATTGCTGCTGGTCATGCTTGGCCTCCTAGCAAAATTGGCCGGTCAGCCCTTGACCCGCACGCTGAGCCCGATGGTGCGCGGCGCCGCGTAGGTGACATTCTCATACGCCCCTACGATCGTGCTTACCGCGCCCGATCCGACCGCGAGGATGCCCCGCTTGTTGAACGCGTTGCGGACGAACAGGCTGACATCGACTTTACCGCTCTCGCCCCCGATGTCGAAGTTTGCCATATCATAGGCTGGCCGGAAGCGCCCCGAACTGACTACGCCATCGATGGCAAAGGGCGTCCTGCCGACATGCTGCCAGCTTCCGCGCGCATAGAGCTCCCACGCGTCGCTCATCGGATAGCGTAGTTCCGACGACAGCGCGAATTTCCAGCGCGGCGTTTCGGGCGTGCGATCGCCCTCGGCATAGCCGGCGGCGGCACCGAATATGTCAGGGACATCGGTAAAGCGGGCGTCGGCATAGCTCAATTGCCCGCTGACCGTCACATGGCGCGCCGGACGCAGGCTGACCTCCAGCTCGGCGCCGTCGATGCGCGCGTCGCCCGCGTTGGCGAAGAAAGTGGACCCGCAGGGGTCGGGGATGGCGAGCTGGACGCCCTTTTGTTCGATGCGATAGGCGGCGCCGTTGACGGTCAGCACCCGGTCCGATGTTTCGACTTTTGCGCCGACTTCATAATTCCACACCGAATCGGGGCTGAAGATCGCGCCGACCGATTCCGCGAGCGAGCAGCCGAGGGCAGGGGGAACCGCCGCATTGGCCCCGCCCGCGCGGAAGCCGCGCGAGACGGTCGCATAAAGGGTGGTGTTGCTATTGGGGCGGAAATTGACCGTGACGCGCGGGCTGGCGCTCGTCTTTTTCGCGGTAACCCGCGGCGTATCCGCGCCGCACAGGATGCCGGGAACGACTTCGGTGCAGCTGGCCTCGAGCGTATTCTTGAGCTTGTAGACACGCAGCCCCGCAATCAGCTCGACGGTTTCGCTGACGTCGAAATTGACTTCGGCAAATCCGGCGAACTGTTGGTCCGACGTCTTCTGGATATAGTCATAGGAGACTGGACCGACCGGTCCCGGTGCGGGGCCAAAGGTGGCATCGAGCAGGTCGGTAAACGCCTGGCCAACGAAAATCTGCCCCAATTGCTGGTCGGTATGGCTGAAATAGACACCCGCGATCCAGTTGAACGGGCCGTCGTTCGACGAGGTTAGCCGCAATTCCTGGACATAGGTGTCGGCCTTGGCCGGGGTCAGGCTGGCGAAGGGCGCGAACGCGCCGAGAATATTATAGCCAAGCGCGGTATAGTCGAGCGTCGCATCGGACTTCTTGTGGAGATAGGAGCTCGACGAGACGAGTTCGACATTGCCGAAGCTCTTTTCGAGCGTCAGGTTCGCGACCAGCAGGTCGGTGCGCGACGGCTCGGGCCCGATCGCGCTCGCCCGGCCGAACCCGGGAAGATTACTCTGCGTCGCGATTGGATTGTCGGCATCGATGCGCTGGAAGAACAGGCTCGGCGTGATGGTGAAGTCATCGCCCGCCTCGAGCCGGAGCGCGCCGCGCAGGCTGAAGATCGTCGCGTCATTGGCGTTTTTTTCGGCGATATCATCGTCCGATTGCGGCGACGTCAGCCCGGCGAGCGTGGCGTCGTAGCGCTCGATATAGCCTGCGATCTTCTCATAGGTGCCGGTCAGGCGCAGCGCGGCGTTGGGCGAGATCGGCAGGTTGATGGCGGCTTTCGCGCCATAGCCTTCGCCGCCGCCCTTGACGCTATTGACGAAGGCTTCGCCATGCGCGTCGAACCCCGAGCTGTCGGGCTGGTTGGTGATATAGCGGATGGTGCCGCCGGTCGAACTCGATCCGAATAGCGTACCCTGCGGCCCGCGCAGCACCTCGACGCGCTGCATGTCGAACAGATCGATGTTGGGCGTGCCGCTATAGGCATCGGTCCGAAAATCGAACGGCGTGTCGTTGATATAGACCGCGACCGACGGCGCGAGCCCGAGGTCGGTCGTGAGCCCGCGAAGCCCGACGTTGGATTCGCCGGGACCGACCGGCGTGAAGGTCAGGCTGGGCGTGTTGCGGACGAGGCTTTCGGTATCGCGGATCGCCAAGCGTTGCAGCGCTTCGCTGCCAAAGGCGGTCACCGCCTGCGGCACGTCCTGCAGCCGGCTTTCCCGCCGCTGTGCGGTGACGACGATATCACCGCCCGATGCGTTTTCGGTGCTGGCCTCGCTCTGCGCATGGGCCTGCGGGGCGAAGACGCAGCCCGAAAGCAAGGAAATCATCATGGTCCGCTTCAACATATCAATCCCTCTCGAATTTTTTGTTCTGGTGTCGATCTGCCGCTTTTACGGCGCCGTGAGTATTTCGGTGCGGCCGAGCCCGTTCTGCTTGACCGAGTCGGCGTAAATGAAGCCGGGTTCGCGGTGGTAGCTGAGCAGCGCGATGATCCGCTGCGTGCCCCCGGCCACCTCGGTCACCCGGTGCAGCGCCCGGCGTCCGCGGAAGAGAAGCAGGGTGCCGGCCCCGACCTTCTGGAGGCGGGTTCGGGGCGACGCGCCGTCGAGAATGGCGTGGATATCCTCGGGCGGCGCATCGTCGACGCCGGGTGCATATTCGAACGCGCCGCCGGTCTCGGCCTCTTGGAGCAACAGCGAGACGACGAAGTCATTGTCGTCGAAATGCCAACCCTGCTGATCGCCCACGCCCATATAGGTGAGATTGATGTTGATCAGCGGATCGGCGATCGTGTGGAGGCTATCGATGTCCAGCGCGTCGCGGACGAGCGACATTAGCTCCTCCGATTCATAGAAACGGCGCAGCGCGCCGGTGGAATCGAGAAGGTCGGAGCCCAATATCCACATCGAATAGGGCGAGGTGCGGCTGCGGAGCTCCTCGTCGGCGATGGCCGCGATCGGCCCTTGCGGGTTGAAGCCGAGCTGCTGATCGCGGCGATAGGCGAGCGGGAATTTCGCCGCAGCCTCGGCCACCATTTCGGCCAGCGCGTCGGGCGCGATGAAATCGGGAAAGGCGGCCGCGCCGTCCTCTCCAAGCTGGCTGGCGGCCCTGCCAACAATCGCGGCTCTGCGATCGGGATCGGACAGGGGATATAGCGTGGCGTTGACGATCGACATGAAGGCTCCTGACAAAGGCGGTCGGAAGAAATCCGCTCCATGAGATAATCGCATGCATGATGCAGCCCGCCAGCAGAGTATTTCTGTGTTAGCATCTCGAAATGTGATGGAAGTGAATGTTTCAATCCGCCGAGGGTAGGCGCAGGCTGATCGTTCCGGCGACGGCGAAGACCACGCACAGCAGGCAAAAGGCGCTGACGGCGCCCAGCGACAGATTCTGGAGCAGCAGGCCGCCGATCGCTGGCCCGAGCGCGAGGCCGCCGCCGGTCACCGCCGGCGTCAGCGCGATCAGCCGTCCGCCGCGGTCGACCGATGCCAGCAGGCCGAACTGAAAGGCATATTGAAACGGCCAGGCAAAGGCGAACAGGCTCACCGAAAGGATGAAGGGCATCGTACCGGGCAGGAAGGCGAGCCCCCCCACGCCGGCGACGAGAAGGCAGAGCCCGGACAACAGGCCGATGGTCCGCGGCAGGCGACCCGCCACCACGCTCGCGACAAGTGAACCCGCGAGGCCGCCGAAGGCTGAAACCGAAAGCGCGAAGGCGACCGTTCCGGGCGAGAGGCCCTTGCCAACGCCGATGCGCTCGAGAAACGGCCATAGCGAGGCCATGCCGATGAAATAGAGGAGGATGCACGCCAGCGCGCCGATGACGAGCGGGTTGGCGGACAGGCGGCCCAAGCGCGGCCCCGCCGGCGCAGGCTGCGCTCTGCCGATGACGGGGGCAAGCCAGAGGCCGGGAAGGGCTATCGCGGACAGGATCAGGAAAAGCCATGGCCATCCCAGGCTGGCTGCGATCCAGCCAAAGCTGCCCATGCCGACCATTCCGACCACCGACTGGCCCGCGAAATAAATACTGATGCTGCGCTCGGGACGTGCCGACCGGCCCATCGCCGCATAACAGATTCCGCCGACGATGCCTTCACCCAGCCCGGAGAGGAAGCGCGTCGCGGCGACATAGCCATAATGGCCGTCGAGCATGGTCAGCAAATTACCGGCGATCATCACCGCAAGCGCGGCGCGAATGACCGCGGCCCAGCCGAAACGTGCGGTAATCAGAGGACATAGCAGGCTGCCGATGAGGATGCCGCCCATGTTCAGCGCGGCAATCGTTCCCGCCCCCGCGACGCCATAGCCAAAACGATCGGCGAACACGCCGACCATGACGGGCAGGACCGCCGGCAGCGTTGCCGCCGCGACGCCCAGATAGATCGCGGCCCATGTCGAGGCGGGCGGCGTCGAAGCGAAGGACGTCGGCGAAGCGGCGGGCGCTAGGTGCGCCGTCATGCCGACCGGGGCTCGCGCTTGTGAAACTGTCCCGCCTTCATAATCGCGCGCAGGCGCCGGCCGTCTTCGGCGAGCAGCGCAATATCTTCGAGCGGGTCGCCGTCGACGACGAGCAAGTCGGCGGTGGCTCCGGGGACGATGCGGCCAAGGTCGGGCCGCCCCAATATGTCGGCGCCCGTGACGGTTGCAGATCGCAAGATCGCGGCGGCGGGTTGGATCTCGCGTCGATAGAGAAACTCGCGCGCCTGCATGTCGAACACATCGCCGGGCAAATCGGTGCCGAAACCCAGGGGGACGCCCGCGCGCCACGCCGTCTCGAACCCCTGCATCGCGAGGTGGGCGATCTCCTTTGCCTTCGCCGCCGCCGCCGCGGGCAGGCCGAGCGCATCGCCGCGTTTGCTGAGCGCCATCACGACCGACAGCGTGGGCACGGCAAAGCCGCCGGCATCGCGCAGCGCGTCGGCGGCTTCGGATGAAATCAGCGTCGCATGCTCGACCGTCCGCACGCCCAGTTGCGCGGCGCGCATCACCGCCTCGGCCGTGTGGGCATGCGCCGCGACATAGCGGCGCCATCGTGCCGCCTCCTCGACCGCGGCCTGTACTTCGTCATCGGTGAACTGCTGCATCCAGATGGGATCGGTGGGCGAAAGCACACCGCCCGACAACATGATCTTGATACAGTGCGCGCCCATGCGCAATTCCTCGCGCGCGGCGCGGCGCACGTCGTCGGCGCCGTCGACGATATGCGCGATCATGTTCATTCGGCTGCATCCGCACGGCTCGACATCCTCATGGGCGGGGCGCATGTCGCCATGCCCGCCGGTCATCGAAAGGGTGCGGCCGGCATAGAAGAAGCGCGGTCCGGGGATCAGACCATCTTCGATCGCCTGCGCTAGGCCATGGTCGCCGCCGCCGACATCGCGCAGGCTGGTAAATCCGCAATCGAGCGCGTGCCGCAGCATCCGCGCGGCATGGGCCGAGGAATAGGTGGAGGGATGATCGAGAAGCTGGGCCGCGTTGGCGCTGGAAAGCCTGGCATGGATATGAACGTCGATCAGGCCCGGGATCAGGGCGCCGCCGCGCACGTCGACGATCTCGGCATTGGCGGCGCGCGCCGGACCGGTATCGACCGCCGCGATCCGGCCGTTTTCGACGACCACATGGCAATCCTCGCGATAACCGTCCGCCGTCTCGTTCAGCACGCGGGCATTTTCAAATATGATTATCGTCAACTTGTCCCCCATCGGTCTTGCCTGAAGGGGACAGCCTAGGCGTGGCGGGGCTGACCCGTAACAAGAGAAATGTGGACACTCGATGCCTTTTCGATATGCAAGGGCGATGAGAAGCCTGCGCCAGTCCCTGCCACCGCTCAACGCGCTCGCGGTATTTGAAGCGGCGGCGCGGCATCGCAGCTTCACGCGCGCGGCCGCCGAACTCAATATCGCGCAGTCGGCGGTCAGCCGTCACGTATCGAACCTCGAAGCGGACCTGGGGGTCACGCTCTTCATGCGGAGCGGCAACCGGCTTGCGCTCACCGGGGCAGGGGAAACGCTGGCCGACGCGATCCTGTCCGGGCTTGGCCGCATTCGTGACAGCGTCGATGCCATTCGCCGTCGGCGCGGCGAAGCCGACAGCTTCACCATCGCCTGCACCTATGCGATGGCGCATGACTGGTTGATGCCGCGGTTCGGGATGCTGCGCGCGGTGCTACCCAAGGCGCAGCTCCGCTTGATCACATCCGACACCTATCAAAGCTTCGATGCGGACGAAGTGGATTTGTCGATCCGCTATGGCGAGCCATCCGACTGGCCGGGGCTCAGGCACCGCAAACTTCTGGAAGAGGAAGTTTTCCCCGTTTGCGCGCCGGCGATGCTGGCGCAGTTTCCGGGGCTGGCCGAGGATAGTCCAGAGGCGTGGGAGCAAGCGCCCTTGCTGCATTTTGCGCCCGATGCCCAGGGCCGCGTCGACTGGCTCGACTGGTTCGGCGATCTCGGCATCGCGCCGTCGCCGCACGGCCCGATGTTCAGCGCCTATACGCCGATGCTGCAGGAAGCGCTGGCGGGACGCGGCGTCGTGCTCGGCTGGCGCGGTATCGTCGATCCCTATCTCGAAACCGGCCAGCTCGTACGCCTCGCGACCCGGTCGATGACCTCCGGGCACGCCTTCTACGTCGTCCACCGCGCCGACGCCTGCGAAGCGGTGATCGAGGCGGTGATTGAGGTGCTGGTGCATCCGCAACCGCCGGAAGCTCCGGCTATTTCCTGATGCTGCCCGAAAGGAAGCGTTCGACTTCGAGCGCGAATTTATCGGGCTCCTCGACCTGAGGCGAATGTCCGCTCCGCTCGAAATAAACTAGCCGTGCGCCCGGGATGGTCCGGCTGATCTTGTACGCGACCGTAGGTGAGACATTCGCATCGAAGCGTCCGTTGATGATGAGTGTCGGAACGTCGAGTTTGGCGAGGGCGGGATAAAGATCGAGCTTCATCGCATCGAGCATGACCTCGGTGCAGACCGTCTGCGAGAAGGTGCCAACGTCGCCGCCGCCCGCTGCCAGATTGCGCTGGTCGTAGTAGGACATCCGGTCATATGCGTCGATCGCGATGCATCCCATTTGCCCCGCCGGTGTCGTATCTGGCGGAATGGTCGCCACAATTTCCGGATATAGCTTGTCGAAAAGAAATTCATGTTCGGCGGGCTTCGGCGCGCCCGATCCTACGAGCACGAGGTGTCGGACATGCTGGGGATAGCGCACCGCATAAGCCATAGAGAGAATGCCGCCCCAGCTGTGCCCGAGCAGATCGATGCGTTCGACCTTCAGATGCCGCCGAAGCGCTTCCAAATCGCGGACCATACCGTCGACGGTCATGTCTTCGGGGCCTCTCGTCGCCGGCGATTTGCCAGTGCCACGCTGGTCGTAGAAGATGATTTGACGACGGGCGGACATTTCCTTCCAGACGGGCGCATTGACGAGATAGCTGTGATCGAAGCCGGGCCCGCCGTTTACGGCGACAAGCGGCACGTCGCCCGGTGCACCGATCGAGACGTGATAGAGCGTCTCGCCGCGTGGATCCGGCGATTCCGGTTCGTGCGCAGAAGCAATGCCCGGCGCAGCGAGGCCAAGGCAAAGCGCGAGGACGAACTGGCGAGGCTTGCGGAAGGTCATGGGCGCTGTCTCCGGAAAATTGGTCATTCCAGCGATTAGGAAGGAAGCTGATTGATGGCGACCGCAAAGATCAGATGCATCCATGACAACAGGCTATGCAATTGGCGGAGGATGTGAATTGCTACTCTGCCCACGACGTCTGCTTCCTGACATGCGAGTTCAAAAGCAGCCGGTCCGCTAGCCATCAAGAGCCGCTATTGGCCGGGAGATCTCGGGTTGTTGTCTGATCGAACCCCACCGAATGCTCAGCAGGAGTGGATCATCGGCGATCAGTTTTTCTGAAGATCTGTGATAGCGGTTTCTGGCTCCGCGCCAGATCGCCTTCGAGGGCACAAGGACCGTCGGATTTAGTTCAAAAACTGTCCGGTCGCGGCATCATATGTTCGGGAAGTCGATCCATAATCGCTGTTAAACCCAACTGTGACAACAATGAATTTCCTCTCGTCTATCGTAATGCCTGACGTGCTGTTGATCCTTATTGTCGAGATTTCCGATCGATTGCGGAACCCGATGTAGGAAAGCTGATTTTTGTCGCCGTGCATCAGCGCATCGCCCAGCGCTTGTTCGAGCGCCCTGAAATTCGTATCGGCGACGCGGAAAGTCTCTTCGGGCTTGATCGCAGCACTTGTCCCGTTCGGTCGGGAATCAACGACTGCGCCGCGCATGGTTACGTCGTCATAAGCATTTTCCCGAGCTGGATTTTCGATCGTTAGCTTCACATACCCCTTGTAGATATTCATGCGATAGATTTGCCGGTTGCTCGCAAAGGCTGTTGCACGATCATATGCCTTGCGGAGCTTCTCCTTGTCGAAATTTCCTTCGCCCCGCCCGGTGATTGTTTTCGGCAAATCCTGCACGAATGTCGTCACCGTCTCGATTCCGCCCGTCACGAGGGCGAAGGGGGCCAGGAAGCCAAGTACAAGGAAGACCAAAGTCGCGATCAAATTGGCGGTTAACCGCACCGGGGACATCCGGGCGGATAGACGCAGCTCGCCGCCGAACAACCGCGTGCCTTTGTCGGGATAGGATGTCTCGGCTTTTTGCGTCTTGCAGGCGAGGGGCGGCTCTGCGGCCTTCTGCTGCCAATCGTCGGGCGGGTCCTTGTCGATGAGCCCGTAGCCGGGGGCCTCCGGATCTTCGACGAACACGACAAAGCGTCCGGTGTAGAAATTGGGCAACTCGCCCATGGTGATGAACTGGCGGATCACCGTTTCGTAGGGGGCGCCATGTTCCGGAAACACCGTCAGTGTGAAAATGAACATATGATTGAAGTTCGAAACCGTCAGCCCCGCCTCTTCAAGCTTGCCAACACGCGCCAACACGCGCCTGTCAGGCGAAATTACGCCCTCGGCCGATTCGAGAATCCGGCTCGCGATGCCGCCCTGTGCGGACTCGAGCATGGGTTTCAGATTGCGCGATATGCTCGTCACGAACACGCCGGTGAACAGGAAGCTCGCCGCGATGAATCCGATCACCACGAACGGTATCCATGAATCGGGCGCCACGCCGTTCGCACCGGCGACGATAAAGCCGACAAATGCTCCTATCGTCATCCACAGCGCGGCCAGAAAGAGGAAGCGGCGCGGGTTGAATCGGGCCTTCGGCGGGGTTGATGAGGGGGCGCTTTGCATCGACATGGATATTGTCCGTCGTCAGAATGTTCTGGCATAGTTCGCGGCGTAAATTAGCGGAGCGCGAGCCTCGTCTTGGGGTTGATATTATGAGGAAAACTGGCGGTGCCGCAAGCGCCGGTGTCGATGCTCTGCGTCCAGGCAGCACCGGGCCCGCCGAGCAGCGTGCCGTCACATATGATGAGTCGTATGATCCACCGCCGGTCGGTGAGCAACCAATGCTCCGTTGCCCGCTCGTTGACCGCGATGCTGGCGTTTGTCCCTTTTTAACACGACCCCAGAAGTAGAGCTTCGGTGGGCAACGAGAGGCGGAATGTCGAGCCGGTGATGTCGCTCGCAGCCAATACGAGATCGCCGCCATTCTGCCGGGATATCTCTCGTGAGATGTAGAGGCCCAGGCCGGATCCATTCGCGCTTTGGCCGGCAGCGCGATAGTATTTCATGAAAATCAGTTCATGATCGCTGGGCGCAACACCCGTACCCTGGTCCGTTACGTCCAAAAATACCGCATATTGGTTGGACGAAATCTCTACGGTGATGGGGGCTGTTGCGGCCGAGTATTTCAGAGCGTTCTGGATCAGGTTTTGTACCACAATCTCCAGCAAAATGCGGTCGCCTTTTACCATTACTCTGTCGCCGTGAATGAAGCTGACGCGCTTGGCCGCATCCTCATCGAGTCCCGCTTTGGTCGTATGCAATGTCTCATTCAGATCGAATGCCTCTGCTTTTTCGAATGGCGCTTGTCCGGCATTGAGCCGGTCGCCGGCGAGCACATTTTCGATCAGCATCGACATTCTTTTAACGGTGCGGCCAATCTTGGCGATGCGCGACTTGATACTCTCGGGGCCGTCAACCGCAGCAGACAGGAGATTTTCCGCGGCCGCCGCGATCACGGCCAACGGGCCCCGGAACTCGTGCGACACTACAGCCACAAAGTTCCGTTGCTGCGCCAAAGCGTCGTTGACGGAGTCGAGTGATTGTCTGAGCTTTTTCTCGAGCAGGCGACGTCGATCCATCTCGGCCTTGAGCAAGGCGTTTCGTTCCACCAGTTCTGCGGTTCTCTCGCGTACCTTGACCGTCAGATCGCGTTCGGCGGCCCGGGAGACAGCGATCGCGCGGTCCTTTTCCTCGCTCAGGCTGCGCTCCGCGAGCTGGGCACGTTGAGCGACCGCAGCGCTCAGCAACACCAGATGAGTCAAGGTCCCTGCGGCCAGCAACCGGGCCAGCGAACTGTCGATCGCAAACAGAGGAGAACCGGTATACTGGCTTTGCATCACAAAAAGGGTGAAGATCATAACCGAAAAGGCCAGCGCTCCCAACATGTGCTGATATTGTCGCTGCAGAATGATCAAATAGAATACATATGCGCCGATGAAGAGATGGGACAGTTGCTGCAAGCGCGATACGAAAAACCCGACGTCGCCGTAACGACCCGCGATCGCGAATATGAGGGCGATGCCGTTGAGAAACACAATGCCCTGGATGGTGCGCCAACCCCAAATCCAGTGGTGACGGAAATCGAACAACCGTCCCATGAAATACACCAGGATGATGCTGTACAGACAAACTATCACGCCCCAACTGTAATTTATTTGCGTCGGGCTCAATATCTGCAATATTTCGCCGGCGTAACCCATGTGAAATGTCGATGTTAGCGCGGATTCTGCAAGAACCACAACATATAGAAGATAAAGCGATTCCCTGAGCAGGAAAGCATAGAGCAAGTTGGCGAGTATCATTGCGCCGATGGCGCCGAGCACCATGCCCATGATCCACAGGTCAGAACGCCGGTACCTTTCGTACCCGTTCTCCTGCCAGACCCTCAATGCGGTTGTTATTGAAGTGGACGACTGAAGTCTCAGGTAATATTTGGCCTCGCCCGACGACGCGTCGATTGGAAAGAGATTTGGATAAGCGAGGGCATCGTCTCTTTCTCCGAACAGGCCAATCGGAGGCGCGACTGCGAAATGCCTTGCTCCGTCAGGAACATAGAATGTGACATTTTCGATCAGGGGGCGCTCTATCTGAAGCAGCCACCGGTCAGGAACCGTCGGGACCGACAGCGAGAAACGGACCCAGATTGCGCCCTTCCGATAGCCTTGTGTGAGCATGGAAGGGATGGCCTTGAACCGGACGTCGGAGCGCCCGGAAGCAATGTCATCAATCGTGAGCGCGCCGGTCGGATCGTGAAAGACAGCGAGGTGTCCGCCAAGTGAAACCGGAGAAGCAATGCCGTCTGTCGGTTTCAATGCAATGGCCCATGACGTTTGCGGTGCAAGGCAACCGAACAGGATCGACAAGGCGATGATTAAATGAGATCGGACACTAAGAAAATGCATGGGGGACTCGTGGATGATCGCAGAGGGGGCCAAGGAAGGTGGGGCTGAAACCGCGCCCCTCGTTTATTTTGTCGATGATGATGAGGACTTCCGCGAAGAGCTGGTCCTGGGCCTGTCCACTTTGGGCTTGAACGTACAAGGATTCGCCTGCGCCGCGTCTCTCTATCGAGCCTATTCCGCAAAACCGTCGGACATCGTCGTCCTTGATATCGGCCTGGACGGAGAAGACGGCTTGTCGATAGCTGCCCATTTGCGAGCCTCTCAATCGGTTGGAATCATCATGGCAACGGCCCGCGGCTCCATCGATGACCGGATCGACGGCCTCAGGAGTGGAGCGGACGCCTACCTTGTCAAACCCATCGCCGTGCGGGAACTGGCCGCTATGGTGATAGCGCTCGATAGCCGCCTCGGCCGATCTCATGCCCCTTCGCTCCCTCCAGTTGCCGGATGGGCGCTGTTGGAAGGCGGCTGGGTGCTGACCGACGGAAGGGGGCAGCGTCTCCGCTTAACCACCGCGGAACAATGTTTGCTGGGGCGTTTGTTCGCGAGGCGTGGCGCGGCCGTCGAGCGGCGCGCGCTCGTAGAAGCGCTGGGCGAAGACATCTATGATTATAATTACGCCCATCTGGACACCATTGTGAGTCGCCTGCGTCGGCGGGCTGAAAAATCGGGCATGATGCTTCCCCTCCATGCTATTCGCGGAACAGGTTTTGCCTTTACCGATTAAGATATAGTTGGCCTCGCCCTGTTCGGACGTGGCTCTATAGCTACAGCATTCATGAGAATAAATATGAATGTTATGCGGTGATTATGGTTTGTACGTAGTAAGTGACAGAAAGTGTCAGCAAGTGACATTATGTGAATTTGCTCGTTTCCCTTCAGTGAACATATAACTGCGAAGCGACGGAACGCTTCTTGCAATCCGGAACGCTGCACTTGCAGTGTTTTCAAGGGGCGGTCAGTGAAAATCACGGTGGTCAGGAACAGCGGCGGTCCTGAAAAATTGGGGCAGAATGAGCTCGGAACTGCGGGTGGCTTCCTCCGTTCTGGTCGGAGCTTTTCATGGCTTCAGCCGGTCAGGGGTTTTCAGAGGTCGACGCAATTCTGGTATATTTTATGCCTATATGACAACGGCATAATGAGGATTTTGGATCGACGAGGGTGGCATTTTCCAGCAGAGCAGCGCTGACTGGAAGGGCTTGTTTTCGGAGAGATTAATAGTGAACCGAAGGGCGCTGGCGCCTTTTCTCGGCAACTTTGCGAGGTCGGGCCGGACAAGGCTCGGCCTGACTTCAAAAAGTTGCTGGAAGGAAGTCGGCATGCGGCATGGATTCAGGGCGGAAAATGACGTCAGGTCCGGATCGCCATCCACAAATGCTTCATGACCTTAATCAACTAACAAACCAACCGGCATGCGCGGTGGGGGAGAAAGCCAATGGCTCGAACGATAAGGGCGACAGATGTCGATTGAGGGCAATCGCAGCGAAATGAACCCGATTGACGAGGTTTTGGTTTCGACCGACCTGGTCGACGATCGCCTCAGGAGCGACTTCTGGCGAGAGGTCACGCGCCCCTTCTACGAAACCACGCCGTTGGTCGGAAGCGAGGGCCCGCAGCTTGAAGGCGCGATACGGTCGCGACAGGTGGCCGGGCTGTGGTTCGGTTCCATCACATTCAATGCGCAACGATATAATCGCGATCGACGCATCATCGCATCAAGTGACCTTGACCAGTATCTTGTAGCAGTTGTTGCAGAGGGAGGCATGTCCGGTGACTTCGCCGGCACCAGTGCCACGGCCCGGTCCGGAGATATTTGCATCCTGGATTTGACGCAGGTACTTCAAGGCGACGTGGCCGCCGGTGGCATGTTCTCGACCCTCATTCCGCGCCAAGCCCTGGCAAAGGCAACGGGGCATGCAAATCTGCATGGGCTGGTTCTCAAGGCGCATTTGCCGATGACGAAGCTGCTCACAGCCTATCTTGGGGGTTTAAGCGATCTCGGGAGTCAGCCGTCGGACGACGAAGCCGCCGCCGTGCAGGAAGCGCTGGTAACAATACTCGCTGCGACGCTGCGAGGGGAGCGGCCCGATGATGCGGGAGATCTCCGGCCGTTGAGTGCGGCTTTGCGGCAACGGGTTCTGGACTTCATTGACAGCAACATCCACAATCATGACCTTGGTCCGGACTTTATTCTTCGGCGCTTCCATGTCTCCCGGGCGCATCTTTATCGAGCGTTTGCAGGAGATGGTGGCATCTCAAGCGTAATCCGGGATCGACGGCTGGACGCAGCATTTCTTGAGTTGACGCGAACCGATATCGCCGCGCGATCTATTGCAGAGATCGCTTTTGCGCATGGTTTTGCGGATCCCACTCACTTCTTGCGTCGTTTCCGGGCACGTTTTGGTCAAACGCCCGGCGAAGCGCGGCGGGAAAGGCCTTCTCGCCAGCTTTCCTCCGATCTGCAGGCGCATTTCCTGGAGTTCCGAAAGCGGGTGAGGGAATAAGCGACGCGCTGGCGCCGGATATTTTCCATCAACCGGATGAGGGCTGCCCCGAAGTGGCGGCGCCGCGACCTAGTCGGCGAAGGTGAAGCCCAATCCGCGGATGACATGCAGCGGAAGAGGCATGTCAGACTGTTTGGCTTTCCGCCGCAACCGGCTCACGATCGTATCCAGATGCCCGTAGTTGAAGTCATAGGCGTCCGCGCCCATGGCTTCGACGAGCGCCCGCCGCTCGACGGTCTTGCCGCGCTCCCTGAGCAGAAGTTCCAAAAAGCGCTTCTCCGAGGTGGTCAAGCGAAGGCGGTGGCCTAGGCCGTCGGTGAGTACCCAGCCGCCTTCGATCAGCGTCCATTGGGGGGAGGGGGGCGGCGCCGCAATGCTGCGCCTGTTCAAACGCCTGCCAAGCGCCTCGACCGTGGCAGCCAGTTCCCGAACGTCGATGGGTTTGACGAGATAGGCATCGGCTCCTGTCCTCAGTCCGTCGATCCGATCGTCTACAGAGCCGCGGGCTGTCGCCAGGACAATGCCCACTGATTGCGAAGCGCGCAAATGGGCGGCTATCGACAAGCCATCTTCTTCTCCATCCAGGCCGACGTCGAGAATGACGACGTCGGACGGCCGCGCGGCGTAGGCCCGGTAGAGGGGAGCGGCGCCGTCGAATCCATGGACGTCCAGCCCCAGTCTGGACAGGCCCAGGACCATTTCCTCCCGGAAATCTTCGTCATCGTCCACGAGATAAACGAGGGGTGTCGCCTTGATATCATCGGTCTCGAAATCGCTGTCGTTCATTGATGTGTGCCGATGCATTCGGGGCGTGTTCGTTTCAAGTGGCGGGTGTATGAATTGCAGTTCGGTGCGTCAGTTTCGATGAAATGAAAAAGTTCCGAGGCGAGTCATGGTAATAGAATTAAGAAAAAATATTCACCTTATATTCTAAAGTGGACCGCGATTAAGTTTACGAACTTGTCCTATCCAAATACATCGTCGATCACGCCGCTTCATCGAGCGTATTATCCGGAAATGCCCAAGTACCTACGAGATGATAGGCGCGGCCCTAGCTACGCGATCGAAGCGTCCGATGCCCCATCCCGTCGTCTCATTTTTATATGCCGTGCGTCTCATGCCCGGCGCCCTTTCGTCGCGCCAATTGTCGGGCAACGGGGTTCGGCATCGTTCGGCATGATGACGCATTTTCCGGGGCAACCTGGGTAGCTTCACCCCGCAACGCAGATGCGCTGCTGTTCGCCTGCAACGGGCCGGCCTTGGGTTGGTGCGATATCTGCCTCGTGCAGATGGTTGGCCGATGATGTCCAGGGGCCGGCGCTTCCGGGCAATTGCTTCCGCATCTCGTGCCCGGGCCGTGACGGGTTCAAAGGTCGGTCAAGCGATATGGGAACGAAAATTAAAATACTCATTCATTGAAAGAATGTGAATGAAAGTGACAGTTTGTGAGGTTGTAACAAGGAACTGGAATAAATAGAAAATCCGCGGACAAGATGGGGGATATCGATAATTGATGATCTCTGAATTTTGAAAATTGTTCTTGGCTTTGATTTTTCGCTGGAAGGAAGCGGCGGTGTGTCCTTCGATTGAATTGGAAACGGTGGTCCGTTGTACGGATTGCTGCGTTCCCGAAACTGTCGGTCTCGAACTCTCCGTCAGGATTGAAAGCGGGCGGCTTGGGCCAGTTGGCCCATCGCTGCATTCATACCCTCCAGTTCCACAAACATCTTAATCTTGGTGCCCACGAAACCGGCAGCAGCTCAATCGGATCTCCATGGAGTTGGCGATCGCAGTAGCTGGTTTCCGGGCGCACCAATTCGACCATGAATTTCTACAGGGAGCGTCTTCAATGAACATCGAATCAAGCGGTCAAACCTCGCGTGCGGCTGAGCACGGACGTATCGCCCGCCTGCGTGCAGAGCTTTTGCGTGGTGGCAGCTTCGTGAAGGTCGGTCTGGCTGCCGGGTTGGCGATTTCCCAGCCTGCATGGGCGGCCGATGTTGTCGTGACCGAGCCGGCATCGAATGCTCCGGTCGTCGTTCGATCCCCGGGTGTGGATAATGTGACGGTCACATCGACCGGCCTGATCACGAATGGAAGCGATGCGGCCTACTCGCCGATTGATATCCAGACGAATGTGAATTCAAAATCGATCACGGTGAACGTCCACGACGTCAACACGACTGCGGGAACGCTGGGCGCGATATTCGTCACCACGGACGGCACGGGCGATGTGGCCGTCACTTCGGATGGCGATGTGACGGGAGCCCGGAAGGGTATCAACATAACGCACACCGGCAGCGGGAATGTCACCGTCTCGTCCACGGGGACCATTACCGGCAGCTCCGATAGCGGCGTTCGCGTCCTTCGCGACGGTAGCGAAGCAGGCTTCGATGTCGCCGTGAACGTCAATGAGGTGACGGCGAGCGTCGGCGGTTTGGGCGCTGCGCTCGATATCGGCAATGCCAGCGCCGGCGGGTCGACGACGGTGACGGCAACCGGCACGGTGACGAACACTGCGGGGCATGCCATCCGGATCAACGGCGTCGACGGGAATAGTGACGGCAATCTGGGTGGTCCGCTCACCATCGACGTCAAGGATATCGTGGCCGGCACCCGCGCCAGTGCCGGGGATACCTTCGTCTCCAACGGTGGCGACGGCATCCAGTTGGTGGGTCGGGTCGGTCAGGCGGGCATGCAGCCCACCAACATTACCACCGGCAACATCGACGTCGCTGGAACGGGCGTCAATCTGGGGTTCGCTATCAACATGGTTGATGGCGAAACCAATGTCACCACCGGGAACATCACGGCGGGTGGCGCAGGCGTCGTTATCGAGTCGAACGACAATGCCCACAATTATGCGATCAACGTCAAGACCGGCACCGTGACCACCGGCAGCACAGGCATCACCGTGAACCAGTCGGGAACGGGCAGCATCTCGGTTGAAACCGGCGATGTCAATGCCGGAATGGCCGCTGGAGGGGTTAACGGCTTTCAGAATGCCGGCGGTTATGGCGTCCGGCTCGACAGCGATCCGCACGGGGCCACCACAGCGGGACCGGGTGGATCCGACTGGAATCTCAAGACCGGCGATATCACCGTCACGAATCGTGCAACCGGCGACTTCGCAGGAACGGGCATCGGGCTCGGCACGATCGCGAATGGCGGCAACGGCAACGTGACGGTGACGGCCGGCAACATCCGGGCCGGTACCGGCGTTGTCTACAACCGCAATGGCACCGGTAAGGTCAGCCTCACGACCGGCGACATCACCGCGACGACGGGTAATGGCATCCAGTACGGCACCAACAACGTCAAGGATGACCTGATCATCAATACCGGCAACATCACCGCCGCAGGGAAAGGCATCACCGGCGACACCCAGGGCAGCAACGATCTCGCCAACATTACCACCATCAACGTCGGCAACATCACGTCCGGCGGCGATGGCATTGACATCATCCACAGCGGTCGGGGGGCTGCGACGATCAACGCAACCGGGACGATCAAGTCGAACGGCATCGGCGTCAATCTGACGAATGATTCCGCGACGTTCTACTCGCCTGCGCCCGACAGCCAGACCCTCATCACGGTCAACAACATTGATACGCCGAACAACACGGCGATCAATGTGGACTCCAATGCGGTCAAGGGAACGACGATCACCACGAACGGCGCCATCAATACGTCGGCCGCAAGTGTCATCGCCGGCGATGGCATGCGGGTGACAGAACGTGAAGGTCCGCTGGTCGTCAACATCGCCGCGGGCAGCGCCATTACCTCCTACAACAACACGATGGAGCTGACCAACAGCGGCACTGCGGGGACGACGATCAACGTCGACGGCACGCTGAAGTCAACGGCACTGACGGGCGGGAGCGATGGCGTCATCTGGACGTGGGGCACGCCCGGAACAACGACGGTCAACATCAACGACGGCTCCACGGTTCAAGCGGCGGGCCGAACCGGTTTCGCGATGACCGACAACGGCGGCGACTCGGTGATCACCGTGGGCGCGGCTACGGTGACCGGCGGCTTCCGTCTGGGGACCGGTGCGGACGTACTGACCTTCAACGGCACCGACATGACGAATGTCGGGACGCTGGATGGCGGCGTCGACGATGCAATCGATGTTCTGAACCTGAACGCCGTGAGCAACCTGACGCGCAACCTCGATACCGTGGGTCAGGAAATCCAGAACTGGCGGGAGGTGAACCTGAACGGCGGCACGGCCGATCTGGTCGGAACGATGACGGCCGGCACCTTCACCCTGGGCAAGGACGCTGCGGGCAATCCTGCGGTTCTGGCCATTGGGGCGGGTACTGTAGGTGACACGTTGACCATCGGCGCCCTCACGGCCACGAGCGGCAACTTCGTCGGCGCCGGTGGCAGCATCCTGCTCGACGTCGATGCGTCCACGCACACATCCGACAAGCTGGTCGTAGACGGCAACGTCAGCGGTGTGACGGGCCTGGCCGTGAATAATCTGACGCCATCGGGCGCCGCGTCTGATCAGATGGATATCGCGGTGGTGGACGTGAAGGGCGCGTCGTCGCCGGGCGACGCCTTCGTGCTGGCAAATGGTCCAGCGGTGATGGGCGGGCGCGCCTATCAGTTGCAGCAGGGTGACTCGGCGGGCGGCAATGCCAAGGACTGGTTCCTGACGCTGCAGCCCTGCCCGGCGGGCGGACTGGATGAGACCAACGGCACCTCGCTGGGTTGCAAGACCGACGACAAGCTCACGCTGAATGGCACGGAAATCGTTGTCGGCAATTTCGAAGGCGCTGGCGGCATGGATGTCCTCACGGTCGCGGGTGGCGCGTCGGTGGGCGGTATCGTTGCCGGCGGACAGGTCGGCGCGGACTCCAGCGCGCCGCTGGACGGCGCAGACCTGATTGTCATCAACACGACGGGATCGGTCGGTGGCGTCCAGGGCAACCTGGGCAATGACACGATCTTTGTCGTGGGCGGCAGCACCGTCACGGGGAATGTCGAGGGCAATGAGGGCAGCAACCAGATCCGGATCGGTGGCCTGGGCGCCCTTCCCGACGGGAGCGTGCCGGCTACCGATGCTGTGACCGTGCGTGGTGACGTGCTTGGCGGCGACGGCACGGCAACGGATGGCAACAACCAGATCTGGGTGCTCGGCGGCGCGCATGTGAACGGCAAGGTCGCTGGCGGTAACGGCAACGACTCGATCGTTCTGAACGGTGCTACGGCCGTTATTGGCGGCGCGATCGACGGCGGCGCAGGCAATGACACGATTGCCCTGATGCTGGGCACCGTGGCCAGCGTGGCCGGTGGTGCCGGTGACGACAATATCAGCCTGAGCGGTGCCAAAGTCAGCGGTGCAATCGACGCTGGCGAGGGCAACAACATCGTTACGCTGAGCGCCGGAACGGCGGGTAGTGTTTCGGCGGGAGCGGGTGTCGATACCATCACGCTGGCAGGTGCCACGATCAGTGGCGGCATCAACAGCGGTGCCGGAAACGACATCATCAACCTCACCAGCGGTACGGTGGCGGGCGGCGTCAATGCCGGCGCCGGTGCGGATACGCTGAACGTCGCGGGTGCGACCTTCACGCTGGGCAACACCAAGCTCGACGGTGGCGCGGCAGGGCAGGGGAATATCCTGAACCTGAACAGCGTCAATCAGACGCTGATTTCGCCGCAGAACAATCTGGTGAACTGGGATACCGTCAACGCGAACAGCTCGACGCTGACGGTCAGCGGCGGCGATTCGCTGACCGCGGGGCAGGTCAACCTGAACACATCGACGATCGTGGCCCGCAACGGCTTCACTATCAACGGTAACCTGGGTCTTAATACGGGGGCGATTGACCTGCAGGATGGCGCGACCGGCGACAAGTTCAACGTCTCCGGCAACTACGGAGCCACCGGTTCAGGAAATACGCTGCTGATCGACGCCGATTTTGCGGCGAACACGGCGGACGAACTCCGGGTGGGCGGCTCGATCACCGGCGTTACGAATTTGAAGGTGAAAGATGTCACCCCGGCGGTCGCAGATGCGACCGGCCAGGACGTGCTCGTCGCGAAGGCTGGCGGCAGCGCGGATGCCTCGAACTTCAGTCTCGTCGGTGGCCCGATCGTTAAGGGCATCTGGGACTATGGCCTGGCAAACGGCACCGAAGCGAAGACTGTCGTGCTGCGCGGTAGCCTGAACTCCCTTGGTGCCCTGTACAGCGGAGCGGCGGGTGCCCTGGCGGACGCCTTTGGCGAACTTCCGACCATGGAGCAGCGCGTCGGACAGCGGCAGTGGCTGGCCGGAAGCGATGATGGTGCGTTTGGCGGCCTGTGGGTTCGTATGACGGGCGACCGGACGACCAAGACACCCAAGAGCAGCGCCGTCGATTTCTCGACGCGCAACAACTCATGGGGTGTGCAGGTTGGAGCCGACTTCACGCTCGCCCGCAGTGAACACGGTTTTCTGACCGCAGGTATCACGGGCCAGTATAAGGATATGAACGCCACGATCCGCAGGCCGGGGAACGCTGACAACGGCAAGATCAGCGCCGATGGCAGCGGTGTCGGCGTGAACTTCTCGTGGAATGGCGTGCGTGGCGAATATATCGACATTCAGGGCCAGTATAACTGGGCGTCCGCCCGTATGGGCACGACGAGCCTCGGGAACACTATCGAAGATTTGGATGTGGTATCGAAGTCCATCAGCATGGAAACCGGCAAGCGCTTCGTGCTTGGGGCTGAAGGCAAGAGCGTGCTGGTGCCGCAGGTGCAGGTGAGCTGGAGCGAGCTGAGCTCCGATGTCTTCACGGACAGCAAGGGCGTGAAGGTCGATCTGGGTGATCACGACACCACCCTGGCGCGCTTTGGCTTGGCCTATGAATACCACCTCAACGGCACGAACCTGGCCGGCCCGGATGCGGACGGTACGATGTTCTACGCGATCGCCAATGTCGTGCAAAACCTCTCGCCGCGGCACGAAGCCATTGCACAGGGCAAGAAGTTGGCCATGCGTGACCAACGGACCTGGGGCGAGTTTGGTTTGGGCGGATCCTTGGCTCTGAGCAGCAGCGCGCTCGTCTATGGCCAGGCGACTTATAGCCGGTCGTTCGATAACGGTGGCGACAACCACGACATTGGCGGCACGGTCGGGGTGCGCTTGCGCTTCTGAACGTCCTCCTTCGACGGGCATTATGTGATGCTTGACCAGCGCCGTCGTGGTGCCGTCGAAGGGGTGCGATAGCGCCTGTCGCACAGATTTGGGTTGTGATTTATGGAGGATTGGGGTCCCGTCGGAGTGACGAAGATGGGGCCCCAACCCTTTAAAGCAAAATCGCCGGCCAGGGGCGAGGGGGAGTCCGTCGCCGGAACATTGGGCACAGATCGCGGCGTAAACTAGCGGAGCGTGGCGGACGGGTCATCGCTCGCGCCAGCGTGAAACCCGATGATAGTCGTTCGACGCGCTGGTGGTCCGTACCTGTCCTGCCGTCATGTGCTGGCAGGACGCGTCAGTGAGATGGGGAGGCGGGAGGCGAATGTCCTTTTTCGCAGTCAATTCCCCGGAGAGCGGCGGGACCGCTCTCGGTTATGGTTCGCCCTCGCCGTTACCGCTTCATCAGTCTTTCACGCTGGCGCCCAATGGATGTCGACTGGCAACTCTGTGCCCGCCAATGCGCGTCCTATGGGATAGGCCGAGGTCCGTCCCTGTTTGATGGCGGTCTCGATCAGAGCGCGCTTCTCTTTGCCTGTCACGGCGATCACCAGCGCGCGCGCTGCGGTGATCGCAGCAAGGCTGAGGGTGACGCGTGGAACCGGCGCATCGCCCGGCATCGGATCCGGCATTACGCCCAGAGCTCGGACATCTTTTGGGCCATTTACGGCTTCATCGAAATCGGGTCCCGCGAAAATCGAGGCCGTATGTCCGTCACTTCCTACCCCGAGCAGGCATAGATCGAGCGGCCAATGCAGATCTCGCATCAGGGCATCAGCAGAACGTCCAGCCGCTTTGTAGTCCGGGATTGCATTCGGAACGATCGGCATGACGCGTGCGCCCTTGGGCAAGAAATATCTGGCGAGCACCGTTACGTTGCTGAGCGGGTCGCCCAGCGGCACGATGCGTTCATCCCCGGGGATAATCGTCACGCGCTTCCACTCCAGCTTCGCGGACGAGAGCTTTTCGTAAATCGGGATTGGCGTCTTTCCGCCAGCGAGTGCGATCACCGCGGCACCGCGCGCCTCGATCGCGCTTTCGATGATGAAGGCGATATCACCCGCTACGGCCCCCGCCATCTCAGCCGCGTCATCATATTCCCACCATTCGACTTCGTCGCTCATATGATCTTCCTTGAACAGAATAATTCTATCTTTGCGCCGAGGCCGTGCCGGCACTGCTCTCTGGTTCCGCGTCTGATGAACGCGGGGCGTACGGCCATTATCTCACGCTGCGCAACCTGTCTGGTTTCGTCTGCGACACTCAAGGAGCGGACAGCCGGCAAGCGGTCAATCGATGCCAGCTCCTCGGCAAGATGCGCGCCGCGCAGCCGGGAAGTGCCGCCCACAGGAGGGACCTGGCGAGCAAGCCGCCGCCGCCCCACCACCAACGGCGTCGATTCTGCTCGTCGCCGCGGAGCGGCTGTCTTGGCAGCTAAACGTTCCGGTAGCCGATCTTTGATGTGAACTGACTGGAGCGCCGCGCCTAACATGCTAAGGGCATCCTATGCTTCACATGCACGGCCGCGGCGGCACCGTCCAAATCGATGGTGTCAAATATGACTGGGAACTCCTGAGCGAGCCCCAACTGTCCTCTTCCGATGGCTGGAGGGGCATGACGGTCGCCTTGCGCCAGAGAGATATGCCACGCGAAGCCGTGCTGGAATTTCCGACGCCAAAGCGCCTGTTGAAAGGATTGCCGAAAGGGCGTTCGCACATCAACGACGCGATAGCCTCGCGAGGAGTGCGAGCGGCATTGTCGGCAGGATGGGACCCGGCTTCTCGCGGCAAGCCGACGGTCTTCATGGTTGATGCCAACGGCGACTAAGCGCAATCGTCTGGAGCACTGGCGTCCAGCGCGAAAACCGTGTTTTAAATTCAGCGTGACCAAATTTGTTTACAACCTGAAGCGCGGCAATTCCTCCTTTGGGAGAAGGGGAAGCTGAGTGTCTATTTTAATCGCCCAACCAATCGGCTGTGATCTCTCCCCGATGCCCCTCCGGCGCCAGCGCGGCGCGCAGAGCTTCCAGCAGAGGCGGCAGCGCCTGCGTGAAGGCGTAGGGCGGGTTGACGATAAAGAGGCCCGCGCCGTTATAGATGTCTGGCTGATCGCTATCGTACAACCAATGCTCGACCACCAGAAACTTCGGGATATCGAGCTTACGTAGCTGCGCCTTCCACCGGACATGCGTGGCGCGGTCTTTCAGCGGATACCAGACCACCGTCACGCCATGCGCCCATTTGCGGCGGGCGGCTGCGAGGGTGGCGGTGATACGTGCGCGTTCATCGGTCTGCTCGTACGGCGGGTCGACCACCACCACGCCGCGCGCGGTGCGGGGCGGAAGCATCGCCAGCCAAAGCTCGTAGGCGTCGCGCTGATGCACGGCGGCGGATGTATCGCGCATCGCGCCGCGCAGGGCATAGGCGTCGTCGGGATGTTTCTCGTTCAGGATCAGAAAATCATGCGGACGCAGAAGCTGCGCCAGAAATCGCGGCGATCCGGGGTAGAAGCGAGGCTCGGCCCCGGCATTCACCGCCTGTACGGCGGCGCGGTAGTCGTCCAGCAAGGGGTTCGGGTCGGCGAAGGCCCGCAGCACGCCCTGTGTGGCCTCGCCGGTGCGCCTCGCCTCCTCGCCGCCAAGGTCGTACAGCCCGCAACCGGCATGGGTGTCGATCAGGGTCAGCGCGCCCTGTTTTTGCTGCAAGGCCCGTACGAGGGCGATCAGCAGGCTGTGCTTTACAACATCGGCGCTGTTGCCAGCATGGAAAGAATGGCGATAATTCATTGTAATTCAAAATCCTGGCGATCTGCCTTTATACGAATGGCTGGGCGCGGAAGCCGAGCGCGAGGCGATGGAGGCAACCAATCCGGTGCCCGTACAGAGTCGGGCGGAAATCTTCAAAGCATTCTGCACAAGGCCTCAAGCCCGCGTTAGCGATCGTCACCAGAGGCGGAGGCACAGCCTCCGAGCCGCGTTTCTCTCGAGTTATTGCGCGGTAATTACGGAGGATGAAGCGATGCCTACGACAACCATCAATCAGAGGACGGTAGATCGCTGCTGGACCGACAGTCGGGAATTGTTTCTCCGGGAGGATATTCTGCGCGGGTCCGACGATGCGTTGCCGATCTGCCGGCAGCACTGGCGGCAATCGCACAGCGGCGTTTTGTACTCAGGTGATATTTCGTGCGCGATGGTCCGCGATGAATATGCCGCTCGCCGGGATCGGTACTGGCAGAAACACGAATGCCGGCAATGGGGCGCTGATTCGACTCTTCGCATCCTTCGTGACAATTTGCGGCCATGGGGGAGAGGGCCAACAGCAACGCTGGAACGATTGCAGTAATTGCGCTGGTCGCGTTCGCGATCGGTAAGATAACCGGCGACGACCCTGAGCAGAAGAAGCAGGAACAACCGACGCAGGCGTTCGTCAGTCCGATCGAGCCTGACGAACAGCCCGTATGGACTTATGCCGAACCGGAGACCGTCACATCAGCGCCACAGCGCTTTATGTCCAAAGGCCCCGCCATTGAGCGGGATCCCTTCATCCTGTGAGGTCTTGGCCAAAGCATACCGCATCAGTTTATGCTTACGTAGCCACTGGTCACACGCAATTTTGAGCCTGCGTAAATCTTGCATGAGGTGCCCATGACGTCGGCCGGAAGTACCGCTTCCAAAGCTGGAGCGTCATACCAACTGAACCAAACGGTCGAAAAGTGGCACGGTGACATCGGGGTTTGAAAGTTTGCGGCGTATGAAAGCGCCCTCTTTCCGGTCGGAGAGAGCATATATTCCTCTGCATTAACGACTATTGGTAGCTCGACTTCACCTTCGTTCTCGACCGTGCAATTCGATATGAACCCCGGAGTCCCCTGCGTGAAAGCGATTGTACTCGAAGATGTGACGGTGCCATCAGCCGATATGTTGCAGGTTTTCCGGCCCATCCAGCCGAAGACGCTAATATCCAGTGGGCCGGACACCGTTATCGACGTGCCGAGCGGTAGCGCAGCGCCGGAAGAATTGGTCCGTGTCTGCGCCTGAGCGGGGGGAATGACACTGCTGCGGCAATCACAGCTGCCACCGCCGTTTGGGTGAATTAGCTATGAAGGGCGGCACTGCCTGGGCTGTCGCGCCGCCCCGATGGTGCCAATCAGCGGATGTCGACATTGCCAACCAAAGAGCCAGGCGCCACTACTCGCATCTTGGACCCTGCATGCATTGTGCACAGAGAGACCGTGTAATTGCTCGCAAGTCGTGCTTCGGAAATTGAAGCATCATACCAGTCAAACGGTATCGCCACGCCGTTACAAATGCCTACCGGGTTGTTGAAAGTGAGGTTGACGACGGCCCGTTCACCGGTTGGCGAGGCTCCCGAGAATTGCGCCTTCGCATCGAAGGGAAAACTGATCGTTCCGATATTATAGGGATCGTTACAGTTTGATGTAAAGCCAGGGGTGGCCTGATAGAAATTGATAGTGTCGAATGCGGTGACGATTCCGTCTATAGACACGTTGCAAGTCAAATTTCGAAGATATCGGAAGGAACTCGTCTCTATTGTTCCGGCGATGGTTATGGTTTGGCCTATCGGCAATGCTAGGCCGGTGGTCGAATTGGTCCAAGTTTGAGCCTGCGCAGGAGCGATCGAAATCGCGGCGAAAATTGCAGCGGCAATTGCCGTTTTCATAAAAATCTCCATGATAATATCTTCCCGAAGAATGGGCATGCATGGCTGGGGACAGCCATGCCGCGACATGCCGTCAGATGATCGTAATTGCCGGAGTGATCGTCAGGTTGAAACTTTTCAATTGGCACCATCCTGAGAATGCAGGCGCCGAAAGTGCTGTCGTTGAGCTACTCAGTGAGCTCGTCAAATTCAACGAAGCGTTGAAAGATGAGCATTGAGGCAAGTGTGATGGAACAATTGGCCTAATAGTAACTGATACATGAGTAGGAGAGATGACGTCGAGATCCATTGGAACGACCAAATTTCCGCAAGCCGCTGTCCCCGAGGTAAACACCAGGCGATTGGACGTTCCAGACTCAACATACCCAGACATGCTAATTGAGCAAAACCCGCCACCAATGCCGGCATACTCCAACCTGTAATTTCCAGTGGCTGTGATTGGAGTCCCGTTCGCGGGCGCCGTAATCGTGGCGGCAGCGGCTGGAATAGGCGTCATGCTCAGCGCCGACATTGCCAGTAAGATTTTTGGAAAATCATTCTTCATTGCACACATCCTTATATAGACAAGAAGTGCGCGGGCTCTCCCCCGCAACTGATAAATTACATCAGACAGGCGAGTTTAGATAGTTCTGACTATCATTTTAGCGGCGCAATGAAAAGCGCGGGTTGGAGGTGGGTGGCCGCGACAAGAAAAAGCCCCGCCGGTAAGGGCGGAGCAAGGAGGAGGGTGTCAGAAAAAAGGGCCCGTCCGCAAGGGACTGCAAGACAGGTTGGCGCTCCTAAGCAGGAGGATTGTTACAGGCAGGTGACGGCGAGGGTAATATCGCTGGCGGAGTAGCAATCGCGAAAAGATTGACTCTTTCCTGTGGCCAACTGGGTAACGACCAATATGGGGTAGGAAGCTGCCGTTCAAATACCAAGGAATGAAACAACCTGCCGGACATCAAGCCGGTCGACCAGCCAATCCGCGAGGCCGGAACGAAGTTCCCTTTGTTGGTTTATTGTCTCGTGATCGGGAGCGTTTTGCTGCCGCAATATATCGACCATGACCTTGCGACACGACGGCGACAGTTCCAGCGTTCCATAACGATGCATTGGCGTCCATTCGGCACACGAGGCTGCTAGAACCGGTTCGATCAGATCGAATGCGTTTTCGTTGAGAGCTATCCCCGCCCCGACTACGTCATCCCACCGCCCTTCGGCAAACTGAACGGTCAGGCCGCCGACTATGCCGTGCGTTTGAAACCACTCCGGTTTTGTCCCCATCGGATAGATGTAGCTTCAAAGTCGAACGTCCACAATCGGTCGGTTCCTGCCACGGCGCGTTTCTAGCAAAGCCCGAAGCTACTCTGCCTTATTTTTGAGCTTCGCTGCGTTTCTGAACCTTTCAATTGCCGCCTGCTTGGCAGATCTGCTCTGGGCAATCGGATCACCGACATGATCCAGGCCTCCGTCCACTTTCGGTACTAACTGGTGAGAGCGCGCCTTCTTGAGAGCGCTCCCCGTTCTGGTGCGGCTGGCTGACACGACGCTAGACATACCTCGCAAGTAGCATGAAAATCCAAGAAGCAGAATGTCCGCAATTGGTCGTTTCCGGTCATTTATGTGCCGGGGCGAATTGACCGAGCCGACTGGGGCTAGTTTGGAACAGCGCCGAGAATCCAAGGGTACGAAATAGGACGCGATATAGGTTGCGATGTAGGATTTTAGATGTTCTCTATTTGTTCCAGGCTGTTCGTCGGCCGATTTGCAAAGGAGAATTTATGACCTGCCTTCCCATCGCGACCCAAGCCGAAGCTGAGGCTGGCGTCGTCAATGATAAGTCCATGACGCCTCTTCGGACAAGCCAAGCGATTGATGCGCTTGGGGCGTCACAGAGTCAGCTGGCATGGGTGCGCGCGGCAACGCCAGTTTCGGTTCTTGAATATTACGATGCCTCCAATGGAGCCGCCGCGTGGCGCATGGCGCTCGAAGATGCATTCGCGACGGGACAAGCAGTTTCGTTTCGCGGCGATCTTCCCTTGGATCAAACCGTTACAATGCCTGCGGGCGCCATCCTAATTGGTGAAGGATCCTCGGCCGTCGATGATGTGCGTGGGGCTTCCTGTATTGTTCGCGCATTCACCGGCTCGGCGCCCCTTTTTATCGTTGGCCCCTATACCAGTGTCCGGGATGTCGATTTTGATGGTGACAGCCAAGGAACCGGCGATAACGTTCAGGTCGTCGGGTTTCGTGCAACTTTGCAGAATGTTTCATCGCGTAATGCCGGACGGGACAATTTCCGCGTCGGCGCGGACAGCCAAGTGTTGAACGGCAACGGGTGGCAGATGTTCAACATCCGCTCTTACGCATCGGGTCGGCACGGGCTATTCATTCATCATACTGGCGGCATAGTGGATGGGTCGTTCCCGCAGGGGCGGCCCGACATAAATGCCGGATCCGTTTTCGGTGCAGATATCATCCGCAGTGGTGGAGACGGAATTAAAATCGGCAACGCCATTGACGACAAGTTCTTCGGCGTGAGCATTCAAGAATCGGTCGGCCGCAATATTCACCTAGATGACGGCGCTCAGGGTCATATTTTCGTGGGGCCATACAGCGAGGCTGGTGGAAATCTCGATCTCTTCGCGTCAGGCACCACGCGCAACGTCTACGCATGGAATCGATCGAATGTTGTTTCGTCGGGGCTGACTGACAATGGATCCGGCAACATGGTAATTGGATCAAACGCAAATATGATGCCGGATCAGTTTGCATTTATGGAGCGGCTGTCGATCTACGGCGCGACAGCCTCGACACTCGATCTCTATGGGGCTGGAGACTTGTTCGCTCAGCTCCAAAGCCGCTCTTCTGGTGTAGGAACCGGCGGTATGGGTGTCGCTAGGGCTAAGCGTCCCGGTGATAGCCCGATCGATATCTTCCGGTGGCTAAACACAGGCATCGACATGCTTGCCGGTGATTATATGCACAGCGGGAACAAAGTCGTCGGGGCACGGGGGTTGGCTATCCCTAATGCGGTCGGAGGAACCGAAATCGCCACTATCAATGCGATCCTCGCGTTTCTTCGAAGCTGGGGGAGCATCGCAACCTGACCGCGGAATATGATCGGCGAGTAGAGTCGTAAGCTTCATCACTTTATCGGTGAGAGACAAGGGCAGAAAAATTGCGAGCGAAGTTCATGCTGAACATACTGCTCTTGTCGTGGCGACGGCGAACAGGGTCACAACCCAGGTTCGCTGTCGCCAGATCCGGCGCGTCGAAGGCATTAATGGTCCGACGACAGATGCCAATGATCGACATCGCGTGACGAACGGGTAGTCGCGCGCGATTTGATTGGAAGGCTCGATAAGAGACTGGAGCGGCTAGTTTGCCCGCCAAAAGCAGCGAAACCGCGCCGGCCGATTACGTGGCGACTACGTGACGCCGAAACCTGCCCCTGAGGGGTGGTGCTTGATCGGTCAAAACTGGCGGAAAAGTTATGGTGGACGCACTAGGGCTCGAACCTAGGACCCGCTGATTAAGAGTCAGCTGCTCTACCAACTGAGCTATGCGTCCACCGCCGTTTCCGGCCTGCTTTGCAGCGAAGAGAGATGCTCTTTGCTGCGAAGAGAGCGGCCCGCTATCATGGCCTTTCGGGGTTGGCAATGCCTATCCCGAAGTTTTTTCTCAATGAAAGCGCCGTGTCCCCGTTTTGCTGTCATTTTCGATGGCAAGAATAATTCCGACACAGGTCATGATCGTCAGCATCGACGACCCGCCATAGGAAAAGAGGGGCAGGGGAATCCCCACCACCGGCGCCAGGCCCATCACCATCATCAGGTTGATCGCGATATAGAAGAAGATCGTCATGGTGAGGCCCGCGGCGACCAGCTGGCCAAAGCGGGTGCGCGCCTTCAGTGCGACGCGCGTTGACCAGCGCAGCAGCAGGAAGAAGCCGAACAGGAGCGCGAGCCCGCCGATCAGCCCCCACTCCTCCGCCATGGTGGCGAAGATGAAGTCGGTATGCCCCTCGGGCAGATAATCGAGGTGACTTTGCGATCCGTTGAGAAAGCCTTTGCCGCCGATGCCGCCCGACCCGATCGCGATCTTCGACTGGCTGATATGATAGCCGGCGCCCAAGGGGTCGCTTTCGGGGTCGAGGAAGATCAGTACGCGCTTTTGCTGGTAATCGTGCAGGAAGGAGAAGAGCACGGGCAGCGCCGCAGCGCCGGCCGCCGCTGCGCTGCCGAACCACCAGAAGGGCAGGCCGGCAACGAACATCACGATCACCCCGCTCGCGCAGATCGCGAGCGCGGTGCCGAGGTCGGGTTGCAGCATGACGAGCGCCGCCGGAATGCCGATGATCACCAGCGCCGGCCACAGCGCGGTCCAGCCCCGGGTTTCACCCGGCGGCAATTGCGCATAGAAGCGCGCGAGTGCCAGCACGATTGCAACCTTCATCAGCTCCGACGGCTGAAGGTTCATGAAACCGAGGTTGAGCCAGCGTTGGCTGCCCCCGCCGACGAAGCCGAGCAGTTCGACCGCGACGAGCAACACCGCCACCGCGATATAGCCGAGATAGGCGAAATCCTCGAAAATGCGTAAGGGGAAGCGGCCGATGACCAGCGCGAGCGCGAGGAAGACGAGAAAGCGCACCCCTTGCTGTAACGCCCAGGGGGCAAAGCTGCCGCCTGCAGCCGAATAGAGGACGAGCAGGCCAAAGCCGGTGATCGCCGACAGCAAGGCCATCAGCTTCCACGGGAAGCGCTGGATGGCTGGCGGAACGGGGATCATGGCTGCGTCCCGGGGGCTGGCCCCATCGAGGCGCCCGCTTTCCACGCGGCATAGTCGCGGTCCATGCGTTCCTTGATCGTCCCGCCCCAGCCGGCCTCGAACGTCTCGAGCGCCGTCATCGCCTTCTCGCGGTCGAAGAGGAAGGTCATGAAATCCTTGGCGACCGGTGCCGCGGCGCGCGACCCGCCCATGCCGTGCTCGATCACGACGGCGGTCGCATAGCGCGGATTGACGACCGGCGCGAAGCCGATGAACAGGCCGTGGTCGCGAAATTTCCAGGTGCCGCTTTTGCCGTTGCCCGTGCCGAGTCCGCGCACCTGCGCGGTGCCGGTCTTGCCCGCCATCGTGATGCCGTCGAGTGGCAGGCGGCTGCGCCCGGCAGTTCCCCCCGGCCCGTTGACCACAAGGTCCATGCCATGGCGCGCGGTTGCGAGAGCATCGGCGGAAAAGGGCAGGGGCTCGTTTTTGAATTCGCGGTTGATCAGCCGCGGATAAAGCCGGCGGCCCGAGGCGATGCGCGACGCCATGACCGCGAGCTGGAGCGGGTTCACGCTGACATAGCCCTGGCCGATGACCGCGTTGAGCGAGTCCGAGGCCGACCACTCCTGGCCGTATTTCTTCATCTTCCATGCGCTGTCGGGAATCGTGCCAAAGCGCTGGTTGCTACCCGCGAGCTGAAACTCCTCGCCCAGTCCGAGCAGCTTCGCGGTAGGCGCCATCGCATCATAGCCGAGCCGGTGCGCGAGCCAGTAGAAGTAGCTGTTGCAGCTTTTCATGATCGCCGACGGCATGTCGAGGCTGCCGTGGGTGCCCAGGCAGCGGAAGAAGCGGCTGCCGAGGCGATATCCGCCGATGCAGGTGTGGCGCTCACTGGGGTCGACGCCATGGTCGATCGCGGCGATCGCCGCCATCGGCTTCAGCGTCGATCCCGGCGGATACAGCCCGCGGGTGGCCTTGTTGATCAGCGGTTGATGATCGTCGCCGCGCAGCCAGCTATATTCCGAATTGCTGATGCCGTCCGAAAAGCTGTTCGGATCGAAACTGGGCATCGAGACGAAGGACAGGATGTCGCCATTGTGGCAGTCGATCACGACCGCCGCCCCCGACTCGCGTCCCATGCGCCGTGCGACATATTCCTGCAGGTCGGCGTCGATTGTCAGATGGACGGTCTTGCCCTGCATATCGGGCTTGACCCCCAATTCGCGCACCACCTTGCCGCGCGCCGTTACCTCGACGCGCTTGGCACCGGGTTCGCCGCGCAACATCGGCTGGAAATATTTCTCCAGCCCATCCTTGCCGGTCTTGAAGCCGGGGGTGATGTAGAGCGGATCCTTGACGGCCTGATATTCCTCAGCGGTCGGCGCGCCGACATAGCCGATCAAATGGCCCACGGCCGCGCCGGTCGGATAGTTGCGGGCAAAGCCGCGCTGCGGCGCGACGCCCGACAGGTCGGGCAGGCGGACGAGGATCGAGGCATAATCGCCTTCGCTGACATCCTCCGCCACCGCTACGGGTTGAAACCCCGATGCGGCCTTGAGGTCGCGTTCGATGCGTTCCATTGCATCGCCGTCGAGGCGAAGAAGCGTCTTCAACTGCCCCAGCACCAGCTCCTTGCTGTGCAGGCGATCGGGGATGATATCGATGCGCAGCGACACGCGGTTGTTCGCGAGCGCCTTGCCATGGCGGTCGACGATCCAGCCGCGCCGCGGCGGAACCAGCGTCAGATTGACACGGTTGCTTTCCGATTCAAGGACATAGCGATCATTGTCGATAATCGAAATATAGCCCATGCGCGCCGCCAGCGCGGCGCCGACGACCATTTGGCCACCACCGACCAGCAGCGCGCGGCGTGTGAAGGTGATTCCCCTCCAGGCTTCGGTAATGGGCGGACTTTTGCGAACCATGGAGGATTATCGGCGTTTCAGGCGGAAATTGTCAAACTTGCCCGTCAGCCGCATGAACAGCGGCACCAGCAGCGCGGAAATGACGATCTGGGGCACGATCAGTCCCAGTACGCGGCCAGTCGGCGCATGCGGGTGGGCGATCAGCGCAGCGAGCGACTGGATGATCGCGACGAGCAAGGCGGCGATCGCCCAGTCGTGGAAAAATCCGCGCCAATAGATGCGCTGCGAACTATAATCGATCGCGATGCTGGCGAGCGTCCACAGTCCCGCTGCGGTGCCGAATGGCATGCCGCTGAACATATCGTCCCATAATCCGAGCGGCAGGCCGATCCACACCGGCCACATTTCGGAGCGCAGCAATTGCCAGCACAGGAAGAACAGCAGGCCGAGCGGCGGTAGCACCGGCGAATTGGCAATCATCGGCAACATCATCGGCAATGCCGAGGCAAACATCACGCTCGCGATAGGTACAACCCGCATCCGCACCAGCGATGCGGGTTCGCCCAGGCGCGGGCCTTTCTTGCTCATCACGCTGGTCATGGCGCGCTGGCGGGGGCAGGCGCGGGCGCTGGTGAAGCCTCGATATTGTCGGGGGTATAGGGACGCAGCACCGATACCGCATCGACCTTGCCGGGGTCGGCGAGCGGGCGTGCGAGCGCGCCGTCGTCCTGGCGGCGCGCCACGATCGCGACAGGGATATTCGGCGGATAGAGCCCACCGGTGCCAGAGGTCAGCAGGATATCGCCCGGCTTGAACGGATTGTTGGCGATATTGAGGGTGCGAATATCCAGATCGCCGTTGCCGCGGCCATAGGCGAGCGCGGGCAGACCGTCGCGCGCACGGCGGACAGGAACGATATTGTCGACATCGGTCAGCAACAGCACCTGCGACACCGACGGCCCGCTGCTCAGCACCCGGCCGATCAGTCCGTCGGCGGCGCGTACAGGCTGTCCGGCCGCGACGCCCAGATTGCGACCGATGCTGAGCAGGGCGATGCGCTTGCTGCTCGTCGAGGTCGAGGTGAGGAGATAGCCGTTGGCGATCGCGGTCTTGTCGGTTTCCTGCAGCTTGAGCAACGCTTTGAGCTGGCGATTTTCTTCCTGCAGCGGGCTCGTTGCAACGAGCTGGCGCCGCGTATCGGCCAGCTCGTTGCGCAGGCGACGGTTCTGCGACCCGGCGTTGACATAGGCGCCGACGCGGTCGTCGATGCCCGAGATGGAGCCCGTGACCGATCGCGTGATGCGCGCGATGGGCGCGGCAATTTCCTGGCTCGCCACCCGCAATTGGGCGAAGCCGATGGGATCAACGACCGACAGGACTGCCAGCAACAGCCCGGCCACTGCCCCGGTCACCGCAATGACATAGGCAACGAACAGGCTGTACTGGGCCTTTCGGGATTGTCCCGGACGTCGATGTGCCGGGCGTGCCATAGTTCAGATCAGTCCGTGATCAGGCCTGTTGAAGCACGCCGCGGAAAGCGGGGTCTTCCATCGCGCGGCCGGTGCCGATCGCCACGCAGGTCAGCGGATCGTCCGCCACCGTCACGGGCAGGCCGGTCGCTTCCTTGAGCAGTTCGTCAAGTTCGGCGATCAGTGCGCCACCGCCGGTCAGGACAATGCCTTGGTCGACGATATCGGCCGCGAGTTCGGGGGCGGTGTTTTCCAGCGCGATGCGGACGCCCTCGACGATCGTGCCGATCGGTTCGGACAGGGCTTCGGCGATCTGGGCCTGGTTGATCGAGATTTCCTTGGGCACGCCGTTCACAAGATCACGGCCCTTGATGTGGATCGTCAGGCCCACGCCGTCGGCGGGGATGCGCGCGATCCCGAAATCCTTCTTGATCCGCTCGGCGGTCGCTTCGCCGATCAGCAGATTATGGTGTCGGCGGACATAGGAGACGATCGCTTCGTCCATCTTGTCGCCGCCCGCGCGGACCGAGGTGGTGTAGGCGAGACCGCGCAGCGAAAGCACAGCGACTTCGGTCGTGCCGCCGCCGATGTCGACGACCATCGAGCCGATCGGTTCGGTGACGGGCATGTCGGCGCCGATCGCGGCGGCCATCGGTTCTTCGATCAGCCACACTTCGCTGGCGCCGGCGTTCGACGCGGCGTCGCGGATCGCGCGGCGTTCGACGCTGGTCGAGCCCGAGGGGACGCAGATCACGATTTCGGGGCTGCGGAACGCGTTGGGCTTGCCGCCATGCACCTTGGTGATGAAATGCTTGATCATCTGTTCGGCGACATCGATGTCGGCGATCACGCCGTCACGCAGCGGGCGGATCGCCTCGATGCTGTCGGGGGTCTTGCCCATCATCAGCTTGGCGTCGTCGCCGACTGCCTTGACCCGCTTGATGCCGTTCAGCGTCTCGACCGCGACGACCGAGGGTTCGTTGAGCACGATGCCTTTGCCGCGCACATAGACAACCGTGTTGGCGGTGCCGAGGTCGATGGCCATGTCTTGCGAATTGAATTTGAACCAGCGGGAAAAGAAGGACATCGATACTGCTTCCTGTCATCGAAGCCGCACCCATGATGGATGCGCCCCTGTCGTGATTATACCCGCGTGCCCGGCCGGGAACAGGACTAATCAGGGGGAGGTTCCGGCTCGTCCGTTAAGGGCTGGCTGGACAAAACGATCAGGCTGTGCGGGTGGGTCGCGATTTGCGTTCGACTGCGCTACGAGAGGCCCCATGTCAATACGTCGCCTACCTGAAAAGCTCGTAAATCGGATCGCAGCCGGTGAAGTGGTCGAAAGACCCGCCGCAGCGCTGAAAGAACTGGTTGAAAACGCCATCGATGCGGGTTCGACTCGCATTTCGGTGCGAATCGCCGAGGGCGGAATATCGCGCCTTGAAGTCGAGGATGACGGTTGCGGAATGACCGCGGCCGACATGGCGCTCGCGCTCGAACGCCATGCGACGTCGAAGCTTCCCGACGACGCGATCGAGGATGTCACGACGCTGGGTTTCCGCGGTGAGGCGCTGCCCTCGATCGCCAGCGTCGCGCGGCTGACGCTCGAAAGCCGGGTTGCGGGCGGCGATGGCTGGCGGCGCGTCGTCGACAATGGCGCGGTGGTCGCCGAAGGTCCGGCGGCGCTCGCCAAGGGCACCCGCGTGATGGTTGAGGGTTTGTTCGCGCGCGTCCCCGCGCGCCGCAAATTCCTGCGCAGCGGGCGTAGCGAATATGCCGCGTGCATGGATGTCGTGAAGCGACTCGCGATGGCGCGGCCCGACATTGGCTTCACCGTCGAACATGATGGCCGCCGTGTGCTCGACGTCCAGGGCGATCAGGACCGGCTGGCGCGCGTCGCCGCGCTGACCCACCGCGATCTCGCCGCCAACAGCATCGGGGTCGATCTCGATCGCGGCGATGTGCATCTGGGCGGCGTGATCAGCCTGCCGACGTACAATCGCGGTATCGCCGACCATCAATATCTGTTCGTAAACGGCCGCCCGGTGAAGGACCGGCTGCTCGTCGGCGCGCTGCGCGGTGCCTATGCCGACCTGCTCGCGCGCGATCGTCATCCGGTCGTCGCGCTGTTTCTCGACGTACCGACCAGCGAGGTCGATGTGAACGTGCACCCGGCGAAGACCGAAGTGCGCTTTCGTGACCCGCAGCTGGTGCGCGGGATGATCGTCGGCGGCCTTCGCCGCGCGCTCGACGAACATGGCTTCCGCAGCGTCCAGCGCCCCGCCGAAGCGGCGCTCGCCGCGTGGCAGCAGGAGCCCGTCGCGCCGCAACCGACGGCGGGTTTTCTGTTCGGCCAGACAACGGCCGCACCGGCGCCCGCTGCCGCTACCTATTCGTTCGGCACTGGTTATGCACCGCAGGCCGGCGATGTCGCGCGCGTCTATGACCGACTCACGCCCTTCGCATCCGCTGCGCCGATCGCGGGCCGCGCCGAAGTCGCCGCCGCGCCGGTTCCGCAGGCCGAAGCCCACCCGCTCGGTATCGCGCGCGGTCAGATCGCGCGCACCTACATCGTCGCCGAGGCCGAGGATGGCCTTGTCATCGTCGACCAGCACGCCGCGCACGAACGGCTCGTGCTCGAACAGTTGCGCCGCGGGATGAGCGGGCAGGCGGTGCCGTCGCAGGGGCTGCTGCTTCCCGAAGTCGTCGAACTCGACGAGCCCGCATGCGACCGGCTCGAGGCCGCATCGCCGCAACTTGCCGCGCTCGGGGTCGAAATCGAACGCTTCGGCCCCGCTGCGGTGATGGTCCGCGCGACCCCGGCGATGCTCGGCAACATCGACTGCCAGAAACTCGTCACTGACATCGCCGACGACCTCGCAGGCTATGACGCCGCGCTGGGGCTCAGCGAAAAACTGGAACTGGTCGCGGCGACCATGGCATGCCACGGCTCGGTCCGCGCCGGCCGGACGCTGAACGTCCCCGAAATGAACGCGCTCCTCCGCCAGATGGAAGTCACGCCGCACAGCGGCCAGTGCAATCATGGGCGGCCGACGTGGGTGAAGCTGGCGATGGACGATGTCGAAAAACTGTTCGGGAGAAAATAGGATGAGATTGGTCCTGCTGGCGCTCACTGCTGCGCTGTTTGCGCCGATGGTGCAGGCCGGCGAACCGCCCGTCGATTGCGCTGCGGCGCCTGTCTTACCAGTGGCGCTGGCGGGGTGGGGGCGTTCGGCGGAATTGAAAGCGATAGACCGCGCTGATCCCGCCGTATTGGCCGCATCAGCGTCGCTTGCCGGAAACCGGACCACCGTGTCGCTCGTTTTGATGAACCGCGTCGAATTTCAGGCCGCGCCGGGCAAGGCAGCGCAGTCGGACCGTTATGGCGGGATGATCCGGATCGATGTCGCAAAGGCGGGCCGATTGCAGGTCGCGCTCGGCGAGGGGGCGTGGATCGACTTGGTGCGGGCCGGTTCGGTCGTCGCGTCAGTCGAACACGGCCATGGCCCGTCCTGCTCAGGCATCCGCAAGATCGTCGCGTTCGACGTCGAGCCCGGTCTCTATGTGCTTCAAATCGCCAACGCCCCGCGCGCAACGATCGGTGCGATGGTAATCCAGCCCGAATAACGTCTAGGTTGGGGCGCCCGCATCGCGTACGCGGATCAGGCCGATGCTCACCATCGTCATCACCGGCACATCATCCTGATTGAACACGGTCAGCCGCGATTTGAAACTGCCCATTTCGGGCTTGCTCGTCGACTGGCGTTTTTCGAGCAGCTCGGTTTCGCAGCGCAATATGTCGCCGGGGTAGACGGGTTTCAGCCAGCGCAGCTCGTCGATCCCGGGCGACCCCAACCCGGCTTGCCGGTTCGCTTTCATATTCTCGACGACCATCCGCATCGCCATCGAACCGGTGTGCCACCCACTGGCCGACAGTCGCCCGAAATAGGTTCGTGCGGCGGCATCATCGTCGAGATGGAAGGGCTGCGGGTCGTATTTGCCAGCGAATTCGATCACCTCATCGCGCGTCACCGGATAGTGCCCGAAGCGCTGCCGCGACCCGATCTCCAAATCCTCGAAATAGAGCATGTCGGCGTTCGTCGACGTCATGCCATTTTAATCCCGGCGACGCCATTCTCGACCACGCCCGTCGCGCGCTTCGACAGCGTGTTGACGGGGGTCGTCACCTTGTCGACGACCATGAAATGCGTCTGCCACGCCTCGCGATTGACGTCGCACACCAGATAGCCGCGCTGGTCATTGGCGAATTTGAGTTCGGGATTCAGCGCCAGCCATTCATCGGTGCCATTCCGTTTGTCGCTGCCGTCGCCGCCGCTAGAAATCGAAGTGCCGACGAACTCGGCGCCGACGATCTTGTCCTTAAGCACCAGATCGCCGCAGAAATTCTGATGTTCGTCGCCGGTCAGCACGACGCAGTTTTTGAGCCCGCCCATGCGCGACAGCACCCGCTCGCGCGGCGCTTCATAGCCGGCCCAGCTGTCGAGGTTCAGCACCTTCTTCGGTTCATCGGGCTTGCGCCGCCGGTCGAGCGACATCATCGTGATCTGTTGCGCCAGCGCGTTCCACGTCGCGCCGCCCTGACCCAGATTGCGGTTCAGCCAGTCCTCCTGCGCCTTGCCCAGTACCTGCGCATTTTTGTCGAACACTCCCGGGCAGGCGGGCTTGAACCCGTCTTCGCATGGCTGATCATCGCGATACTGGCGGGTGTCGAGCAACTGCATCGCCATCAAATCGCCGTAGCGCAGCTCGCGATTGAGCGCGACCATCCCGCCGCGCGGCAGCAAGCCGCGGCGCACCGGCATATGCTCATACCAGGCCTGCATCGCCGCCTGCTTTTTCAGCATGAAGACTTCGGGCGGCGCAGCGTCAGGGTCGTTGCCGTCGAGCCCCATTTTCCAATTGTCGATGTCGCCGACCCAGTCGTTACGGATCTCATGATCGTCGAAGCTGGACAGGAAGGCATGGACCGATCGCGCCGCCTGCAAATCGATATCGCCGAGCTGCTGCGAATAGGCGGTCCGGAAATCCTCCAGATCGACGAGCGCGCGGAACGCATGTTTGCGCACCGGTCGCGTCGGCAACCCGGTGTTGAACAAATATTCCTCGCTATATTCGTAAATGAAGTCACCATAATGATAAACGAAAGCAAGGTCTTCGCGCGCGAGGTGGCGATAGGCGCCAAAGAAACCCGCCTCGAAATGCTGGCACCCGGCGACCCCGAATTTCAGCGCATCGGCGCGCGCGCCGGGGGCGGGCAGGGTGCGCGCACGGCCGCGCAGGCTGCGCTCGCCGCCGACGGTGAAGCGGTAATAATAGGGGCGGTCGGGCTGGAGTCCTTCGACCTCGACATGGACGCTGTGCGCCAGTTCTGGGCGCGCCAGCGTCGTGCCCTTCGCCGTGATGTTGCGAAAGCCGCCGTCGCTCGCGACCTCCCACTCGACCGGAACATTGGTCAGCGGCATCCCGCCGTGCGGCGCCATCGGCTCGGGGGCGAGACGCGTCCAGATGACGAAACCGTCGCTCGCCGGATCGCCCGCCGCGACGCCGAGGCTGAAGGGGAAATCACGAAAAATACCCTGCGCACGGACGATCGCCGGCGCGGCAAGACCGGCGAGGGTCGCTCCGGCGAGGAAATGGCGGCGGTTATACATGGCTGGTTTCCCCTGGGGCGCGAATCATGCGACCCTCGATAGACCAGCCATGTGGGACTTCAATGACCGAAACTGACGGTCGCGGGCTTCACACCAGCATCCAGATCATCCAGATCGCCATACCGATCATCGCCAGATTTTCGGTTAGCGAGATGAATCCGAGCGGCACCTTGCTGCTGCCGCCGACGCACGCGCATTTGAGTTCACGCTTGTCGATATAGACCGCCTTGAACACCGAAGCCGCGCCGATGCCGCCGATGAACAGCGCGACCGGGATCGACAGCCATGGCAGCGCATGGGCGGTCATCAACACACCCGCGAGCCCCTCGGCAAAAGGATAGATCAGGCCATAGGGAACCCAGCGCTTGGCGAGCAGGTCATAATTGAGAAACATCGTCGCGAATTTGTCGATGTCCTGCAGCTTGAGCAGCGCGAGGACGATCATGCTGAACGAGATGAACCATTCGGCGGCGCGCAGGGTGAAGGCGTCGCCATAGACAGAGTAAGAGGTTGCGGCCGCCATCAGCGCGGTCATGACGAACAAGGCGATCACCGGCCGGTAACTGGTCGCCTCGGGATCGGCGACCTTCAGCCCGAAATGGCGGCGCAGATCGTCATAACCGCCGATCCGGACGCCATCGATGAAGGTCTGCGGCGTCGTTTTTACGTCATGCTCGGCCTTGAACGCGTCGGTTTCCTCGCGCGTCGTCAGCCACCGGTCGTCAACGGTATAGCCCTTTCTTTCGAGAAGATATTTTGCCTTGAGGCCATAGGGGCAGGTGTGCCCCGGCATGACCATGCGATGGAGTGTTGCTTGCTTTGTCATGCACCCCATATAACCTCTGTACCATAGTACGGAGTCAAGCGATGCAACTCACCATCGGAAAATTGGCGGCGGCGGGTGACGTCGGAGTCGAAACCATCCGCTATTATCAGCGTCGCGGGCTAATCGGCACCCCTGCGCGCAGCGGGGGTGACGGCTGGGGTGGGGGCATCCGGCGCTATGACGAGGATGATGTGCGGCGGCTGAAGTTCATCCGCTCGGCGCAGGCGGCGGGGTTCACGCTGGAGGAAATCGGCGAATTGCTGGCGCTGGAAGCGAGCGACGACCGCGCGCGCGTGCGCGATCTTGCCCGCCAGCGCATCGAGGTGCTCGATGCGAAAATCGGACAAATGACCGAAGCCCGCGCCGCGCTGGCGCGTCTCGCCACGCAATGTGCGGCGAGCGAGAAGGGGCCGTGTCCGATCTTGCAGGCGTTCGAAACGACTGCGCCTGCACCGCGCTAGGCGCTCATTGGACGCACCGCGCGCGGTAGCCGTCTTTGCGCCGGATCAGGGACAGGGATCACCAATTAACGCATTCGATTTCATGGGGATAGGCGGGTCGTGACCTCGACGGCCCCGCGACGGTCGCCTATGGGCGCCGCCACGCGGTCGGTTCCGCACGGAGATTTTGTTTGAATATCGATGATTATGCGGGGTTGGGGTTCTGGAAATCGGCCAGTGACGAGATGCGGGCCATGGCCCGCGAGCGTCTTGCGCATGTTGTCGGGGTGCATTCGGAAGATCTGGTCACGACCTTTTACGATGCCTTTCTGACGCAGGAGGAAGGGCGCGTTTTCCTGAAGAATTCCGTCGTTCAGCAACGGTTGAGCCATTCGATGGCGGGCTGGCTTCGTCGCCTGGCCGCGACCGATCCGTTGGGCGATCTGGTTGAATTTGTCGCGGTGCAGATGCAGATCGGTGCGATCCACGCCCGCATGAAAGTGCCCGATCATCTCGTCCATCAGGGGGCGAGCCTGCTCAAGAGCCGGATGGCGTCGCATCTGCTCGCCGATCGGAACGACGAGGCGGATATGGCCCCGACCTTGGTGATGATCGACGAACTGGTCGATTTTGCTATCTGTGCGATGAGCAAGGCCTATTTGTCCGATGCGCGCGAGCGCGCGCAGGTCGACGAGGCCTTTCGCCATTTCGCGCTGGGGCAGGACATTAATCTGGAGCGCGAGACGCAGCGTGCGGCTCTGATGGGATGGAGCCAGGAGGCGCTGTTCAATCTTTTCGGTGCCGGCGAGGGCGAGGAGCCGAAGAAGCTGGGGGCATCGTCTTTCGGCCTGTGGATGCGCCACCGTGCGGGCGTCCTGTTTCAGGATTCGCCATCGCTTGGCGGGATCGAGCGGGTCATGGCGGTGGTCGACGACGAGTGCCTGCCTGCAGTCGCCGACAATCGCGGCGGCACAGAGGCGCTCGCCCGGCTGAAGGAGCGGATCGACGAGATCGACTATCTGCTCAACGACATGTTTCAGGCGGCGGCGGCTCTCGAACATGGCCGCGACCCGCTGACCCGCGCGCTCAACCGGCGCTTTCTGCCTTCGGTGCTGGGGCGCGAGATCGCGCTGGCCAAGTTGCACGGCACCCCGCTTTCGGTGGCGCTGGTCGACGTCGATCATTTCAAGCGGATCAACGATGATTTCGGGCACGCGACCGGCGACGTGGCGCTGGGGCATGTCGCCGACCTGCTGATGGGTGCGGTCCGGGCGAGCGATTTCGTGTTCCGCTATGGCGGGGAGGAATTCCTGCTGGTCTTTACCGAAACGGATCGCAAAACCGCGGCGGGCATGGCCGAACGCCTGCGCGCGACATTGGCGCAGCAGCCGCTGCCGGTCCGCGATCATGATGCGCTGAACCTGACCGTTTCGATCGGGGTTGCGGCCTTTGAAGGCCATCCGGACTATGAATATCTGATCAACAATGCCGACAGCGCGCTGTACGAAGCCAAGCGCGGCGGACGCGATCGCGTCCACGTGCATTGATCGCCAAGCCCCCTCCCGCAAGCGGGAGGGGCGTAGGGATTAGCTGTGCAGGAAGTGCATGACGTCGCCGTCGTGCACGACATAGGCCTTGCCTTCGGCGCGCAGCTTGCCCGCTTCGCGCGCCCGCGCTTCGCCGCCCAGCGCGACATAATCGTCATAGGCGATGGTTTCGGCGCGGATGAAGCCCTTCTGGAAATCGCTGTGGATCTCGCCTGCGGCTTCGGGAGCGGTCGCACCGGTGTGGACTGTCCACGCGCGCGCTTCCTGCGGGCCGACGGTGAAGAAGGTGATCAGGTGGAGCAGTTCGTAACCGGCGCGGATGACGCGCGCCAGGCCGGTTTCGGTGAGACCCATTTCGGACAGGAATTCCATCCGGTCGGCCATGTCCATCGTCACCAGTTCGCTCTCGATCGCCGCTGACACGACCACGGCCTGCGCGCCTTCGGAGGCGGCCTTGGCGAAAACCTTTTCGGAGAAGGCGTTGCCGTTGGCGGCGCTGCCCTCGTCGACGTTGCAGACATAGAGGACGGGCTTCGACGTCAGAAGTTGTGCAGTGCGCAGGACGCGCTCTTCCTCTTCGTCGCGCGGCTGGGTCAGTCGTGCAGGCTTGCCTTCGCGCAGCAGTTCGAGCGCCTGGCCGAGCACCGATGCGGCGATTTTCGATTCCTTGTCGCCCTGTGCCGCCTTTTTCACGAAGGCGGGAACGCGCTTTTCGAGGCTTTCGAGGTCGGAGAGCAGCAATTCGGTTTCGACCGTCTCGGCATCGGCGACAGGATCGACGCGATTCTCGACATGCTGAATGTCGTCATCCTCGAAGCAGCGTAGCACATGGACGATCGCATCAACCTCGCGAATGTTGCCGAGGAACTGGTTGCCCAGACCTTCGCCCTTCGACGCACCGCGCACGAGGCCAGCGATGTCGACGAAGGCGAGTTGGGTCGCGATGATTTTTTTGCTGCCCGCAATCGCCGCCAGCTTTTCCAGCCGCGCGTCGGGGACTGCGACATTGCCGATATTGGGCTCGATCGTGCAGAAAGGATAATTCGCCGCCTGCGCCGCCGCCGTTTCGGTCAGCGCGTTGAACAGGGTGGACTTTCCGACGTTGGGAAGGCCGACGATCCCGCATTTGAAACCCATGGTTTTGGTCTTTCGATTGTGCTGGCGCCGCACGGACGCGATATTTGCAGGCCCGCTAGCCGGTTCGCGCGCTTTTTGCCAGCCCAGACCGCGCGGCTTCGTTGCCGATCGTTCAGAAAGGGCAGGCTATCGCCCGACGCCGGGGGGCAAAAAGGGCGCGATAATATGCGATGGAAATCTGTTGCCTTGGCCGGCTCGGTGGTCGCCGCGGCCGCCGCCGTCGCCGTAACTGCGGCGCCGGGCGATTTTGAGGCCGGTGTGCTGGGCGAACTCAATGCGCTGCGCGCCGATCCGCGCGCCTATGGACGCGAACTGGCCGAAACGCGCGATCGCTATGACGGCAATCTCCTGCTCGGACGATATGAGGACGAGATGGATATTCAAACGCACGAGGGCGTCGGCGCACTCGATGAGGCTGTGACCGCGCTGCGCGCCGCGCGCCCGGTCGCGACGCTGGAGTATAGCGACGTGCTGGCGCGGGCGGCGGCCGATCATGTCGCGGCGCAATCGCGCTCGGGCGAGGTCGGACACCGTTCGCGCGGTCGCGGGCCGGGCGAACGCGCGGTCGCCCGCGGCGGGGGCCGCTATGTCGGCGAAGTGATCACCTATGGCCATAGCGACCCCACATCGGTGATCGACCAACTGTTGATCGACGATGGGGTTCCGGGGCGCGGTCATCGTTTTGCGGTGCTCGAGGCGCGCTATCGCTATGCCGGTGCCGCGTGTGGCCGACATCCGGTTCACCGTACCATGTGCGTGATCATGCTCTCCGAAACCGCCGGCGGATCGCCCCCGCCACCGCCGACGCGCCCCGGCGCCAGGCCGAATTAAATCCCGATTTGGAAACGGCCAGCCCCGGGGGACGGAGGCTGGCCGCTTCGTGTGGCGCCGGACGTGTCCGACACCACAATCAGTTGCCGACCGGCTGGCTGTCCGTCCGGCGCACGACGACGGTAGACGAGCGCGGCTGTTGGCCCGCGACCGGCCAATTGCCTGTCGGATGCTGGATGTTGACGAAGAAGGTCTTGAGGTCGGGCGTATAGGCCAGCCCCGTGATCTCGCAGCCCACCGGCCCGACGAGGAAGCGTTTCGACAGCTTGCTCACCTGATCGACATAGAACATCGCATTATGTCCGAACGCGCCGTCGATCGTGGTTCCCGCAACGCCCGAATTGCCCGGAACGCTGTGATCGGTCTGCACCCACAGGCGCCCCTTCGGATCGATGCGCAGCCCGTCGGGGCTGGAGAAAGTGTCGCCGTTGATATTGCCGGTCAAATTGCTGCCGCCCGCCGCAAGCGTCGGGCTGCCTGCCAGCAGGAAGACTTCCCAGCTGAATTTGGTCGCCAGCGGCGAATCGCCTTCCTCGCGGAACTTGATGATATGTCCGTGGAGGTTGGTGACGCGCGGGTTCATCGGATCGGTGACCTTGCGACCGCTGTTGTTGGTCAGTGTTACGAACACCGCCTTGTTGTCGGGCGCAACGGTCAGCCATTCGGGACGGTCCATCACGGTGCCGCCGGCGACGCGTGCCGCCGAGGCGCAGTTGATGAGCACATCGGCCTGATTGTTGAAATTGACGATGGTGGGCGCGGGCGGAGTCACGCTCTGACTGATATTGCCGGGATCGGAAGCACCGGCAGTCAGGCCGTTTTGTCCCACAACCAGCGCGCGCCATTCGCCGGTTCCGTCGCCGTTGAAGCGCGCGACATAGAGCGTACCATAGTCGAGAAGATCGGTGTTCGCGGCGCGGTTGGTGGCGCTAAACGCGCGGTCGGGGATGAATTTGTAGATGCAGCCCGGGGTCGAATCGTCGCCCATATAGAAAGCGACGCGGCGATCGCTGTTCGTCATGAAAGCGACATTCTCGTGGCTGAAGCGGCCCATCGCGGTGCGCTTGGTCGGTGCCGCCAATTCGCGCAGCGGGTCGATTTCGACCACCCACCCGTAATCGCGCGCGGGTTGCGTCGGATCGAGATAATTGTCGGTGGTTTCCTCGCAGGTCAGATAGGTGTCCCATGGGGTGCGCCCGCTCGAACAATTGTTCAGCATGCCCTTGATCGATCCCGACAGCAGGCCCGCGGCGGGGCCCCCGGCGCGATAGCTGCTGTTGCCGGTGTAGCGCCGGTTGTAGGTCGACCCGGCCTTGACCGCCCATTTGCCGTCGCTGCCTTTGGCAATCTCGACGACGCCGATCCCGACCGCCGACAATGCGATCGCCTTCTGGTCCGCCGTCGCGGTGGCGGCGTTATAACTGCCCGCCATCAGGATATTGAAATCGGGATATTCATAATTCATCGCGAGCAGCCCGCTGACATTGGCATCGACGCCGGGCAGGGCGAAATATTCCATCCCGTCATGATTGCCGCCGGCCCATTTCTCGGCGACCGCGGGACTGGCCGGGAAACTGCCCGAGTAAGGCGTGCCGGACTCAACCGAATCGCCTGCCTTGAGCAGCACATCGACACTGTAACCTGCGGGCACGGTGACAGTGTCATTCTGGTTCGCGGCGACCGCGGTAAAGCTGATCGCATAGCTGGGGGTGGGAGTGGGGGTCGGGGTGGGCGTCGGGGTGGGCGTCGGCGTGACGGTCACCGGGGGCGTGCCGCCTTCGTCACCGCAGGCGGCGAGCGCGGCGACGGGGATTACCGACAGTCCGAACAGGCCATTGCGGAGCAGCGTGCGGCGCGTCGGATTTTGGGCGACGATCGCCTCCAGACTATCCGCGCCGCCAAGGTCGTCGGTGTCGCGGCGAAATGGTGCGCGCGCTTCGTCGGTAAGATGTGACATGCAGTACCCCTGTTATCGGTTGGCCCCGGGACTCGATGTCCCGATCAGGTGGCCCCCGATTGCAGAGAGAGATGTCAGCGTGATTGCTTGAACATGTCGGGAAGAATGGATTTTTATGACGGGCTTGTGACCGCGGCGGTCGAGACGGCCAATATCAGGCCAGCCACCGGGCGAAGACGCGCACCGGCTGAAACTCCCAATCGAGATGCTCATACAGCGCGGCTGCGGGGTTTCCTTCGCGCAGCATCAGTTCGACCTTCGGACAACCGCGAAGCTTCAGCCAGTCGCAGGCGCTGTCGAGCAATTGCCGCGCTATGCCCTGGCCGCGATGGCCGGGGGTGACCCCCAGATAATATATCCACCCGCGGTGACCATCGAATCCGGTCATGGCGGTGCCGACAATGTCGCCGCCCCGTTCGGCAACGACGACGGTTGACGCCGAATGACCGAGTGCGCGCAAAAAATCGGCGCGAGGATCGTTCCACGGGCGTGTCAGATCGCAGGCCCGCCAGATTGCGATCACCGCGTCGGCGTCGCTTTCCGTCGCCGCCCGCAAGCCGGTCATCCCTGCAACCGCAGCGCGAGATCGCTCTGAAACCGCACCTCGTCACCCTCGGCAAGCCACTTCGCTTCGGCTGCGATCGCACCGAGCAGGTCGATCAGTGGCTCCATTTCGCTCTTGTGATAATTGCCCAGTACATGGCCGGTCACGCGGTCCTTGTGTCCCGGATGCCCGATGCCGATGCGAACCCGGCGGAAATCCTCGCCGATATGCTGGATCATGCTGCGGATGCCATTGTGGCCCGCCGCGCCGCCGCCCTGCTTGACCTTCACCTTCATCGGCACGAGGTCGAGCTCGTCATAGAATGCGGTGACGTCCTGCGATGTCAGCTTGTAGAAATCCATCGCGGCGCGCACGCTGCGGCCGCTTTCGTTCATGAAGGTTCCGGGTTTCAGCAGCAGGATGCGCTGGTTTCCGATGCGGCCGTCCTGAATCCAGCCCTGAAATTTCTTCGCGGGCGCGGGAAAGCCGTAAACATCGGCGATGACGTCCGCGGCCATGAAGCCGACATTGTGACGGTGCATCGCATATTGGGGCCCGGGATTGCCGAGGCCGACCCATAGTTGCATGGCGTCGCCTTTCGCGGGGCCGCAAACGGATCGCCCCTCCCCGCACAAAGGGGGAGGGGCGGGTCCGGTTTCGTTTAGGCGTCGCCTGCGGCGGCTTCGCCTTCATCGACGGTCGTGTCGCCAGCGGTCGACTTGAGCGCCGACGGGGCAACGATCGTTGCGATGGTGAAGTCGCGATCGGTGATCGCGCTTTCGCTGCCCTTGGGCAGCTTGACGTTGCTGATGTGGATCGAATCGCCGACTTCAAAGCCGGTGACGTCGATCGCGATGTCGTCGGGGATGTTGGCCGCGTCGCACACCAGTTCCAGTTCGTGACGAACGATGTTCAGCACGCCGCCGCGCTTCAGGCCCGGCGAGGCTTCTTCGTTTTCGAACACGACCGGCACCGACACATGGACCTTGGCATCCTTCGAGATGCGCAGGAAGTCGACGTGGATCGGACGATCCTTGACCGGATGGAAAGCGACGTCCTTGGGCAGCGTGCGAACCTGCTTGCCGCCAACTTCGATCATGACGACCGAGTTCATGAAGTGACCCGTCATCAGCTGCTTCATCAGCAGCTTTTCTTCGACGTGGATCATCAGGGGTTCTTCTTTGCCGCCATAGACAACGGCGGGGACGCGGCCACTACGACGCAGTTCACGCGAGGCTCCCTTGCCTCCCCGATCACGCGTCTCGGCCGACAGCACCAGCTGGTCGCTCATCATTTTTCTCCGAGTATAGATTACACAGTCCGCCACGCCTCCAGGGATGACCATGGACGGAAGCCGCGGCGCTTAGCGAGGAAGCGGCGAAAATGCAAGCGCCGGTGCGATGTTGGGCTTCTGTATAGCGGCCGACGGCCAAAAGATGCCTTGTCATTCCTCGGCTGGAAGCGACCATTTTCAGCCGTTCGCTGCAATCTGAAGAGCAGCTCGAAAGCGGACAGAACTCAGCGCTTTGCCCGAATGAGCCCTATGACAAAAAGCGACCACCCGACCGTCATGACAATACTGCTCCCAAACACAGCGATTGAAACTAAAGTTTCAGTAGCAAGGCTGGCGCCGTGACCCGCGCCGGCGATCGGGAGATCGTTGCTTGCCCCTGTAGCCGCCGACATCGTCAAGCCGATCCATAGTCCGAACATTCCGGCGATAACCGCCCATTTGGCTACACTTGCAACAGCTTGGGCAAGGCTGGTTGCCGGCCATGCAATCCCCGCGATCATCAGGGCCATGCCACTTTGAACGGCGGTAAGGTGAGCCGAGAGCGCCATTCGTGGATTTATAAAGCTCTGAATGGCTGCCCCTTGGAGCAATCCAAGCAGGAACAGGATCGCGCCTGCGGCAATCAATGTTCGCTGAGGTGCGGTAAACGTCATGAGTTGCCCCTTGCGAATACTCTAATTTCAAAATTGCCGAGCGTCATCTTCTTTCGACGGCCGCATTGCCGAAGCTGCCTGTCCGCTAACCAGCCCTGGGCAGGCTCCGCAAACCGGATCGCAATCGCCCCGTCACTGCACCCGCGTCACCTTCATTCCTTCGGCTTGCAGCATTGCCGGCACGCCGTCGCTTCCAACCAGATGTCCCGCGCCGACCGCCATCAGGACCGTGCCCGGCCTCTCCATCCGCTCCGCCACCCATGCGGTCCAGCGCCGGTTGCGGTCGGTGATGATTGCCTTGCGCGCCGCCGGCACCACATCGACATCCTCGTTGATCACTTTCTCCAGCGCGACGATATCGCCGCGCGCCCATGCCGCGGTGAGGGCTTTGACGTCCTGCACCGCGGTGCCAGCCTTCGCTGCCGAGCGCGTCAGCAGGAGGCGCTGCGTCTGCGGGTCGAGCGTTTCGAACAGCATCAGCTGCTCCTTTGCGGTTTCGAGCCCGCCGACCGGTTTGCCCGCTGCCTCGAACGTCGCGGTGAGGCCGGATTCGACGCCCAGCGACGGCATTAGCGCGGCATTTTGTGTGACCCGCTGCCCCATCAGGACGACCACTGCCCAATCGTCGAGCTGATCGCCGCCAAAATAGCGCCCGCTCGCCTCCAGCGCGCGATAGCGTGCCAGTGCGGCTGCCGGCAGCCGCTTTTCCATCGCCAGCGGCGCGCTGCGCGGCGCGAGCGCCTGAAATGTCGCGCCTGCCGCAGCGAGCTCTTCGGGCGGCAGTTCCAGCACCAGCTCGTCGGCCGCCGCAATTGCGCCCGCAACCTTGCCGTCGTCCCAGTCGGTGCCGCGCGGCAGCGCGTGCATCGTGCCGAGCATATAGATCCGCGTGTCGTCATCCTCGACCAGCCACATCGCGGGGCGGGCGGGCGGGCCGGGTTCGGCCGCGCTGCACGCGGCCAGCAGCAACGGCAAAAGGGCCGCCGCAATGCGGCGACCCCGATGCCCGGAAAGGAATGTCCTGTTCGTCAATATGCGACCCGCGTCACGGTCAGGCCGCGTTCTTTCAGATAATCCTGCACGCTCTTCTCCCCCGCCAGGTGGCCTGCACCGACCGCGACGAAGACCGTACCCGGCTGGTCCATCCGCGCCTTTAGCGTGTCGGCCCAGCGCCGGTTGCGATCCCAAAGGAGCACTTTTGCGATTTCCGGCGTGTCGGCGATGCTCTCGTTCAACGTTGCCGCCAGCGCCTCGGGCTCGCCTTTGCTCCATTGCATGACCAGCGTGTCGAGCATCGGCCCCGCCTTGTCGATGTCCTTGACCACGCTGTTCAGATAGCCGACCTGCACCGTTTCGGGCAACGTATCGAGAAAGCCCAGCTGTTCGGCCAGGGTTTCAAAGCCCGCAATGGGCTTGCCGCTTTCCTTGGCGAAACGGGTCAGCAGCTTTTCGGCGCCCTGTTCGGGGTCATAGCCGAGTTTGCCCAGCGGCAGCATCGACAGCGTGGCCGCCGCGAACCAGGGTTCGAACATGTCGAGCTGCGTCGGCTTCAGGCCAAGGCCCACGAGCGCCGCCTGATAGGCTTTGAGCTGATCGGCATCGAGCCGCGACGACAGCGTCTTGCCGCTCTGGTCGACCGCGAGCGCCATGGTGGTGTTCGCCATCACGGCCTGATCCTCGGGCATCACCATTTCGAGCATCAGTTGATCGGATTTGTCGAAGGCATCCTTGACCGCTTCGTCGAACCAGCTGAGGCCGGGCTTCAGCACATGGACGGTACCGAACAAATAGATGGTCGTGTCGTCGTCCTTCATCACCCACAGCGCGGGGTCGGCGTCTGTCGTCGTTGCGGCCGCGGTGGGCGCGGCGTGGGCCGGGCTCGCAGCGAAGCCGGCAAAGGAAATGACTGCGCAGCTGGCGGCAAGGGTTCGGAAAAACCTGTTCATGGGAGATGTCTTTCTTTTTCCGGAATGTAGCCCGGGATTGCAAAGAGGGAAGGGCGAAGGCGCCCGGTCAGCGAAATTTGAACCACAGCCAGACGATGGCGTTGACGATCGTCGACCCGGCAAACAGCAGCATCGCATCGACCGGCGGGACCAGATTGGCGCGGTGAAGAAGCCACCAGACGGGCGCTGCGAAGGCAAAGGCATACCATGCGGCGAGGCCGGACCAGAGCAGCGCACGTTCCTCATGATCGTCGACCGCGCGGTGGAAGAGGGGGATGCCGATCGCCATGCCGATCGCCCACAGAAGGGATGCGCCGACAGCAAAGCTGGCGGTCAGGGCGGGATTGCCCAGAAAGAGAAGTGTCGTGTCGGGGCCGCCGGGACCGACGGTACGGCTCCATATGCCGATGATCCCGCCGATCGCCACGGAAAAGCCAATGGCGATCAGATAGCGTTTGCGGCGTGGCGACATCGGGCGTTTTGCGGCTTTGCCGGCGTCAGTCATGGTTTGATCCTTCAAAGCCATCGTCGAAAATCTCCTCGATCGGCATGTCGAACAGCCGCGCAAGTTTGAAGGCGAGGGGTAGGGACGGGTCGTATTTCCCCGTCTCGATCGCATTCACCGCCTGCCGCGACACGTCGAGCCGGTCGGCCAGCTCGGCCTGACTCCAGTTCCGCATCGCACGCAGGACTTTCAGCTGGTTGTTCATCCCATGAGCCTTGGTCACTCGACCCTGACACTATGTCAGGTGTTATTGACTAAATGACATGAGTCGCTGACCATGTCAACAACAGCTGACAAAATGTTCTGTGACCATGACATGGGTCTGCATCGAAATCCGCTGTCCTCTTGACCCTGTGGCCCCGCTGCGCCAAGGCGGCGGCGATTGTTGCACCTGCGAAGGAATTGCGGCCGTGGCCGACGCCGAAGCGAAGAAAAGCCTCAGCTTTCAGGATATGATCCTGACGCTCCACGCCTATTGGGCTGCGCGCGGTTGCGCGATTCTCCAGCCTTATGACATGCGCGTCGGGGCAGGGACCTTCCACCCCGCTACGACGCTGCGCAGCCTTGGTCCCGAACCGTGGAATGTTGCCTATGTCCAGCCGTGCCGTCGGCCCACCGACGGCCGCTATGGCGAGAACCCGAACCGGCTCCAGCATTATTACCAATATCAGGTCATCCTGAAGCCGTCGCCCGCCGACCTCCAGGAACAATATCTGGGCTCGCTCGCCGCGATCGGCATCGATCCGCTACTTCACGACATCCGCTTCGTCGAGGATGACTGGGAATCGCCGACGCTCGGCGCATGGGGGCTGGGCTGGGAAGTCTGGTGCGACGGGATGGAAGTCACCCAGTTCACTTACTTCCAGCAGATGGGTGGCTTCGACTGCAAGCCCGTCGCGGGCGAACTCACCTACGGGCTCGAACGCCTCGCCATGTATATCCAGAATGTCGACAGCATCTACGACCTGCGCTTTTCCGACGCGGTCGGCGACGTGCCGGGGCTCAGCTATGGCGACGTCTTCCACGAGAATGAAAAGCAATTCTCGAAATGGAATTTCGAGGTCGCCGACACCGACACCTTGTTCGCGGGCTTCAAGGCCGCCGAGGCCGAATGCCAGCGCGCGATCGCCGCGAACGTCCCGCTCGCCGCCTATGATCAGGCGATCGAGGCGAGCCACCTCTTCAACCTGCTTCAGGCGCGCGGCGTGATCAGCGTTCAGGAACGCGCCAACTACATGGCGCGCGTCCGCGACCTTGCGAAGGGCAGCTGCAAAGCGTGGATCGACAGCCAGTCCGAAAGCTGGACCGCAAAATATCCGGGGTGGACGCTGTGACTAATTTTCTGCTCGAACTGCGCTCGGAAGAAATCCCCGCCCGTATGCAGGCCGGCGCGCGCGCCGAACTCGAAAAGCTGTTCCGCGCCCAAATGGCCGCCGCGGGCATCGAGACCGGGGACCTCACCATCTGGTCGACCCCGCGCCGCCTCGCGCTGATCGCCAAGGGGCTTCCCGAAGGCACCGCCGCCGTCAGCGAAGAACTCAAAGGCCCGCGCAGCAGCGCGCCGCCGCAGGCGCTCGAGGGTTTTCTCCGCAAGACCGGGTTGACGCAGGATCAGCTTCAGGACCGCGACGGCACATGGTTCGCCGTCATCGACAAGCCCGGTCGCGCGACTGCCGAGGTTCTGGCCGAAGCGATCCCCGCAATCGCCCGTGGCTTTTCGTGGTCCAAGTCGATGCGCTGGGGCAAGGACAGCGCGAGCAGCGAAAGCCAGCGCTGGGTCCGCCCTCTATCGGGCATCGTCGCGATCTTCGGCGAAGAGCTGATCGCGTGTGAAGTTGGCGGGATTTCGGCCGGTTTCGCGACGCGCGGCCATCGTTTCCACTGCCCGGGCGAGATCACGATCGGATCGGCTTCCGACTATGCCGAAAAGCTGCGCGCCTGCCACGTCATCGTCGACCATGAGGAACGCCAGTCGATCATCCGCGACGGCGCCGCCAAGGCCGCCGCCGACGCCGGGCTGGCGCTCGTCGCCGACGAAGGTCTGGTGATCGAGAATGCGGGCCTTACCGAATGGCCAGTGCCGCTGCTCGGCCGCTTCGACGAAGCGTTCCTCGAAGTGCCGCCCGAGGTCATCCAGCTCACCGCGCGCGTGAACCAGAAATATTTTGTCGTGAGCGACGCCGAAGGCAAGCTCGCCAACGGCTTCGTCTGCACCGCGAATATCGCCGCGATCGACGGTGGCGCGGAAATCGTCGCGGGCAACCAGAAGGTGCTGGCGGCGCGTCTGTCCGATGCACGCTTCTTCTGGGAACAGGACCAGAAAAAGCCGCTCGCGCAGCACGCCGAAAAGCTCGCGAACATCACTTTCCACGAAAAGCTGGGCACCGTCGCCGACAAGGTCGAGCGCGTCGCAAAGCTGGCCGAATGGCTGGCGAGCGAAGGCATCGTCCCGAACTGCGACCCGAAGCTGGCGCGGCAGGCAGCCGAACTGTGCAAGGCCGATCTCGTCACCGAAATGGTCGGCGAATTCCCTGAACTGCAAGGCCTGATGGGCGGCTACTACGCCCGCGCCGAAAGTCTGCCCGATGCCGTCGCCGACGCAATCCGCGATCATTACAAGCCGGTCGGGCAGGGTGATGATGTCCCGACCGCCCCGGTGACGGTGGCTGTAGCGCTGGCGGACAAGCTGGATATTTTGTTCGCCTTTTTCGCCGCAAGAGAGCGGCCTACGGGGTCAAAGGATCCCTTCGCGCTTCGTCGGGCCACTTTGGCAAACGTCTCGCTGATCCTTTCAGGCGGTCTGCGATTGCGCTTGCTGGCTGTGGCAGACAAAGCAAACGAGATTTGCGGCAATTTCTACCGCAAACTTTGGCTGGATGGCGTCAGCGATTACGACAGCACTCTGCCAAGGGGCAATCAACTCGCGCCGCTGAATGAATCGCATTCAACCTTCGCGTATGATCTGCTCGACTTCTTCGCCGACCGCCTCAAGGTCCAGCAACGCGAAGCCGGCGTCCGCCACGACCTGATCGACGCGGTGTTCGCGCTCGGCGGCGAGGATGATCTCGTCCGCCTGCTCGCCCGGGTGAAAGCACTCCAAGCCTTCATGGCGACTGACGACGGGGCCAACCTGCTCGCAGGCTACAAGCGCGCCGCGAACATCCTGAAGCAGGCGGGAGAGGTCAGCGGCACCGCTGCCGCAACCCCGCCGACCGATGCCGACGCGACCTTGCTCAAGGCTCTCGACACCGCCGAACCCGCCGCCTCGGCCGCCGTCGCCGAAGAACGCTTCACCGACGCCATGGCGGCGCTCGCATCGCTCCGCGCCCCGATCGACGCTTTCTTCGAAGGCGTGATGGTCAACGACCCCGACGAAGCGGTCCGCGCCTGGCGCCTCGGCCTGCTCGCCCGATTTACCGGCGCGGTGCACGGCGTTGCCGATTTCTCGAAGATCGAGGGCTGACGCTACGGCTATCTGCCTCTCTTTATACCGCACGAAGTAAAACTGAATCGACGATAAGCCTTCTCCACCCTATTCCCCGCGCAACCTCCTCCCCGGGGCAACAGGAGCATGAAATGACGACGCCTGACGTTTCCAAGATGGTGCATTTGTTCGGCGGCGACGCGACGACCGCCGAACGCTCGAAGGAATTGCTGGGCGGCAAGGGGTCTAACCTCGCCGAAATGGCCTCGATCGGCCTGCCGGTGCCCCCGGGCTTTACGATCACCACCGACGTCTGCACCGCTTATTATGTCAATGGCGAGCAGTTCCCGGCGGGCCTGGTCGAAGACGTCACCGCGGGCATCGCGCATATCGAGGGCATCACCGGCAAGATTTTCGGCGACGCCGCCGATCCGCTGCTCGTTTCGGTCCGTTCGGGCGCGCGCGTGTCGATGCCGGGGATGATGGACACCGTCCTCAACCTCGGGCTCAACGACCGCACCGTCGTCGGCCTTGCCGAAGCATCGGGCGACGCCCGCTTTGCGTGGGACAGCTATCGCCGCTTCGTTCAGATGTACGCCGACGTCGTCATGGGCCTCGACCATGCCGAGTTTGAAGAAGCGCTGGAAATCGCCAAGGAAGACCGCGGCTTCTACCTCGACACCGACATGTCGGCCGAGGATTGGCAGGCGCTGGTCGCCGAATATCAGGCGATCGTCGAACGCGAAACCGGCGCGCCGTTCCCGCAGGAGCCGAAGGACCAGCTGTGGGGCGCCGTCGGCGCCGTTTTCGCCAGCTGGGAAAGCGACCGCGCGAAAGTCTATCGTCGCCTGAACTCGATCCCCGCCGAATGGGGCACCGCGGTCAATGTGCAGGCGATGGTGTTCGGCAATATGGGCGACACGTCGGCCACCGGCGTCGCCTTCACGCGCGATCCCGCGACCGGCGAGCGCGCCTGGTACGGCGAATGGCTGATCAATGCGCAGGGCGAGGACGTCGTCGCCGGCATCCGCACCCCGCAGTATCTGACCAAAGCCGCGCGTGAAAAGGCGGGCGCCAAGCCGCTGTCGATGGAAGAGGCGATGCCCGACACCTTCGTCGAACTCGGTCAGGTCTTCGACCGGCTCGAGGGCCATTATCGCGACATGCAGGACATTGAGTTCACCGTCGAGCGCGGCAAATTGTGGATGCTGCAGACCCGCTCGGGCAAGCGCACCGCCAAGGCGGCGCTGAAGATCGCGGTCGATATGGCGGCCGAAGGGCTGATCACCGAAGAGGAAGCCGTCGGCCGTGTCGATCCCGGCGCACTCGACCAGCTGCTCCACCCGACGCTCGATCCGAAGGCGCCGCGCGATGTGCTGACCAAGGGGCTGCCCGCCAGCCCCGGCGCCGCATCGGGCAAGATCATGTTCGACGCTGACAGCGCCGAAAAGGCCGCGGCGATGGGCGAGGCGGTGATCCTCGTCCGTGTCGAAACGTCGCCCGAAGACATTCACGGCATGCACGCGGCCAAGGGCATCCTCACCGCGCGCGGCGGCATGACCAGCCACGCGGCGGTCGTCGCCCGCGGCATGGGGCGTCCCTGCGTCTCGGGCGCCGGCGGGCTGTCGATCGACGGCAATGCGCGCGTGCTGCGCGTCGCGGGGCGTGAGCTTCGCGAGGGCGACATCCTCACCCTCGACGGTTCGACCGGTGAAGTGATGGCGGGCGAGGTTCCGACCCTGCTCCCCGAACTCGTCGGCGATTTCGGCACGCTGATGGTGTGGGCCGACAAGGTCCGCCGCATGAAGGTGCGCGCCAACGCCGAAACCCCGCAGGATGCACAGGTCGCGCGCGACTTCGGCGCCGAGGGTATCGGACTTTGCCGCACCGAACATATGTTCTTCGACGCCGCGCGGATCACTGCGGTGCGCGAGATGATCCTTGCCGAAAATGAGGACGGCCGCCGCGTAGCGCTCGCCAAACTGCTCCCCGAGCAGCGCGGCGACTTCGCCGGGATTTTTCAGGTGATGGCGGGGCTTCCCGTAACCATCCGCCTGCTCGACCCGCCGCTCCACGAATTCCTGCCGACGCGTGAGGAAGATTTCGCCGATGTCGCCGCCGCCGCAGGGGTCGGGATCGAGGCGCTCAAGGCACGCGCGAACGAGCTTCACGAATTCAACCCGATGCTCGGCCATCGCGGCTGCCGTCTCGGTGTCACCTATCCCGAAATCTATGAGATGCAGGCGCGCGCGATTTTCGAGGCGGCGTGCGACGTTGCCGCTGAAACCGGCGCCGCGCCGATCCCCGAGGTGATGATACCGCTCGTCGCGACGCGCCGCGAGTTCGATCTGATGAAGGCGGTCGTCGACGCACAGGCCAAGGCCGTGTTCGCCGAAAAGGGGCGCGAGATCGCTTATCTCGTCGGCACGATGATCGAACTGCCGCGCGCCGCGCTGATGGCGGGCGAAATCGCTGAAACCGCTGAATTCTTCAGCTTCGGCACCAACGATCTGACGCAGACGACGATTGGCATCAGCCGCGACGACGCGGGCCGCTTCCTGACGCAATATGTCGACAAGGGCATTTTCCTGACCGACCCGTTCGTCAGCCTCGATGTCGAGGGGGTCGGCCAGCTCATCGAGATTGCCGCCGATCGCGGCCGCAAGACGCGCCCGGACGTCAAGCTTGGCATTTGCGGCGAGCATGGCGGCGACGCGCCGAGCATCCATTTCTGCGAAAAAACGGGTCTCGACTATGTCAGTGCCTCGCCTTACCGTGTGCCCATCGCACGTCTGGCAGCAGCACAGGCGGCACTGAAGACGAGGTAGTTTTCTATTCCCGTCATCCCGGTAAAGCCGGGATGACGGGAATAGCCCGCTCACCTCGCGAAAGAGGGGATGGGGCGCATGAAGAGCTGGCACCGCTATGCGATCACTCTGGTGGGCGGCTTGGCGGTGGGGCTCGGCGCCGCTTGGGCGATCACCGGCCGCGGACTTTCGGACGGTCAGATCGCCAACGGTCCTTGGACTACCTCACTCGGCTACGGCACGAAGGCGACCGATCCCGTCACCCGCGCCGCCGTGGCGCGGGCAGGGCTGCTCGCATTGCCGGCAAAAGAAACCGTCTATTGGTCGGCGAAGAATGACGCCGCGGGCGCGCCGCTCGACGGCAATTGCCGCTACAGCCTGTCGGGCAAGCCGCTCGATGCGCGCTGGTGGAGCGTTACCCTCTATGATGCGGCGGGCTATCTGGTCGCCAACGACGCCAAAATCTGGTCGGTCAACGGCGCCAATGTCTCGCTGGATGAAAAGGGTGGGTGGCGGGTCACGATATCGCCCGACAAGCCTGCAGCCGGGGCCTGGCTCCCCGGCACCAAGGGGCAGCCCTTTCACCTGACCTTGCGCATGTATAATCCGGGCGACGGCTTTCGTGCCGATCCCGCCAAGGCGGCGTTGCCCAAAATCGTGAAGGAGGGCTGCTGAGATGCGTAGCTGGCTTGGCCCCCTCCTGTTTGGCCTGATCGTTGCGGTCGCCACGGCTTGTGCCGCGATTGCCGCCATTCCCTATGGCTTGATGAACGTCGCGATTGACCGTCTGGGGCAGGGTGGCACGAACCGCATGGCCTATGGCAATCTTGCGACCCCCGACCGTCAGCCGGTGGTGCGGCCCAGTCCTGACCTCGCTTATTCGAGCTGCCCCTACGATCTGTCGGCGGGGCCGCTGGCGATCGATGTGACCCCGGTGCCGGGCCGCTACAGCTCGCTCAGCATCTTCGACGCCGCAACCGACGTCATCTTTGTCCGCAACGATGTCGAGGCAGGGGGCAAGCCCTATCGAATCATCGTCGCGCGTGACGGGCAGACGGTTCCCGCGGGGTCCGAAGTCGTTCGTACGAACCATGATCGCGGTATCGCGCTCATCCGTCTTTTGCTGAAAAATCCGTCGGAAATCGGTCAGCTCGACGCGGCGCGGCGACAATCTTTCTGCGCGACGGTCACAAAGCTGAAATAGGGGGTTGCGCCCCTGCAACTCACCCCGTAAAGGCCCCTCACCACGCACCCGTAGCTCAGCTGGATAGAGCATCAGACTACGAATCTGAGGGTCGGGCGTTCGAATCGCTCCGGGTGCACCATTTTCCTTCATAGTATGAAAAATGGCCGAAAGGCAGGCTTTACAGCCTGCGCCAAGCTGTCGTCTGACGATGGAAAAGCCCTCAGCGGAGCAATTGCTTCCGCATGAAGTACCGGCTTTCTCCCCGGGGATGGTTCGGAATTTCTCCCGCGATTTCGAAGCCCAGTTTCTCGTAAAAGGCGCGCGCCTGAAACGAGAATGTGTCGAGCCACATCCCCTCGCATCCCGCTTTCATCGCCGCCGCTTCCGCTTCGGCGATCAGTCGGGTTCCGATGCCTGTGCCGCGCAATTCTTCGGGCACCGCGACGATGTCGATGCGCAGCCAGTCATAGAGAATTTCACCCCACAACCCGCCTTCGATTCGAGCGCCATCCGATTCCAGGATCAGCGAGACGGCTTGTGCGTCCATGTCGGGGAAGGCCGCCCGGTTATACGCCAGCAGCGGAGCGGCGAGCGCCGCGCCTTCCTCTTCGGTTATCGACAGAAGCGATTTGATCTCGATCGGCATGGCTGGCGGATAGAATGCGCGAGCCCGCTGCGCAACGCCGCCGCCGTGTTATGCGCCGGGATTGCGCGCTGTGACGATCCACGCCGCACCATCGATCAGCACCGATGTCTCGCCGGGCCGTGCGGCAAAGGCCGTCCGGACGGCTGCGGCGGCCCGCGCCCGCACATCGTCGGGCTGACCCGCGAGCGCGCGTGACAGCGGGCCGACGGCGAAGGCCAGCTCCAGAGCATCGTCGATCGCTTCGTCCCGTGTCGCGCCATGGCCATAGGGGATGGTGGCGTCGAACGGAGCGATTGCGATCTCGTCAAAGCCGGCGTCGGCCAATATGCCTGAAATGCGCGCCGGATCGGCGAAGGCAAAGGGGCCCGGCGCCATCGGATCGGCGGGAACGGGCGGCACGATGTCGCGGATCGCCGCCATCGGCAGGCGGACCCAGTCATTTTCCTGGGCGCTGCGCCAGCAGACGAAGGCCAGCCGTCCGCCGGTCTTCAGGCCGCGCCGCATATGGGCAAAGGCGGCGACGGGATCGTCGAAGAACATCACGCCGAACCGCGAAAAGAGCAGGTCGAAGGCGCCCTGCGGGAAGGGCGCGGCCGCGGCGTCGGCAAGCTGGAAGTCGACCGGTGCTTGCCCGGAGGAATCTGCGCGGGCGCGCGCGATCAGTTGCGGCGATATGTCGGCGCCAAGGACATGACCGCCGGGGCCGACGCGCTCTGCCAGGGCAAAGCTGGTCACGCCGGCGCCGCAGCCGATGTCGAGAATATGCTCGCCGGGCTTTGCGGCTGCGGCGTCCATCGCCGCGTCGCCAAACGCCTCGAGCATCAGGTCGAGCCGCAACTGGTGTGTGACCCAATTGTCGCCGCTGTTTCCGTCCCAGTCGTGGGTTGGCGTTTTTTGGGCGATTGTCATGACGCGGCTTCCTTGTTGATGCGAATGATTCGCAATTATGCTTTATTCGCTCAAAGAACAAGGCGGTGCATAGCTATAGCGTCTTGCATCGGGCGAGGCCATGCGACATCCCTCGGGCAAAGGGACGCCGTGGATCGGCTAGGGAGAATTATGAGCGAAGCCATCGTCACGGTCGATATCGGCGGCACCCATGCGCGATTTGCAATTGCCGAGGTCGCGGGAGGCCGTGTGATCTCGCTCGGTGAGGCAACGACACTGCACACCAGGGATCATGCCAGCTTTCAGCGGGCGTGGCAGGATTTCGGACGCCAGCAAGGCGGAACATTGCCGCGCGCCGTCGCGATCGCCATCGCCGGGCCGACGCGCGGCGAGATTATTCGCTTCACCAACAATCCGTGGATTATCCGCCCGGCGCTGGTCGGCGAGAAGCTGAACGTCGATCGCCATGTGCTGGTCAATGATTTTGAGGCGGTCGGCCATGCCGTTGCGCAGGCCGACGAAAGCTATTTTCAGCGGCTGACCGGCCCCGACGAACCGCTTCCCGCCACGGGCACGATCACGATCATCGGTCCGGGGACGGGCCTTGGCGTCGCGCATATCTGGCGCGATGGTGCCGATTATCGCGTTCAGGCGACCGAGGGGGGGCATATCGACTTTGCGCCGCTCGACACCATCGAGGATGCGATCCTCGCACGGCTTCGCAAGCGGCACCGCCGCGTTTCGATCGAGCGTGTCGTGTCGGGGCCGGGCATCGTCGATATTTACGAGACGCTGGCCGGGCTCGAAGGGCGTGCGGTGACCCCGCTCGACGACAAGGCGATCTGGACCAATGCGCTTGGCGGCGAGGACAGCCTTGCCGCGGCGGCGGTCGACCGCTTCTGCCTGTCGCTGGGCAGCGTCGCGGGCGATCTTGCGCTGGCGCAGGGCGCGAGCGGGGTGGTGATCGCCGGCGGGCTGGGGCTGCGCATCCGCGACAGTCTGGTCGTGTCGGGTTTCCCCGAACGCTTCATCGAAAAAGGGCGGTTCGAGGGGTTCATGGCGGCGCTTCCGGTCAAGCTGATCACCCATCCGCAGCCGGGCCTGTTCGGCGCGGCGGCGGCGTTCGCGCGCCAATATGCTTAAGATTCTGCTGGCGCTGCTGCGTTAAAAGCGGCAGCTTGGCGGTATGTCAGAGCGCCCCGTCCTTGGTATCATTGCCTGTAACCGCATGGTGGGGACCGAGGTCGCGCAGGCGGTGGTCAATCGCTATGCGACCGCGGCGATGCGCCATGCCGATTGCGCGGCGCTGATCATCCCGTCGCTGCCCGACCTGATGCACGCGCGCGAAGTCGTCGGGCGTCTCGACGGCGTGCTGCTGACGGGAACGCCGTCTAACGTCGAACCCGCGCGCTATGGCGATACGACCGCAGGGGAGGGGCCGTTCGATCCCGACCGCGACCGGATGATGATTGAGCTGGTGGAAGCGGTGATCGCGGCGCAGCGGCCGCTGTTCGGCATTTGCCGCGGGTTTCAGGAAATCAACGTCGCGCTTGGCGGTACCTTGCGCCGCGACACGTCGGCGAGCGACGAACTGCTCCATCATCACGCACCCGACGGCGTCGATTTCGACGCGATGTTCGACCATCGGCACAAAGTCGAACTGGTCGAGGGCGGGATTCTCGCTACGGCCTATGATGCGCCGTCGATCGAGGTGAATTCGGTCCATTACCAAGGGGTCGGAAAACTCGCCGACGGTCTGACCGTCGAAGCGCAGGCGCCCGACGGTCTTGTCGAAGCTTATAGCGCCCGTCCCAACGGCGCGCCGCTGCTCGCGGTGCAATGGCATCCCGAATGGGCGACCGACGTCAATGAACAGAGCCAGGCCTATTTCCGCCTGCTCGGCCAGGCTTTGCGGGGCGCGTTATGAACCGGCGCATCACCCGCTATAACCGCTATCTCGCGCGGCTCGGTTTTTCGCCCTGATTGAAGACAAAACTCGTTTCTTCGCTCGATACGAACGGTCTTTAAAATTCAGGAGTTTTCCATGCCCCGCAATCATGACATTGCCGAACTGCGCCGCCTCGACGTCGCTCACCATCTGCCTGCCCAAGCCGACTGGGCAGAGATCGAACAGATGGGTGGCAGCCGCATTATCACCCATGCCGAGGGTTGCTATATCCACGACGGCGACGGCCACCGCATCCTCGACGGGATGGCGGGCCTGTGGTGCGTCAATGTCGGCTATGGCCGCGAGGAGCTCGTCGAGGCGGCGGCGGCGCAGATGCGCGAGCTGCCCTTCTACAACACCTTCTTCAAGACCGCGACGCCGCCGACGGTGACCCTCGCGGCGAAAATCGCGAGCCTCACCGGCAACCGTCTGCCGCACATCTTCTTCAACGCCTCGGGCAGCGAGGCGAACGACACGGTCTTCCGCATGGTGCGCCATTACTGGAAGCTGAAGGGCGAGCCCAACCGCACCGTCTTCATCAGCCGCTGGAACGCCTATCATGGTTCGACCGTCGCCGGGGTCTCGCTCGGCGGGATGAAGGCGATGCATGCGCAGGGCGACCTGCCGATCGCCGGTGTCGAACATGTCCGCCAGCCCTATGCCTATGGCGAAGGGCAAGGGATGACCGAGGAGGAGTTTTGTGACGCCTGCGTTCAGGCGATCGAGGACAAGATTCTCGAGGTCGGGCCGGAAAATTGCGCTGCCTTCATCGGCGAACCCGTACAGGGCGCGGGCGGGGTGATCATCCCGCCCAAGGGCTATTGGCCGAAGGTCGAGGCGGTGGTGCGCAAATATGGCCTGTTGCTCGTCGCTGACGAGGTCATCTGCGGTTTCGGGCGCACCGGCAAAATGTGGGGACATGAGGCGATGGGCTTCACCCCCGACCTGATGCCGATGGCGAAGGGGCTGTCGTCGGGTTATTTGCCGATTTCGGCGACCGCGGTCGCGGCGCATGTCGTCGAGGTGCTCAAGACCGGCGGCGATTTCGTCCACGGCTTTACCTATTCGGGCCATCCGGTTTGTGCGGCGGTCGCACTCAGGAATATCGAGATCATCGAACGCGAGGGGCTGGTCGAGCGCACCGGCAGCGTCACCGGGCCGCATCTCGCGAAGGCGCTTGCGACGCTGAACGACCATCCGCTCGTTGGCGAAGCGCGCTCGATCGGCCTGCTCGGTGCGGTCGAGATCGTCGCCGACAAGGAAACGCGCGCCCGTTTCGGCGGGGCCGAAGGGACCGCGGGGCCGATGGCGCGCGATGCCTGCATCGCGAATGGCCTGATGGTCCGCGGTATCCGCGACAGTCTGGTGATGTGCCCGCCGCTGGTGATTTCGACCGAACAGATTGACGATATGGTTGCCATCATCCGCAAATCGCTCGATGAGGTGCTGCCGCGCCTCCGCGCACTCTAAACAGGAAAGCTCAACCCCCTATGCCTTCAGGCCTTTTTGCCTTGCTCGATGATATCGCGACGATTGCCAAGGTCGCGGCGGCGAGCATCGACGATATTGGCGCCGCCGCGTCGAAGGCGGGGGTGAAGGCTGCGGGGGTCGTGGTCGACGATACGGCGGTCACCCCGCGCTATGTCACCGGCTTCAACCCCGACCGCGAGCTGCCGATCATCTGGCGGATCACCAAGGGGTCGATTTTCAACAAGCTGGTGCTGATCCTGCCGGCGCTGCTGCTGCTGTCGACCTTCGTGCCTTGGGCGATCACTCCGCTGTTGATGATCGGCGGCGCCTATCTGTGCTTCGAGGGTGCCGAAAAGGTGCTGCATTCGTTGCAAAAGGACAAGACGACCCTCGCCGAGGACGCTGCAATCGTCGCCGACCAGGATCATGAGGAGGCGATGGTGAAGGGCGCGGTGCGGACCGATTTCATCCTCTCGGCCGAAATCATGGTGATCGCGCTCAACGAAGTCATCGACGAACATTTCGCGATGCGCGCCGCAACGCTCGCAGTGGTCGCGGTTGCGATCACCATCGCGGTCTATGGCGTTGTCGGGCTGATTGTGAAGATGGACGATATCGGCCTGCATATGGCGAAGGAAGGCAATCGCGCGCGGCGCGCGATCGGGCGCGGGCTTGTCGATTTCATGCCCAAGCTGCTGGCGGCGCTCGCGGTGATCGGCACTGCGGCGATGTTGTGGGTTGGCGGCCAGATCTTCATCCACGGCCTCGACGAATATCGCATCGGCAACATCGGCCACGGCCTCCATGATTTCGCGCATGCCGTCGCGGGCAATTTGCCCGGCGCTGGCGTGTGGGAATGGTTGATCAACGCTGGTGGCGCGGGGGTGTTCGGGTTGGCGCTCGGCGGCATTGTTGTTGCTGTGCTGCACCTGCTGCCGGGCAAAAAGGCGGCACACTGACCCCGCGAAAGTTTGCGGGCTGACGCTCGTACTTAGGCGTTCACGATGCCCGGCTGCTCTCTTTCCAGCAGGATCAATAGCCGTCGAAGACGCTGCAGGCGAAGAGGGTTCGCCTGATCGCCGCCATCATTCTCTGTTTCCCAAGTGATTGCGATATCCAATTGGCGTACGGCGCTCGCGCGCTCCCGCGCGGGAACTTTGGCGGGCGGCAACAGGGATAGCCGTTCGGCATTGACCACGCCCCAACGATTCCGGTCGTCAGGTCGAAGGAGTGGCCGACCTTCCAACAGCGCATCGCGTGCTGCGTCGAGTTGTTCCGCGCCGCCGCCGTTCGCTGCGAGGACGAGATGTGCCTCCGCGCGGCCAAGGATGCTGCGCACCCGACAGCCGTAAAGATCGGGTCGAGAGGCGTCCGCCGCCAAGGCGTTAGTAAACGCATCCACGGCCTCCCGCACGCCCGGCAGGTGACTTTCGCAAAGTCGCCCAAGCTGGACGAGCGACTGGCCGAGAGAGCGCCAATCGAAGCCGGCGTCATATTTGTAGATTGCGCCTGTCGCGATGGTTTGTCCGAAGGCGTCTGCCGCTTGCTCAAGCAGGTCGGGTCGGCCCAGCCGTTCGCCGGCATAGAGCAGCTTGGACGCGTACATCCGGATGGTGTCGGGCCAGCGTTCAGTCGAACTGATCCGGTAGTGAGCATGGAGGTCGCGAAACCCGGCGAATATCTTATCGATCCGTTCATGGTCTTCATCGGCGACAGCCGGATAGACATCCAGAATCAGAGCCCCCTGTATATCGCTGATTTGCCACTCCCGGGGCCGATCCGCCGCAATGCTGCGCAGTTTTTGATCGAAGATCGTTTCGTCGGGACGTGGCGCGGCGGCCTTTTCCCGAAGACGGGCTGCAAAATTGGTCAGCCGCATCCACGGCGATTGTGGGGTTCTGGTCATGCGTTGCCGGTTCGGCAATGCGTTGCCGGCCATGATCGCCTTTTGACGCGCCCGAAGCGCCCGCGGAGTCAATGCAAGCACAGTGGATGCCTGTCTCAACCAGTTCGTTGCCTGCCGGGAAAAGCGGTCGGGGTCCGATGAGTTATGGAACGCATCGTCCAATTCACTGATCGTGTCCGGAATATCGCCAAAGCCAGCGCCATCGATGACTACCCTCGCCAAGTCTGGGTCTCTGTCTAACCTGTTCCTGAACCGTCGAAAGATGGCGAGCAGGTTTTTGAGTTCGAGCTTGTCGAGTCCGGCTTCGATATCGTTCAACACGTCCGGCTTCATTTCTGAATTGCCGGCGAACTGGCCGTGGCCCCCGTTTTTGACCTGTCCGATGTAGAAGCTGGCGTGATAGATTAACCATGCGTCCGGCTGGACGTCTTCCCGGACCAGCCGCGCTTCTTCGAGGCACCAATTACAGAACCGAAGCACCGCGTCGGGCAGGGTGTCGGGGTCGCGCGCGCCGAATTCGACCCGCGTGACCAGTATTTCTGGTGCAGTTAAATCCAGCGATTGCACGAAGCTACCCCAGCAAAACCACCGGGCTATCGGCACGCCAGTGCATGCTGACCTTGTCGTCCCAGGTGAAATCCTCCTGGTCGTGGCGCGACAGGTTGGGGCGTGACACGCGGATGCGCGCGCCCGATTCCAGCTCGATCTCGAACAAGGTGATGTCGCCGAGATAGCTCATCCCTTTGATCTTGCCGCGCGCGAAATTATAGCCGTCGGGGGCGTCCAGCGCCGCCGCCCTGACTGCTTTGCCTTCGCCCGGAACGTGGAGATAGATTTTCTCGGGGCGCAGCGCGATCCACACATCGGCGCCGTGCGGGCCGGTGACGCCGTGGTTGAGATAGACTTTGCCCAGCCCCGGACAATCGACCGCCGCCTTGTCGGGATCGTCGAGGGTCAGCTTGCCCTCGAAGATATTCACCGACCCGACGAAATCGGCAACGAAGCGGTTGGCGGGATATTCGTAGAGATCCGATGGGGTCGCGAGCTGCGCCACGTCACCCTTGTTGATGACGGCGATGCGGCACGCCATAGATAGCGCCTCGTCCTGATCATGGGTGACAGTGACGAAGGTGATGCCGACTTTCTCCTGCAATTCCGACAGCTCGAACTGCATCTGCGCGCGGAGTTTCGCATCGAGCGCCGACAGCGGTTCGTCGAGCAGCAGCACCTTGGGCCGCATCACCAGGCTGCGCGCGAGTGCAACGCGCTGGCGCTGGCCGCCCGACATCTGGTCGGGCATGCGCGTTTCGAAGCCACCGAGCTTGACCAGCTCGAGCGCCTCGGCGACGCGATCCTTTGCCTCGCCGCCTTTCACACCCGCAATTTTCAGGCCGTAAGCGACATTGTCGGCGACGCTCATATGCGGAAACACCGCATAGCTTTGGAACACCATGTTCACGGGCCGCTTGTTCGGCGGAATCCCCGCCATATCCTGTCCGTCGATCAGGATTTTGCCTTCGGATGGCAGCTCGAATCCCGCGATCATCCGCAGCAGGGTCGTCTTGCCGCAGCCCGAGGGGCCGAGGAGGACGAAAAATTCGCCCGCCAGAATGTCGAGGCTGACATCATCGACCGCAGTCACCTTGCCAAAGCGTTTGGAGACATTCTGGATCTGGATGATCGGGCGCGCGGTGTCGGTCATGGTCAATGGGTTTCTGCAATGGCCTTCACGCCCTGAAACTTCAGCGCGGCGGCGGTCAGGATGACGGTCAGGATGATCAGGATGGTCGAGGCGGCGTTCACCTCGGGCGTTACCGAGAAACGGACCATCGAATAGACTTTGACCGGGAAGGTGATCGTGTCGGGACCGCTGGTGAAATAGGTAATGACGAAATCGTCGAGGCTGAGCGTGAAGGACAACAGCGCCCCGGCGACCAGCGCCGGCTTGATGTGCGGAATCAGTACGTCGCGGAATACCTGCCACTCATTCGCACCCAGATCCTTTGCTGCCTCCTCCTGCTCGCGGTTGAAGGTCGCGAGCCGCGATCGCACGACCATCGTCACAAAGGGGAAGCAGAAGGTGATGTGCGCGATGGTGATCGCGCCGAGGTTGAACGGCCAGACGAGGTCTGTCGGCCAGTCGATCGCCGAGAAGAACATCAGGAAAGCGACGCCAAGGCAGATTTCGGGGACGATGATCGGCAGCGAGATCGCGCCGTCGATCGCGCCCTTGAACGGAAAGCGAAAGCGCCACAGCATCACCGCGGCTACCGCGCCGAGGACGAGGCTCGCAACCGTCGCGAGCGCGGCGATGGTCAGCGAGTTGACCAGCGCCTCGACCAGCTGATCGTTGGCGAACGCTTTTTCATAATATTTGGTCGTGAAGCCGCGCCACACGACGTTGCGCTTGCTGTCGTTGAAGCTGAAAATCATCAGCACGAACAGTGGCGCGTAGAGAAACAGCATCACCACGCCGACCCAGAGGCGCATCCACAGGGTGCGGCTATATTCGAGCGGCGCGCGCGGGGTACGGGCGAACAGTGCCATCAGTTCACCTCCGGGACTTTTCGGCGCATCGATTGCAGCGCGATCAGGATGAACATCGCATAGATGAGCAGGAAGGAGAGCGCGGCGCCGAACGGCCAGTCATTCGCCTTCTTGAACTGGCGCTCGATCACATTGGCGATCATCTGGCTGTCGGTCCCGCCCATCAGATCGGGGGTGAGATAGGCGCCGAGCGCGGGGATGAGGGTGATCATCACCCCGGCGATGATCCCCGGCGCAGCGAGCGGGACGACGATGCGCATGATCGTGCGGAAATGCCCGGCACCCAGATCAAGGCTTGCCTCGATCAGGCTGCGGTCAAGCCGGTCGAGCGCCGCGTAGAGCGGCAGCACCATGAAGGGCAGGTGGACATAGACGAGCCCGAACACCACCGCGAAATTGTTGAAGAGCAGCTGCATCGGCTCCCACGTCGGCAGCGGTTGCAGCCCGACCAATGTCTTGAGCCAGCTCGTCCCTTCCCACAAGGCGCCGAGACCCTTGTTCGCATAGCCTTGCGTGCCGAGCAGCATCATCAGCGCATAGGTGCGGATGAGCAAATTGGTCCAGAAGGGCAGCATGATGCCGAGCAGCAGCCACGGTCGCCACTTCTCGCTGGCGAAGGTGATCGCCATCGCGACCGGGAAACCGATAATCAGGCAGATCAGCGTGACGAGCGCCGCGACCGCGAAACTCTTGGCGAAGATGGTGATGTAGAGCCACTCGGTCGCGCGCTTGTAATTGTCGAGCGTGCCCGAGATTGTGATGTCGGTCAGTCCGCGGTTCTCGCCGAAGCTATAGAGCCAGACGATGGCCATCGGGACGAGGAAAAAGACGATGACCCAGAACAGCGTCGGTATCGACACTGCGGCGAAGGTTCGCTTGCTGGTTTTCCAGTCCTGTTCGGCCACCCCCCGATGCCTCCCTCCTTCCGGTCGCTACGCCGCCCGGACGCGGGTGAAAGCCTCTTCGAACAGGCGCTGCAATTCGGGATTGAACTTCGCATATTCGCATTTCGCCAGCACGTCGGCGGGCGGGAAGATCACCGGGTTGTTTTTGTAACTGTCGGGCATCAGCGCCTTGGCCGCGGCATTGGGGGTCGGGAAGAGGATCGTTTCGGTGATCTTCTTGTCGACCTCGGCATCGAGCATATAGTTGATAAAGGCGTGGGCATTTTTCGGATGCGGCGCGCCCTTCGGGATGCACAGATTGTCCGAATTGAGCTGGCTGCCCTCCTTGGGGACGATGAAGTCGATATCGTCGTCCTCGGTCATCGCCTGCGCGATGTCGCCATTATATTCGAGGACCAGATCGACATCGCCCTTCAGCAACAGGTCCTGACCGTCGTCGACGTGGAAATTCTTCACATGCGGCTTTTGCTTGATCATCATCGCTTCGATCGTCGCGATGTCGGCGGAGGTCAGTGCGTTGACCGACTTGCCCAGATATTTCCCATAGAGGCGGAACATGTCGCCGGCTTCGGACAGCCAAGAGATGCGTCCGGCATATTCGGGGCTGTCGAACAGGACTTTCCAGCTGTCGGGTTTCGTCTTCACCTTCGACTTGCGATAGCCGATCCCCAGCGACAGCCAGGTGTAGGGCATCGAAAATTTGCGCCCCTTGTCATAATCGACGTCGATGAAGGTCGGGTCGATATTCTTGATGTTCGGGATTTGCGCATGGTCGAGTGTCTGGAGCATGTCGGCGCGCGCCATGCGTTCGACAAAGTCGTTCGACGGGACAATGACGTCATAGCCAGGGTTGCCGGCCTTGAACTTGGCGAACAGCACGTCGTTGCTGTCGAACAGGTCCATCTTGACTTCGACGCCGGTTGCGCCCTTGAAATCGTCGAGCGTCGTCTCGCCGATATAGGTGTCCCAATTGTAGAAGTTCAGCTTGGCTTCTTCACCATTGGCGAGTTTCTTGCCTTCGCCCTTGCTGCAGGCGGCGAGGCCGCCGAAGCTGATCCCGATTGCGGCCACCCCCATGGACTGAAGCAGCGAGCGGCGGTTCCGGCCTTGCGCGAGCAGTTCGTTCAGATCCATGACGGTCTCCCTGATGATGACGTCAAGCTGACTCAATAAAGGCGACTTGGAAAGAGGTTATTTTGCACCGCAACACGAATCTTTGTACTTTTCATGCGTTGCGCAGATACCAGTCGTAATCGAGCGTCGGTACGACGCTGAAATAGCGATCCTGTTCGACCCGCTTCACGATGCTGAACATATCGACGAACCGCTCCCCCAGATAATCGCGCATCAGGCGAGAGTCATGGAAACGATTCACCGCAGCGAACCAGTTCGACGGCGGCTTGTCGTCGCCGGAGGCGTCGCGGTCATAGCCGTTGCCGACTACCGCCGGACCCGGATCGATCGCGCCGGTCATGCCGTTGTGCATCCCCGCGAGCACCGCCGCGACCGCGAGATAGGGATTGGCGTCGGCGCCGCAGGCGCGATGCTCGACATGGCGGCTCGGGGGCGGGCCGGCCGGAATGCGGAAGGATACGGTACGGTTGTTGACGCCCCAGGTCGGCGCGACGGGGGCGTAGCTGTTCGCCTTGAAGCGGCGATAGCTGTTCGCGTGCGGCGCGAAGAGCGCGAAGCCGTCGCCGACGCTGCCGATCATCCCGCCGATCGCGTGGCGCAGCGCGATGGTGCCCTCGGGATCGTCGCTCGCGAAGATATTGCTGCCCGTGCCATCGTTGACCGAGACATGGATGTGCATGCCGCTGCCCGCCTGTTCGGCGAAGGGCTTGGCCATGAAGGTCGCCTCGAGCCCATGCTGCTGGGCGATCGCCTTCACGAGCTTTTTGTACATGATCGCATCGTCGCAGGCGCGCAAAGCGTCGGGTTTGTGGCGCAAGGTGAGTTCGAACTGGCCGGGAGCGAATTCTGAAATCGCGCTTTCAAGCGGCAGGTCCTGCACGTCGGTCGCGGCGTAGAGCGCGTCGAAGAAGGGGCGGAAGTCGTCAAGTTCGCGCAGGCCATAGACTTCGACATTGCGCGGCGTATCGCGGTTGTAGCCGGGGCGGGCGGGGCGGATCGATCCGTCGCGGGCGCGACGGGGATCGACGAGGTAGAATTCGAGTTCGACAGCGAGCACCGGGGTCAGCCCGTCGGCGGTGAAGCGGTCGATGACGCCGCCGAGCACATGGCGCGGGTCAAGGTCGTGCGGTGTGCCGTCGAGTTCGTAGAAGCTGACGAGGAATTGTGCGGCATGATCGCCGCCCCATGGCGTGCGGACGAGCGTTCCGGGGATCGGTTTCATCGAGCGATCGGCGTCGCCATCCTCCCAAACGAGGCCGGTTTCGATCGTGTCCTGTCCGGTGATATCGACGACGGTGATCGAGCCGGGGAACATGCGGCCGGTTTCATATACCGCGAGCACTTCATGCTGGCGCAGCCGCTTGCCGCGCGGGACGCCGCCAAAGTCGGTGTAGATCATCTCGATCGAATCGACGTCGGGATTGGCTTTGAAAAAGGCCTCGGCCTCCGAACGCGGGGCGATCATGCCCGATGACTTCGACATGCGAAATACTCCTGAAATCCCGGTCAACCGAGCCGATCGCGAAGCGCATACCAGAGCAGCCCCAGCGTAGCGAGGGGCCGTCTGAACCATGGTCCGCCGGGAAATGGACGCGAGGGAAGGTTCGCGAGGACATCGAAACGCTTGGCAGTGCCCACCATCGCCTCGGCGATCACTTCGCCTGCGAGCGTTGTTGTCAGTGCGCCATGCCCTGAAAAGCCGTGTGCGAAAAAGATGTTACCGCGCCGCCCGATATGGGGCAGTCGGTTCATCGTCACCGCCACCGTCCCGCCCCAGCCGTAGTCGATCTTGACGTCGGCAATCTGCGGGAAGACTTGTGTCATGAACGGCCGGACGAAGGCGGCAATGTCGCGCGGAGGGGTTTGCGAATAGCGTTCGCCGCCGCCGAAGATCAGTCGCTTGTCGGCCGACAGGCGGAAATAGTTGAGGACGAAACGGCTATCGGCGACTGCGGCATCGCTCGGGAGCAGGTCGTCGGCATCGGGCAACGGCGCGGTTGCAATATTGTAGTTCATGATCGGGACGGTGTAGCGGCCGAGGTCGGGTTCAAGGTCGCCGATCCAGCTGTCGGTGGCGTCTATGAAATAACGTGCTTCAATTGTCGCATCGCCGAGGAACAATTCGCCCGGGTCTCCGTCGAGGATCCAGTTTGCTCGCTGTCCCTGAAGGATTCGTACACCGGACGCTTCGGCTGCTTTAGCCAAACCAATAGCGTAGTTGAGAGGATGAAAATGGCCGCCGTGCGTGTCGTGGATGCCGCCGTGATAAAGCGGGCTTGCGATATGAGTGCCCATTCCGGCCCTTGTGATCACATCGGTTTCATAGCCGTAGCGCTTCGCCAGGTAATCAGCTTCGCGCCGTAGGCCGTTAAAGTCCTTCGGCGTCCACGCGGCTTCCAGATGTCCGATCTTGAAATCACAGTCGATGCCATGTTTCGCGATCCGGGCTTTAACGGGATTGTCGCGCCAGCAGAGATCGAACAGAGCGGTTGCACGCTCTTCACCGAATTCGGTTTCGAGCTCGGAAGCTGACCAGCGAAGACCGGGAATCATTTGCCCGCCGTTGCGTCCCGATGCGCCGAAGCCGACCTTTTCCGCCTCGACCAGAATTACCGAAAAGCCCCGCTCCGCACAGGCAAGAGCGGCCGACAAGCCGGTGAAGCCGCCACCAATGACAACAACATCGCATGCATACTCCGCCTCTATGCCCGCGGGCACCGTCCACGGATGTGCGGTCGCCGCATAGTAGCTGTTAGCAAGCGGATCGGTCATGGCGCGAGGCGCTCAGACCCGCATCAACAGATGTTCGCGTTCCCAGCTCGACACGACCGACTGGTAATTGAACAGCTCATAATCCTTCACCGCGAAGAAGATTTCGAAGAAATCATCGCCGAGCAGGTTGCGGACTTTCTTGCACGAACTGAAGCGGTCGAGCGCGGCTTCGAGGGTGCGCGGCAGGGTGCGCGCGCGGTTGTAGGCGCTACCGGTAATCGGCTTTGGCGGTACCATGCGGTCAACCATGCCGATGTAGCCGCACACCAGCGAGGCAGCGATCGCGAGATAGGGGTTGCTGTCAGCACCGGGCAGGCGGTTTTCGACGCGGCGATTATTGCGGTCGGCGATCGGGATGCGAAAGCCGCACGAGCGGTTATCCTCGCCCCACTGAACGTTGATCGGCGCGGCGCTGTCGGGGCGCATGCGGCGAAAGCTGTTCACATTGGGCGCCCACATCGGCGAGATTTGTGGCATAAAGCGGATGAGGCCGGCGACATAGCTGCGGAACAGCGCGCTATCGCGGCCGTTGGCGGTCGCGAAGAGGTTGCGGCCAGTGTCGGCATCGACAACCGACTGGTGGATGTGCATCGCGCTGCCGGGCTGGCCCGCCATCGGGTTTGCCATGAAGGTCGCATAGACATCGTGCTGCTTGGCGACGTTGCGCACCGCGCGCTTGAACAGGAATACCTCGTCGGCGAGGCGTAGCGGGTCGCCGTGGATGAAGTTCACCTCTAGTTGTGCGGCGCCCATTTCATGGATCATCGTGTCGATGTCGAGCCCCATCAGCTCGCAATCGTCGTAGATATGGTCAATAATGTCCTCATATTCGTTCATCGCCTCCAGCCCATAGGGCTGGCTCGCGCTCTCGCTGCGCCCGGACTCGCCGGTCGGCGGGGTCAGCGGGAAATCCGGGTCGGTGTTCTGCGACACGAGGTAGAATTCGACCTCAGGCGCGATGATGGGGCGCCAGCCTTTGTCGGCATAGAGCGCCAGCACTTTTTTCAGGATCGTGCGCGGCGCGATATCGACCTCGCTGCCATCGCGATTTAGGACGTCAGCGATGACGAAGGCGGTCGGCGATTTGAAGCCCGGCGCGACGCAGATGGTGCTAGGGTCGGCGATCAAAATCTTGTCGGGGTCCTTGTCCCAGATATCGTCGATATCTTCGGGATAATGGCCGTCGATCGTGCAGATGAAGACGCTGCCCGGGATGCGTAGCGACTTGTCCTTTACCGAGGACAGGAACTTCTTGGCGGGCAGCACCTTGCCGCGTTGGACCCCGTTGATGTCGGGGACGATGCATTCGACCTCGTCGATATTATGTTCGCTGATCCATTGTTCCAGATTGACTGACATGCGCCCCCGATTGGGCCGGGGATCCGGCCCTGTTGTGGATGACGCAGCCTATCGTGAAGTGAAGGGAAGCGCCAGAGGGGCAAGTTTCGGCCATTTTCGCCATTGTCAGCGCGTTGGTGGCCCGTCACTATGCGGGATCGGGCCGATTGGGAGAGACTGTGGTGAAGGGTGAAAATGATCCGCTGGCGTCTTTTTGGATGCCCTTTACCGCCAACCGTTCGTACAAGGCGAATCCGCGCCAACTCGTGTCGGCGAGCGGGATGCATTATCAAAGCAGCGACGGACGAACGATCCTCGACGGTACGTCGGGACTTTGGTGCAGCAACGCGGGCCATTGCCGCCCCGAAATCACCGAGGCGATTGCCAGGGCGGCTGGCACGCTCGACTTCGCGCCGACCTTCCAGCTTGGCCATCCGCTGCCGTTTGAGCTTGCGCAACGGCTCGCAGGACTGATGCCCGAGGGGCTCGACCGGATTTTCTTCACCAACAGCGGCTCCGAATCGGTTGATACGGCGCTGAAAATTGCGATTGCTGTTCAGCGTGCCAAGGGGCAGGGGACGCGTACCCGGTTGATCGGGCGGGAGCGCGGCTATCATGGCACGGGCTTTGGCGGGATCAGCGTCGGCGGGATCGTCACCAATCGGCGGACCTTTGGCGGCGGACTGCCCGGTGCCGATCATATGCGGCACACCCATGATATTGCGCGCAACGCCTTTTCGCGCAGCTTCCCGCAGCATGGTGCCGAGCTGGCCGATGACCTCCAGCGCCTCGTCGACCTGCACGGCGCCGACACGATCGCGGCGGTGATCGTCGAGCCGATGGCGGGATCAACCGGTGTGCTCGTGCCGCCAGTCGGCTATCTTCGCCGCTTGCGCGAGATTTGCGATCGCCACGGCATCATTCTGATCTTCGACGAGGTGATCACCGCCTTTGGCCGCGTCGGCGGCGCGACTGCGGCGGGGCAGTGGGGCGTGACGCCCGATATCATTACGATGGCGAAGGGGCTGACCAACGCTGCGGTGCCGATGGGCGCGGTGGCGGTGAAGCGCGAACTGCACGACGCGGTGGTCGAAAGCATGCCAGGCGGGATCGAGCTGTTTCACGGCTATACCTATTCGGGGCATCCGCTGGCGAGCGCTGCCGGGATCGCGACGCTCGACCTTTATGCGCGCGACGGCCTGTTCGACCGGGCAAATGGGCTTGCCGCCTATTGGGAGGATGCCGCGCACAGCCTGAAGGGGCAGCGCCATGTCATCGATATCCGTACAATCGGACTGGTCGCGGGAATCGAGCTTGCGCCGCGTCCCGACGCTCCGACAGCGCGCGCGATGGAGCTGTTCCACGCCTGTTTCGACAACGGCCTGCTCGTCCGCGCGACCGGCGACATCATCGCGCTGTCGCCGCCGCTGATCGTCGAAAAGGCTGAGATCGACGAGATGTTCGGGAAGCTTGGCGAGTTGCTCGATACGATCGCCTGAATATCCTCTGTTTCAAAACGGGACGCGGTGGCCGTGGCCAAACGGGGCGCAATCGGCTATGGGCGCGGTCCAGCTATGATGGCTTTTCCCATTAATTACAGGCGTATCACAGTGTCTTTTGCTCTTCGTTCGTTTGCCCCGGTCGCCGCTCTTGCGTTGTCGGCGGTGTCCTTGCCCGCGCTTGCACAGTCGGGAGCCCCGATCATCGGCATCGATGCGCTGCGCGAATGGAATCTTGTGGTTCTGGGAAATCTGGAGTCGTCGTCCGAGGTTGAAGGGCGCACTTTTGTCGGTGGAAACCTGACCGGCAATTCGTCCAACTATAGTATCCGCCCACTGCCTGTGTCGCCGAACGGCACCCCCGGGCTGACCGTGGTCGGGAACGTCAATGGCGGACACAAAAATCTCAACAATGGTTCGGGTGCGATCGTCGGCGGCAACGTGAACAGCGGCTTCAATCTCAATGGCTCGACGCAGACGGTGAAGGTCGGCGGCGACATTCGCAACACCAACGTCAATCAAAATACGGTCGTATCGGGGCTCGGTAAAAGCGACCCCAGTTTCACCGTCGGGCTGCAACAGCAAAAGAGCCAATTGAGCAGCAGCATGGCGAGCCTGTCCTTCGACATGGGCACGCTGACGTCGAACAGCAAGTTCGTGACGCAGGGCAATCGCGGTGTTTTCAACGCCCAGCCCAATAGCGACGGGATGGCAGTGTTCAACATCACCGCGGCCGACCTCGACAAGATCGGCGAGATCCAGTTCAACCTCAACGGCGCGAAAACTGCGATCGTCAATGTCACGGGTCAGAAGATCACCCTGAACGACAATTTTCTCGGCGGCACCAACAATCTGGGTGAGAATGTCATCTGGAACTTCCCCGATGCCGAAGAGTTGAAGCTGACGACGGCGTGGGGCGGATCGGTGCTGGCGCCGCACGCCGATGCGCAGACGGGCAATTATATCCAGGGCTCGGCGGTGTTCGGCAATCTGAAGCAGAATGGCGAGATGCACATCGGCACCTATAACGGCGGCGATATCCGGCCGCCGGGCGGCGGTTCTTCGTCGGGTGGCAGTGGTTCGAGTTCGGGCGGCGCGACGCCTATCCCTGAACCGGGCATGTTCGGGCTGTTCGCACTGGGTGTCGGCGGGTTGATTTACGCGCGCCGTCGCCGCGCAAAGCGCCAAGGATAAGGGGCGTCTTAGGCTTCGCAGGTGATCGGAAAGGTCACCGACACCCGCGTCCCCTTGGCCAATTCGCTTTCTATATCGAGCTGCCCCTGGTGGCGCTCGCTGATATGCTTCACGATCGCGAGGCCGAGGCCGGTGCCCCCGACCGAACGGCTCCGCGCCTCATCGACGCGATAGAAGCGCTCGGTCAGGCGCGGGATGTGATCGGGGGCGATGCCGTCGCCTTCGTCGATGACACACAGGCGCGCACGGTGGCCTTCGCGGACCAGTTCGACGGTCACCGGGGTGTCCGCGCGGCCATATTTCATCGCGTTCGAAATGATATTGTGCGTGAGTTGTCCCAACTGCGCCTCGTCACCCAGCATCGGATAGGGGCCATCGCTTAGTCTCGGTGCGATGTCCTTGGCGCGCGGATGTTCGCTGTCACGCAACTGTCCGATCGTGTGCCGCACGATTGTCCCCAGATCGACGGGAGTAGTCGGGCGCCGGAAGCGGTCGGCCTCGACGCGCGAGATAGATAGCAAGTCGAGGACGAGCTGTTGCATCCGTCCGGCCTCGCGCTCGATGATCGACAGGAAGCGGTGGCGAACGGGGGCGTCAGCCTCGGCATTCATGTCCTGCAGCGTCTCTACATAGCCCAATATCGCAGCGAGCGGGGTGCGCAGTTCGTGGCTGGCATTGGCAACGAAGTCTGAACGCATCCGGTCGGAGGCATCGATCACCGAGCGATCGGTCAGGAAGATGATTCGCTCGGTTCCCGATAGTGCAGCGATCCGCATCGTCCAGCGCTGACCGGGGCGCGGATAATCGATGAGGTCGATTGTCCGCATCGGCGTCGTCGCGTCGGCCTGTAACAGCGACCCGGTTGCGGCGGGGTGACGGATCGCGGTGCGAATGTCGGCGCCGACGATATGGCGGCCGAGCAGCTTGATCGCAGCATCATTGGCGATGGTCACGATATTGTCCGCGGTGCCGAGCAGCGGTTCCTTTTCCTGGTCGGCCCAGCGAGCGAAATCGGGATGGCGCAGCAGCGACAGTTGCTGTGGCTCGGCCGGTGGATACGGGGGCTCTCCGCCCGGCTCGGGGAGCGAGGTGGGCAGGGCGGCATGGACAATCGCGGCCGCCGCGGTACCAGCAACGGTCAATATGGCGATCGTCAGCGCGTCACCGCCGGCAAGTGCGGCAAAAATGGCCGCGACAGCGACCAGCGTCAGCGCGATGACCAGGCTGGATAGACGATCGAACATCGCGTTCGGCCTCGCACGAAGCGCCGGTAACCGCAAGGCGGTTTGCTGCGGTTAACAAGTGGCTGGCGAATGTCCCAAGGCGGGATGGCGCACGGCGGTGATGGTCTTTTGCTTTTCCTGTTCGCTTCATTGGGTTATGCGCCATCCATGGAAAACAGTGACATCCCGGTCGAAAACGACCCGGAAAATAGCGAAGCCATTCCCTCGCGCCGCGCAATGCTCGCATTGGGCGCGGTTGGGGTATCAGCGGCGCTGACGATCCGTCCGGCATTTGCGCAGGCGGCCGTGTCGGTGATGAACTGCCAGATTCCGGTTCCCGGCCCGACGGGCGCGGGCAAGTTTATCGACACCAATGGCAAACTGGTTCCGCCGGGGACAAAGGGTGCGTTTCCGGGCGCGTCGCGGCCATTTACTGGCGAGGAAGTAAAACTTGCGTTTCGCGGGCAGACGTTGCCCGGCACCTCCTACAAGCAGTCGCAGGCCTATCTGCAATATATACGGCGCTTGCAGGCGGGGCAGAGCGGCTTTACCTGTTTCGCATCGATCCAGATGCCGCGCTGATCATCGCTTCCTTCTCTGGTGATGATGGCGTCGACCGCATCGCAGACAAAGGACAATGTGTGAAACTAGCTTCACTGAAGCAGAGCCGCGACGGTCGGCTTGTTGTCGTTTCGGATGATCTTGCCTGGTGCGCCGATGCCACGCATATCAGTCCGACCCTGCAGGCCGCGCTCGACAATTGGGCTTATGCTGCACCGCGACTCGCCGTACTTGCCGAAGATCTTAATCATGATGCGATTCCCAAGGATCGTTTCCATGAGCGTGACGCCGCGTCGCCGCTGCCGCGCGCCTATCAATGGGCCGACGGCAGCGCCTATGTGAATCATGTCGCACTGGTACGGCGGGCGCGGGGTGCCGACATGCCCGACAGTTTCTGGCACGATCCGCTGATGTATCAGGGCGGCAGCGATGCCTTTCTGGCGCCGCGCGATCCGATCCCGCTCGCCGACCCCGCGTGGGGCTGTGACATGGAGGCCGAGGTCGTCGTCGTGACCGGCGATGTACCTGCCGGTATTGATGCGGTCGCGGCGCGCGACCATATCCTGCTCGTCGGCTTGACCAACGACGTATCGCTGCGGGGGCTGATCCCGGGCGAACTGGCAAAGGGTTTCGGTTTTTTCCAGTCGAAGCCGTCGAGCGCGATGTCGCCGGTGTTCGTCACCCCCGATGCGCTTGGCGACCGGTGGAAGGATGGCAAGCTGCACGGCGCCCTGTGCGTTGACCTGAATGGCGAACCGCTGGGCCGCGCCGACGCGGGGGTCGATATGACGTTCGACTTCGGCGCGCTTGTCGCCCATGCGGCGAAGACGCGCAGTCTGGGGGCGGGAACGATCATCGGGTCGGGCACGGTGTCGAACCGCGACGCGGACGGCGGTCCGGGCAAGCCGATCAGCGAAGGCGGACTGGGTTATTGCTGTCTCGCCGAAGTGCGTACGGTTGAAACCATCCGGAACGGCGAGGCGAAAACGCCCTTCATGCAAAAGGGCGACCGGGTCCGTATCTGGATGGATGATGACCGCCACCACAGCATTTTCGGCGCGATCGAGCAGCAGGTAGAATGATGTCAGGGCGGGCGGGCTAAAACCTGCCCGCCTTGATCAACCCTTGCCGCCCGACATCGCACCCGAGGACATCGCATCGCTGAGCGTGCAGGCCGCGGGGCCAAGAATGACGATGAACAGCACCGGCAGGATGAACAGGATCAGAGGCACCGTCATGATGGCGGGCAGACGTGCGGCCTTTTCTTCGGCGCGCATCATGCGTTCGTTGCGGAATTCGGCCGACAGCACGCGCAAGGCCGAGGCCAGTGGGGTGCCGTATTTTTCGGTCTGGATCAGCGTCGTGACAACGCCCTTCACTGATTCCAGATTGACGCGATAGGCGAGGTTTTCAAACGCCTGTCGCCGTTCGGTCAGAAAACCCAGCTCGATCGATGAGAGCGCGAATTCCTCGCCCAGTTCGGGATAGGCGCGGCCCAGTTCCTTGGCGACACGGCTGAAGGCGGCATCGACGGTCAGGCCGGCCTCGGCGCAGATGACGAGCAGATCGAGTGCATCGGGAAGGCCCTTGCGAATCGCGTCGGTGCGCTTGGTGCGCTTGTTCTCAACAAACAGGTCGGGCGCTTTATAGCCGAGGATGAGCGCCGCCATCGTTGCACCCGAACGCTTGATGGGCGACAGGTCGGGCCACATTTCAACGCCGTAAATCAGAAAGGCGACGGTGCAGCCAAACAGGATCGGCAGCACCATCCGGCCAAAAATCACGGCAACCGCCAGATCTTTTGACCGGATGCCGGCCTGCGCCAGCTTTTGCTGGACCTCCTTGATCTGGCTGTCCTGCAGGACCTGCAATCGGCCAAGGACGGTACGCATCTTGTCGGCGGTCTGATTTTTCCGGACCAGCTTGGCACGTCGCTTTGCAGTGGAGGCGGTGATCCCGGCTTTCAGCTGTTCGCGACGTTCATTCAGCGCCTTGACCCTTTTTGTCATCGGGTTGCGGACGGTCAATGCGCCATAGATGGCGACAAGCACGGCGAACACGCCGACCGCGGCCATCATGGTGCCTATCCAGATGATGTCGATGCCGAAGATCGTCGGGCCGGCCTTGGTTCCCGTAAAGGCGGCGAAAAGGAGGCTGCTGTTCATGGGTTTGCTGCCTTCAGATTTCGAAGCTGATCATGCGCGACATGATGAACACGCCTATGCTCATCCACACCAGCCCGCCGGCGCCGGCGATCATCAGCCGCTCTTCGGAGAAGAAGCCTGCCAGATAAACCGGGTTCATCATCCACACCATCGCGAACACGAAGAAGGGAAGCGAGCCGACGATATAGGCCGACGCTTTGGCTTCTGATGACATGGCCCGGATTTTCAATTTCATCTGCGCGCGTTTGCGGAGGACGTCCGACAGATTGGCGAGCGTTTCGGCCAGGTTCCCGCCCGTTTCGCGCTGGATCGCAATCGTGATGCAGAAGAACTGGAATTCTGGCGTGGCCAGCATGGCAGCCGTTTCCTGCAGTGCGGCTTCCATCGTGTTGCCGATACGGATGCGCTCGACGACACCCTTGAATTCCTCGCCGACGGGGCCGGGCATTTCCTGGCTCACGACCTGAAAGGTTTCGGTGACCGGCAGACCCGACCGCAAGCCGCGGACCAGAAGGTCGATTGCATCGGGAAAGCGGGTGTTGAACCGCGCGACGCGTTTTTTGATCAGCTGGCTGACGACGACATGGGGCAGCCCAACCCCCGCGAGCAGACCGAGCATGCCGGCGAGCATCACGGGTGCGCGCGACACGAGTAACCCGCCGGTGACAAGGACGAACAGCCCCATCGCGCCGAACATATACTGGCTAACGGTCCAGCTCTTGCCGGTTCGCCGCAATCGCAATTCCATCAAATCGCGGCGCGGCATCAGACTGGAAATCTGGCTGTTGCCCGCGTTTCCGGCGGATTGGATGGTCTTGCGCATCTGGGCCGCGACGACGGCCTCGGTGGACGCCGCATGCCGATCCTTGAGCATGGAGAGTCGCCGTGCCTTGGCCTTGCCCACCGACGGCCCGCCGAGGAGAATCACGAGCAGCGAAAACGCCAAAAAGGCGGCGCTGATGATAAGGATCACTGACAGGTTCATGGTCGCCATTTGTCCCGCTTGGGTTGGGCAAAGAGGTTCCGGCCGGACGGTTCCGGCCGAACTATCACCCTTGCTTCACGCCTTTTTTCGCCATCATGCCGCCGATACCGCCCAGCTTGCCGAGCAAGGATCCGCCCGATTTGCGCTTGGCCGTGACCGGCGCCGCTTCGGCTTCAATATCGGCGCCGTCGAGGACGATCCGCATCAAGTTGGTCCACACTTGACCGGACTTTGTGCCCTTGCAGATTTCGGCATAGGATTTGCCGAGCTTTGCCGCCTGGCTGACCATTTTCGGGTCGAAGGGAATGACGATGTCGATCTGGCGCTCGATCGACGATTCAAATTCCTTGCGCGACAGTTCGCCGATGCTGTTCTGGAATTTGTTTGCAACCAGCACGACGCGGGCGCCCGGCACATTTTGCTTGAACCAGGACAGCAGGCGGATCGTATCGCGCGCTGCGGCGAGCGTTACATCGGTAACCAGCATGATCGTGCCCGCTTCCGAGGCCAGATGAGGGAAGGGGATCAGCACCTGACGCGGGATATCGACGATCGTCATCTCGAACGCGTTGCGCAATTCTTCCTCGAGCTGGAAAAATGCCGAACCATCGGTCATCACCGGTTGGTGGATTGGGGCTTCGGCCGATAACAGGCTGAGCTTGTCAGATGCCCGCACCATCGCGCGTTCAATGAACAGGCCGTCGATACGGCTGGGGTTGTCGATCGCGTCGATCAGTCCGCGCCCCGGTTCGAGGTCGAGCGTCAATGCACCGGTCCCGAAATGAACGTCGAGATCGAGCAGCGCGGTCTGCCGACCCGCCTGTTCACTCATCGCCCAGGCCAGCGACGTCGAGACGAGCGATGCCCCGACCCCGCCTCGCACGCCGACGACCGCCATCATATGGTGCGGCTTGTCGTCGTGCATATCGGCATGTTTCGGCGCCGTGAGCATCGCTTGCGCCATGGTCAGCGATTCGCGGACCTGGTCGAGCGACAGTGGCTTCAGAAGATAGTCCTGGATACCGCTCGACAGGAGGTCGCGGTACAGCCGGACGTCGTTGACCTGTCCCGCCGCGATGACGACGGTGCCGGGTTCGCAAACTTCGGCGAGGGCGTTGATATCGTTAATCGGATCACCCGATTCAGACATGTCGACGAACAGGATGTTCGGGCTCGCCGAAACCGACAGCGACTGGACGGCATTGCGCAGTCCGCCCTTGTTACATTTTTCGGTCGGCCATCCCATGTCGGCGGCCGCGACGCGCATCAGCTCCAGCGTGTCTTCGTCGCACACAAAGGCGTTGAACGGATCGCGCAGCCCCGCGGTTTTAAAAGGAGCGTTCACTTGCCGCCTCCATTGGTTTCTTCGACCTTCAACTGACTCGCCCCGGTCTGGGGCTTTTCACGATAGGTCTTGATCGGCCGGGTCGCAGCGGACGGGTCATAGGTTTCGTTGCGTGCGCCCTTGATCAGGTCATTGGCGTCGGCAACCATCGCCGCGAGGTTGCTGTTCGCCGCGCAGCCAAAATTGGCCGAGGTCGCATTGGCGAGATTGATCGACGATGAGCTCGACCAGTCGGGGCATCCCGGTACGTGGGCCGATGCGCGGGTGATGATCACGCGCAAATGACCTGAGGGGACCGCGCCGGTGGTGACGGGGACATCCCGGCTCAAAAGCAGGCCGCGCCGCTCGACCATCTGCCGAACCGTCGCCTGCGCCGCACTGGCGCCATAGGTTGCGGGATCCTCGATCGCGATACGGTCGCCGTAACGCGCGCCCATGGCATTGAGCCAGTCTTGCAAACGGGCCTGTTCGCTCGGTGCGAGGTCGCCGTCGCCAGCGGCAACGTCGAACTGATAGGTGGCGTTACGCACGATCGGTTGATGGACCGAATCCAGGCTGCGATTGCTGGTGGCTGTGCCGTTGGCACATCCGGCAAGCGAGGTTGCCAGCGCCAATATTGTCCAGGTTGCGATTTTGTTCATCACTTTGCTCCTCGAAACCAGCGCGTCATTTTTTGATGCTGAAACCCGGCGACACATCGGTGCCGCTGCGCAGTCGGTCGGCATCGCCGGGTGACGTGTCGAGCCGTGGCTTCGGGCGGTCGCCGCCGGTGACGCCGTCGCTTTCCTGGCTGCCCAGAAGCCGGTCGGCGTCGTTCGCGACCTGGAAGGCGTCGGTCGGAAGTTTGATGTCGTTTGCCGACACCGGCTGCACCAGATAGGGGGTCACGACAATCACCAGCTCGGTTTCACCGCGACGGAAGCTGTCCGACTTGAACAACATGCCAAGGATGGGCACGTCGCCAAGGCCGGGGATCTTGTCGATGGCGCCGATCGAACGGTTGTTCATCAGGCCGGCGATCATGAAGCTTTCGCCCGAGCCGAGTTCGACGGTCGTCTCGGCCCGGCGAACGGTGAGGGCCGGGATCTGGTATCCCTGCATCTGGATCGCGCCTTCGGTCGACAGTTCCGACACTTCGGGACGGACGCGCAGGCTGATACGGCCGTTCGACAAGACTGTCGGCGTATAGGCCAGGCTGACGCCATATTGACGATATTCAATCGTCGTGCCGGCGAAGTTGCCGGGGATCGGGATCGGGAATTCGCCGCCGGCCAGGAAGTCGGCGGTCTCACCCGAAATCGCGGTCAGGTTCGGCTGAGCGAGGGTGACGACCATCCCCGAACGCTCGCCAATGTCGAGCGATGCGATCAGGTCGAGCCCGAACAGGCGTCCGGCGGCGGCGAGGCTGTTCGTACCCGTGGGCGTGGTGATATTATAGCTGGTGCTGCCATCGGCGCCATAAGTGATCGTGCCGGCAGGGCGGCCGCGAACGATGTTGCCGAGGAAGCCGTTGCCAAACGGGCCGTCGCGGTCGCGCGATGCCACATTGCCGCTGATTTCCTTGACCAAAGTGCGGTTCACTTCGGCGATGCGGACCTGCAGGTTGACCTGTAGGGGCGTGGCGGTGCGCAGGCGCGACAGGACTTTGGTCTGTTCGCCGACGAACGCCTGGACAAGGCGCTCCGCCTCGGCCGCGTCGTCGGGCGATTGAACGGTCCCGGTTAGCAGGATGAAACCGTTCATTGCGTTCGATGCGATGCTGGCATCCGGCATCGCCAGCGACAGCATCTGGTCGATCGTCTCGATATTGTTGCCGACCCGCGCGACGGTCGAATAGACGACCCGGCCGCTGGCATCAGTGGCGTAGATGCTGGTTTCACCCGGCGTCTTGCCAAAGATGTAAAGCTGGCGGCTCGAACGAATTTGCACATCGGCCACCGCGTCGTTCGCGACGAAGACGTCGCTCATCGACGCGGGAAGGCTGATCAGGCGGCCGCGGCCGACCGATAATTCGATGCTGCTGCTGGCGTTCTGGACGGCCTGGGCCGAAGCGGGCCCCGAGGGGGCCCAAGCCAGGGTGGCGGCCATCAGGCCGATGGCCAGGGTGCGCGCGAGCGCGGCGGCCTTGAAATCGGGTTTGCTGTTCATCTTACTTGCCCCCCACCGGAACTTCGGTCACCTTTTCGCCGCGTGTCACGCGAACGACGGGTCCGCTGCGGACGGCCGGCACGGCGCTCCCGCCACCCGACGGCTGCTGCAACAGCGTGGGCCGGGTAAGCGGTCCCCGGCCGCTGACCGGAACCCAGAAGCGCGAAACGTCCCCGCCGGTGGTTGCCGACGAGCGGCCCGCAGTCGGTCGGTTGGTGACATCGGCCAGCATCTTGCGTTCGGCAGCGGTGCCGCCTTTCGCAGGAACATTCACGTCACCCGATGCGATAGCGGCGTCGAGATCGCCGGTGCTTTCGGCCAGCGGACGTAGTGCCAACGACAATTTCCCCATGTTCTGGCCGACTGCGATCCGCTCGGCGATCTCGGGCGTCGCTTCGAGCGTGACCGAACTGAAGGTGTTCACCGGAGTTTTACCGGTTTCATCCTCGGCATTGAAACGCTGGTCGGTGGCGAGCACGCGAACATTGCGGACGATCGTTTCGGCGGTGAAAAGCTGGTCGTCGGGATAGGCGCCGCCTTCCTTGACCTCGATCGTCTGCGACAGCACCACATCAACCCGGTCGCCCGGAAAGACGAAGCCGGCGACGCCTTGCTCCTGAGAAACCTTGACGGTCACGGCGCGCATGCCGGCGCCGAGCGCCGCGGCGAGGAAACCGCGATCATTGGGATGCACGAGCGCGCCTTGCGTCAGCGGCTGGCCTGCGGTGATCGGATGGCGCACGACGGTCCCGACCAGGGTCTGGGCGTCGGATTTGTCTTTCAGGAAGTAGGCGTTCTCGACCAGTTCCTTGGGCCAGGGTTGATAGCGGAAGCTGTCGGGGCCGATGATCGTGCCGACCGGCAGCGGCCGTGTCGCAACGAGGATCAGCGGACCAGTGATGTCAGGGGCTGCCGCAGCGCGGGCCTCCGGTGTCGATGCCCCACGCATTATCTGGTTGACCCCGAATGCAGCGCCAATGGCAATCACCAGCGCGCCGACGATCAGCATTATCTTTCGCGTATCCATGACGATTTTTCGCCTCCTAACACCAACCGGAAACGGCGGTGCTTGCCCTCAGGTCGAACCGATAGCCTGAAACTGGTTAAAATATTGTTGGTGAAGTGCCCAAACCCCCGCAGCGGCGATGGCGACTCCATAGGGAACCTCGACCGGCGTGTCGGACGGTCGCATCTTGATACGGACGAGCATGATCGCTGACAGGATGCCGCCCGCGATCGCCATGACGGTCAAGGTTGGCATAAAGAGCGGTAGCGGGATCCACAGCATCACCGCGCCGATCATTTTCACGTCACCGCCGCCCATCGCGCCGACCGCGAACAGGCCGACAAAGACGAGGAAGACCGCCAGCGCAGCGCCGAACTGGATCGGCACGTCGGGCCATAGCGCGAGCCCGCTCACCAACCAGAAGGGGATAGCGAACAGTGCGATTGCAGAATTGAGGCGGTTCGAGATGGTGCGCGAGCGAAGGTCGCTGATCGCCGCCGCAACCATCAATATCGCGAGCAATGCCACGAGGCACAAGGTGATCGAGCCTTTGTCCATCGGCGTTGCTCTAGCCAGCATGGCTTACCAAAGAGTAACCATGTTGCGGGCCCGGCGGCTTGCATTCCTGTCGCCAGCCGATATGCGGCGGGGCATGACCGCTGCCGCTCCTTCCGCCACCGATGTTCTGATTGTCGGCGCCGGGATCGCCGGGGCCAGCCTGGCCGCAGCGCTGGCGCCGTATCGCCGCGTGATGCTGATCGAGGCAGAGGACATGCCCGGCTATCATGCCACGGGACGATCGGCGGCTTTCTGGCACGAAAGCTATGGCGGGGCTGAGGTGCAGCCGCTGTCGGCGGCATCTTTTGCGACGCTATCCGATCCGCCGGCCGACTTCGCCAGCCGCGGTTTTTTGTTCCCGCGCACCGCGCTGACGATCGGACGCCGCGAAGAGGCGGCTGCGGTTGATGATTTCTGTGCCGAATTCGCTGCGAAAGGCGTCGATGTGACGCGGATGGCGCGAGCCGAAATCGCGCGCAGGATCCCCGGCGTCCGTCCCGACTGGAGTGAAGCGGCTTATGAGCCAGCGTGCAGCGACATTGATGTCGGCCGGCTTCACGCGGCCTATTTGCGCGCGGCGAAGCGCGGCGGGGCAAAATTGGTGACGCGCGCGCCGTTGAAGACCGCGCGGCGGGTCGACGATGGCTGGGAGGTGATGGCTGGCGGCGAAACGATCCGTGCGTCGCTGATCGTCAATGCGGCGGGGGCATGGGCCGATGGCGTGGCGGCGGCGTGCGGCGCGCCGCCGGTGGGCATCCAGCCCTATCGGCGGACCGTCCTGCAACTGCGCCTTGGCGTGCCCGTGCCGGCGGAACTGCCGCTGGTCGTCCATGTCGGCGGGCAATTTTACTTCAAGGGTGCGAGCGAGGGGCGCATTTGGCTGACCCCGCATGACGAGACCCCGTCCGATCCCTGCGACGCCGCGCCCGAAGAGATGGACGTCGCGCTGGCGATCGACCGCTTGCAGTCGGTGGTCGACTGGCCGATCGCCGCGGTCGAACGAAAATGGGCAGGACTGCGCAGCTTCGCGCCCGATCGCGCGCCGGTATTCGGTATGGATCCCCATGTGCCGGGCTTTGCCTGGTGCGCGGGGCAGGGTGGATTTGGTATCCAGACCGCGCCCGCGATCGCGGGGTTGCTTGCCGCAGAACTGGGCGCACCGCCCACCGAAGGGGCGATCGGGCGCGTCGATCCGGCGCCTTTCGCACCGTCACGCTTCGCCTCCATCTAGTCGCTTGCGCCTGAAAATCGGCGTATTAGCATGGGGTTGCCGCTTCAGCCTCGAAGCGGCCCGATCAAGGAGGACCCGATGGCCCATTATTTCGAGATCAAGAAGAACAAGGCCGGCGAGTTTGTCGCCTATTTCAAATATAATAGCGAAACCATCTTCTGGACCGAAGGCTATTCGAGCAAGGCTTCGGCCAAGAACGCCATCGAATCGATCAAGAAGAACGGCCCGGACGCCGAAACGCGCGAAGCCGAATAGCGGCCGGCGGCGCGGGTGTTCAGCACACTCGCGCCGCGTACATCATTTTTTCCGCATGGCGCGCATCACTTCGATCGCGGCGTCGCTCGCGAGCTGGTCGGCGATTTCATTGTCGCCGTGTCCGGCATGGCCTTTGACCCACAACCATTCGATCTTGTGTCGTTTCGCCTCGGTGACGAGCCGCTGCCACAGGTCGGCGTTGGCGACCGGCTTTTTCGCCGCAGTCTTCCATCCATTTTTCTGCCAGCCGAAGACCCATTTTGTGATGCCGTCGCGCACATAGACGCTGTCAGTCGATAGCTCGACGTTGCAGCCGCGCTTGAGCACCGCCAGCGCCTCGATCGCTGCCATCAGCTCCATGCGGTTGTTCGTCGTGTCGGGCTCGCCGCCGGACAATTTCTTGACCACATCGCCCCAACGCAGCACCGCGCCCCAGCCGCCGGGGCCGGGATTGCCTTTGCACGCACCGTCGGTCGCGACGATCACCGTCTTTGCTTGTTCTTCGGTCATGCGATTGCGAACAGGCTGGCGGCGTCGGCGGCCTGATAACGGCGCAGACGGTTGAGGAAGGGGAGCGGGTCCTTGCGCGTGACGAGTGCGTCGGCGGGGGTATGTACCCAGTCGTGCGCGCGCGTCAGCAGAAAGCGCAGCGATGCCCCGCGAGCGAGCAGAGGGAGCGCGGCGATTTCGGCGTCGGACAGCGAAACTTCGCTCGCATAGCCGCGCATCAGTGCCCGGGCCAGGTCGGCGTCGCAGGCACTGCCATCGTCCGAAAAGGTCCACGCGGCGTGGGTGATCGCGACGTCATAGGCGCGGAAATCGGTCGCCGCGAAGTAGAAATCGATCAGGCCGGTGACGTCGTCGCCGAGCATCAGCACATTGTCGGGGAACAGATCGGCGTGGATGACATGCGCCGGAAGGTCGGCGGGCCAATGGGCGTCGAGCCAGGCGAGCTCGTCATCGACGATCGCTTGCAGGCCCGGCACCACCGCGTCGAGGTTGCCCGTCGCCGTGGCGACGCCGCGCCACCAGGGATGGCCCATGCTGTTTTCGCGCGCGCTGCCATAGTTTTCGAGCGCGCGGTGCATGGCGCCGAGCGCAGCGCCGGTCGCTTCGGCTTGGCCAACGGTCGGATGGGTCAGCGAAATGCCCGAGAGAAACTGGATGATGCACGCTGCGCGGCCCGAAATTTGCTGGATCGCGACGCCATCTCGGTCGCGGATCATCGCGGGGACGGGGCAATGGCTGGCGGCGAGATGCGCCAGAAGATCGACAAAAAAGGGCAGGTCGCCTTCCTGTACGCGCTTTTCGTAGAGCGTCAGGATGAAGCGGCCGCCCGTGGTTTCGAGCAGGAAATTGCTGTTCTCGACGCCTTCGGCAATGCCTTTGCACGACAGGACGGTGCCCATATCATAGCGGGCGACAAGCGCGGCGAGATCGTCGGGATCGACGGCGGTGTAAACGGCCATGACAGGGGTCCTATTCCGTTTCCGGTTCGAGCCCGCGGGGCAGCTTGAACACCATATTTTCCTCGGCGGTCACAACGACATCCTCGATGATCGGCCGGTACGCCGCCACCGCGTCGATCACTTCGCGAACCAGAGTTTCGGGCGCGCTCGCGCCTGCGGTGATGCCGAGCGTCGCGATACCTTGCAGCCAATCGGGGTCGATGTCGGTCCCGCGCTGGACCAGATGCGCGGGAACGCCCAGTCGTTCGGCGACCTCGACCAAGCGCAGGCTGTTCGAACTATTGGGTGCGCCGATCACGATCACGCGGTCGCACCGGCCGGCGATGGCCTTTACCGCGTCCTGGCGGTTCGAGGTCGCATAGCAAATATCCTCGCTTCGCGGTCCGGCGATGCTTGGGAAGCGATGGCGTAGCGCCGCGACGATATCGCGCGTGTCGTCCACAGACAGGGTTGTTTGGGTCAGGAAAGCCAGTTTTTCGGGATCGGGCGGCGAGAGCGCGGCGACATCGTCGACCGATTCGACCAGGGTCATCGCGCCATCGGGCAATTGGCCCAGCGTGCCAATGACTTCGGGGTGGCCGGCATGGCCGATGAAGAGGATGTGCCGTCCGGCATCATGATGGCGTTCGGCCATGCGGTGGACCTTCGACACCAGCGGGCAGGTCGCGTCGATAAAGTCGAGCCCGCGTGCTTCGGCCTTTGCCGGCACCGCCTTGGGCACGCCATGGGCACTGAACACCACCGGGATGTCGTCGGGGACCTGATCGAGCGATTCGACGAAAATCGCGCCCTTGGCCTTCAGCGATTCAACGACATAGCGATTGTGAACGATTTCGTGCCGGACATAGACCGGCGCGCCAAAGCGTTCGAGCGCGAGTTCGACGATGCGGATCGCCCGGTCGACCCCGGCGCAAAAGCCGCGCGGTGCGGCCACCAAAACCTTGAGTTCTGTCGCTTCGTTGCCGGTCGTGGGCGTCATGGGATGGGGTGCATTCATGGTGTGGGCGCTCTAGCGCAGCAGGGTATAAGCGGTAAAGCGGCTTCGTCCGAGTTGCGCCGCGTTCATCGCACCGATAAGAAGCGGCGCGCATGAAGCGGGATCAACCGTCCCGACGCACTCGCGCCTGTTTGGAAAGCCCGTTCATCATGATGCCCATTTCGTCTTCGCCCCGTAAGTTTCTGGCAGTGCTGTGCGGCACGGCGGCGATGGCGACGGCGGCTGGCTGTGCAAAGAACAATGATATTGATGTGTCGTCGGGCGTCGGCATCACGTCGATCCGCAACACCTGCCCCGCGGTCGCGGTGCCGTTGTACACCGGCGACATCACTTTGTTCGACCCGGCAACCAGCCGTGATGCGCGCGCGATCGACGTCGTTGCGTCGATCACCAACCTGACCCCACAGTGCAACGACACCGGCGAAAAAGTCTATCAGGTTGCGAATTTCGACATCGTCGCGACGCGGCGCGATGCAGGCCCGGCGCGCACGCTGACATTGCCCTATTTCTCCACCGTCGTTCAGGGCGGCACCGCTGTCGTTGCCAAGCGGCTGGGCAATGTGACCATCAGCTTCCCCGAAGGACAGGTGCGCGGCACGGGCCACGGCCAGGCGTCGGCCTATGTCGATCGCGCCGCCGCGACGCTTCCCGCCGACATTCAGGAACGCATCACCCGCAAGCGCAAGGCGGGCGATCAGGATGCCGCGGTCGATCCGCTGAGCATTCCCGAGGTTCGCGTTGCTGTTCAGCGCGCCAGTTTCGAACTGCTCGTTGGCTTTCAGCTGACGCAGGATCAGCTGGAATATAACGTCCGACGATAGAATTTGCGGCGGCGCGCCGATGCGCCGTTCGCCTTGCCTTTGCCCTGCGGCGCCATTTGGCGGCGCAGGGCTTTTCGCGTTGCCCAAGCTGCGGTAGGGCGCGCCAGACCCTCTTGATCCCAGATAGGCTTTGTCCGTGACCCTGTTCAGCCGTTTTTCCGACCATATTGGCGCCGCACTCGATGTGCTCGCCGCAAAAAATGCTCTGCCTGCCGGGCTCGATCGCGGTGCGATCAGCGTCGAGCCGCCGCGCGATCCCGCGCATGGCGATGTTGCGACCAACGCGGCGATGGTGCTGGCCAAGCCCGCCGGGATGAACCCGCGTGCGCTCGCCGATCTGCTCGTTGCCGAACTGGGCGCGCTGGACGAAGTGACCGAGGCGAGCGTCGCCGGGCCGGGCTTTATCAATCTGCGCCTCGTCGATGAGAGCTGGCGCGACGAACTGGCGCTGATCCATGCAGAAGCCCTGGAATATGGCCGTTCGACGATGGGGCAGGGGCGGCGCGTCAATGTCGAATATGTCTCCGCGAACCCGACGGGTCCGATGCACGTCGGACATTGCCGCGGCGCTGTGGTTGGCGACGCGCTGGCGACGCTACTCGAATATGCCGGGCACGATGTTGTCCGCGAATATTATGTCAACGACGCGGGCGCGCAGGTCGATGTCCTCGCACGGTCGGTGCACATGCGCTATCGCGAGGCGCTGGGTGAGGATATCGGCGTGATCCCCGAGGGCCTCTATCCGGGCGATTATTTGAAGCCCGTCGCGGCGAAGCTGGCGGCCGAATATGGCGACCGTTTCGTTGGCGCGCCCGACAGTGCGTGGCTCGTCCTGTTCAGGGCCGAAGCGATCAGCGCGATGATGGACATGATCCGTGCCGATCTCGCCAAGCTGGGCATTCATCACAATCTCTTCTCGTCGGAAGCCGAATTGCAGGCCGCGGGCAAGCCCGATGAGGCCGAGAAATGGCTGCGCGAACAGGGACTCGTCTATGACGGTGTGCTCGAAGCACCGAAGGGCGAGACGCCCGAGGATTGGGAACCCGTCGAGCTGCCGTTGTTCCGCTCGACGCAATTTGGCGATGATCAGGACCGGCCGATCAAAAAGTCGGACGGTAGCTGGACTTATTTCGGCGCCGACCTCGCCTATCATTACCAAAAGGCGCAGGACGCCGACGAGCTGATCGACATTTGGGGCGCCGACCATGCCGGCACGGTGAAGCGGATCAAGGCCGCGGTTGCCGCGATGACCGGCGGGACGAAGAAGTTTGACGTCAAGCTGGTGCAGATGGTGCGCCTGCTCAAAAACGGCGAGCCGTTCAAGATGTCGAAGCGCGCGGGCAATTTCGTGACGCTCGCCGATGTCGTCGATGAGGTCGGCAAAGATGCGGTGCGCTTCACCATGCTGACCCGCAAAGCCGACGCGCAGATGGATTTCGACTTTGCCAAGGTGGTCGAGGCGTCGCGCGACAATCCCGTTTTCTATGTTCAATATGCCCATGCGCGGATCGCGTCGCTGAAGCGCAAGCTGGTCGATGCGGGCATCGCGCCCGCCGCGCCGGCGCCCGCGCGGCTCGACCAGCACGAACTGGCGATCGTGAAGCTGCTCGCGCAATTCCCGCGGATCGTCGAATCGGCGGCCTCTGCGCGCGAGCCGCACCGCATCGCTTTCTATCTGGCCGAGGTCGCCGCCGGCTTCCACGCGTGGTGGAATATGGGCAATGATCGCCCTGAGGCGCGCGTCATCCTCGCCGATGATCCCGAGTTGACCGCGACGCGCCTTTATCTGGCCGATGGAATCGGGCAGGTTATCCGCAACGGGCTGTACCTGATGGGGGTAGAGGCGCTCGAGGAGATGGTCTGATGGCCGACGACAGGGGGGACGCGGGGCTGGCACTGGAAGGCGAAGATCGCCTGCCCTGGCTGGAAGCTGCCGATGCTTATGAAAATGATGGCGAGGTTTCGCCCGTCCGCCTGCTTGTGATGGTGCTGGGCGGATTGCTGTTGATCGGCACGGTGCTGGGTGGCCTGTGGTGGATGCAGAATGGTGGCGCCCGCGGGGCAGGCGAGCTGATCGCCGCGCAGCCCGGTGACTATAAATTCGCACCGAAAAACGATGCGTCCAAGACCTTCGAGGGCGAAGGCGATTCGAGCTTTGCCGCGAGTGAGGGCGCCGAGCCGGCGGGCAAGGTCGATCCGACCCGGATGCCCGAAGAGCCCGCAGTTACCCCGCAGGAACGCGAAGATGCGGCGAAGGCTGCGAAGAAAGCCGCGGCGGACAAGGCTGCAGCCGCCAAGAGCAAGGACAAGCCCGCCGTGGCGCCGGTCAAGGCCGCCGAGGTGGCGCCCAAGGTCGTGCCGACCGTTCCGGCGGCATCGGGATCGGCGATGATCCAGCTCGGGGCGTTCAGCAGCGAAGGCGCCGCGACCAAGGCGTGGACCAATTTGTCGAAGCGCTTTGCCTATCTGGCGGACCTCAACAAATCGGTTTCGCCGGCGAAGGTGGAAGGCGGGACGGTGTATCGTCTACGTGTTTCTACCGGGACGGCTGCCAATGCGGCGAATTTGTGCGGGAAATTGCGTGTGGCGGGCGAAAATTGCGTCGTCGTTCGCTGAATCGGCCCGCTTGGCCGCAGAATCCGTTGGTGCGGCCCTGCCGCTGTGCCATGTTGCCAATTCAGGTTGCCGCATGAGGGGGTGCCAACCGATGGAGGTTGACGCACGATGATACCCGCCATTTTCGGCCTGTCGGGCCTGACCATGACCGATGACGAGCGCGCTTTCTTTCGCGACAGCGATCCGGCTGGCTACATCATCTTTGGTCGCAACATCGAGAATCGCGAGCAATTGCGGCGGTTAACCGACGATCTGCGCAGCCTCGACGGGCGGGACAATCTGCCGATCCTGATCGACCAGGAGGGTGGACGCGTCGCGCGGATGAAGTCGCCCGAATGGCCGCTGTTTCCCAGCGGATCGACTTTCGACGCGCTGTATGAGCGTGCGCCGGCCAGCGCGATCGAGGCAGCGCGACTCAACGCGATGGCGCTTGCGGCGATGCTGGCAGAGGTTGGCATCACCGTTGATTGCCTGCCGCTGCTCGACGTGCGCCAGCCCGGTGCGAGCGACGTGATCGGCGACCGTGCACTGGGCAGCGAACCGATGCGCGTCGCGGCGCTCGGCCGCGCGATTCTTGGTGGATTGCAGGCGGGCGGAGTGATCGGCATCGTCAAGCATATCCCCGGCCACGGTCGCGCTTTGCTCGATTCGCACAAGGAACTGCCGCGCGTTGCGGCGTCTGACCATGATCTGCAGACCGACCTCGCGCCCTTCGCCGCGCTGCGTGACGCGGCGATGGCGATGACGTGCCATGTCGTCTTCGATGTATGGGATCCCGATCGTCCGGCGACACTGTCGCCGATTATCATCGACAGCGTGATCCGCCAGCGCATCGGCTTTCACGGCCTGTTGATGACCGACGACCTTGATATGAACGCGCTGTCGGGCGATGTTCCCTCGCGCGCAGCCGACGCGATTGCCGCGGGGTGCGACATTGCACTCAATTGCTGGGGCAAGATGGACGACATGATCGGCATCGCCAATGCGCTCGATCCGATCCGCACCATATCGCTGGCGCGGCTCGAGGGAGCGATGGATCGGATTGCCGGGGCGCCCGATCCGCGCGAGTTTGCGGTGCTGGTTGATCAGCGCGACGCGCTGCTGGCTGCGGCCTAAGCGGGCCGGGGGGCGCGGTGGAGCTCGATTTCGGACCGACTCCGACGGCAGAGCGCGAGGATGCGCTGCAGCTCAACTTCGAAAGCTGGGAGGGGCCGCTCGACCTGCTGCTGACGCTGGCGCGCGGGCAAAAAGTCGACCTCCGGCAGATTTCGATCCTCGCGCTGGTCGAGCAATATCTGCACTTCATCAACGAGGCGCGCGCGCTGAAGCTGGAGGTCGCCGCCGATTATCTGGTGATGGCGGCGTGGCTCGCTTATCTCAAATCGGCGCTGCTTTTGCCCAAGGATCCGCTGGAAGAGCCGTCGCCCGACGAGCTGGCGCTGCGCCTGCAATTGCGGCTGCAACGGCTGGCGGCGATGCGCGAGGCCGCAGCGCGGCTGCTCGCGCGCGATTGCGTCGGCCGCGATGTGTTTCTGCGATCGAAGCCCGAGGGGCTGCGCGACGTGAAGGTCCGGCGCTGGGACGCCAGCCTTTATGATCTGCTGTCAGCCTATGGGCAGGTCAAGCTGCGCACCGAACCCGTCGTCCATATGGTTTCGCGGCGACCGGTTGTGACGCTCGATGCCGCGCTGCAGCATTTGCGGCGGCTGATCGGGGTGAAGCTGGACTGGGCCGAATTGTCCGAATTCCTGCCCGCCGATTATGATGGGCCTTTGCGCCGTTCGGCGATCGCGTCGAGCTTTGTAGCGGCGCTGGAACTGGCGCGGCAGGGGCGCATCGCGCTGCGACAGGAAGGCGCGTTCGAGCCCCTTTATTTGAAGGCAGCGGAAGCATGAACCCGATCGACGACCGCGAACGCGCAATAGAAGCGATGCTCTTTGCCAGCGACGAGCCGCTCGACGCGCGGCAGGTCGCTGGACGGCTGGGCGACGAGATGACGCCGGGTGAAGTGCGCGCGGTTATTCAGAGGATCGCGGCGCGCCATGCGGGAAGCGGCATCGAACTGGTCGAGCGCGGTGGGCATTGGCATTTCCAGACCCCGGCCGACCTTGCCCATCTGTTGCGCCGCGAACGCGACGACCCGCGCAAATTGTCGCGCGCCGCGTCTGAAGTGCTGGCGATCGTTGCCTATCACGAGCCTGTCAGTCGCGCGGAGATCGAAGCGATCCGCGGGGTCCAGACATCCAAGGGGACGCTGGATGTGCTGATGGAGGCCGAATGGATTGCCCCCGCCGGGCGCCGCGAGGTTCCGGGGCGACCGCTGATTTACAAGACCACTGACGCGTTCCTGCAACATTTCGGCCTCACCAGCCGCAAGGATTTGCCGGGAATCGAGGATCTGCGCGCGGCGGGATTGCTCGATCCCGTCGATCTGGCATTTGAAGAAGCTATCGGCGAGCTGGACCTAGTAAAAGACGGCGAAGAGGCTTAGATGAAAAGCTCAAGGAGATTATAAGATGGGTAGCTTCAGCATTTGGCATTGGCTGGTTGTCGGCATCCTCGTCTTGCTGTTGTTCGGCAAGGGGCGCTTTTCCGACATGATGGGCGATGTCGCCAAGGGTATCAAAAGCTTCAAGAAAGGCATGTCGGAGGATGACGCTCCGGTGCCGCCCAAGCATATCGAGGGCCAGCGCGCACCCGATACGACCCCGATGTCGACGCCGACGGCCGAGCACGACAAGCTCTGATCTCGTCCGCCTGCGGGGATATTTTAAGCGATGTTCGATGTTGCGCCCACCGAGTTGATGCTCGTCGTGGTGGTGGCCTTGGTTGTCATTGGACCCAAGGACCTGCCCAAGGCGATGCGCTTTGTCGGCAAATGGATGGGCAAGGCGCGCGGAATGGCGCGACATTTCCGTTCGGGACTCGACACGATGATGCGCGAAGCCGAGCTGGAAGAGCTGGAAAAGCAGTGGCGAGAGCAGAATGATGCGATCATGCGCGAATTTCCGCGCGTCGATGACATCAACGCGCCGGTGAAGCCCGCAACCACCGACACGCCCGAGCCCGGCGAGCAGTCGGTCGAAGATGTCGATCAGGCGGCCGCCGCGACCAAGCCCGAAACGCATGCCGTTCCGCCCAAGGACGGGCCGCTGCCATGACCGCCGAAGCTCCTGTTACGGCGGAGGAAGAAGGCGCTGGCGGCAAAATGCCGCTGCTCGACCATCTGATCGAACTGCGATCGCGGCTGCTCAAGTCGCTGATCGCCATCGGTTTGGCGTTCGGCGTCTGCCTATATTACGCGAAACCGATTTTCAGCGTTCTCGTCCAGCCGCTCGTGCGCGCGGGGCAGGGCAAGCTGATCTATACCCAGTTGTTCGAGGCGTTTTTCGTCGAGATCAAAGTGGCGATGTTTGCGGCAATGATGATCGCCTTTCCGGTGATCGCCAACCAGCTTTGGAAATTCGTCGCGCCGGGTTTGTACCGCAAGGAAAAGCGGGCATTGTTGCCCTTCATCCTCGCGACGCCGGTGCTGTTCACGACCGGCGCGAGCTTCGCCTATTTTATCACCATCCCGATCGCGCTGAAATTTCTGCTCGGCTATCAGGGCGATATGGGCGGCATCCAGCAGGAAGCACTGCCATCGGTCGGCAATTATCTGAGCTTCATCATGCAGTTCATCATGGCGTTCGGTATCGCCTTTCTGCTGCCGATCCTGTTGATGCTGCTTGAGCGTTCGGGGCTGGTCACGCGCGAACAGCTGGTGTCGGCACGGCGCTATATGATCGTCGCCGCTTTTGCGATCGCGGCGGTGTTCACGCCGCCGGATATCCTGAGCCAGCTTCTGCTCGCGATACCGCTCGTATTTCTGTACGAAATGTCGCTCTTCGCGATCTGGTTTACCCAGCGCCGACGCAAAACAGGCGCCGAAGAGGCGCCTGTCGAGCCTCTCGAAGAGGCTTAGGGTAAGCGGGTCAGAACCCGGTCAATGGATGGCATCGCTGCCAGCCTGACCGACTGACTCGATGTCGCGGCCTGCTCCCTTAACGGTATTGCAGCCAGCGACCAGAACGCTTGCCATCAATGCCAGGATGATTGCGCGAAAACTCGTCATCATTCTTCACCTTGTTGTAGACCAGTGGGCAAAATGGCCCGGCACGCTTTCGAGGGGGGGGAGGGAATGCGGGCCGGGCCAATGTTGCTGAGCAGCGCTGCGGGGGGGCGATGATCGCTGCTCAAATGGGAAACGACCCAAGCGGCGGATAAGTTCCCAAAAAAAATCACAGCATCGATTTTTTTTTCAGCGATCCGGAAATGCCGGAATCGCGGCCGGATTCCAGCGACTTGTCAGCTCATCGTGGTGATGCCGCTTGCGACAGCAAGCCCCAGAAATGCCAGAAAGCCCATGGAATCGGTTGTCATGGTGACGAAAATCGAACTCGCGACTGCCGGGTCCTGATCGAGCCGGTCGAGCAGCAAGGGGATTGCGACCCCGGCAACCCCGGCGACGAAGATGTTCACGACCATCGCCGCCGCGATCACGGCACCGAGCTGGGGATTGGTGAACCAGAGCGCGGTGGCGGTTCCGGCAATCAGTGCGATTGTCGCGCCGTTGAGCAGCGCAATCTTCATTTCGCGCCAGATCGCACGCCAGCTGTTTGAATCGGTGAGCTGGTTCATCGCGAGGGCGCGGACTGTGACCGCGAGCGTCTGGGTTCCGGCATTGCCGCCGACCCCGGCGACGATCGGCATCAAGGCCGCGAGCGCGACCATCTGTTCGATCGCGCCGCCGAAGAAGCCGACAATCGACGAAGCGACGAGCGCGGTGCCGAGGTTGGCGATCAGCCAGCGCACGCGCGCGCTATAGGTTTCGCGGATCGGTTCATTGATGTCGCCGTCGCCGGCGCCGGACAGGCGCAAGATATCCTCGCCGGCCTCTTCCTGAATGATGTGGACGACATCATCGACCGTGATCATGCCGACAAGGCGTCCGGCGCGGTCGATGACGGCGGCCGAAATCAGCGCATATTTCTGAAAGCGCAGCGCGACCTCTTCCTGGTCCATATCGACCGGGATCAAAGTCTGTTCGCGCTTCATCACGTCGCTGATCGCGATGTCGCGCGGGGTGCGAAGGATCCAGCTGAGCTGACAGGTGCCGACCGGGCGGTGCATCGGATCGACGACGTAAATTTCCCAGAAATCGCTGGTCAACTCGGTGTCTTCGCGCAGCCGGTCGATGACGTCGCCGACGGTGACATGTTCGGGCACCGCGACGAGATCGCGCTGCATCAGACGGCCGGCGGATTCCTCGGGGAAGGAGAGAGCGTCCTCGATCGCGGCGCGATCTTCGGGCTCCATCGCGTCGAGCACCGCTTGCTGCTCGTCGGCCTCCATGTCCTCGATGATCGCAACGGCATCATCGGTATCGAGTTCGGCGGCCAGTTCTGCCACTTGCTCGGGAGCGAGAAGATCGATGAGCTCTTCGCGCACATAATCGTTCATTTCCGCGAGCACGTCGGCGGAAAGCATGTCGCCGAGCACCGCGGCGAGCATCGGACGCTCGTCAGTGCGCGCGAGTTCGAACAGATCGGCAATGTCGGCGGGGTGGAGGCGGCCGATGCGCTCGCGCGCGGCTTCGCCTTTTCCGGCCTCGGCGAGTTCGAGGACATCGCGGACGAATTCGGGCTTTAGCCGGTCATCCTCGTCGAGCTCATTTTCGGCCTCGCGCGCCGCCGCATCGCGGATGCTTTCGCGATCTTCGGTGAGGGGCATATCGTCGGGGGGAAGGGAATCGTCGCGTTTGTCCATCGCGTTATCCTCCCTGTTGATATGGCGCGGGTTGCCGGTGGGTCGAGCCTTCCCCTAGTGCCGCAGCCGCCCGATGGCAACGCCGCGCGGGCGGGCGGGGCAATTTATGCGTGGCTTTGCCGCCATCGCCCGCTATGGCACCGCCAAACTTTTCCACAGGAGCCCTTCATGACCGACCAGACCCTCACCCTTTCGCTGTCGACCGGCGATGTCGTCATCCGCCTGCGCCCCGATCTGGCGCCGAAGCATGTCGAGCGCATCACGCAGCTCGCCGCCGACGGCTTTTACGACGATGTCGTGTTCCACCGCGTGATCCCCGGCTTCATGGCGCAGGGCGGCGATCCGACCGGCACCGGCATGGGTGGCAGCCCGCTTCCCGATCTGCCCGCCGAATTCAGCAAGGAACCGCATGTCCGCGGCGTTTGCTCGATGGCGCGTGCGCAGAACCCGAACAGCGCGAACAGCCAGTTCTTCATCTGCTTCGACGATGCGCGCTTCCTCGACAACCAGTACACCGTCTGGGGCGAAGTGATTGAAGGCATGGACGCCATCGACGCGCTGCCGAAGGGCGAGCCGCCGCGCGAACCCGGCAAGATCGTCAAAGCGACGGTTGCCTGATTTGGATCGTCGCCCCCGCGCAGGCGGGGGCGACGATCTCTTATTCCCCGATAAACCCGTTCAGTCGCTCGCAGGCGGCGATCCAGTCTTCCTTGAACTCCTGAACGACCTGACCGGCGCCCATCGCCTCGTTCATAAGGCCGACGCCTTGCCCGACCCAATAGGTCGCGAGCGCCTTGGCGCCTTCATGGCCACCTTCCGACAATTTATCGATCTTGCGCAGCGCGGGTTCGCTGACCAGCGACTGGAGCGGCATCGGCAGCGGCTTGGGCGCGCCTTCGGCCTCCCACGCATCGGTCCATGGCGAACGCAGCTGGCGTGACGGCTTGCCGGTGCGGCTCTTCGACCGCACCGTGTCGCGCGACGAGGCCGCGAGCATTTTTTCCTTCACGATCGGGTTGGTTTCAGCCTCGGCGGTGGTCAGCCACACCGATCCGGTCCACGCGCCATGCGCGCCCATCGCCATCGCCGCCGCCATCTGACGCCCGGTGACGATGCCGCCCGCGGCGAGGATCGCGGTGTTGGCGCCGACCGCTTCGACGGCGGCGGCGACTTCGGGAACCAGCACCATCGTCGCGACTTCGCCGCAATGGCCGCCGGCTTCGCCGCCCGCGACGACGAGGATGTCGACCCCGGCGCGGACCTGCGTCAGCGCATGATCGCGGGTGCCGACGAGCGCCGCGACCGGAACCCCGTGGCGTTTGCCGAGGTCGAGCATCAGTTGCGGCGGGACGCCGAGTGCGTTGGCGATCAGGCCGATCGGGTGGCGAAAGGCGACCTCGAGGAGCTTCGCCGCGCCATCCGCGTGCATATTGTCGCCGAAGCTCTGCCGACCGGACATGGCCTCGGCGAGGCCCGCGGCGTCGACGCCATGCTGTTCGAGCAGGCCGGCGGCGAAGCTCAGGTGGGTTTCGGGAACCTGCGCCGGTCCAGCCGGGGCGTCACCCTTGCCGGCGAAGCTGTTGGGGACGATCAGGTCGACGCCATAGGGGCGCCCGCCGATATGTTCATCGATCCACGCGAGCTCTTCCTCCAGCCGCTCGGCGGGCAGGGAGGCGGCGCCGAATACGCCCATGCCGCCGGCCTTTGAGACCGCGACGACGACGTCGCGGCAGTGCGAGAAAGCAAGAAGCGGGAATTCGATGCCGAGCATCGCGCAGATCGGGGATTGCATGGGAACCTCTCCAGTTTGTTATTTGCCCCCATGTCAGCGCCAGTTGACGTAAACGTCAAGTTGATTTGCGCCCGCCAGTCTTTATCGCGAAGGTCATGACAAACTTCACGCTCCCCGATTTCGACCTCGATGCCTTCGTTCGTGCGACTTTCGCCGAGGATTTGGGGGCGGGAGGCGACGTTACGTCGATGGCGGTCATTCCCGCCGACGCACGATTCGACGGCGTGATGGACAGTCGCGATGCGATCACCGTCGCAGGCCTCCCGATCGCTGAACATTTCTTTCGCGCGCTCGCGCCCGACATGGATATCGAAATCCTGGTCGAAGAGGGCGCGCAGGTCACCTCCGGCACCGACCTTGTTCGTCTGTCGGGCAATGCGCGCGCGATGCTGACCGCCGAGCGGTCGGCTCTGAACACGGTGCAGCATCTGTCGGGTATCGCGACGATGACGCGCCAATATGTCGATGCGATCGCCGGGACAGGCGCGGTGTTGCTCGACACGCGCAAAACGATTCCGGGGCTTCGCGTCCTCGAAAAATATGCAACGCGCATGGGCGGCGCGACCAATCACCGCATGGGTCTGTGGGACGCGGCGATGATCAAGGATAATCATGTCGCGGTCGCCGGATCGGTCGAGGAAGCGGTGCGCCGTGCGGTCGATGCCGGGATCGCGAACATCATCGTCGAGGTCGACCGCGTCGATCAGGTCACGGGGGCGCTGGGCGCGGGGGCGACGCATTTGTTGCTCGACAATATGGACCTTGCTGCCTTGCGCGAATCGGTCGCGATCGTCGGTGGCCGGGTGCCGGTCGAGGCGTCGGGCGGGGTGCGCCTCGACACGATCCGCGCGATTGCGGAGACTGGCGTCACTTATGTTTCGGTCGGCCGCCTCACCCAGTCGGCGCCCGCCGCCGACATCGGGCTCGATTTTGCGCTGGCCTAGCTTTGCGACTCTCGGCCTGTTGCTCGCGCCGACAGCGGCCGGAGCGCAGGCGCTGGCGTGCCAGATCCCTGACCGCATCCCGGTCCCGCGCGTCGAACAGCCACGGCGCGGCGAACCGGTGCGCAAGCCTGAGACCGCGGGCTATCTGCTGAGCATGAGCTGGTCGCCGCAGCATTGCGCCGGTGTGCGCAACCCGAAGGACGCGCGCGACCGCTTCCAATGTTCGGGCGAGAATGGCCGCTTTGGCTGGGTGCTCCACGGCCTGTGGCCCGAAGCGGCGACGCCGGGCTATCCGCAATGGTGCCGACCCGCGAAAATCGTGCCGCAGCCGGTGCTGCGCAAGCATATGTGCATGACCCCGTCGGCGCAGCTTCTCCAGCATGAATGGGCCAAGCATGGCACATGCATGAGTCCGAACCCCGCCGCCTATTTCCGCTCGGCCGAGATATTGTTCCGGGCGGTACGCTTCCCCGACATGACGGTGCTCGCCGCCAAGCCGCAGACGGCGGGGAGCATTCGCCGTGCCTTTGCCCGGGTCAATCCGGGGGTGTCTGAACCGATGATTGCGGTGGCGATCGACAAACAGGGGTGGCTGAACGAGGTACGGCTGTGCCTTGGGCCGCGGATGCGGCCGCAGCGGTGCAAGCCGTTCCAGACCGGTGCGCGTGATAACCGGCCGGCGCGCGTCCGACCGATTCCGGGGCGTTAGGAAGCTTGGCGCGACGCGTCCCGCGACGAGACAGCCGCGCATTAACGCTCTTTTAACCTTACCGGGGGGTTAAGATGCTCTTAGCCTGCGGGCCATGGACTCGGACGATCATATCGACATTCGCGGCCGTATTCGGGCGCATGGCTCTCGCCAACTGACGATTGCGCGGCTCAGCGCACCGGCGGATTGGGAAGGCGAATTGCGCCGGGCGCTGGCGGCGCATCGTGACGAGCGCGGCTTCTGGTCGCAGGGCGGCGACGCGCGCCTTTTCCTGCAGAGCTTCGCGATCTTCTTCACCGCGGCGATGATGTTCCTGATTTAGTCGCAGGCCTTGTGAAGCCGCCATGCAAGGAAGGCGGACACAAGGCACATCACTGCGACCATCAGCAGCGTGTCGTCGATCGTCAGCCCCAGGCCGATCAGCACGCTGAGCAGCAGCGTTGCAGCGACCATGAAACCCGAATTGACGATATTGTTCGCCGCGATCGTGCGCGCGGTCTGCGATTTGGCGACGGTGGTGGTGAGGAAGGCATAGAGCGGCACGACGAACATGCCCCCGGCGATCGCAATGCCGAGCAGGGCGACAATGATGCGATCGCCTGCGGTCAGCGACAGAAATTCAAGCCAGTTCATCAGGCTGCCGTCGGCGTGGACCCAGCCCTTCACCGACCACCAGAGGTCGAGAACGAACAGGCCCATGACGATCACCGATCCCGGCGAATAGCGCGCCGAAACCTTGCCCTTCAGCATGCGGTTGACGATGATCGAGCCGATTGCGACCCCGACCGAGAAAATCGCGGTGAACAAGGTCGCAACGGTGTTGTCGGCGCCGAGCGCATTTTTGACGAGCGGCGGGAACTGCGCCGCGAGAATTGCGCCGATCGCCCAGAAAAAGCTGATCGAGACGATGGCGAGGAACAGCCGCGGGATGTGCATCGTCGAATTGACGAGCCGCCATGACGAGCGAAAGACATTATGGTCGATGACTAGCCCTTCGGCCTCTTTCTCGGGCGGCGCCGAGGGCACGAAATTGGCGGTCAGTCGGCCGATGACGGCTACGATGATGATACCGGGGATCGCGATATGCGGCGGGGTCAGTCCCCCGACGATCGTGCCGCCGAGGATCGCGATATAGGTTCCTGCCTCGACCCAACCGGTGCCGGCGAGAACTTCATCTTCCTGCAAATGCTGGGGCAGGATCGCATATTTGATCGGACCGAAGAAGGTCGAGTGCGTGCCCATAGCGAACAATGCGAGCAGCATCAGCGGCACATTGTGCAGCCAGATGCCAATCGCGCCGACGACCATGATGCCGATTTCCGCCGTTTTGATGATGCGGATCATCCTGGTTTTGTCGGTGCTGTCGGCGAGTTGCCCGGCGAGAGCGGAAAAGAGGAAGAAGGGAAGGATGAAGAGTCCGCCCGCCAGCGCGTTGAACCAGGCTTCGGTTTCGGGGTCCTTGTAGATGGTGAAGGTGACGAGGATCACCATCGCCATCTTGTAGAAATTGTCGTTGAAGGCGTTGAGAAATTGGGTCGCGAACAGGGGCAGGAACCGGCGTTGCTTCATCAGCGCAAAGGAACCGGTCATGCAAAGCCCATTCTGATCGTCCAACATATGCGCAACCCATGCCCGGCCGGGCAATTTGGTTGTCGCGCGGGGGGCTTATCGGTTAGGGGATGCAGGGTCAAAGCCCATTTTGAAACAGCGGCGCCGTGTCGGCGGGGAACAGGGGTCATGCTCAGCTTACCGAACATCTTGACGCTGTCGCGCATATTGGCGGTGCCCATCTTGCTCTTCCTGCTGTGGCCGGGGGTGGTCGAGGGATCGCATCAGCCCAAGCCGATCGACTATGCGCTCGCTTTCGGCCTGTACTGCCTGATGGGCATTACCGATTATTTTGACGGCTATGTTGCACGCTCGCGCGGTATCGTGTCGCGGCTGGGCGCCTTCCTCGATCCAATCGCCGACAAAATCATGATTGCGGCGGTGATTTTGCTGCTCGTCTTCACCCGTGACATCACCGGATATCATGTCGTTGCGGCACTGATGATCCTGTTGCGCGAGATTATCGTGTCGGGGCTTCGCGAATTTTTGGCGACTTTGCAGGTGTCGATGCCGGTCACCCAACTCGCCAAATGGAAGACGACCTTTCAGCTCGTTGCGTTCGGCGCGCTGATTCTGGCGGGCGCGCTGCCTGATATGGAGTGGATCAAGGTCGTCGGGCTTGCCTCTTTGTGGGGCGCCGCGGCGCTGACGCTGGTCACCGGATGGGACTATTTGCGCGTCGGCCTGAAGCATATGGACTGAGCGGCCGATGACGCTGCGTCTTGCCTATTTCGCCTGGATCCGGGAATTGATGGGCGTTGCTGGCGAGGGGGTCGCATTGCCCGCCGAAGTCGCGACGATCGCCGATCTGATCCGCTGGCTTGCCGCGCGCGATGCACGCGGTGCCGGCGCCTTTGCCGAGCCCGACCGTATTCGCGCGGCGATTGATGGCATGATGGCGGTGCCCGGAACAAAGATAGCCGGCGCAGGCGAGGTTGCATTGTTCCCGCCGGTCACCGGCGGATGATCCGCGTTGCGGTCCAGAGCGGGGCGATCGACGTACCCGCCGAAATCGACCTTCATGATGCAGGTGGTCATGGCGCGACCGCGAGTTTCATCGGCCGGGTGCGCGGCGACGATGGCCTGATCGAGCTGTTCCTCGAGCATCATCCGGCAATGACTGAAGCGGGTCTGGCCGAACTCGCGCATGTCGCGGCCGATCGCTGGCAGTTGGCGGCGCTGACGCTGATACACCGCGTCGATGCGATCGCGTCGGGTGAGACGATCGTCCTCATCCTGGCGAGCAGTCGCCACCGCGCGGAGGCGCTGGCGGCGTGCGAATTTCTGATCGACCGGCTGAAGACCGACGTGATGCTATGGAAGCGCGAGACGTTTGCCGATGGCCGGGTGCAGTGGGTCGAGCCGCGCGAGGGTGATCATGCGCGTGCGGGGCGCTGGGACTGACCAGACCCGTCAGGTCGGGGCCCCTCGACTGCCTTGCAGGCGCTCAGGAGAGGCTTGACCCTGCACCCGCCTTTTTCTTCAGAACGAGCAGGCCCCGGATCAAGTCCGGGTTGACGAAGGGGGATCGGTCAACTCGCCTGATGCTTGCGGAAAATATCGGCGAGCATCTGAAACTCCTCGGAACGTGGGCTGCCTTTGCGCCACACCAACGCGATCGTCCGCCAGTCATGGTCCGAATCGAGCGGGCGCGTATCGATGTCGGTATGGTCGAGGATCCCGGCATCGATCGCCATTTGCGGCAGCATGGTGATGCCAAGGCCGTTGTCGACCATCTGCACCAGCGTGTGCAGTGAGGTTCCCATCATCCGCGCGCCCGCGCGGAGTTCAGGGCGGTTACATGCCGCGAGCACATGGTCCTTCAGGCAATGGCCATCCTCGAGCATCAACATTTGCGAAGGATCGAGCTGATCGGCGCTGACCATCGCGGGCAGATTTTCGGATTGCTCTCCGGGGAAGGCGACGAACAGCGCGTCGTCGAACAGGTTTTCGCTCTCCACGTCGCCGCAGGCATAGGGGAGAGCGAGCAGCACGCAATCGACGGTGCCGTGATGCAGCGACTCGCACGCCTGCGCGCTCGGTTCTTCGCGCAGGAACAGCTTGAGCGCCGGGCGTTCCTTGCGCAGCCGAGGGAGCAGGCTGGGGAGCAGGAAGGGGGCGATGGTCGGGATGACGCTCATCCGGAGTTCGCCGACCAGCGGCGCCGCAGCTGCAGCAGCCATTTCGGCCAGTTCCTCGGCCTCGCGCAACACGCGGTGGGCTTTCGCGACGATGGCATTGCCAAGCGCGGTGAAGCGCACGACGCGGCGCGTCCGTTCGACCAATGTCTGGCCGAGGAGGGTTTCAAGCTCGCGAATCCCTGCCGACAGCGTCGATTGGGTGACGTTGCATGCGTCGGCAGCACGCCCGAAATGGCCATGTTCGTGCAGCGCGACCAGATATTGCATCTGTTTGAGCGAAGGCAGATAGTTTTGCATTGATCGAATATAGCAATGACGGCGGCAATTTTGAATGTTCTTGTCGATTATAATTTGAGACCGAAATGGTGAGGCTTCTTGTTGGCGTCCGCAATGGCATGATAGTCATGCGAAGAGTGGGGCGAGGGGGATGTTATGGCGGTTTCCCGTTTTCTGATCGGCGGCATAGCGAGCGCGTTGCTGCTCACCGGCGGGCTTTTTCTGTGGAAGGGGCATAGCCAGATCGCCGAGGAAGAGGTGCTGCCCGATCCGCCGCCCGCGATGGCCGCAATTCCGGTTGCCGGAGCTGGCGCGCCGAGGCGCGGACCGGCGCCGCCTGCGCTGCCCGCCGCGAAAGAGGCGTCGCGCGAGGAGCGCCGGTTCAACCGTTTCGACCGCGACCGCAATGACCGGATCAGCCGCGTCGAGTTGATGTCGTCGCGCACCGCGGCCTTCCGCAAGCTCGACACTGACGGCAATAATTTGCTGACCTTCGAGGAATGGGCGGCAGCGACCGGGCAGCGTTTTGCCGGGGCTGACGGCGACAAATCGGGCGATCTGACGCGTACGGAATTTGCGACGACTGCGCCGAAACCGGCGGCGAAGCCCAAGTGTAATTGCTGATGAATCCTCCCTGTCGCGAAGCGATGGGGAGGTGGCAGCACGAAGTGCTGACGGAGGGGTTGGTCCTATCACCCCTCCACCACCGCCTGCGGCGGCGGCCCCCCTCCCCATCGCTTCGCGACAGGGAGGATCATGCTGTTACGCGGTGGTGGTCTTCATCCACTCCGCCAGCGAGGCACCCGCGCGTGCTGTATACCCCAGTTTGCGATCCTTCTTGCGGACATCCTCGGCCAGCGGCGGGAAGAGGCCGAAATTGACGTTCATCGGCTGGTAGCTCGCTGCGTCTGCGCCGCCGGTGATATGGCCAAGCAGTGCGCCCAGCGCAGTTTCGGGCGGCGGTGGCGGCAGGTTGCGTCCGCCAAGTTCGGCGGCGGCAAAGCGCGCGGCGATCAGGCCGATGGCGGCGCTTTCGACATAGCCCTCGCAGCCGGTGATCTGCCCGGCGAAGCGGATGTGCGGCGCCGATTTGAGGCGGAGCTGCGCGTCGAGCAATTCAGGCGAGCGGATGAAGCTGTTGCGGTGGAGGCCGCCGAGCCGCGCGAATTCGGCCTTTTCGAGACCCGGGATGGTACGGAACAGTTCGACCTGCGCGGCATGCTTCAGCTTGGTTTGGAAACCGACCATGTTCCACAGCGTGCCGAGCGCATTATCCTGTCGCAGCTGGACGACCGCATAGGGCCAGCGCCCGGTGCGCGGATTGTCGAGGCCGACGCCCTTCATCGGGCCGAAGCGTAGCGTTTCGGGACCGCGTTCGGCCATGACCTCGATCGGCATGCAGCCTTCGAAATAGGGGGTGTTCGTCTCCCATTCCTTGAATTCGGTCTTCTCGCCGTCGACCAGTCCCTGAACGAAGGCGTGATATTGATCCTTGTCCATCGGGCAGTTGATATAATCCTTGCCGTCACCGATCGGGCCGACCTTGTCCCAGCGGCTGGCCATCCACGCAATGTCCATGTCGACGCTGTCGCGATAGACGATGGGGGCGATGGCGTCGAAGAAAGCGAGCGCGTCCTTACCGGTCGCGGCGCCGATGCTCGACGCAAGGCCTGCGGCGGTGAGCGGGCCGGTGGCAACGACCGTCAGCCCGTCGGTGGGCAGTATGTCGATGCGCTCGCGGACGATGCTGATGTTGGGGTGTTCCGAAAGCGCGCGCGTGACGCCGCCCGAGAAGAGGTCGCGGTCGACCGCGAGCGCCGATCCGGCGGGCACCTTGTGGACATCGGCCTCGCGCATGATGATCGAGCCGAGCGACCGCATCTCGCGGTGGAGCAGGCCGACCGCGTTGCTGTCGCCGTCGTCGCTGCGAAAACTGTTCGAACACACCATTTCGGCGAGCGTGTCGCCCTGATGCGCCGGGGTCATATCGCCGCCGCCGCGCATTTCGGACAGGCGGACGCGGTAGCCCGCCTCGGCAAGCTGCCATGCCGCTTCCGATCCGGCGAGGCCGCCGCCGATGATATGCACTTGATAGTCGGTCATTTGTCGTTTCCGTTGACATACGCGCGATCCGCGACGAGCAAAGGCTTGGGCTCGCGGAGCACAGGGGATGGCAGCCTCTGGCATGTCGCGCGGGATAAGCAAAGGGGTGGCTGATGAACGGTGGGCTGAATTGGGATCGCGCGCGCTGGCTGTGGTTCGCGGCATTGATCGGCGGGATCAGCTATTTCTTCGCGGTGCGGCAAGGCTGGGATGGACCGGCGATCCACCTTTGGAAGGCGACGGGCGTCGGCTTGCTCGCGGTATGGGCGGCGGCGAATGCGCGCGGTGCCGGCGGCCGGTTGATCGCCTTGGTGATGGCGTTCGGTGCGCTCGGCGACTGGGCGCTCGACGCGATCGGGATGATCGAAGGCGCGGCGGCTTTTGCGATGGGGCATTTGATCGCGATCTTCCTGTACTGGCGTAACCGTCGGCCGCGTTTGTCGGTGTCACAGAAAATGCTCGCCGTGGCGGTCGTACCGCTGGCGCTGGTCATCGTCTGGGGGATGGCGCGCGGCGCGGAGCCGTCGCTGGTGAGCGCGGCGATCAGCTATACCGCCATCGTTGCGGCAATGGCGGCGGCGGCGTGGACCAGCCGCTTTCCGCGCTATCGCACCGGTATTGGCGCGATGCTGTTCCTTGCCAGCGATCTGTTCATTTTCGCGGGCGAGGGCGGGGCCTTGTCGAAGGACATCACGCGCTGGCTGGTCTGGCCGCTCTATTTCGGCGGGCAGGCGCTGATCGCATGGGGTGTGGTTGGTACGCTATCGCGCGAGGCGGAGGGCGGGACGACCCTGCTCCGCCGATGACAGGATAAGCATAGCATGCTAATCATTATGGCAGAGGCTTGCAGGGCAGTCTGTCATGATGAATTTTCCGGGTTTCGAAGGGCTTGTGGGCAAGCGGATATTGGTCGTCGGCGGAAGCTCGGGGATCGGCCTCGCGGTGGCGCAGAGCGCCGCCCGTCATGGCGCGCTGATGACGCTTGCTGGACGGGATGCCGACAAAGCGGTTGCGGCGGCCGCCTCGTGCGGGGCAAGCGCGACCGGAGTGGCGTTCGAGATGACCGATGAGAGTGCGGTTTCTGCTTTTTTTGCAGGCGCCGAACCTTTCGATCACGTCGTCGTCACTGCGGCCCAGCTTCGATCGGGAAAGGTGCGGGATCTGCCTGTCGAGACGGCGCGCGCGACCTTTGATTCCAAATTCTGGGGTTCGTATCTGATCGCCCGCTATGCGCGCATCGCGGACGATGGTTCGATCGTTCTGACATCGGGTGCGGCGGCGCGGCGTCCGCGCGCGGGCCGAGGCCCCGTCGTTGCGGCGAGTGCTGCGGTGGAAGCGTTGACCAAGGTTCTCGCGGCCGAATTCGCCCCGACCCGCGTCAATTGCGTGGCGCCGGGGCTGGTCGATACGCCGATGCTGCGTGCCGCGCGCGATCCAGCGAGCCCGCTGCCACCGCAACCCGTCGCGCGGGTTGCAGACCCCATGGAAATTGCGATTCAGATATTGGCGTGCCTGGTGAACCCCTTCATGACCGGGACGGTGGTCGATATCGACGGCGGCCTGTCGCTGACCTGAAGTTCAGCCGTCCCACGCGGCGATCGTCGTGCGGTGGAGCAGGCGATCGTGGCCGTCATAGCCGCCGGTCGCGCGGTGGAGGACCGAGCGATTGTCCCACATGATGAGCATATTTGGCTCCCATACGTGGCTGTAGCGAAATTTCTCGCGCCCCTGCCATTGGATCAGCTCATAGAGCAAAGGCCGCGCTTCTTCGTCGGCCATGCCCTCGATGCCGATGATATAGCCGGCGCAACCGAACAGCCCTTCGCGCCCGGTTTCGGGGTGCTTGCGGATGAAGGGGTGGGTTTGCGTGGCCATCGCGGTTTCGCCCGATTTAATGTCCATGCTGCGGTCTTTGTCGTTCGCGCCATACATGCCCGTTGGCGCATAGCCGCCGCGCGCGCTGTGGATCGCGTTTCGGCCCTCGATTTTCTCGCGCAATTCGGGCGGCATGGCATCGAGCGCGGCGTGCTGGTTCGCAAAATCGGTGTTGCCGCCGACGGGTGGGATGGTGATGCCGAACAGGCAGGTGCCGGCGGGTGGGCGTGCCTGAAAACTCCAGTCGCTGTGCCAGTTTTCGGCGAACAGCGGCGATGTCTCGTCGGCGCGGCGTTTCACTGCAATCACATGGCTTCGTCCCGCGATCGGCGCGATGAACGGATCGTCGCCGAAGCCGCCGAAATAGCCGGTGAAGCGTTCGAGATCGTCGTCGCTCATCGCCTGATCGGGAAAGGCGAGGACATGATGGTCGAGCCAGGCGGCGCGGATCGCGGCGACAGTGGCGGGATCGAGCGGCTGGGTCAGGTCGACGCCGGTCACGCGCGCGCCGCACGCCTGACCGCTGGGGGTGATGTGGATCGTCATGGCGCGATGCTGCGCGGTTTGGACGGCGAGGTCAACCAGCCGCAAGCGGAGCATTCAGCCGGGTATGAATGCCGTCGAGAATAGCGAAATAATGCTCCACCCCATCGTCGCGTAAAGGCCCCGGCCCTCCTCGGTCGCGACGAGAAGTTCGGGGGCGTTCTGCGATCGGCGGTGCGCTTTTAGCGTGTTCATGATGACGTTCCCCAACCCTTTCCGCTGATGTTCGGGTGCGGTCACGATCCGGTCGTAAATGAAGACGTCCATCGCTTCGGTGGCATATCCGCTGGCAGCGAGGCCTCCGTCGGGCGCGATGATGCGGGCTATCGTCGTCAATCCGTCGCGATCGCATTGCAGCGCATAGCCTTCGGGGAGCGGCCTTGCTGCCACCGGGCCGGCGGTCGCCGTCATAAAATAGCTTTGGGGTTCGAGATGCCAGGTCGCTGGTAGTGCGGCCTTCAAGGCGGCAGCCGTCCCGCATAATTTGATGAAATGCCGTGGCAGCACCACCTTGCGCCCGATTTCATCCAACCCGGCGCAGCGCCGGGAAAAGACCCAGCGACATGTCTCGTTGGGCAAATCGGTGTCCACCCTGAAGCCGCCGCGGTCGGCGACGGGCAAGGGGAGGCCGCGGCCAATGGACCGTGCGGAAAGCCAGCCGGAAATCAGGGCGGGGTCGGCTGGCGCGTCAGACATTCTGCCTCAATAGCAAAGCCGTCCCGCCGATTCATCAGAATGTTTTAACCGCTTGCCTCGCGTTGCCGGACGCAGCTTATCCGGGCGGCAGCAAGGCTTTGGGCGGACCCGCTTCAGGCAGCGCCATCGGCGGCGTGTCGACCAGAGGTTCGGGGAGGGGGGTACGCTCGGGAAGCGGTTCGGGCATCGGCATTTTTGGTGGCCCCAGTTTGGGGCCGTCTTTCGTTCCCGGTCGCTTTTGTGCGGTGATGAACGCCGTACAGTCCCTAAGCGCCCGGGTGGCCCCGTGATTGCCGGTGAGCGCTATGGCGTAAACTTGCTTGCCCTTGACCGTCGCGGTCAGGGTGACGCTGTCGGGCAGCGCCGCGAGCAAGTCGACGACGGTCGGGAGATTTCCCGAATCGACAACGAGCGAGCCGCCAAGATCGGTCGCGAAACCCGTGACCGCGAAGCGCGCCGCGTCCGCGATGAGTTCGGCCGGGAATTCGCCTTGCTTGTCGCCTTTGGGCAATGTGTAGCGGGTCTCATCAGTCAGGTGAATGATGCTGCCCGAAGCGGGCTCGCCGGGGCGGTAATAATAGGGGCCCATAAAGCCCAGCACTGTATCGCCATTGAGGCTGAAATCGGCATGGCAGCGCTCATCGCCCTTGTCGGTGATGGCCCAGCCGTCGGCTTCATATGTCGGGAAATGGGCATAGCCCTCGGCAGCCAGCGGTGCCGCAGGGCCTGCAAACAGGAGGAGGGGGGGGGCCACGCACAAGGCTCTCATATCATTTTCCTCTTTCCGCGTTGTGGTGACTGCTTTCGTCGTTTGGACCCCGGATCAAGTCCGGGGTGACGAAAATAGAAGCGGCAGGCCCTCCGCCTCGGCCGTCAATCGCGCTTCTGCAACCCGATCACCGCGTGGATTGGCAGTTCGGCGTAGAGGTGCGGGAAGAGGGCTCCGCCGCGCGCCTCTTCCCAGCGGATCGCGTCGCCGAGGAGGATCAGATCCACCTCGGCGATCATCAGGCCGGTCTGGCCCGCAAAATGCTTGGCCAGCGTCGCGTCGAGCTGTTCACCGGTCGACAGGTGGATATAACCATCGGTGATATCCACCGGCGCCCCGCGAAAGACGCGCTCGCGCTCGAAATCGGCCCATTGCTGGGCGGTCAGCACCTTATAGGCCGTCGAGGCGGTCATTCGGCGGTTCCGTCCGTTGCGGTTTCAGTGTCCGCAACTTCTGTTTCGACGGTTTCCGCCTCTTCCTCATCGCTTTCCTCGATCAGCGCGGCCGACACGACATGTTCGTCCTTGGAGACGTCGAACAGGCGCACGCCCGCCGAGCCGCGACCGATGACGCGCATCGAATCGAGCCCCATGCGGATCAGTTTCGCCTGATCGGTCACCAGCATCAGTTGATGCGTCTTGGTGGCGGGGAAGCTCGCCACAACCGGCCCGTTGCGGCCGATATTGTCGATATTGGTGATCCCCTGGCCACCGCGACCGGTGCGGCGATATTCATAGGCCGACGATAGCTTGCCATAGCCGTTGGAACAGATGGTCAGGATGAACTGCTCGCGCGCGGCGAGTTCGGCCATGCGTTCGCCATCGAGCGTCGGCTCATTCTCATTATCCTTCCACGGTGCGGCGCGCAGATAGGCTTCGCGCTCGTCGCCGGTTGTGCCGACGCGGTGGAGGATCGACAGCGAGATCACCTCGTCGCCATCGCTCAGCCGCATGCCGCGCACGCCGGTCGAATTGCGGCTCTGGAATTCGCGGACATCGTCGCCGGCGAAGCGGATTGCCTTGCCCTGACGCGTCGCGAGCAGCACATCGTCGCTTTCGTCGAGCAAGGCGACGCCGATCAGCCGATCATCCTCATCCTCGCCCTCGAACTTCATGGCGATCTTGCCGTTCGTCGGGACGTTGGTGAACGAATCCATGCTGTTACGACGCACATTGCCCTTGGCGGTGGCGAACATGACGTGGAGCTTGCCCCATTCGGCCTCATCCTCGGGCAGGGGAAGGACGGTCGAGATCGTCTCATCCTTGCCGAGCGGCAGCAGGTTGACCATCGGGCGTCCGCGCGTCGCGGGGCCGCCCTCGGGCAGGCGCCATACCTTCATCCGATAGACTTTGCCGAGGGTCGAGAAGAAGAGCACCGGGGTGTGCGTCGACGTGACGAACAATTCGGTGACGACATCCTCGTCCTTCGTCGCCATGCCGGCGCGGCCTTTGCCGCCGCGACGCTGGGCGCGGAAAGTGTCGAGCGGGGTGCGCTTGATATAGCCGTCGAGGGTGACGGTGACGACCATCTCCTCGCGCTCGATCAGATCCTCGTCGTCGATGCCGTCGGCGGCGGGAGCGAGGAGAGTACGGCGCGGCGTGGCGAATTCGTCGCGCACCGCGATCAGCTCTTCGCGCATCACGGCGACCAGCTTGTTGCGGTCGGCGAGGATGCTCAACAGCTCCTCAATTTCGTCCGCCAGCTCTTTGAGTTCTTTGCCAATATCGTCACGGCCCAAGGCGGTGAGACGATGCAGGCGCAGATCGAGGATCGCCTTCACCTGCGCTTCGGACAGGCGATAGGTGGCGCTGTCCTCCATCTCGCCCTCGATCGCTTCGACGAGGCGGATATAGGGGGCGATGTCGCCGACCGGCCATTCGCGGGTGAGCAGTGCGTCACGCGCCGCCGCCGGGCTCGACGAGCCACGGATGATGCGGACGACTTCGTCGAGGTTCGACACCGCGACGACGAGGCCGAGCAAGATGTGCGCCCGGTCGCGCGCCTTGGCGAGTTCGAACTTGCAGCGGCGGGTAATCACTTCCTCGCGGAAGGTGATGAACGCCTCGAGGATCGTCTTCAGCCCCATCATTTCGGGGCGTCCGCCGCGGATCGCCAGCATATTGGCGGGGAAGGACGACTGCGCCGGGGTGTGACGCCACAATTGGTTGAGCACGACCTCCGCGGTCGCGTCGCGCTTCAGTTCGACGACGACGCGGACACCCTCGCGGTTGCTTTCGTCGCGGATGTCCGCGACGCCTTCGATCCGCTTGTCGCGCGCGGCTTCGGCGATCTTCTCGACCAGACCCGACTTGCCGACCTGAAAGGGAATCGACGTCAGCACGATCGACTGACGGTCGTTGCGCCCTTCTTCGATGACATGCGTCGCGCGCACCATCACCGAACCGCGCCCGGTGGCATAGGCGTTGCGGGCGCCGCCCTGACCCAGCATCATTGCGCCGGTCGGGAAATCGGGGCCAGGGACGATCGCCATCAGCTCGTCGAGGGTGATTTCGGGATTGTCGATCGTCGCGAGCGTCGCGTTGATCACTTCGCCCAGATTGTGCGGTGGAATATTGGTCGCCATGCCGACCGCGATGCCGCCGGCGCCGTTGACGAGCAGGTTCGGGTAACGCGCCGGCAAAACCTGCGGCTCCTGGCGGCTGGCGTCATAGTTGGGCTGGAAGTCGACGGTGTCCTTGTCGAGATCGCCGAGCAGGGTCATCGCAACCTTGGCGAGGCGCGCTTCCGTGTAACGCATCGAGGCCGGCGGATCGGGATCCATCGAACCGAAATTGCCCTGGCCGTCGATCAACGGCGCGCGCATCGACCAGTCTTGCGTCATGCGCGCGAGCGCGTCGTAAATCGAGCTGTCGCCGTGCGGGTGATAGTTACCCATGACGTCACCGACGATCTTCGCCGATTTCTTGTACGGCCGACCGGGAACGAAGCCGCCTTCCTGCGCCGAATAGAGGATGCGGCGGTGGACGGGCTTCAAGCCGTCGCGCACGTCGGGCAGCGCACGGCTGACGATCACGCTCATTGCGTAATCGAGGTAAGATGTCTTCATTTCGTCGACGATGTTGATCGACGAAATGCCGTCTTCCGACGGCGGCAAATTCACATTTTCTTCGGTCAAGACCCGGCCTTTTTTTCTTCTTTCGGGAGATGTTTTTTTCCTAGCCGATGGGGGCAGCGAAGGCCAGCGATTCGCGCGATTTTCTGCCAGATTTTTCCTGTCCGAAACGTGCTGGAAACCGGGCGCTTCGGGGCCCGCAAATCGTGGCGCTTTTGGGCCGCCCTGTCGCAATTTCGCGGCTTGCCAATCGCCTCTTCGCCCCTAAAGGTCGGCGGTGATGACCGTTTTTTCGTCCGGCGCCCGTCGATGGCCCTGATCGCGCTGATCGGCGCCAGCGAAACGCTGCCCGATGGCAGCTTGCGCGCGCTCGTCACCGTGGCAGGGGAGACGCTGATCGAGCGTCAGGCGGCGCGATTGGCGGACGTTGGCGTGACCCATATTGCGGTCGCTGTCGGTGCGGTTCCGGCCGAGCTGCTGGCGACGTGCGACCGTATCCGTCGGCGCGGCATGCGGGTGACGTCGGTTCGGGCCGCGGCTGACCTTATGAACATGGTCGAAAACGACGACCGGATCATTCTGGTCGCCGACGGGCTGCGCGCCAGCGGTACGCATTATGCGGCAATCGCACGGCCCGGGTCACCCGCGATCCTCGTCACTGGCGACACGATGCTGACGCAGGGGTTCGAGCGGATCGATGCGACGCGGCGCTGGGGCGGGCTCGCCTGCATTTCGGACAAGATGGTCGCCGACCTCGCCGCGATGCCGGGCGAATGGGACATGATGTTGACGCTGCTGCGCCTCGCGGTGCAGGCGGGCGCGCGGCGGCTATATTGCGAGCCGGCCTTGTTCGAACAGGGCGAGATTGCGATCGTCACCGACCGCCCGACTGCGGCGTTGATCGAGCAATCGAGCCTGCAGCAGGTCGAATATGGCGGGATGGGGCTTGGTCGCTCGGCGATCATGATGCCGTTGATCCGGCTGGCCGGGCCGCTGCTCGTAAAGTCGCCGAACACCGCACGCTATCTACCTTATATTACGGCGCTCTTGTGGATCATCGTCGCGCTGCTCGCGGCGAGCGGGCTTGCCGCTGCCGGGGCACTGGTCGCGATCTTCGGCGGTCTCTGTCTTACCGCGATGCGTTTCCTCTCTGCATTTCGTGCCGAAAGTGCAGCGCAGGACCGTGCACGCGAGGTGATCCGCACCTTTGCCTGGGTGCTGCTTGCTATTTTCCCCTGGCTGTTGTCGCTCGCTGGGCCTGCGCACAAGATGCCGCCCTTTTCCGAGGCCGCGCTCGCGCCCTGTCTGGCCGCGGCGATCCTGCTCGCGCGCTGGCTTTATGAGGATTCGGGAGAGAAGAGGCGCTTCCACTGGCTGCTTCCCGACGCCGATCAGGCATGGATATTGCTCGCGCCCGCGCTGTTGTTCGGCTTTGCGCCTTTGATGTTTGCGATCCTGCCATTGCTCGCGCTGTTGCAAATCCTGCTGTGGCTGCGCCTCGCGCGGCGGCCGGAACCACGGTAAAACAAAGCACTTCAAGGTTTAGCGCCTATTAACGTCATGCTGTTATTGGCGGATGCGCATGGCTGAATTCTCCTCCTTGCCCGGCATCGACCTGCCGTCGCCGACGCTCTCGGCGCGCCTGCGCGAGCTTGCCGATTATCTGGCGGCGCCCGCAGCCGGGCGCCTGACCGAAGAACAGCGCGCGCTTTCGCTGGGCATCACACGCCGGCTCGTCGCCGATGTAGCGGCGCGGCTCGATTCGGCGATCGATGCGGAGGTGCTCTGGCGCGATTGGCTGGTCGGCGGCTTACCTGGTCCCGAACGCTTTGCCGCAGCTTGCTTTGCGCGCGCCGAGGAACATCGCTGGCGCGAACAATCTGCGCAGCAGAGCGGCCCGCCCGAGATGCTTCCCCGCGAATCCGCCGGGGTGAGCGACGAAGAGCCGGCCTGCGGCGAAACTTTGTCAGCAACCGATCGCGCCCATCTGGCGCTGCAAATTGCCGACCGCCGCCGCTTCGACGCGCTCGGTCATCCGGCGCTGGGCGTTGCCGACCTCGACCCCCTGATATTTCGTGGGCTGCTTCACGACATTGCGGCGTGGCGCCTCGGCCAGATCAGTCAGGACCATCGCCGTGCCGCCGCGCTAGGCGATGCGGTGCGGGCAGCAATGGACCGGCAGGCGGACGAGCGCGGCATCGACGCCGCTGCCAAGGCCTATCATGATATGCTGGCGGCGCGCGGCGCGCTGTCCGACACGGCTGCAACCGCAATCACCCGGCATGACTGGCCAGTGGTGATCGCGCTGGCTGCCGTCGCATGGCACCGCAGCTATGGCGATATGGCGCTCGCCTTGCTGACGGCGGGCGCCGTTACATTGCCGTCGCTGCTCGGGCCGTTGCGGCTCGACCGGGTCGCACTGGCGCCGCTCGAGGCGTCGCTTGCGATGCTGTCGGCGCGGGCCGTTGCGGGCCAAGGTGACGGAAAATGAGAAGCGAGCACATCATCCACGGTCGTATCGACCGGGCGGGCTTGCTTATCGGTGCCGACGCACCCTTGCTGCGCCTGCAACAACGCGCGGGCGCAGATCTCGGAAAGCCGCTGGCGCTGCCGCATCTGGCGCGGCTTGCCGCGCTGGCGCAGCGGTTGCAAACCGACATCAATCGCCCGCTCTATGCGGCCGATGATCATAGTGACGTTCATGCGCTCGTCCGCATCATTCCCGATTCCGATGGCGCAAGCGTCGAAATCAGCGACTGGCGCACGCGTCCGGTCGCTCAGCCGCTCATGCCGGCGATGGTAGCGGCTAGTATGACGCCGCAAAGCTGGACGTGGGAATGCGATCAGCAATTGCGCATGGTCGCATTACGTGCCGGAGCCGACGCGCCACCGATTCCTGAAGACTGGGAAGGGCATTCGCTGTCCGAATTGTTCGAACTGCAGCCCGACGAGGACGGCCGCTTTCCGGTGCTGCGTGCTCTGGCGCGGCAGATGCGGTTCGAAAGTCAACGCGTGCGCGCCGATGGACAGACCGCGCGGGTGTCGATGACGTTGTCGGGCGAAGCTGTATTCGATGCGACGGGGCGCTTTACCGGCTTTCGTGGCATTGCCGCGCCCGCCGATGAGCCGGCGGCGGATCATCCGCCCCAAGTGCAGGCGGCGCTCGACCCGGCCTTCGGATCGCTGCCGCTTTCCGATCCGATTTTCGGACGAAGGATCGACGGCGCGCTGCGCGGGCCGCTCAGCCGCATCATCGCGACGGCCGAGACGATTTCCGGCCAGTTCGACGGTCCGATCCGCGCCGACTATGCGCGCTATGCGGGTGATATCGCGCATGCCGGGCGCCATTTGCTCGGCCTGGTCGACGACCTGGCTGACCTCCAGAATATCGAACGCCCGGGGTTCAAGGCGGCGCAGGATGAAATCGACCTTGGCGACCTCGCGCGCCGAGCGGTCGGTCTGCTCGGTATGAAGGCAGAGGAAAAGGGCATTCGCATCGATGCTCCGAGCACCGACGACCAGATGCCCGCGACCGGCGAATTCCGCCGCGTACTTCAGGTTCTGCTCAACCTGCTCGGGAATGCTATCCGCTATTCTCCAGAAAATTCGCTGATCTGGATACGTGTCGATCGCGAGGGGAACCGGGCGATGGTGACGGTCGCCGACCAGGGTCAGGGGATCGACTCCGGGCAACAGGCGGTCGTGTTCGAGAAATTCGAGCGGCTGGGCCGCACGGACAGCGGCGGATCGGGACTTGGCCTCTATATCGCTCGTCGCCTCGCGCGGGCGATGGATGGTGACCTGACTGTCAACAGCGCGCCGGGACAGGGCGCGCGCTTCACCTTGAGCCTGCCGGCGCGCGACGTCTGAATCGAAACGGCGGCGCAGTTGCCTGCGCCGCCGTTTGAAATCTGTCTGAAATCGAAAGCTTAGCGCTTGTCGACCGGCACGTACGGGCGATGCGTCGGACCGGTGTAGAGCTGGCGCGGACGGCCGATCTTCTGTGCGGGGTCCGAAATCATTTCGTTCCACTGCGCGACCCAGCCGACGGTGCGGGCGAGGGCGAAGAGCGCGGTGAACATCGTCGTCGGGAAACCGATCGCCGACAGGATGACACCTGAATAGAAATCGACGTTCGGGAACAGCTTCTTCTCGACGAAATAGGGATCGTTGAGCGCCATTTCCTCGAGCTGCAGCGCGACTTCGAAGACGGGATCGCTGACCTTCAGTGCGTCGAAGACTTCGCGCACGGTCTTCTGCATCACCGTCGCGCGCGGATCGTAGTTTTTGTACACGCGGTGGCCAAAGCCCATCAGGCGGAACGGATCATTCTTGTCCTTCGCGCGGGCGATATATTCGGGGATGCGGTCAGGTGTGCCGATTTCGCGCAGCATGTTGAGCGCGGCTTCGTTGGCGCCGCCATGCGCAGGGCCCCACAGGCAGGCGATGCCCGCCGCTATGCATGCGAAGGGATTTGCGCCCGACGAACCCGCGAGGCGGACGGTCGAGGTCGACGCATTCTGCTCATGGTCGGCGTGGAGGATGAAAATACGGTCGAGCGCGCGCTCGACGACCGGATTGACCACATATTCCTCGGCGGGAACGCCGAAGGTCATGCGCAGGAAATTGCCGGTGTAGCTCAGCGAATTGTCGGGATAGACGAAGGGCTGGCCGACCGAATATTTATACGCCATCGCCGCGATCGTCGGCATTTTCGCGATCAGCCGGTGGCTGGCGATCATGCGCTGGCGCGGGTCGTGGATTTCGGTCGAGTCGGGGTAGAAGGCGCTGAGTGCGCCGACGACGCCGCACATCACCGCCATCGGGTGCGCGTCGCGGCGGAAGCCGCGATAGAAGGTCGCGAGCTGTTCGTGCAGCATCGTGTGGCGCGTGATTGTGTTTTCAAACGAAGTCAGTTCACCGGCGTTCGGCAGTTCGCCGTTCAGCAGCAGGTAGCAGGTTTCCATGAAGCTGGAATTTTCGGCTAGGTCGCCGATCGCATAGCCGCGGTGAAGCAATACGCCTTCGTCGCCGTCGATATAGGTGAGCTGCGATTCGCAGCTCGCGGTCGACGTGAAGCCCGGGTCATAGGTGAAGGCACCGGTCTGGGCGTAGAATTTGCGGATATCCACGACATCCGGACCGACCGTGCCGGACAGCACGGGGCTTTCGATATTCTTGTCGCCCAGGGTGATTTTCGCGGTCTGGTCGGTCATGGCTTTCCCCTATTCATTGGGCTGAGACGGTGATCGGCTACGCCCCTGCCGGAAAATTGTGCGCTGCGTCAAGTCGCGCCAGGCTGGTATCGCGGCCAAGCAGCAGGAGTACGTCAAAAATTCCCGGCGATATTGTCCGCCCGGTCAGCGCGGCGCGCAGCGGCTGGGCCAGTTTCCCGAGTCCGACACCCGCGGCTTCGCTTTCTTCGCGAATGGCGGCCTCGACCGATTCCTGTGACCAGTCGGGCAGCGCGCGCAAGCGGTCGGCGATCGACGCCAGCATGCCAGCCGGGGTGTCTTTGAGCACCGCCGCGGCCTTTTCGTCGAACGTCAGCGGTTCAGGCACGAACAGGAAGGTCGCGCCATCGGCGATTTCGTGGAGCGTCTTGGCGCGCGGCTTCAGCGCCGCCATCGCTTTCGTGAGCAACGTCTGCTCGTCGGCGGTCAGATCGCGGCCGACCAGCTTGCCCGTCATCGGAGCGACCAGCGCGGCGAGGCGCGCGTCATCGGCTTCGCGGAGATAATGGCCGTTCAGATTTTCGAGCTTCTTGAAATCGAAGCGCGACGGCGAGCGGCCGACATGACCAAGGTCAAACCATTCGACCGCCTGCGCGCGGCTGATGATTTCGTCGTCGCCGTGGCCCCAGCCGAGGCGGAGGAGATAATTGTTCACCGCTTCGGGCAAATAACCCATTTCGTCGCGATAGGCGTCGACGCCCAGCGCGCCATGGCGCTTCGACAGCTTCGCGCCATCGGCGCCGTGGATCAGCGGGACATGCGCATAGACGGGCTCGCGCCAGTTCATCGAACGCAGCAGCGCAACCTGACGGAAGGCGTTGTTCAGATGGTCGTCGCCGCGGATCACATGCGTCACACCCATGTCGTTATCGTCAACGACGACGCTGAGCATATAGGTCGGGGTGCGGTCGCTGCGCAGCAGCACGAAATCGTCGAGTTCGGCATTCTGGACGGTGACATCGCCCTGAACGCGGTCGCTGATCGTCACCGCGCCTTCCTGCGGCGCGCGCAGGCGGAGGACGTGAGGGATGGCGGGGTCACCGTCATTGCGGTCGCGCCACGGGCTGCGGACGCGGAAAGGCAGGCGTTTTTCCTGTGCTTCGGCGCGCATCGCTGCGAGTTCGTCCTGCGTCAGGTAACAGCGATAGGCTTCGCCCTTCGCCAGCAATTCATCGGCGACGGCGGCATGGCGGTCGGCGCGTGCAAACTGGAACACCGTTTCGCCGTCCCAGTCGAGGTCGAGCCAACGCATCCCGTCGAGAATTGCGTCGATTGCCGCGTCGGTCGATCGCGCGCGATCGGTGTCCTCGATGCGGAGCAGGAATTTTCCGCCGTGATGGCGCGCGAACAGCCAGTTGAACAGCGCGGTGCGGGCGCCGCCGATATGCAGGAAGCCGGTCGGCGAGGGCGCAAAGCGCGTCACCACATCGGCGCCGTTCGCTTCGACTGCAATTGCTTGATTTTCGGTTGCCACCAGGTTCTCTTTCACTCACTCTGTCGCCCCCGGATACAGGTGCGGGGACGGGGGTCGGGGGAGCCCCTAGCATGGCGACAAGGCAGCTTCAAACGCCCATTGGTACGCGCTGGGTTGCGGGATGGCGCAGGCTGGCCGACGCAATAGAAGCGCTGCTGGAGGCGGAACGCGAGCGGATCGGGCTTTGGCTGCCCGTTGCGCTCGGTGCCGGGGTTGCCGCCTGGTTCATTCTTCCGGCTGAGGCGCATTGGATCGGGCTTCTGTTGTTGCTCGCTGCGGGCGCACTCGGCGGCCTGCTGATCGGCTGGCACAGCCGGATGGGGCGAGCGGTTGCGATCGGCTGCGGCGTGATGGTAGCGGGAGTATTGTTGATCTGGGCGCGGTCGCTGTGGGTTGCGGCGCCGGTGCTCGCGCGGCCGATCACAACCGAATTTACTGCGGCGGTCGAGCGCGTCGAGCCTTTGCCCGCGCGTGGGCAGGTGCGTTTCATTGTCCAGCCGCATGATCGGCCGGACCTGCCGCCGCGCATGCGGCTTACCGCGGATAGCGAGCGAGCGGGCGATATCATGCCCGGTGAGGATATCGGCGTTCGCGCGCGCCTGATGCCGCCACCCGCCGCGAGTTTGCCCGGCGGCTATGATTTTGCGCAGCGCGCGTGGTTCGATCGCATCGGCGCCGTCGGGACGATTCTTGGCGAGATTGCGCGTGTCGAGGGACAAAGGGCACGCGCGCCGCCGCTGCGTGCGCGGCTCAGCGCGCATATCCACGGCCAGCTCGACGGATCGGCGGGCGGCATCGCCGCCGCGCTCGTCACCGGAGATCGCGGCGCGATCGCCGAGGTCGATGAAGAGGCGATGCGGCGCAGCGGGCTTGCGCATCTTCTGTCAATCAGCGGGCTGCATGTGACCGCCGCGGTGGGCTTTGCGATGTTGTTGACGATGCGGCTGCTGGCGCTGAATCGGCGGCTGGCGCTCGCGGGCTATGTGTTGCCGCTTGCCGCCGCTGCCGGGGCAATTGCGGGCGGGGCTTATACATTGCTCGCGGGTGCGGAGGTGCCCACGCTGCGCTCGTTCATCGCCGCGCTGCTCGTCCTTTTCGCCTTCCTGCTCGGGCGCGAGGCGCTGACCTTGCGGCTCGTCGCTGCAGGGGCGCTGATCGTGCTGATCTGGCGCCCCGAGTCGCTCGCGGGGCCGAGTTTCCAGCTGAGCTTCGCGGCGGTCACCGCGATCATCGCGCTCCACGAAAGCCGTTCGATGCGGGCATTTCTTGCGCGTCGCACCGAAGTTTGGGCCATTCGACTGGGGCGTGGCATTGTCGGATTGCTGATCACCGGTCTGGTGGTTGAGGTCGCGCTGGCGCCGATCGCGCTGTTTCATTTCCACAAAGCGGGACTTTACGGCGCGCTCGCCAATGTTGTCGCGATCCCGCTGACCACTTTCGTCATCATGCCGGCCGAGGCGCTGGCCTTGCTGCTCGACAGCGTAGGGCTCGGTGCGCCTTTCTGGTGGGTCACAGGGCAGGCGCTGGATCTGTTGCTCGCGCTTGCGCACGGCGTAGCCGCCGCTCCGGGGGCGGTCGCGATGCTGCCGAGCTTTCCCGCCTGGGGCTTCGGCCTGGCGATTTTTGGCGGGCTTTGGCTGTTGCTGTGGCAGACGCGCTGGCGCCGCGCGGGCTTCGCGCCGCTCGCGATGGGGATCGCGGCTTTGCTCGTGCAGCCACGGCCGGATGTGCTGGTGACGAGTGACGGGCGTCATATTGCAGTCGCGGCGCCGGGGGGCGGTTATGCGCTGCTTCGCGACCGTGCGGGCGACTATGTTCGCGATACGATGGCGGAGGCTGCGGGTCACGACGCTCCGCTCGTTGCGCTGGCCGACCTAAATCACGTCGAGTGCAACGCGGACTTCTGCCGCTGGCGGCAGGGCGAAGGAGACGACCAGCGCCATTTCCTTGTCTCGCGCGGCCGAGACCGGATCGAGGGGGCCGATATGGCGGCGGCGTGCGCCGCCGCCGATGTCGTGATCAGCGACCGCTGGTTGCCGCGCGAATGCGTCGCGCGCTGGTTGACGGTCGATCGCGACAGCCTCGCCGAAAGTGGCGGGCTTGCCATCTATACTGGTGACGGCCCGCGCATCGTCACTACGCTACGCGCGGGCGACGAACATCCGTGGCGCCGCCCGCCGCAGGTCAGTGGTAACGACGAAGCAGTCCCGACAACCGACCCTGCACGATGACACGATCGGCGGCGTAGCGCTGGGGCTCATAGGCGCTGTTCGCTGGGTCGAGCCGGATCATCTGGCCTTCGCGGCGGAAATATTTGAGCGTTGCGTCCTGACCATCGACCAGCGCGACGACGATATCGCCCTCGCGCGCGGTGCTGGCTTTCTGGATCAGCGCATAGTCGCCATCGAAGATGCCGGCCTCGACCATCGAGTCCCCCGAGACTTCGAGCGCATAATGCTCGCCCGCGCCGAGCAGCGCGGCGGGGACCGCAAGATTGTTGTGATCCTCGAACGCCTCGATCGGAACGCCCGCGGCGATTTTGCCGTGCAGCGGCACTTCGATGATGTCGTTCGCGGCGAGCGGACGCAGGGCGGGGGCCGGCTTGCGCAGCGGGACGATATTGTCGCGATCATTGTGCACAGGCGTATTCGCCGTCCTGGCGGCCTCCGGCACCTTGAGCACTTCGAGCGCGCGGGCGCGGTTGGGGAGGCGGCGGAGGAAGCCGCGTTCTTCCAATGCACTGATAAGTCTGTGGATTCCGGATTTCGACTTGAGACCAAGCGCTTCCTTCATCTCCTCGAACGACGGCGAAATGCCACTCGTGTCGAGCCGTTCCTGGATGAAGTGGAGCAGTTCATGCTGCTTCGCCGTCAACATCGTTCATTCTCCATGATGCCAAATACCGGACATAAGGAGAACGATAGTGGAACAGAGCGGAACTTGTCAAGCGATGGCGATATAATCGGCCATATCCCCGGCGCTGCGCGGCGGCGCGCCGATTTCGCGGAGGATCAGCGCGTTGGCGGCGATCAGCGGGAAAGTCTGGCCGCTGTCTTGCGCGGCGAAGGGAGTGAGCCGCCCGGCGTCGAGTCGGGCGCGTAGATAATCGCGGCGGCCATCCCCGGCAGCCAATGGCGCGGCGAGGGGGGCTTGATGGACCGGCGGCAGCGGATCGCGCGCGCCAGCGAGGTGGCGGACGAGCGGGAGCAGGAACAGCGTCGCGGTGACGAAGGCCGAGGAGGGGTTGCCGGGCAGACCGAGCAGGATCGCATCGCCGATGGTGCCCGCGACCAGCGGCTTGCCGGGGCGCATCGCGATCTTCCAGAAATCGATGCTCCCGCCCGTGTCTTCGAGCGCACCGCGGACATGATCATGATCACCGACCGAGGCGCCGCCAACAGTGACGATGACGTCATGATGGCGCGCCAGATCATTGAGAATGTTGGAAAGAAGGCCCCGGTCGTCGCGGGCGTGGAGCGGCAGGCTGACCTGTGCGGGTTCGGCGGCGAGCATTGCAGCGAGCATGACGCCATTGCTGTCGGGAATCTGGCCGGGAGATAGCGGACGGCCCGGCGGGACAAGTTCGTCGCCGGTGGTCAGGATCGCGACGCGCGGTCGCCCGCCGACCGAAAGCGCACCTGTACCGCCCATTGCGGCGGCGGCGATGGCGCCGGGGGTGAGGCGTGTTCCTGCCTCGAGCAGTGGCGTTCCGCTGGCGAAATCGGTAGCGCGTGCGCGGACGTGGCGGCCGGGTTCGCCCGGGCTCTCTCCAGATAATATCAATTTGTTTCCGTCAGTTACGGCGTCTTCCTGAATCAATATTGTGTCGGCACCGGCGGGGAGCATGGCGCCGGTGAAAATGCGCATGGCCTCGCGTGTACCGATTGTGCGCCGGGGTGTGGTTCCGGCGGCGATGTCGCCGACGATGGTCCACGGGCCGGGCAGGTCGGCGAAGCGGATCACATAGCCATCCATCGCCGACAAGGGCGCGGCTGGCTGGTCACGTTTTGCTCTCACATCTTCTGAAGTATATCGGTCAAGCACTTCGGATAAGGCAATATTTTCTGACGCCAGCGGATCACAGAGCGCCAGGAGCCGCGCCTGCGCGTCCGCGACGGGCAGCAGGTCACTCACTCGGCGCGCCAGTCGCCCGACCGTCCGCCGCTCTTTTCGAGCAGGCGAATGTCGCCGAGGATCATCGCGCGGTCGAGCGCCTTGGCCATGTCGTAGAGGGTGAGAAGCGCGACGGAGGCCGCGGTCAGCGCCTCCATCTCGACCCCGGTGGGGCCGGTGGTCGCGGCGGTCGCGCGGACCGCTATGCCGGTCGCTTCCCAGTCGAACTCGACGCCGACATTGGAGAGCGCGATCGGGTGACAGAGCGGGATGAGGTCGGCGGTGCGCTTCGCCGCCATGATGCCCGCGATGCGCGCGGTCGAGAGGACATCGCCCTTCGGTGCATTGCCGCTGCGGATCGCCTCCAGCGCCTCCGCCGACATGGTGATGCGTCCGCCCGCGACGGCGCGCCGCCGGGTGGGTGCTTTTGCGCCGACATCGACCATCGATGCGGCGCCGCTTTCGTCGAGGTGAGTCGGTCTGTTTGTCATGCCAGTGGAGCGAAGCAATGTGCGGGGGCAAAGGCAAGGGGGAAGGGCGTGTGCACTGCAAAACCCCGAAGAAGGCATTTCATTCCCCGTCGTCGCTGGGGCTTCGACAGGGCCAAGGCAGGTTAACGGCCGGATTTACGAGGAGCGGAATCTTGCCTGACACAGGCGGTGCGATTCCACGCGGAAAATCAGACGCGGCTGCTGCTTCAGCCCTCTAGCAGCGCCCTGGTTGCCGCCGTGACGTCATCCTGACGCATCAGGCTTTCGCCGACGAGGAAGGTTTTTACGCCGCTTTGGGCGAGGCGTTGGCAGTCGGCGTGGTTCGCGATGCCGCTTTCGCCGACGAGCAACGTGCCCGGCGGGACGAGCTTGGCGAGCCGTTCGGTGACGCCGAGGTCGGTTTCGAAGCTACGCAGGTCGCGGTTGTTGACGCCGATCAGGCGCGAGTTGAGCTGCGACAGCGCGCGGTCGAGTTCGGCTTCGTCATGGACTTCGACGAGGACGTCCATGCCGCGTTCGATCGCGGCGGCCTCGATATCGGCCATCATGGCGTCTTCGAGCGCGGCGACGATGATCAGGATCGCGTCGGCGCCGATCGCGCGGGCTTCGGCGACCTGCCACGGGTCGACCATGAAATCCTTGCGGAGGACGGGCAGGTCGCATGCGGCGCGCGCGGCGATCAGAAAATCCTCATGGCCCTGAAACCATGGCGCATCGGTGAGCACCGACAGGCAGGCAGCGCCGCCCGCAGCATAGGCACGAGCGTGGTCTGCAGGGCTGAAATCTTCTCTTATCAATCCCTTGGATGGCGAAGCTTTCTTGATTTCAGCAATCAAGGCAAAGCCGCCCGCGTCGATCCTGGTCTGCAGGGCGGCGGCGAAGCCGCGCACCGGGCCGGCGTCGATGGCGTCGAGCTGTGCGAGCGAGCGCAAGGCGCGGCGTTCGGCGACTTCTTCGGCCTTGGTGACGAGGATTTGGGTGAGCTTGTTCATTTATAGGCGATCCAGCAATTGAGCAGCGCGTTGGCGAGACCCTTGTCGATGGCCTCGGCGGCCTCTTCGACTCCGGCGACCAGATTGTCGACCGTGCCCGCGACAACGAGCGCCTCGGCGGCGTTATAGAGCACGGCGTCGCGATAGGCCCCGGTTTCGCCCTGCAGAAGGTCGCGGAGCGCTTTGGCGTTATAGGCCGCGTCGCCGCCGCGAATTTCGGCGATGGCGCGGGTAGGAAGCCCGGCGTCGGCGGCGTGGCTGCGCTGCATCCGCACACCGTCGGGGGTGATGACCGCAACCTCGTTGCCGCCCGCGAGCGAGAGTTCGTCGATGCCCTCGTCGCCCGAAATCACGCGCGAATGTTCGGTCCCGAGCCGGTGCAGCGCTTCGGCATAGACGGGGACATAGGCGGGGCGCGCGATGCCGATCAGCTGACGCGTGACACGCGCCGGATTGGCAAGCGGGCCCATCAGGTTGAAGATGGTGCGGCGGCCGAGCGCCTTGCGGATCGGCATGATGCGCTTCATCGCCGGATGATGGTGCGCGGCGAAGAGGAAGCAGATGCCGAGGTCGGCGAGCTGGGCTTCGGCGAGCTGCGATGCGCGCTCCATGTCGAGGCCAAGCACTTCGAGGGTGTCGGCGGCGCCGGATTTGGAAGAAGCCGCACGATTGCCGTGCTTTGCGACTGGAACTTCGCATGCCGCGACGACGATGGCGACGGCGGTCGAAACGTTGAGCGTATGATGTCCGTCGCCCCCGGTGCCGCATACGTCGATCGCGCCCGCGGGGGCGTTGATCGGGATCAGCCGGTCGCGCATCGCCTGCGCTGCAGCGGCGATTTCGACCATCGTTTCGCCGCGATCGGAGAGCGCGCTGAGGAATAAGGCGATATGCTCGTCGCTCGCTCCGCCGTCGAGCATCGTCGCGAAGGCCGCCGCGGCTTCGTCATCGGCGAGCAGGTTCGACGGATCGGGAAAGGGGCCGAAACGGCTCATGAAGACCTCTTCTGGGGCACACCCGCTTGCTGAAGCAGGGCGGTGATGGCATCGGCCGCGCGTTCGGCCGCTGCGTCGTGCAAGGGAATGATGTTGAACAGCGCTTCCGAACGATAGATCAGCAGCATGCCGCGGGTGCGCAGCCATTGATGGAAATCGCCCCATGCGACATTGCCGCTGTTGTCCGGATTGGCAATGCTCAGCCTGTCTTCGTCCCAGCTTAGCGCCCAGGATGTGCGAAGGTCCGCCTGCTGGGAATGGATGCGTCTGGTATAGCGCGGCAGCCACCAGCGGCGCATGACAAGCTGGATCGCAACAAGCATGAACACCAGCGAGAATAGCAGGCCACCCGCCAATATGGCGATATGGCGGGCGTCGGGAGGGCTGTCCCAAAGCGCGAGGCCGGCAGCCATAAGCAGGACAATCAGCGCGCCAAGCGCGACCTTGCTCTTGGGAAAAAGCGGGTAATGGGCGCGATAGGCGGTCAGCAGATCCGCTTCGCTGACCTGAAGGTCGAGCTGTCCGTTCACGCCGCTTTCCGGGCGCTGACCGGCAGTCCTGCGATACGGAGGAAGTTGGCGAGCATCGCATGGCCATGTTCGGTGGCGATGCTTTCGGGGTGGAATTGCACACTGTGGATCGGGAGGTCGACGTGGCGGAAGCCCATCACCGCGCCGTCATCGCTGGTCGCGTTGATCGCGAGGCAGGCGGGAATGTCGACGACCTCGAGGCTGTGATAGCGCGTCGCGGTGAGCGGCGAGGGGAGGTCGGTGAAGAGGCCGGTGCCGTCATGACAGACGGGCGAGGTCTTGCCGTGCATCAAATGGCCGCGCTGGACGGTGCCGCCGAAATGCTGGCCGATCGCCTGATGGCCGAGGCAAACGCCGAGCAGCGGACGCCCGGCTTCGGCGCAGGCGGCGACGAGATCGAGGCTGATTCCTGCCTCGTTCGGGGTGCAGGGGCCGGGCGAGATCAGCATCGCGTCGGCGCCGGTCGCGAGCGCTTCGGCAGCGGTCAGCGCGTCGTTGCGCTCGACGCGCACCTCGGCGCCCAGCTCGATCAGATAATGAACGAGGTTGAAGGTGAAGCTGTCGTAATTGTCGATGACGAGGATCATGGTGTCATTCTGTCGTAAGCGATCACGGGCGAAGGCGCGAAGGGAGGCTGGCTGGCCGCCGCATACCAATCCATGCGAAAGTTCGAAAGCACTTCGAGTTCGTTCAGCAGCAGCTTCCAGCCGTCCATCTCTTCATGGAACAACCAATGGCGGTCATCGGAAGCAATTTCGCAGCAAATGAGGTCGGTGATCACCTCGTCGCGCTTGAAGAAAGTGACGCGGCGGATCTGTTCGGCGGATATGGGGAGCTGTTGCATCACTGCCCATAACCGGGGGTGACGGCAAGCCGCACGGCTTCGCGCGCTGCGGCGAAGAGGGCGCCGGCTTTCGCCTCGCACTCGCGCTGTTCATAGGCGGCTTCGCTGTCGGCGACGATGCCGGCGCCCGCCTGGACGTGCATTTCGCCGTCCTTGACGATCGCGGTGCGCAGCACGATGCAGCTGTCCATATTGCCGTCGGGGGCGAAATAGCCGACCCCGCCGGCATAGGCGCCGCGCGCGTCGGCCTCCAGCTCGGCGATGATCTGGCAGGCGCGGACCTTGGGGGCGCCGCTGACCGTTCCCGCCGGGAAGCCTGCGAACAAGGCGTCGATCGCATCCTTGTCGGGGGCGATGCGGCCGATCACGTTCGACACGATGTGCATGACATGGCTGTAAAATTCGACGGTATAGCTGTCGGTGACGGTCACGGTGCCGCCCATTGCCGCGCGGCCGACGTCGTTGCGGCCGAGGTCGAGCAGCATAAGATGCTCGGCGCGTTCCTTGGGGTCGGCGAGCAGGGATTCGCGGTTCTGGACATCCTCGGCGCTGGTTCGCCCACGCGGACGGGTGCCGGCGATCGGGCGGATGGTGATTTCGCCGTCGCGGACGCGGACGAGGATTTCGGGTGACGAGCCGATCAGCGCAAAGCCGGGCAGATCGAGGAAATAGAGGAAGGGTGAAGGGTTGATCCGCCGCAGCGCGCGATACAGATCGAATGGCGGCAGGTCGAAGGGGGTCGAGAAACGCTGCGACAGGACGACCTGAAAAATATCGCCCGCGGCGATATATTCCTTCGCCGTGGCGACCATGTCGGCGAAGCGTTCGGGAGTTGTCGCGGGATTTGCCGTGATGTCGGCGGGCAGCGCATCGGTCGTGGCGCGCTCGGGATGGGCGCTGACGCGCGACAGGCGCGCGGCGATGTCCTCGAGCCGGTCCTGCGCCGCGTCGATCATCCGGTCGATCGGTGCGTTGGCGTCGGGCCAGATCGGCGCGATCAGGAAGAGTTCGTCGGCGAGGCGATCGAAGACGAGGATCGTCGTCGGGCGGACGAAGACCATGTCGGGCAGGCCAAGCCCCGTGCCCGGCGCGCGCGGGATGCGCTCGACGAGGCCGATGGTTTCATAGGCGAAGAAGCCGACGAGCGTCGCGAGCGCCTTGGGCAGACCCTCGGGAACGTCGAAGCGGCATTCGGCGACGAGGTCGCGCAGCGCCTGAAGTGCGGGAGCGGCGACGGGCTCAAAGGCTTCGCGGTCACGGCGCCAGTCGCGGTTGATCCGCGCGGCGTCGCCGGTGACTTCGAACATCAGGTCGGGGTCGAGCCCGATCAGGCTGTAGCGCCCGCGGGTTTCGCCGCTTTCGACCGATTCGAGCACCCAGTCGCCGCGCCCCGGCTGAATCAGTTTGAGCGCCGCCGAAACCGGGGTTTCGATGTCGGCGATCAGCCGCTGCCAGACAACCGCGCCGCGGCCCTGTGCCAACGCCTCGAGCGCGGCAGCTCTACCTTCCAGTGTCACGACCGGGTCTATTCGGCCGCTTGTGTGGTGCCGGTGAGTTCGCGGCGCAGCTGTTCGACCAGATCCTTGTTGATCTTCACATTCGCGCGGCGCTTTGCCTCGCCCGCGAGCTGTTCGACCAGCTCGTTGCCAAAGGCCGATGCGAGCGGGCGGGCGATCGCGGCAACACGTCCGGCCTCGATGCTCTTGGGATCGGGGCGTCGCACTTCGTCGAGGGCAATGACCATCCAGCCGCGGTTGCCCGGGATTTCCAGCGTCTTCACGCTGCCTTGCGCCATCGAGAAGAGAAGGGCGAGTTCGGGCGGGACGGGCTGGCCATTCTGGCCCAGTTCGGCGCGGGTGCCGCCGATTGGCTGGACGCCGCCGATGTTCGGGCCTGCGGCGCGCACGGCGTCGGCAAGGCTCTTGCCGCTTTCGACCGTTTTCACGATGGCGCGCGCGTTGTCGCGGGCGACCTTCTGCCCCTCGGCAAAGCGCCATTCGGCGAGCAGATTGGAGCGGATCTGGGCGAAGGGCGGCGGAGCCGCTGCGACGATCGTCTTGACCGAGTAGATGGCGAATTTTTCATTCTCGACCAGCGTTGCGAGATGGCCGTCGCCTTCGCCATCGGACTGGAACGCCTGCGCGACCATCGGAGCGAGTTCGGGGGGCAGGGCAAAGCCCGGCTGACCCGGCGCCTGACCATTGGCCAGCAGCGCGGGCGTTTCGGCGAGCACGAGCTTGCGATCGGCCGTGACTTCCTGGATCGAGGCGCCGCCGTTCACGGCATCCTGAAGTGTGTTGTAATAATCGACGATCGCCTCATTCGCCTTGTTCTTGGCGATTTCGGTGCGGATTTCGTCGCTGGTATCGGCGAGGCTGCGCGCCGGCTTGGGCGTGACATTTTCGACCCGCGCGATTGCCCAGCCGAGGCCGGTCTGCGTCGGCCCGAGCACGTCGCCGTTCCTGGCGGCAAAGGCGGTCTTGGCGACGGCGGCGCTGGTCGTTGCGGCATAGGCCGACTGGGTCAGGTCACCGGTGGTTGCGGCGGAAAGGCCCGCGGACTGTGCAGCGGCGGCGAGCGGAGTTCCGGCGCGAACCTTGGTCGCGATCGCATTGGCGGTCGCCTGATCGGGGGCGATGACCTGCGCAAAACGGCGCGTCTCGCTGGCCGCGAACTGGGCGGCATTGTCCTTGTACACCTTGGCGATTTCGGCGTCGGTGACGGCAGGGACCGGAACCGCAGCGCGATCGAACAGGGCGTATTGGATCACGCGGCGCTCGGGGACGGTAAACTGGGCCACATGCTGCGACAGAAATTTCTTCAGCGCCGCGTCGCCGGGATCGGCGGAGGGAGCAAAGGGACTGGCGGGGATGAAGGTTGCCTGACCGCGACGCTGTTCCATCAGCAGCGCGGCATAGGGCTGTGCCATTGCCCGTGCGATCGCGGGCATCATGCCCACCGGATTGGCGAGCTGTTCGGCCAGCAACTGCTGGCGGATGTCGCGGCGCAGCTGCGCCTCGCTGATGCCGTTCTGGCGCAGGAAGGTTTCGAAGCGCGTCTGGTCGAATTTCCCGGACACGCCGGCAAAGACGGGCAAGTCGGCAATGCGGCCGTCGATCAGCCGTTTGCTGACACCAAAGCCGAGGTCCGTGGCGAATTGATCGAAGGCGGCGCCCTCGACAAGCTGATCGAGTACCCGGTCGAGTCCGCCCGATTCGACGAACGCCGCCATGGTCAGTGTGGGCTGTTGTTGCCGTGCCTGATCATAGGACTGTTTCACCCGGTCGCGTAGCTCGCCGATCCCGATGTCGGTGTTGCCTACCTTGGCCGCATTGGCGCCTCCGACGCCGCCAAAATTGGCGTTGCCGGTGACGTCGCCAAGCGCGAAGGCCAGGCCGACGAGGACGACGAAGCCGAGGGCAACGACCTTGCCGATCGTGGATCCGAAGAGGCGGCGAAGGGCGGTGATCATGGAGCGAGCATTCTTTCGGCGAAGGCGCTTGTCAAAGCGCGGTTGCGCGATGCTTTAGAGTCTGTCCCGGCGAAATGGAAGTATCGTGATCGCGGGAACGCGTACCCGGCTTGCCTATTCGCCCCGCGCGCCGCTAGGGCGGCGGGCATCGACATCGCGAACAGGAGAAACAGGACAATGGCACGGCGCAAATATGTGGTCGGCAACTGGAAGATGAACGGCCTGTCGGATGCGATCGGCGAAGCGCAGGCGATTTTCGCCGCGGCAAAGGGGCATGCGGCGGTCGATGTTGCGCTATGCCCGCCCTTCACGCTGATTGGCGCGATGGTTTCGGCGGCGCCGGGCGCGGCGGTCGGCGGGCAGGATTGCCATAGCGCTACCTCTGGCGCCTTCACCGGATCAGTTGCGGCGGCCATGCTCGTCGATGCCGGCGCGACGCTGGTCATCGTGGGACATAGCGAACGGCGTGAAGGTTGCGGTGAAAGCGACGCGGATGTGCAGGCGAAGGCGGTCTCGGCACTCGCCGCGGGTCTTTCGGTGATCCTGTGCGTCGGCGAACCGCGCGAAGTTCGCGAATCGGGTGATGCCATCGCCTATGTGCTGGCACAGATTGCGGGCTCGTTGCCCGGCGATTTCGATGCGGCGCGGCTGGCGATCGCTTATGAGCCGATCTGGGCGATTGGCACCGGGCTGGTTCCGACCGTCGGGGATGTCGCGGCGATGCATGGCGCGATCCGCGCCAGGCTGACGGAGCAGGCCGGCGCGGCGGCGGCGCAGGATATGCGCATCCTTTATGGTGGTTCGGTCAATGGCGAGAATGCCGCCGAACTGCTGGGCGCGGGCGACGTCGATGGCGCGCTGGTTGGCGGGGCGAGCCTGACGGCCGGCAAATTCGTGCCGATCGTGGCTGCGGCTGCGGCTCTGAACTAAGGCGATCAACCCTGTTTTCGTTCGCATCGTGCGAAGCAGAGATGCCCCTCAGTGAAGCGCTGAACCGATGGGTGTCTCGACTTCGCCCGACACGAACGGAGGTAGAAGCGGTTTTGATGAAGCTCCCGCGACACGCTGTGGGTTGAAGCGAAGCGGCTTCGTCTCTATGTGCGCGGCGGGCATGGTCCGTGTGAGGCCGTGCAAGTTCGGGAAATTTCGATGTCCAATCTGTTCACCTTTGTGCTCGTCGTTCAGGCCCTCGTTGCGGCCGTGATGATCGGCGTCATTCTGATGCAAAAGTCGGAAGGTGGCGGTTTGGGGGTCGGCGGCAGTCCTGCGGGCCTGCTTTCGGCGCGCGGCGCGGCGGATTTCATGACCCGGGCAACGACGATCCTGGCGACGCTGTTCGTCGGACTGTCGATCCTTCTTGCGGCGATGGCCTCGGTCGGTCGTAGCGGATCGAGCATCGACACCACGCTGTCGAAAACCGCGCAGCAGAGCGGCGCGGCGACTGGTCCGTCGTCGCTGACCGGTCCGCCGCAGGGCGCACCGGGCGCGGTACCCGCCGCTCCGGCCACCGATGATCCGCTGGCGGCAGCCGCCGCGGCAGCTGCGGCACCCGAGGCTCCGGCGCAGGGCGCACCGGCCAAGAAATAAACCGGCGGCTTCGGCCACCCGACTTCACCCGCGCGGCGGCGGAATTATTTTCCGCCGTTTGCGATTCGACGGCTTGCGCCGTCCCCCTCCTGTTGAGTAAGTCTTTCCTCCCATGGCGCGGTTCATTTTTATCACCGGCGGCGTGGTCTCCTCCCTTGGCAAAGGTTTGATGGCGGCTAGCCTCGCGGCTCTGTTGCAGGCGCGAGGTTATCGCGTCCGCATCCGGAAGTTCGATCCCTATCTGAACGTCGATCCGGGCACGATGTCGCCCTATCAGCATGGCGAAGTCTATGTGACCGACGACGGGGCCGAAACCGATCTGGATCTGGGCCATTATGAACGCTTTACCGGCGTTGCGGCGCGGCAGAGCGACAATGTCACCTCGGGCCGCATCTATCAGCAGATCATCACCAAGGAGCGTCGCGGCGATTATCTGGGCGCGACGGTTCAGGTCGTTCCGCACGTCACCGACGCGATCAAGGCCTTTGCGCGCACTGATATCGAGGATCTCGATTTCGTGCTGTGCGAAATCGGCGGAACCGTCGGTGATATCGAATCACTCCCCTTCATCGAAGCGATCCGCCAGCTGCGGAACGAAGAAGGGCGCGACAAGACGCTGTCGGTTCATGTCACGCTGGTGCCCTATATTGCGGCCGCGGGCGAGTTGAAGACCAAGCCGACGCAGCATAGCGTACGCGAACTCGCGTCGCTGGGCGTCCAGCCCGATATTTTGCTGTGCCGCTGCGAAAAGCCGCTGCCCGACAGCGAGCGCGCGAAAATCGCGCAATTCTGCAATGTCCGCAAGGAAGCGGTGATCCCGGCGCTCGACGCCGACAGCATTTATTCGGTGCCGGTCCAATATCATGGCGAAGGCCTCGATACCGAAGTGCTGCACGCCTTTGGCATCCACGACGCGCCCGATCCCGACCTGACGCGCTGGTACGACATCATGGATCGCAAGCAGCACCCCGAGGGTGAGGTCACGATCGGCGTCGTCGGCAAATATGTGTCGCTGCCCGATGCGTATAAGTCGCTGAACGAGGCGCTGGTCCACGGCGGGCTGGCGCACCGGGTGAAGGTCAATATTCGCTGGCTCGACGCCGAAATCTTCGAGCAGGCAGATGAACTCGCCGCGAATCTGGAACCGATGCACGGCATTCTTGTGCCCGGCGGGTTCGGCGAGCGCGGGTCGGAAGGCAAGATCGCCAGCGTGCGCTTCGCGCGCGAACGCGGCGTACCTTTCTTTGGCATTTGCCTCGGCATGCAAATGGCGTGCATCGAGGGAGCGCGGAACACCAGCGGGATCGAAAAGGCATCGAGCACCGAATTCGGCCCGACCGACGAGCCGATCGTCGGTCTGATCACCGAATGGATGAGCGCCGAAGGCCTGCAAAAGCGTGGTGCCAACACCGACATGGGCGGTACGATGCGGCTGGGCGCTTATGAAGCCAAGCTGTCGCCGAACAGCCATGTCGCCGCCGTCTATGGCGCGAACGAAATCAGCGAGCGCCACCGCCACCGTTACGAGGTCAATGGCGCCTATCGCGAGAGCCTCGAAAAGGGCGGGTTGGTGTTTTCGGGGATGTCGCCCGACGGCATGCTACCGGAAATCGTTGAGCGGCCGGACCATCCGTGGTTTATCGGGGTGCAGTTCCATCCGGAACTCAAGTCCAAGCCGTTCGATCCGCACCCCTTGTTTGCGGGGTTCATCGAAGCGGCGGTGAAGCAGAGCCGGCTCGTCTGAGACGGCCAACAGGGAAGGACAGGGGCATGGATCACGCGAAACTCGCTGCATTGCAGGGCCCCGACAGCATCTTTTCCGGCCTTAGCCTTCAGGATTGGGCTGACCTTGCGGGCCGTGCGGTGCAGGTCAATTTCGTCAAGGGCAAGGAGTTGCTCAGTCAGGGCGAGGCTGGCGACGGGATGCTCATCCTGACCGAGGGCAGCGCGCGCGTGTCGATGCTGTCACCCCATGGGCGCGAGATCGTGCTGGCCTATGCCGAGCCCGGAGCGGTGCTGGGCGAGATTGCGCTGCTCGACGGCGGCGAGCGCACCGCATCGGTCGTCGCAACGAGTGCGGGCGCAGCGCTCCAGCTCGGCCGCAATGCGCTCCGCGATTTTGCCGCGAGCCATCCCGATTTTGCCTGGTCGCTGATGCAGCAACTCGCGCGGCGGCTGCGCACCGCTGACCAGACCATCGAAAGCGACCGCGCCTATGCGTCGGGTCCGCGGCTTGCGCGCTATTTGAAGCGGCTGATCCGTCAGGATGTGGAGGCGTCGTATCGCGTCGAGCTTTCGCAGACCGAACTCGGCAATTTTGCCGGGATGAGCCGCGAGCATATCAACCGCCAGCTGAGGAGCTGGGAGGAATCGGGGGTTATTTCGCTCGAGCAAGGACGCGTACGCGTGCTCGATACCGATATGCTTGAGGATATCAGCGAATCCGAGGGATAGGGCGGCCGTTAGCTGCCGATTGCAGGCGTTGCTGCTCCCCACCGTCGTCATGCCGGACTTGATCCGGCATTCATCGCCAGCCTGTTGCCTGGACCCTGGATCAGGTCCGGGGTGACGATATTCGGGAATGACCGATTGGCGACGCTTAACCTGAATCACAACGCCCGGGCCTCTTTCGAGACCCGGGCGCCTGTGACGAACTTCGCCATCCCCCTTTTGCGCAGGCCAGGCGAATGGCCGTGCACTCCCTGAAACCGGGCCTTTCGCCGCGTGATCCAGAAGACAGGGGGCTAGGACGCCCATGGGAGTTTGTCACCCTTCCGCAAGCGTCCACCTGTCCTTTTGCGCGGTGCTGTGGCCGATAGGCAACAGATTTTGCGAATCGTTCGCAGTGGTGTCGCGGGTCCGCCCCATTGCCAGCACTGCCCAGGCTCCCTAAAGCGGCGACATGACCGCAATGCGCATCGCGCCCCAAAGGCCGCCCGCTCCATGATCCTGCGTCCCTATGAGCGCACCATCTTCAAACGCTATATGCTCCCCCAGCGCGGCGAAGGCTTCATCTTCGTCGCGGCGGCGTTCAGCTTTATCGCGGTGACGCTGGGCGTCGCGGCGCTGGTGATCGTGATGAGCGTGATGAACGGGGTGCGCGCCGATCTGTTCGACAAGATCGTCGGGTTGAACGGGCATGCGGTGGTGCAAGGCTTTGGCGGCCGGCTCGACGACTGGCAGGATGTGCTCAAGCAGGCGAAGGCGACCCCGGATGTGGTGTCGGCGACGCCGCTGATCGAACAGCCATTGCTCACGACATTCAATGGCCGCGTCGAAGGGATTTTGGTGCGCGGGATGACCGTGGCCGACATTCGCAAGAATGAAACGCTCGGCGGCAAGGTGTTGCAGGGCAGTCTCGACACGCTGACCTCTCTTTCGGGCAATGTCGCGATCGGCAGCGAACTGGCGCGCAATATCGGCGCAAGCGTCGGGTCGAACATCACGATCATCAATCCGGCGGGGCGATCGACCCCGTTCGGAACGGTTCCGCGCGAGATCAGCTATCGCGTGTCGGCGGTTTTCGAGATCGGCGTCTATGATTTCGACAAGGCCTATGTCGTCATGCCGATGGAGGATGCGCAATTGCTCCTGCTCACCGGCGACCAGATCGGGATGATCGAGGTCAAGGTGACCGATCCTGACAAGGTGGGCGAGATATTGAAGCCGCTGGCCGAAAAAGTAGCGGCGCAGGCGGTTATTTCCGACTGGCGGTCGATGAACGCCAGCCTGTTCGAGGCGCTGTCGATCGAGCGCGTCGCGATGTTCGTCATATTGTCGCTGATCGTCCTTGTCGCGGCGTTCAACATCGTGTCGTCGCTGATCATGCTGGTGCGCGCCAAAACGCGCGACATGGCGATCCTGCGTACAATGGGCGCGCCGCGCGATTCGGTGATGCGCATCTTCATGGCGATCGGCCTGTCGATCGGGATTGCGGGCACGATCATGGGCATGGTGTTCGGTTTTGGCCTGCTCTATTTCCGGCAGGGGGTCCTGCGCGGGGTCGAGTTTCTGACCGGTCAGCCCTTGTGGGATCCGTCCATCCGCTTTCTGACCGAATTGCCGTCGAAGCCCGATCCGTTCGAAATTACCGGGATCGCTGTAATGGCGGTCGTTTTCAGTTTTCTCGCGACGCTCTATCCGGCGCTGAAGGCGGCGAATACCGATCCGGTGCAGGTGCTGCGTTATGAGTGACCATATTCTCGAGCTTCGCGCGCTGAAGCGCAGCTTCAAGCAGGCCGATGTGACGATCGAGGTTCTGCGCGGGGTCGATGCGCATCTGAAGCGTGGCGAGATTGTCGCGCTGCTCGGGCCTTCGGGGTCGGGCAAGTCGACAATGTTGCAGGCCGTGGGCCTGCTCGAAGGCGGCTTTCAGGGCCAAATCCTGATCGATGGCCACGACGTCACCCGATATGACCAGGGCGAGCGAACCAGGACGCGGCGCGAGAAGATCGGCTTCGTCTATCAGTTTCATCATCTGCTTCCCGATTTCAACGCGATCGAGAATGTCGTGTTGCCGCAGCTGATCCGCGGCGCGGGGCAAGCGGAGGCCGAGGAACGCGCCGCCGACCTGCTCGGGCGGCTGGGGCTGGGCGAGCGGCTGCATCACAAGCCGAGCAAATTGTCGGGTGGCGAGCAGCAGCGCGTCGCGGTGGCGCGCGCGCTGGCGAATCGGCCCATGCTGGTGCTCGCAGACGAGCCGACAGGCAATCTCGACGAGGCGACTGCCGACCGCGTGTTCGACCAGTTCGTGAGCCTTGTGCGCGATCACGGCTCGGCGGCGCTGGTCGCGACGCATAACGAGCGGCTTGCGGCGCGGATGGACCGTGTGCTGCGCTTGCACGACGGGCATATCGAGGCGTAGGCTGCGCCCGAACAGTGGAGGGGACAGTTTATGGCGCTTTACGATCTTTCGGCACCGCTACCCGGCGGCGGCCAGCAGTCGATGGCCGATTATCGCGGCAAGGTGCTGCTGATCGTCAACACCGCGTCGAAATGTGGCTTCACCCCGCAATATGAGGGGCTGGAGGAATTGTACCGCGACTATAAGGATCGCGGGCTGGAGATTCTCGCCTTCCCGTGCAACCAGTTCGGGGCGCAGGAGCCCGGCGATGCCGCCGAAATAGCGAATTTCTGTTCGCTGACCTATGATGTCAGCTTTCCGGTGATGGCGAAGATTGATGTGAACGGCAGCGATGCCGACCCGATCTTCAAGCATCTGAAGGGCGAGAAGACCGGGCTGCTCGGCAGCGGGATCAAGTGGAATTTTACGAAGTTTCTGGTCGATCGCGACGGCAAGGTCGTGTCGCGCCATGCGCCGACGACCAAGCCCGAGCAGCTGCGCAAAGAGATTGAGGAATTGCTGGGTTAGGCCGGAGCCATGGCCGGGATGAAGCGAACGACGCGAAACTTCATTAAGCAGGTGGCGATCATCTGCGTCGGTCTCTTCCTTACCGGGCTGGTACGGGATCGCTTCGGGTGGATAGGGGTGTTTGCGCTTATTCCGGTCGCTTTCGCGGCTGGTTACTTCGGGCCATTGATCGTGAAGAAATGGGCGGAACGGGACGCGATTAAATGATGGGCTGGGCCCGGATGAGCCCTTCCCCGAATCGTCACATATGCCTAGCGTCACCCGATGGCCTACAGCCCCTTTGTCCCCCTTCGCGTCTTTTCCAGTTTCACCATGCTGGAGGGGGCGATCGAACCGAAAGCCGTTGCGAAAGCAGCGCGCGACCGGGGTTTTCCGGCGATCGCGGTCTGCGATCGCAACGGGCTTTACGGCGCGATGGCCTTTGGCGACGCGTGCAAGGTGGCGGGGATCCAGCCGATCGTCGGCACATTGCTCAGCGTCGCGCGGCCCGGACAGCGGCTGGCGAGCGGCGCACCGCTCATCGACTGGCTGGCGCTCTATGCGCAGGATGAGGACGGCTACAACAACCTCTGCGCGCTCGTCTCGGCGGCGCATCTCGACCGCCCGATCGAGCAGGATCCGCATGTCACGCTGTCTGATCTCGCTGGGAAGACCGATGGCCTGATCTGCCTGACCGGCGGCGGCGAAGGCGCGCTCGCGCGGTTGCTCGCGGGCGAACAGGCGACCGCGGCGAATGATTATGTCGAGCAGTTGGAGGCGCTGTTCGGCGGGCGGCTCTATATCGAATTGTCGCGGCGCGGCGATGCGGCCGAGGTCGCGGCCGAAAAGGCGCTGATCGACCTCGCCTATGCGCGCGCGCTGCCGATCGTCGCGACCAACCCGGCGAGCTTTGTCGAGCCGCAATTCCACGCGGCGCATGATGCGATGCTGTGCATCGCGCAATCGGCCTATGTCGAAAGCGAGGACCGGCGCGTCAGCAGCCCCGAAGCCTGGCTGAAGCCCGCCGAGGCGATGGAGGATGCGTTTTCGGACCTGCCCGAGGCGATGCGCAACACGCTGGTCGTCGCGCAGCGCTGCGCCTTCATGGCGCCGAAACGCGCGCCGATCCTGCCCAGCCTTGCCGGCGACCGCGAGGGCGAGGCGATGCAGCTGGCGCAGGATGCGCGCGCGGGGCTGGACGCGCGGCTTGCGCACTATGTCGATCTGAGCGACGAACAGCGGCTAGCCTATATCGAACGGCTCGATTTCGAGGTCGGCGTGATCGTCCAGATGGGCTTTCCCGGTTACTTCCTGATCGTTGCCGACTTCATCAAATGGGCGAAGAATCACGATATTCCGGTGGGTCCGGGACGTGGTTCGGGCGCGGGCAGCGTCGTCGCCTGGGCGCTGACGATCACCGACCTCGATCCGCTCAAGCTCGGCCTGCTGTTCGAACGCTTCCTCAACCCCGAACGCGTGTCGATGCCCGACTTTGACATCGACTTCTGCGAAACGCGGCGCGGCGAAGTGATCCGCTACGTTCAGGAAAAATACGGCCGCGATACCGTCGCGCAGATTATCACCTTCGGAAAATTGAAGGCGCGGGCTGTGCTGAAGGACACCGGGCGCGTACTCCAGATGAGTTATGGCCAGGTTGACCGGCTGGCGAAGCTGGTGCCGAACCACCCGACCGATCCGTGGACGCTCGACCGCGCGCTGAACGGCGTCGCCGAGCTGATGGCCGAGTACAAGCAGGACGACGGGGTGCGGCGCCTGTTCGATATGGCGAAGCAACTCGAAGGCCTGCCGCGCCACAGCTCGACCCACGCCGCGGGCGTGGTGATCGGCGACCGCCCGCTTGATCAACTCGTCCCGCTGTACCGCGATCCGCGTTCGGATATGCCGGTGACGCAATTCGACATGAAATATGTCGAGAGCGCGGGGCTGGTGAAGTTCGACTTTCTGGGGCTCAAGACGCTGTCGGTGCTGCGCGAAACGCGCCGCCTGCTCGCGCTGCGCGGGATCGACGTCGATCTCGATACGCTGGCGTGGGACGATACAGGGGTTTACGAACTGCTCCAGCGCGGCGAGACGGTCGGGGTGTTCCAGCTGGAATCCGAGGGGATGCGGCGGACGCTGTCGGCGGTGAAACCGACCAATTTCGGCGATATCATCGCGCTCGTCGCGCTCTATCGTCCGGGGCCGATGGACAATATTCCGCTGTTCGGCGCGCGCAAGAACGGCCGCGAGGCGATCGCCTATCCGCATCCGCTGCTCGAGGGCATTCTCGCCGAAACCTATGGCATTTTCGTCTATCAGGAACAGGTGATGCAGGCGGCGCAGATTCTCGCTGGCTACAGCCTTGGCGGCGCCGACTTGCTGCGCCGTGCGATGGGCAAGAAGGTCCAGGCCGAGATGGATGCGCAGCGCGAGACCTTTGTGAAGGGCTGCGGCGAGCATAATCAGATCAGCCCCAAGGCGGCGAACGAGCTGTTCGACTTGATCGACAAATTCGCGGGCTATGGCTTCAACAAGAGCCATGCCGCTGCTTATGCGTTGCTGTCGTACCAGACCGCGTGGCTGAAGGCGCATTATCCGCACGAATTTTTCGCGGCATCGATGTCGTTCGACAGCCATCAGACCGATAAATTGTCGATCTTCATCGACGATATGCGCCGTCTGGGGATTGAGGTTGCGCCGCCATCGATCAACGAGAGTGAAGCCGATTTCTCGGTCGGGCAGACGGGGGAAGAGCTTGCGGTGCGTTTCGCGCTCGGTGCGCTGAAAGGCGTCGGTGAAAAGGCGATGGAAGCGCTGGTTGCCGAACGCAATGCGAAGGGCGATTTCAAAAGCCTCGACGATTTTGCCAATCGCATCGATCCCAAACAGCTCAACCGGCGGCAGATCGAGGCGCTGGCAGGAGCAGGCGCGTTCGACGGGATCGAGCCCGACCGGCCGCGCGCCTTTTCGGGGGCCGAAAGCCTGCTAGCCTGCGCCAACTCTTCGGCGCGCGAACGTTCGACGGGGCAGGGCGGACTGTTTGGCGGCGATGTCGATGTCGCGCCGGTGCTGCAATTGCCCGCTGCCGAGCCATGGACGCTCGCCGAGCGGATGACGCGCGAGAAGGATGCGTTCGGCTTCTACTTTTCGTCGCATCCGGTCGAGCAATATGAGGCGATCGTCGCGGCGCGCGGGGCGCGAAGCTATGGCGAGATTTGCACCAGCGTCGAAATGACGCCGGGAACGCGGATCCCGATGACGATGGCGGCGATGGTCGAAAGCGCGCGGCCGCGCGTGTCGCAGCGTGGCAACCGCTTCCTCAACCTGACGCTGTCCGACCGCAGCGGGCAGTTCCAGTCGAGCTGTTTCGACGAGACGGCGGGCAAGACGCTTGAAATGCTGGCGGTCGATGGTGGCTGCGCGATCCTCGCCGTCGAACTCGACTTGCTGGAGGGCGAGGAAACCCCGCGCGTCACAGTGCGCGGCGCGCAGCCATTAGCGGAAATTGCCGCAACCGCGCTGCTCGAACTTCGTTGCCGCGTCGAACTGCCGGGTGCGATCGAAGATATGCAGCGCCTGCTCGAACGGCGCGACGATGCACGCGGGCGGGTATTCATCATCACCGGCGATCCGATGACCGAAGAGGATATCGTCCTGAACCTCGGGCGCGGCTTTGCGCTTGGCCCCGACGCGGTCTCCCGGCTCGAAATGATTGCTGGCATTACCGAAGTCACTCTGTCGCTGTCGCAGCCGCGCGAATTCCGGGTCCGCTGAATCGATGTCCGCGAAGATTAGTGGTTCCTGTTTGTGCGGTGCCGTCCAGTTCGGGATTTCGGGCGCGTTCGAGGCATTTTTCCTCTGTCATTGTTCGCGCTGCAGGAAGGACAGCGGGTCGGCACACGCGTCGAACCTGTTCTCGACGACGGCAAGCATCACATGGCTGGCCGGGCAGGACCGGGTTCAGTCTTATCGGCTTCCGGATACGCGTCACGAAAGAAGTTTTTGCAGGGAATGCGGGTCGGCACTTCCGGGCCTGCAAATGGACGGTACGCTGCTGGTCGTGCCGGCAGGGAGCCTCGATACCGCGATCGACATCCGGCCGACGGCGCATATCTGCTGTGAAGCCCGCGCGGAGTGGGACGCCGATCTGGACAATGTTCCGCGAATAGACGGTCTTCCAGGCTGACACCAGGCTTGTTCCATGAGCCTGCCCCTGTTTGGTCTTGCGCTTGATACGTTCCCGATCCTATTCCCAAGGGAAACAAAGAAGAGGGATGCCAAATGTCGGGAATGCAAGGCCAGCCGCTGCTCGTGACGAGCCTGATTGATCATGCGGCGCGCGAGCATAATGACCGCGAAATTGTGTCGCGCTGGGCTGATGGCAGTCAGACGCGCACGACCTGGGGCGGGATCGGTCATGACGCACGCCGCTTCGCCGCTGCACTGACCCGGCTGGGGATGGTGAAGGGCGACCGGATTGCGACGCTGGCGATGAACCACAGCCATCATCTGGTCAGCTGGTATGGCAGCGCCGGGATGGGCGGAGTCCTCCATACGGTGAACCCGCGGCTGTTCGACGAGCAGCTCGTCTATATCGTCAATCATGCCGAGGATCGCGTGCTGTTCCTTGACGCCGCCTTTGTAACGATCATCGAGCGGCTGCGCGACCAATTGCCGACGGTCGAGCATTTTGTCCTGTTCGACGCCCCGGCGCGCGCGGATTATTTGTCCTATCGCGACCTGATCGATGCCGAGGATGGCAGTTTTCAGTGGGTCGAACTCGATGAGCGCGATCCTGTCGGGCTTTGCTATACCAGCGGGACGACGGGTAATCCCAAGGGCGTGTTGTACGAGCATCGCTCGAACGTCATTCATGCGATCACCGAAATTCAGCCCGACGTGTTCGGCATGTCGAACCGCAGCGTCATCCTGCCGATCGTGCCGATGTTTCATGCGAACAGCTGGGGCGTACCCTTTGCGGCGGCGACGGTCGGCGCCAAACTGGTCTTTTCGGCGACCAACGAAGCGCAGGTATTGTGCGACCTGATGCAACAGGAAGATGTGACCCACAGCGCGGGCGTCCCCACAGTGTGGATCGCGATGTTCGCGCACATGGACGCGACGGGTATCGGTTATGGCAAGCTGGAGCGCGTGATCATCGGCGGATCGGCAGCGCCGCGTGCGATGATCGAGCGTTTCATGAAAGCGGGGATCGCGGTCGGTCATGCGTGGGGGATGACCGAGACCAGCCCGATCGGAACGATGGGCAAGCGCCCGTGGAACTGGGATGCGCTGAGCTTCGACGAACAGGTCGATGTCGTTTGCCGCCAGGGCTGCCCGCCCTTTGGCGTCGAGCTGCGGATCGTCGATGATGAGGATAATGTCCTGCCCCGCGATGGCGTGACGAGCGGGCGGCTGCAATGCCGCGGGCCGTGGATCATCCAGCGCTATTTCAAGGCCGATGCCGACGCGACCGATGCCGACAACTGGTTCGACACGGGCGACGTCGCGGTGATCCATCCCAACGGGGTCATGCAGATCACCGACCGCGCGAAGGATGTGATCAAGTCGGGCGGTGAATGGATCAGCTCGATCGAGCTCGAAAACGCCGCGGTCGGCGCACCGGGAGTACAGGAAGCGGCGGCGGTGGGGGTTTATCACCCCAAATGGGACGAACGGCCGGTGCTGCTGATCGTCCGCAAGCCCGACGCCGATGCCAGCGAGGCCGCGATCATCGACTATCTGAAAGACAAGGTCGCCAAATGGTGGCTGCCCGATGAGGTCATATTCGTCGACGGTTTGCCGCACACCGCGACGGGCAAGATTTTGAAACGTCAGCTGCGCGACGAGTATAAGGATTATCAGCTGCGGTCGCTGGCGGAGGCTTGAGGCTTGCACGTCGCCCCCGCGAAGGCGGGGGTGGCGTGTTTCAGAACAACTCCATCTGGCCGTCGCGCTCCGGCGGCTTGAACAGGTCGCTGCGGATCGGTGGAAAGCTTCGATCCATGCCATGCTCGCGCGCCGCGCGTTTGACGCGGGTGCGGATCAGTTGCGCCCAGACGCCGTGGCCCTTCATGCGCGAGAAGAAATCGGGATCATTGTCGCGGCCGCCTCTGATGTCCTGGACCATGTGCATCACCTTGTCGGCGCGGTCGGGATAGTGGGCGGCAAGCCACGCACGGAAAAGCGGGGCGACTTCGTGCGGCAGCCGCATCAAGATGTAGGAGGCGCGGATCGCGCCGGCTCCGGCCGCGGCGGCCATGATCGCTTCAATCTCGTGATCGGTGATCGCGGGGATGATCGGCGAGATATTGACCTGTGTGGGTACCCCGGCGTCGATCAGCTTGCGGATCGCGGCAAGGCGGCGGCGCGGGTGCGGGGCGCGGGGTTCAAGGGTTCGCGCGACCGCGGGATCGAGGGTGGTGACCGAGACGGCGACGCCGACCAGATTGTCACGCGCCATGTCGGCGAGCAGATCGATATCGCGCAAGACCCGGTCGGATTTGGTGGTGACAATCAGCGGATGGCGCGTTTCGGCGAGGACTTCGATCACCGACCGGGTGATGCCCCATTCGCGCTCGATCGGCTGGTATCCGTCGGTATTGGTGCCGATTGCGAGGGGGGCGGCGGTATAGCCGCGTTTCGCCAGTTCGGCGCGCAGCAGCTTGGCCGCGTCGGGCTTGGCGAATAATTTGCTTTCGAAATCCAGCCCCGGCGACAGGTCGTGAAAGGCGTGGGTCGGGCGCGCGAAGCAATAAATGCAGCCATGTTCGCAGCCGCGATAGGGATTGATCGAGCGGTCGAAGCTGAGATCGGGGGATTTGTTGCGCGATATGATCGTCTTGGGGTGCTCGACCGTAACCGTGGTGCGCAGCGGGTTTGCGGTGCCGTCGATCTCCCCGGCTGCATCGAGCCAGTCGCCGTCGGCGACGCGTTCGGCCGAACCGGTGCGGGTCGGGCGCAGATTTGTCGGTGCGCCGCGGCCGGAAATCGGGGGCAGGGGCTTGGGCGATTCCATCGGTGCAGGATATCGCACCAATGAGAACAAATAAAGAACATATTCGGCGTACAACTGTACGGAGGTGACCTTTATGTCTCCATCAAGCGCGGCATCAGTTCGACGAAATTGCAGGGTCGGTGCCGGCTGTCGAGCTGGGTCGACAAAATGCCTTCCCATGCGTCCTTGACCGCGCCGGTCGACCCGGGGAGCGCGAAGATATAGGTGCCGCGCGCGACCACCGCGCAGGCGCGCGACTGGATCGTCGAGGTGCCGATCGTCTGATAGCTGAGCCAGCGGAACAACTCGCCGAAACCGGGGATATCCTTGCCGTCGAGGCGGCGCAGCGCCTCGGGAGTCACGTCGCGGCCGGTCAGGCCGGTGCCGCCGGTGGTGATCACGGCGTCGACTTGCGGGTCGTCGATCCAGTTGTGGAGGCGCGAGACGATCAGGTCGGCCTCGTCGCGGATAATCGCGCGCGCGGCGAGGATATGGCCAGCATCGGTCAGCAATTGCTCGAGCTTGTCACCCGACTTGTCCTCTGCCGCGCTGCGGCTGTCCGAAATCGTCAGTATCGCGATGCGGACGGGCTTGAACGCAAGACCTTCGTCAATCGGCATTGGTGAGGCCGCCGGCATAGCTCAGGCGCGTCCGGTCCTTGCCGTCGGGGAAGCGTGGCCATTTGCCCTGCGCCAGCGCGGCGCGGCTGACCGAGGGTTTGCCCTGCTGTGCTTCGTACATCCAGTAATTGCGCAGGACGATGCCGACATAGCCGCGCGTTTCCCAATAGGGGATCGATTCCATGTAGAGAAGCGGGTCGCCGCCATCGCGGATCTCGGTCTGCCAGCGTGCGACCGGGGCGGGGCCGGCGTTATAGGCGGCGATAACCTTGGGCAGCTGGCCGCCGGTCGACGGGTCGCGGCTGAGATATTGCAGATAGCTTTGGCCGAAATCCATATTGACCGCAGGGATGCGCAGATCGCCCGTGCCGCTGTCGCCGCGCCAGCGCGCGACGTCGCGTGCGGTTCCGGGGCGTACCTGCATCAGGCCAAAGGCGCCCGCCGGGCTGACCACGGTGCGCTGGAAACGCGATTCCTGGAGCGTATGGGCGAAGACGAGTGCCGGATCGACCTTCCACCCGCCATTGGGTTCCCATTTGGGTTGCGGATAGCGGGTCTGCGCGCCGAGCTTGCGGCCCTGCGGTGTGTTGTGCGCGAGATAGAGTTGGGTTTCGGGCAGGTTGAGCGCGCCGGCCATGCCGATCAGCTGGGCATGCTGGTCGGGACGACCGATGCGGGCCTGGTGGCGCAGGACCGCGTCGGCATATTTGTCTTCACCGATTTCGGCGAGTGCCATCGCGACGCGGACATTCGGAAGATCCTCGAGCGCGCGCCACGCGCGCCGGTCGGCCCGGACATTCTCGCGCTGGCTGTTTACTTCCTGCCCGAGCGTTTCGGCGGCGAGCAGGCCGTAGAAGGTTTCCTCATTGGCGGCGGCGGCGCGGAGACGCGGCTGCACAGACGCGGGCTGGCCAGCGGCGATCGCGGCGCGCGCGGCCCAATAATAAGCGGCGGCGCGCAGCTCGCTGTCGGGTCCTTCCCTCGAGACGCGGTCGAAGGCCACGAGTGCGGTGGGATAATCGTGCAGGCGCCATGCGGCGAGGCCTTGCACCCATGCGCCCTGCGTGGCCCAGGCACTGCGGCCCTCGGTGCAGGCGAGCGCGAGACGCAGCGCATTATTGTCGTCATTCTCGATATAATAGGACCAGGCGATCTTCTGACGCCATTCGTCGCGCGAATCGGGGGTGAGGCGGTCGATGACGGCATTGAGCAACGCTTCGGCGCCGGCGGGGTCGTCATTTTTGATACGTTCGGGAATCGTGGCGGCGAGGCTGGCGGCCGCCGGATCGCCGCTGACCGAATCCGCACCCAGCCGTCGCGGTGCGCTGCCGGCCCAGCTCAGCTGCATTTGCGCGGGAAAGCCGGGAAGGTCGGTTGCGCCGCGTTTGGCCGCGAGCCGGCCGAGCTGCTCGGCCTGCGGAAGCTGCGGCGAGCGCGACAGGATGGGCATGATGTCGGCGACTTCGGCGCGCGGGCTGTTCGCCGCGGTCAATAGTTCGGCGCGCAGGAAGTCGCCTAGCGGACCGCTGTCAGCGCCGTCGAGCAACGCCCTTGCATCGGCCCAGCGCTGGCCGCGGATCGCGGTCAGAACCTGCGAATAGAGCAGTTTCTGCTTTGATGAGAGTACCTCGGGTACCGTCTGCGGCGCGGATGTAAAGTCGCCGGCATCGGCGGCCATTGCGGGCGTTGCACCAACCGCCGCAGCGGCCATGGCGCAGGAAAGAAGGATTCTGGTCGTTTTCATCGTCTGTCACCGTCCCCGGTTGAGCAGTTTAAGGCTATCCCAGGCGGCGGCTTTCTGGGCCGGCCGGGCCAGCAGCATCGCGGGGTGCGCGACCGCCACCGCCTCCATATTGCCGCCATCTTGGTTAATATTGAGTAACCTTCCGCGCGCATCGGCGAGCGGCAGCGCCGCCGCCATGCGGACGATGTCGCTGCCGATCAGCAGCAAGCGGCCGGGCCGCGCGAGGCGCAGATGGTGCCAGAGCAGCCGGTCGAGGTCGGCGGCCTCTTCTTCGTCGCAGCGCCCGCCGGGGGGGCGTGTGACCGCGAGGCTGGCGCAATAGCAGTCGGCGCGGGTCGTGCCGACTGCGCGGAGCATCGCATCGAGCAAGGTGCCGGCGGCACCGGTGAACAGCGTCGCTTCGCGCTGGTCGTCGATTTCGGGCCAGGCGGTAAGAAGCATCAGCGGCGCTTCGGGCTGGCCGACCGGCAGGACGCGGCGGGCGTCCCACTGGCTGCCAGGCACATCGGGGTGCTCGGCGAGCCAGAGCTGGAACTCATTCCATTCGGCCGGAATTTCGACCGGACCTCTGGCGACGGGTGCTTCGACCACTTCCTGGCGCTGCAGCGCGGCGGGTAGCGGCGGGGGCGGTTCGGCTTCGATTGTCCGTTTCGAGGTCGGTTTTGGCCTGTCGGCCGCAACGTCATTTGCCGCGGGCAGGTCCAGCCAGCCCGTCGGCGTCTCGCCAACCAGCATGTCGACGCCTGCCAACGACCACCAGTCGCAATAGCTTTCCGCCAGTAAGGCCGATTTTTGCCCACCCATGTTTTTGTTCAAACAGGCTGTTGACGGATACGTCAATTGGCGGGCATCGCAATTCGTGACAGAATGAGCGCCGCTTACGATGAATGTCGGCGCCGGGATGGCAGAAAGGGTGAGTCTGGTGAGCGAACGGGAATCGATGCCTTATGACGTGGTTATCGTCGGGGCAGGTCCGGCGGGGCTTTCGGCGGCAATTCGGCTCAAGCAATTGGCCAATGAAGCGGGCAGCGAGTTGTCGGTTTGTATCCTTGAAAAAGGGTCCGAAGTCGGCGCGCATATCCTGTCGGGCGCGGTCATCGACCCCAAGTCGCTCGACGAACTGCTTCCCGAATGGCGCGACCAGGGCTGTCCGCTTGCCGAAGTTCCGGTCAACGACAACCAGCATTGGGTGCTGACCAGGAACAGGAAATTCGGGCTTCCCGAATTTATCTCGCCGGGCTTCATGCACAATAAGGGCACTTATACGGGCAGCCTTGGCAATTTGTGCCGCTGGCTCGCCGAGCAGGCCGAAGGCCTGGGTGTCGAAATCTTCCCCGGCTTTCCGGCCGCCGAAATCCTCTACAATGAGGATGGCTCGGTCAAAGGCGTCGCGACCGGCGACATGGGCATTGCGCGCGACGGCAGCCACAAGGGCGACTATGCACCGGGGCTTGAACTCCACGCGAAATATACCTTCTTCGGCGAAGGCGTACGCGGCCATCTGACCAAGATGATCAAGCCGCAATTCGGCCTCGACGCTGATTGCGAGCCGCAGGTCTACGGCCTTGGCGTCAAGGAACTCTGGGACATCAAGCCGGAAAATCACGCCGAAGGCCGCGTGATCCACACGCAGGGCTGGCCGCTCGACGGCAATTCGAACGGCGGCGGTTTCCTGTACCATCAGGCAAACGGACAGGTCGCGCTCGGTTTTGTGACCTGGCTCAATTATCGCAATCCGCACACCTCGCCCTTCCAGGAAATGCAGAAGTGGAAGACGCACCCCGAGATCGCGAAAATTCTCAAGGGCGGCAAGCGCGTTTCCTATGGCGCGCGCGCGATCAGCGATGGCGGCTATCAGTCGGTGCCGAAACTGGCCTTCCCGGGCGGCGCGTTGATCGGTGATAGCGCCGGTTTCCTGAACGTGCCGCGCATCAAGGGCACCCACACCGCGATGAAGACGGGCATGATGGCGGCCGAAGCGGCGTTTGCTGCGGTGGGCGCCGGGCGTGGTAGCGATACGCTGAGCGCCTATCAGGATGCCTATGACGACAGCTGGGTGAAGAAGGAACTGAGCGTCGTCCGCAACGTCCTGCCGCTCGTCGAGAAATATGGCGATCTGGCGGGGACGCTCCTGTCGGGGATCACCATGTGGCTTGAGACGCTGAAGATCAAAGTCCCCTTCACGATGAAGCATCATCCCGACAATACAACGCTGTACCGCGCCGACATGATGCCCAAGCCCGACTATCCGAAGCCCGATGGCGTCCTGACCTTCGACCGTCTGTCGTCGGTGTTCCTTTCGAACACCAACCATGAGGAAGACCAGCCGGTCCATCTTCAGTTGAAAGATCCGACGATCCCGGTCGAATATAATCTGCCGCTCTATGACGAGCCTGCGCAGCGTTATTGCCCGGCCGGCGTCTACGAGATTGTCGGTCAGGCCGAGGGCGATCCGAAGTTCGTGATCAACGCGCAGAACTGCGTCCATTGCAAGACGTGTGACATCAAGGATCCGACCCAGAATATCAACTGGGTCACTCCCGAAGGCGGCGGAGGCCCCAATTACCCCAATATGTAAGTCCGTATCCGCCCTGCTGCTGGCGGGAAGCGCTTTTGCGCTTTCGTCGCTGGCGCAGGCCGCTGACCAAAGCGGCGCGGCGCTGAACGCGATGGTCAAGGCACGGCTCGCCGAGGAGGCCGGGCAGCCTGCGACGGCGTTGTCGGCGTTGACGACGCTGGCCAGCACTGCGCCGGGGCTTCCGGGGGTGCGCGGGCGGATGCTGGAACAGGCGATCGAAGCGGGCGATCTGGTAGCTGCGCGTGGCGCTGCGACGCAATTATGGCAGGCTGGTGAACGACGGTTCGATGCGCAGCTGGTGCTGCTGGTCGATGCGATGCGCCGGTCGGACTGGAAAGCCGCGCGCGAATATATTGGCGGTCGCGCGGACAAGACCGGCGGCGACCCCATGTCGCGGTTGATCCAGCCGTCAATCCATGCCTGGATCGACGTTGGATTGCGCGAGAAAACGCCTGAGCGGTATTTGCTGATCGCGAATGCCCGAGGGCGGCCCGAACCGGCGCTGGCGCTGGAAGCGGCAATCGTTCAACTGGTGACCAAGCGCCCGGCCGACGCCGTTGCGCTGACAGATGACATTATCCTGACCGACCGCACGAGCCAGCTCACTGCGCTGCGGCTCGCGGCGACGCTCGACAAAGCGGGGCAAGCGGATGCCGCAAAGCGGCTGCGCGGGCGGATCGTCCTGGCGTCGGGAGAGCGCGAAGATCCGTCGCTATTGCTGCCCGATCAAGCTGTCGCGACGCCGCGCGAGGGCGCCGCGCATTGGCTTGGCATGCTCGCCGATGGTTTCGCCCGGATACCGAACAGCAGCCCCAAGATACCGATGCTGTTCGCGCGCGCGGCTTATTGGCTCAACGACGGGGACTGGATGGCACGGAGCGCGCTGGTCGAAACGCTTGACCGCGACGGCCAAGCCTCCGCAGCGGGGGCTTTGCTTGCAAGCAAAGGCGCGCCGTTGCCGGCGGTGCTTCAGATGCGGCGGGCCGAACTGATGGCCGACGCTGGCGATCTGGCGGGCGCCGGGAAACTTGCCGAGGCGGCAGTGGCCGGAGATGCGCCGGCGCGCAGCCTGCTGGTCCGTTTCGCCGACATTGCGCGAAAATCGGACGACAAGGCCGCAGCGGCACGCGCCTATGCCCGGATGGAGGCGACGTTGGGTGATGGGGAAGAGGCGCTGCGCGGGACCCTGTTGATCGCGCGCGCCGAACTGTTGCTCCAGTCTGGCGATTGGGACGCCGCCCAACCGCTGATCGAAAAAGCCGTTGCCTTGCGACCGAATGATGCGTCGGTGCTCAACTTCGCGGGCTATTCGGCGATCGAGCGACGCAAAGACGTCAAACAATCGCTCGCGCGGATCGAGACGGCGTGGAACGCAGAGCCGCAAAGCCCGGGCATCACGGATTCGCTCGGATGGGCCTATTTCCTCACCGGCCGCGCCGACGAGGCGGTGCCCTTGCTCGAAAAGGCGCAGAGCGGTGAACCCGGCAATGCTGTGATCGTCGAGCACCTGGGCGATGCCTATTGGCACGTCGGGCGGAAGTTTCAGGCGCGCTATACCTGGCGCGCCGCGACGCTTCTCGCCGAGGAGGATATGGCGACGCGGCTGGAAGCGAAATTGCGCGACGGGCTGACGCCTGCGACGACGGCGCCGTGAGTCCGGAATGACCGCGGCGATGCAGGAAACCGGTTGGGCGAAGATCAACCTCGCGCTTCACGTCCGCGCGCGGCGGCCCGATGGCTATCATGAGATCGAGACGTTGTTCGCCTTTGTCGACAGTGGTGATGATTTGCAGGCCAAGGTTGCCGAAGTCGACAGCCTGACGATCGACGGCGAATTTGCTGGGGCATTGAGCACCGGCGCGGACAATCTGGTGTCGCAGGTGCTGGCGTTGCTGCGCGGGCGCTATGGCGCCGACCGGGTACCGCCGCTCGCTGTGACGCTGACCAAGCGGCTGCCGGTTGCGGCGGGGATCGGCGGCGGGTCGGCCGATGCCGCGGCGATGGCGCGGCTGGTGCGGCGGCATTTCCTGCCCGAAATTGGCGATGCGGCACTGGCGCGGCTCGTTGGGCCGCTTGGCGCCGATATCGCCGCCTGTGTTGCCAGCGCGACCTGTCTTGGCGTCGGCGTGGGGGCAGAGTTGAGCCGGGTGCCCGAACTGGCGCTGGCGGGGACGCCGGTGTTGCTCGTCAATCCGCGCGAAGCGGTGGCGACGGGGCCGATCTTCGCGGCGTGGGATGGTGTTGATCGCGGGCCTTTGTTCACCGGCGCCGACCTTCGCGCTCAACTGTTCGCGTCGCGCAATGATTTGCAGCGACCGGCAATTGCGGGCTGTCCGGCGATCACCGATGTGCTGACCGCGCTGGGCGAACTGCGGCCATGGCTGGCGCGCATGTCGGGGTCGGGCGCGACCTGTTTCGCACTGTTCGATGCGGCGGGCGAGCGCGATGTGGCGGCGGAGCGGCTGGCCGCGAGCCACCCGCACTGGTGGCAGATGACGGGAGTATTGCGATGAGTGAGGCGTGGCGCCAGTTGGGTGAGCCGTGCTCGGGTGGTATCTTGCTGATCGCCGATCATGCTTCGGCCTATGTGCCCGATGACATTGATCTGGGGATCGACCCGGCGCTGTTCGCCAACCATATCGCCATCGATATCGGCGTCGCCGAAGTCGCGGCGCTGCTGATCGAAGACGGCGCGGTCGATGCCGCGATCCTCGGCGGCGTGTCGCGCCTCGTCGCTGACTGCAACCGTGATGAGGACGCGCCGGGGGTGCTGCCGATCGCCAGCGATGGTCATGCCGTTCCGGGCAACGCGCTCGACGATGCGGCGCGCGAAGCAAGGCTCGCGCGCTTTTTCCGGCCCTATCATGCGCATATCGCCGCGACGATTGCCGCCCATCGCCCGGCGATGATCCTGTCGCTGCACAGTTTCACGCCGGCGCTCGCGGCGCATCCCTATCAGGCGCGGCCATGGCATGTCGGGGTGCTCTACAATGAGGATGACCGGCTGGCGCCCGCCACCATCGCCGCGCTGGAGGCCGAGGGGCTGAATGTCGGGGACCAGCAGCCCTATTCGGGCAAATTGCTCAATGCGACGATGAACCGCCACGCCGAGGCTAACCATATCCCCTATGTCGGGATCGAGATGCGGCAGGATTTGGTCGGCGATGCCGCAGGCCAGCGGCTGTTCGCCGACCGCCTCGCGCGCATGTGTACGAAAGTGGCGTTGAACATCGGCGAATAGGCGTGTAGACGCGCTCCTAATCGCAATTTCATGAAATAATATTTCTCGGAGCCTGTAAAATGCCTTCTTATCGTTCGCGTACCACCACCCACGGCCGCAATATGGCCGGCGCGCGCGGCCTGTGGCGGGCGACGGGGATGAAGGACAGCGATTTCGGCAAGCCGATCATCGCGGTCGTCAACAGCTTCACGCAATTTGTTCCGGGTCACGTCCACCTCAAGGACCTTGGACAGATGGTCGCGCGCGAGATCGAGGCGTCGGGCGGGGTTGCCAAGGAATTCAACACCATCGCGGTCGATGATGGCATCGCGATGGGTCATGACGGGATGCTCTATAGCCTGCCGTCGCGCGACCTGATCGCGGATTCGGTGGAATATATGGTCAACGCGCATTGCGCCGACGCGATGGTGTGCATTTCCAACTGCGACAAGATCACTCCGGGCATGCTGATGGCGGCGCTGCGGATCAATATTCCGGTCGTGTTCGTGTCGGGCGGACCGATGGAAGCCGGCAAGGTGATCCTGAAGGGCAAGGAGGTCGCGCTCGATCTGGTCGATGCGATGGTTGCCGCCGCCGACGAGAAATATACCGACGAGGAAGTGGACGAGATCGAGCGCGCGGCGTGCCCGACGTGCGGGTCCTGCTCGGGCATGTTCACCGCCAATTCGATGAACTGTCTGACCGAAGCGCTCGGCCTGTCGCTGCCGGGCAATGGCTCGACGCTCGCAACGCACGCCGACCGCAAGGAATTGTTCCTGCGCGCAGGCCGCATCGCGGTTGAAATGTGCAAGCGCTATTATGAGCAGGACGACGAGAGCGTCCTGCCGCGCAGTATCGCGACCTTCGAGGCGTTTGAAAATGCCATGAGCCTCGACATTGCCATGGGCGGGTCGACCAACACCGTGCTTCATCTGCTCGCCGCAGCGTTCGAAGGCGGTGTCGATTTCACCATGGCCGATATCGACCGGCTGTCGCGCCGCGTGCCCTGCCTGTCGAAGGTCGCCCCGGCGAAAAGCGACGTCCATATGGAGGACGTCCACCGTGCCGGCGGGATCATGGCGATCCTCGGCCAGTTGGAACGTGCGGGTCTGCTCCATGCGCATCTGCCGACGGTGCACAGCGCAACGCTAGGCGATGCGCTGAACAAATGGGATATCTCGCGGACCAACGACCCCGCTGTGCAGAAATTTTTCATGGCGGCGCCGGGCGGGGTGCCGACGCAGGTGGCATTCAGTCAGGAGCGGCGCTGGGATGCGCTCGACCTCGATCGCGAAAATGGCGTGATCCGCTCGGCCGAACATGCGTTCAGCAAGGATGGCGGGCTGGCGGTGCTGTCGGGCAATATCGCGCTCGACGGCTGCATCGTGAAGACCGCCGGGGTTGATGAATCGATCCTGAAATTCGCCGGCCCTGCCAAAGTCTATGAGAGCCAGGATGCTGCGGTCGCGGGGATTTTGACCGGGCAGGTCGTCGAGGGCGATGTCATCGTCATCCGCTACGAAGGGCCGAAGGGCGGGCCGGGGATGCAGGAAATGCTGTATCCGACCAGCTATCTGAAATCGAAGGGGCTGGGCGCCGCCTGCGCGCTGATCACCGACGGGCGTTTTTCGGGCGGTACGTCGGGGCTGTCGATCGGCCATGTCTCGCCCGAGGCGGCTGAGGGCGGAACGATCGGCCTCGTCGAAAATGGCGACCGGATCGAGATTGATATTCCGAACCGCACGATCGAGCTGGCGCTGCCCGAAGGCGAGTTGGCGAAGCGCCGGGCGGCGATGGACGCCCGCGGTGCGACTGCCTGGCAGCCCGAAAAGGCCCGCCCGCGCAAGGTTTCGGTAGCACTTCAGGCCTATGCCGCGATGACGACGAGTGCTGCGCGAGGCGCGGTGCGCGACCTGTCGCAGTTGAAATAGGGCCGGGGGCAAGGAATGGAGCGAGCGGAAAAGGCCAGAGTCGGGGGCGTTGTTATGCTGTCCTTGCTGTTGATCGCCGGATGCCGTGAAGCGCCAAAGTCCGACACGCCGGTCGCTGCCGATGCGAAGGCTGCGAGTGCGGCGGCCAGTGATGGCCGCGTTGCCTGTGCGCTTGAGGGTGCGAAAACCTATGATCGCAGCTGCACGATCGAGGAAATGGCGAGTGCCGACGGCAGCGTGCTGGTCGTCGGGCGTGGCGATGTCGGCTATCGCCGCTTGCTGATTGCCACCGACGGACGCGGGCTGATGTCTGCCGACGGCGCGGAGCCTGCGAAGGTAACGATTGTCGGCGACGGGCTGATCGAGGTTGCCGTAGCAGGCGATCGCTATCGCTTGCCCGCGAATACCGGCCGCGCGAAGTAGCGCGATTTTTGCGGCGGTCGTGCTAGATTGAAGGCATGTCCGTTCCCGCCGACGCCCCGATCCTGACCAGCAAAGCGATGCGCGCTGCCGAGATGGCGTGCGCGGCTTCGGGCGTGTCGCTTTCCGAACTGATGGACCGCGCAGGCGCGGCGGTGACCGATATCGCATGGCGTATGGCGGCGGGATCACCGACCCTGATCCTGTGCGGGCCAGGCAACAATGGCGGCGACGGCTATGTCGCGGCGCGATTGCTGGCCGAGCGCGGCGCGGAGGTGCGCGTTGCGGCGCTGGTCGACCCTGCGACCGAGCTTGCCCGTGCGGCGCGCGCGCGGTGGAGCGGGCCGGTCGAGCCATTGGTTTCCGGTCTGGAGCCGGCGCCGCTGATCGTTGATGCACTGTTTGGTGTCGGTCTGTCGCGGCCGTTGACCGATGGTCTTGTTGATATTTTGCAAAGCCTTGGCGGGCGGCGTGTGCTGGCTGTCGATGTGCCGAGCGGGGTCGATAGCGACGGTGTGCAGCACTGGTCGCCACCGCTGTGTGCCGATGTCACGGTGGCGATTGGCGCGCTCAAGCCGGCGCATGTCCTGGTGCCCGCCGCGCAACATTGCGGCAAGGTGCTGCTGGCACCCATCGGCATACAGGCGGAAGGAGCGATGCGAACGCTGCCGCCTGCCCGATCAACCAAGCCCGATGCCGTCGCGCACAAGTTTAGCCGTGGCATGGTCCTTGTGCGCGCTGGCCCGATGGCCGGCGCCGCGGGGCTGGCCTCGGCCGCGGCGTTGCGAGCCGGGGCGGGATATGTCGTACTGAGCGGGGCGGGCCATGCACCTTTTTCCGCGATCATCGCCGAGAATGGCGCGGACTATGCGAACCGTCTGGGCGACAGGCGCATCGGCGCGGTGGTTGTGGGAGCGGGATATCCGGCGGGCCATGCGCTCGACCATGACGTCATGACGGCGCTCGACGCGGGCAGGCCCGTCGTGCTCGATGCGGCCGCGATCGGAGCCGCATTGGCGCGCCTCCGTCAGCTGGGTGGTGCTGTTCCCGCGATATTGACCCCGCATGAGGGCGAGTTTGCGCGAGCCTTTTCCGATCTTTCGGGCAGCAAGATTGACCGCGCGCTGGCTGCAGCAGCGATGGCGGGAGCGGTGGTGGTCTACAAGGGGGCCGACACCATCGTTGCCGCGCCTGACGGCCGTGTCGTCGCGGCATGGCCGGGAAGCCCGTGGCTGGCGACGGCGGGAACCGGCGATGTGCTCGCGGGAGCTTGCGGCGCCATGCTGGCGCGCGGTGGCGATGCCTTTGATGCGGCGGTCGCGGCGGTGGGCTGGCATATCGCACGGGCGACGCGTATAGGCCCCCGCCTTGTCGCCGACGATCTGGTTAGGGAATGAAATGACTGAAGCAGCGCTGATCGAGCGCATTGCCGCGCGCGGCGATGGCGTGACGGCCGATGGCCGCCATGTTGCGGGCGGCGTCCCCGGCGATCGCGTCGGCGATGATGGCGCGCTGATTCCCGGACCGAACCGTGCTGCGCCGGCCTGCCGCCATTTCGGCAAATGCGGTGGCTGCCAGCTTCAGCATGTTGCCGAACAGGCACTGGCCGATTTCGTCCATGATCGCGTCGCGGGCGGGCTTGCAGGACAAGACATGCCCAGCGATATGGTGCTGCCCGCGCTGCTGTCGCCGCCGCAGAGCCGCCGCCGTGCGGTTCTCACTGCGCTGAAAATGGGCAAGCAGGTTTCGATCGGTTTCAACGCCGCGCAGACCAACCAGATTGTCGACATGCGCGAATGTCCGCTGCTGCTCCCCGAACTCTTCGCGCTGATCGCGCCGCTGCGTACGCTGCTGGCGGTGATCGCGCCGCAGAAACGCCCGGTGAAGGTCAAGTTGCAGATGCTTGATCAGGGTGTCGAAGTGATTTTGGAGGGCGTGAAGGCCGAGGGGCTTGATGCCGCTATGGGGCTGCAGGATTTTGCCGGCGCGCACAAGCTGGCGCGCCTCGCGATCGATCAGGGCGACGGGCTGGAAACCGTCTGGCAGCCGGAGCCGCCGACGATGCGTTTCGGGGACATATTGGTCGAAGTGCCGGCTTTTTCTTTCCTGCAGCCCACCGCGGCTGGGCAGACGGCGCTTGTCGATGCTGTGCGCCGCGCGATTGGCGATGCTCCTGCAGTTGCCGACCTGTTCGCCGGGGTAGGCACCTTCGCGCTATCGGTGCAGGCGGGGCGCAAAGTCTATGCTGCCGAGGGCGCGCGTGATGCCGTCGCGGCGCTGACTGCCGCCGCCAACCGCGCCCGGGCGCTGGTCGCCACCGAACATCGCGACCTGTTTCGTCGCCCGCTGATCCCCACCGAGCTCGATCGTTTTGGCGCGGTCGTCATCGATCCCCCGCGCGCGGGGGCCGAGGAGCAGGTGGCGCAGCTGGCGGCATCGGCAACGCCGGTGATCGCTTATGTTAGCTGCAATCCGGCGAGTTTCGCTCGTGATGCCAAGACGTTGATCGAGGGTGGCTATACGCTCGATTGGGTGCAGCCGGTGGGGCAGTTCCGTTGGTCGACCCATGTCGAACTGGCGGCGCGCTTTTCGAAATGAAGCGTCGCCCCCGCGAAGGCGGGGGCGACGACTATTTTAGTGCACCACGAACCCGATGAATGCATGCACGCACAGCGCGAGCAGTGCGAGGCTGGCGAGGGCGAAGACGCCAAAGCGCCACATCACGCGGTTGACCGTCACCTGGATCAGGCTGTGGAGGATGCGAAGGCCCACATAGGCCCAGGCGATCTGCGCGTTCAATCCGCCGCCCATGCCGCCGATCGCGAGCGCCAGCGCGACGGCGTAGAAGACCGTCGGCTGTTCCATCAGATGATTGTAATTGTGCGCCTTCCACTGGACTTCGGCGGGAAGCAGGTCGTCGAGCCCCTTGCCGGTGCCGCCGACCATGGTTTTGGCGTCGATCTTGGCGCGCTGCATCGCCGGGATGCGCGTCGCGTACATCCACAGCCACATGACCATCGACCACAGCGCGAGGGTCGCAACGGGACCAAGAATTGCGTTGGTTTCCATGATAGTTTCCTCTCAGCCCAAAGTGGCGATGACGGCGAGCAGGGCCAGCGCGATCAGACACAGGCTCGACAGGGCGAAAAGGGCGAGGCGCACCGGGATGCGGTTGACCGTCGCCTGCCACAGGCTGTGGGCGATGCGCAGTACAACATAGGCCCAGGCGAGGCCGCGGGTCAGGTCGGTGCTGCCGCCCGAGAGATGCAGGAAGATGATCACCGCGTAGAAGAGCGTCGGCTGTTCGAGCAAATGGGAGTAATTATGCGATTTCCAGTTGGCGAGTGGCGGCAAGATCCCCTCGAGGTTGGCGCCGCGACCACCCGGCGGTGCGGCTTTCAGGTCGATTCCGGTCTTCGCCAGCGCCGAAAAGCGCGACACAAGGACCCAGCCGAGCATGACGAGCGTCCACAGAACGAGCACCGCACCGGGTGCTAATAGACTGGCAGGCATAGTGATTTCCCCCTCTTTTGATTGTGCGCGATGCTAGGGCGCGCGGCCCGATATGCAACGGCCGATATTCAGGCCTTGCCGCCCGCTATTTCGGCGCGGATCGACGCGCCGTCGCCATCGACGCGCGGCGCGAAACCAAGGTCGCGGGCTGGCGCCGCGCCATATTTCACCGGCGGTTGCATCTCGTCATAGGCGCCAACATCGGGATGCGCGCGGCGGCGGAAAAAACCTGTGGCAGCGAGGTGCGGGTCGCCCTTGATATCCTGCAAATCGCGCACCGCCATCGCGGGAATGTCATTCGCGGCGAACAGCTCCAGCCATTCGGCGGTCGTCCGCGCCGGGGTCTTGCGTGCGATCTCGCTATAGATGATCGGCATATGCTGTCTCGCGGCCTTTGCGGCCTCAAACTCTGCGGTCTCGAGCAGGTCGGCGCTGCCGAGCAGCGTCATCAGCCGCGCGGTCGAGTCAGGGGTGTAGGGGACGATCGCGAGATAGCCGTCAGCGGTGGGGAAGGGCTGGCGCGTCGCGTCGAGCTGGCGCGGATAGCCTGCGGGTCCGATTGGCGGATCGAGCGTCGCGTCGCACAGATGTTCGGTGAGCATGAACGAGGCGAAGCATTCGAACATCGGCACCTCGACCGCCTGTCCCTCGCCGGTGCGCAATTTGTGGACGAGCGCGGCGAGGATCGCCTGCGCGCCATAATGTCCCGCGACCTTGTCGGCGATCAGCGAGGGCAGGTAGCGCGGGCGCGGGTCGCCGTCGACGCGCGGCAACAGGCTGGTGGTCCCCGTCGCGGCCTGGATGACATCGTCATAGGCTTGGAGGTCCGCGTAAGGACCGTCCTGTCCGAAGCCGGTGCCATGGACATAGATGATGTCGGGTTTGATCGCCTGACAGCCGGCATAGTCGAAGCCGAGCCGCGCGATCGCGCGCCCACGGACATTGTGGAAAAAGACATCGGCAGTGGCGATCAGGTCGCGCAGCACCGCCGCATCCTCGGGTTTTTTGAGGTCGAGCGCGATCGAGCGTTTGCCGCGGTTCACGGTCAGATGGATCGACCCCATGGTGGGATCGGGAATGCCGTTGCCGAGATAGCGCGAGACATCGCCGAGGCCGGGGGCCTCGACCTTGATGATTTCGGCGCCGAGGTCGGCGAGCATCTGGGTCGCATAGGGGCCGAAGATCACCGTCGTCAGGTCGATGATGCGGATACCGGAGAGCATCGTCATGCGCGGATGGCTCGCGGGGAAGTGGGGGAGGGGCAGATCGTTGCAAAGTCCACACGGCCCATATAGCGTCTCTCCTGTCTCTGTTTCGCAATATGGTTGCAGAAGAAAACCGAAGAGGCAATCGGCCAAGGGCTTTTAATGCGGAGCGGTCGCTGTCCTGCGGTGTGCCGCGACGCACGAGATCACGCTGCCGCTGATCAGGAGGAAGGCCGAGGCTTCGAGGATCGTCGGCCCGCGCTGTTCCCAGGCAAAGCCATAGATGAGCGCAAAGAGCGTTTCGAACAGGATCATCTGACCGACGAGGGTAAGCGGCAGCAAGCGGCTCATCCGGTTCCACAGCGCGTTGCCGGCGATCGAGGCGAGCAGCGCGACGCCGATCGACACCGCGGCGAACTGCGCCCAGTCGGGCCCGTCATGCGCGCGGGTGCCGATGATTAGCGCGACCGGGATAAGCAGCACGCTCTGCATGCCGGTGACGATCCCTGTGAGCAGGTTCCAGTCATGCCCCGAAATGCCGTCGAGCCGCGCGAGCCAACGGGCGTTGCCCACGGCAAAGATCGTCCATAACACCAGCGCGCCGATCGCGCACAGCAGCCCGACGATCGGGGCGAAACTGGTGCTGGCGGCGAGGGTGACGATCGCCTGCCAGCCGATGCACACCGCGCCGGCGGCGCAGAGCAGCAGCGAGGGGATAAGCTTCGCCAGTGGAACGGCTTTATGATCGCGGCTGCCGATGATCGTCACCGCGACCGGCAGAAAGGCGATGACGAGCGAGGTCATCGCGATGCCGCCCATCTGAACCGCGCTCGCCAGGAGGATGAAGTAGATGGTGTTGCCCGCGAGCGCGAGCCAGCCGAGCGCGAGCCATTCGCGCCGCCCCAGCCGCGCGGTCAGTGCCCGCCACCGCGGCGCGATGAGCAGCGCCGAGATCGCGCCATAAGCAAGGTAGCGGCCGATCGTCAGCTCGAGCGGGCTGAACGCGCGGGCGAGTTCGGGCGCAAGGAAGACGAGGCCCCAGAGCGCGCCCGCGCCAGTCCCGCAGGCAATGCCGATCAGCGTCGATTCGCGGTCTCTCATCATCTTCTCACTTGTGCTCCATTCCGAACGAAGCGGGGCATATCATCGGCACGGCGATTAATGCGCTCTTGATTGAAGTCCGAAATGCAACAAATACTCGGGCAATCATGTCCCGGCCCGTCGACAGCTCCGCGCGCAAGATCGATTCGTTCGATCGCGCGATCCTTCGCATCCTGCAAAAGGACAACAAGACGCCGCAGCGCCAGATTGCCGAGGCGGTGAATCTGTCGGCCGCCGCGGTGCAGCGGCGCGTCGCCGCGATGGAGAGCGCGGGGGTGATTTTGCGCAATGTCGCGCTCGTCGATCCCTATGCCATTCCCCTGACGATCACCTCGATCGTCGAGGTGCGGCTGCATGACGAGCGAACCGCGACCGTCGACGCTGCGAAAGCGCTGTTCCGGGAAACTCCTGAAGTTCAGCAATGCTATTATGTCACCGGCGGGATCAGCTTTGTGCTCGTCATCGTGACGTCGGACGTGCGCGCTTATGAGGCGCTGACCCGCCGTCTGTTCGCAGAAAATGACTATATCGAAAGCTATCGCTCGCTGATCGCGCTCGACCGGGTCAAGGCCGACACGAGCATCATCATCCCCTGACGCGGATCATTGCGCCGGAACGGGTTCGGCGCTGTCGGTGCCGGCGTTCGCATAGGTGGCGGAAATCTGGCGATAGGATTTCGACCGGAGCGCCGCGATGGTGACAATGATGCCGAGCAGGCCGGTGATCGTGAAGACGAGCGCGATACCGCGTTCGGGCCCGCGCCCATACCAGTCGCCGATTGCTTCGGCGCCTGCGCCATCGGTCATCAGCGGCACGAAGACGAACTGGGCGAGCGGGGCGATGAGAAAGGCGGTGAGCGGCGAGGCGGCCTGTTCGATCGACTGGGCGAAGCCGAAGACGCGGCCCTGTCGCTCGAACGGCACGACCTTTTGCAACGCGGTTTGTTCGGCGGCTTCGGCGTAGGGGCCGACGAAGAGCCAGATGAAACAGCCGATCGCGAGCAGCGGGATCGATGACTGGAGGGTGAAGACGGCGGCGACCACCCATTCGATCATACAGACGAAGAGCAAGGTGCGGATCGGATTGGCGCCGAGGCCGGTGCGGGCGATCATCGCGCCGCTTAGGATGAAGGCGCAGGAGACGAAGGCCCAGAGCAGCCCCCATTGCTCGACCGCCATCAGTGACAGGCCATAAGCGTCCATCAACGCCATGAAGACGCCGCCAAGCAAATTGTTGAACGATGAAAAGAGGATCAGCGCGAACAGCCCCGAAATGCCGGTGACGAGGCGAAATGTCCCGGCGAGATCGATCCGGTTCGGCGCGTCATGCTCGCTTGAGCTGCGGGGCTCGTCGACAGTAACGAACAGCAGGTGAAGCGCGACGCAGAGCGCGAAGATCATCGCAAAGCCCAGCGTCGCGACCATCCCGCCCCATGCGACCAGAAAACCGCTGATCGCCGAGGTGGTGAGAAAACCGATGCCCGATACCATGCCGACGAGCCCGTTCGCCTTGTCGCGCCGGTCCTCGGGGACGAGGATCGTGACCAATGTGGGCAGCGCGATCATGCGAATATTGCCGACGATGACCCCGGCCATGGTGAGCAGGATGAATAGCCACAGCGTGATGCTGGATGTATTCGCAGCACGAATATCGGCATCGAACGCATAGGCGCCGAGCGCTGCGGCATAGAAGATCGTCGACATGATGCTGGAGGCGATCATCATGTTGCGCTTGCGATGATGGTCGACAAGGCTGCCGAACCAGATGCCGAGCGTCGCGGTGATCACCAGATAAATACCCGCGATCATCCCCGTCGCGAAGACCGACCGCGTTTCAAGAAAAATCCAGAAGGTCAGCGCAAACCACACCGTGAAATTGGCGACATTAGCGACCAGATTATTGACGAGAAGGTGATGGAAGGGCTTCATTACACGCAATCTTTATGGCGCAATTCGATGTCGCCCTGCCGAAATGCTAGCATGGCCGGCGGGTATCGAAAAGATGTGCGGCTCGATCCGCGAAAAGCCGCACTATGGAGCGGGCTGTTCCGCGTCGTTCCGGCCAAAGAGCAGAACGCCAATTGCGGTGACGATCAGCATGGCGACTGCGACCGACAGCACCGCCTCGAACGACCGATCGAACGCATGGCGGGCGAGTTCGACGAGGCTCGCCGCCGATCCGGCATCCATCGTCTGAGCGGCGATCAGGGCCTGGTCGAGGCTGTCGTGGATATTCGCGGGGGCGTCGAGGTCAGCGGGAAGCATGATGTAATGCGTATAGGCGGCGTTCATCACGCTGCCGAGAATGGCGACACCAAGCGCTCCGCCGAGTTCGAACGAGACTTCCTCGATCGAGGCCGCCATGCCCGATTGCTCGACGGGTGCGTTGAGCATGATCGCGCTCGATGCCCCGGTCATCGCTGACCCGATGCCAAAGCCGAGCATGACGAAGCTGATGATCTGTACCGCCGTACCGGCGGAATAGGTCGCAAGGTGTAGCGCCATGCCGAGGCCCGCGAGCAGCAGTCCGGACCAGAGAATCCGCTGTGCGCCGAAACGCGGCATGCTCGCGCCGACCATCGGGCCGGCGAAGAAGGCCGCGACGGGGATCGGGAGGATGAAAATGCCGGCCTCGAGCGGAGAGAGCCCGACGACAAGTTGCAATCGCTGGCTGAGCACCAGTTCCAGCCCGACCAGCGCCGCGAGCGATATCATGGCGACCACGACCGCCGAGGTGAAGCTGGCGCTGCGGAACAGTGAAAAATCGATCATCGGCGCTGTCATGCGGATTTGCCGGCGAACGAAGATCAGGATGAAGACGGCGCCGATCGCCAGCGTGGCGATCGCGAGCGGCCACGAGGGGTCGCGCTTCGCCAGTTCCTTGACCGCGAAGACGACGCCGACCAGTCCGATCATAATCTGAAGCGAGCCCAATATGTCTACCGGGTGGCTGGGGGTCGTGCCGGGTTTCGGGATCAGGATCAGGCCGGCAAAAAACGCGACGATGACGATCGGCGCGTTGATCAGAAATACCGACCCCCACCAGAAATATTCCAGCAGCAAGCCGCCAAGGACCGGACCGAACGCGGCGCCACCCGCCGATACCGAAGCCCAAATCCCGATCGCGACCGAACGCTCCTGTTCATCCTCGAAGACATGGCGGATGATCGACAGCGTCGCGGGCATCATCGATGCCGCGCCCACCGCGAGCAGGACGCGCGCACCGATGAGGATTATCGGCGATAGCGCAAAGGCGGCGACTAGCGACGCGATGCCGAAGACCAGCAGGCCAAAGAGCAGCATCGCCTTGGGACCGAAGCGGTCACCCAGCGCGCCGAAGCCCGGTAGCAGGCCCGCCACGACCAGCGCATAGGCGTTGACGATCCAGAGTTTCTCGGTAGCCGAAGCGTCCAACGCGTGGGTCAGGGTCGGCAATGCCGTGTAGAGCACGGTCATGTCGATGGTGATCAACAGTAGCGCGCTGGAGGCGATGGCGAGCACAAGCCAGCGATTGCGAGGTTGCATGTCAGAGCCTCCGGTCATGGTAGCGGGGCGCGATGATCGGGTCTGGAATTCCGAAACGCAAGCCGTTCATAACCGGGAGGAAAATCAAATCGAGCGCTCCGCTCGAGAGGCGAACGGAGCCCCCGGATTCACCGACCGGCTTCACTGCCCTCCGGACGCGGGCAATCGCGCAAGCATCGCCACCAGTTTTGCCTGACTCGCCGCACCGGTCTTTCTGAAGATCCCCTTCAGGAGAAAGCGGACGGCATTCAGGCTGACCGCGCGCTGAGCCGCATAGTCCTGTAAACTATGGCCGGCGGCGAGTGCGACGGCCAGTCGCGCCTCGGCCGGGGTCAATGCGAACCATTGCGCGACCCGGTCGATCTCGACGACGGGCGTTTCGCCGGGCGCGCTCCCCAGGGTGACGATCAGCGACGCGCCCGCGCTGAACCCGCCGATCTGCCGCGCCGATTGCTGTGTTATGCGGGCGACGAGTACGGGACATTCGGCGCCCGACGCGGTGACCGTCTGAAAGGCGAGCCCCGCCGGGTTGGGGCTTTTGACGAGATCGATCAGCTTTTTCTGATTCGCGGGGTGGGCGAAGGCAAAGCGATCCTGCGCGAGGCGGATGAAACCGGCCTCGGCATATTGAGCGGCGCGGCTGTTGGCGGCGAGGATGTTCAGCTGATCGTCGAGGCTGAAAATGGCGAATGGCGCAAAATTGGCTGCCGCGCGCGCGGCGCCTGCGGCGAGTTCCAGTGTCGCGATGCGATCACTGATCCGCATGGCGCGCTGGATATGCGGGGCAAGAACGCGGAGGCCGCGCTTGAGGGTCTCGACATCGCGGTCTCCCGGGCCAGGCAGCATCAATCCCAAACGCTCGTTTCCGCGTCGGTCGAGCATGACGCATATCAGCCGATCGATTCCCCACGGTGCCAGGAAATTGCGGAAAAAGGCCGATTCCGAAAACTCCTCGCGGGTCATGATGTCGTTGCTGTCGATGACGCTGCCGTTACCGTAGCGCATCAATTTTCGCGACCATGGGTGGTTTCCGGCATAAACCGCCGAATAAATCTCCTGGACGCCGGCAGCGAGCCCGGAGGCCGCGACAAAATGCGCCTGGGGTGGGGTGGTGCTTTCCCAGAGAATGAAGGCCGCTTCCCAGCTCAAGGGGCATAAGGCCCCGGTTATCCGGGCGAGGGTTTCATTCCAGCATTCGGGATGGAGCACCGAATCGTAAATGCGCCCGATCAGCGCGTTCAGAGTTTCCCATTCGGCGGGTTCATTATGACCCCGCGCAAGGACCGGAGCATGATCAATCGACACGCGCATCCCCCCGTTGAGATGATTGGCCGCGACGAAATTTGGTCCAATCGACACAATATACCAAGGCACAACGCGGAAGGCGTATAAAAAGTTCATTCCGCTACCCGAGTGGGTAGCGAAACTGCGCTTCAAATGGGTCATTGATCGGATGCGACCCGAGGGCAGGATGGTCCAAAAGACCATCCTGTTTCTTTTAGGCCCGTCGGTTTTTGACCGGCGGGCTTCCTTTTGGGCTACTCCCGCCTAGATCGCCCCGATCAACGCCGCGAGCGTGCGCAGCCTTTCGTCGTTGCGGCGGTAGAAGGTCCATTGCTTGATGCGTTTCGCCGTCACGAGGTCGCTGCCCTGCAGGACACGCATATGTTCGCTAAGGGTCGACGCATTGATACCGAGCTTTTCGGCGATCAACTGCCCGCACACGCCATCGTCGACCAGATCGCCGTCGACCTGCGGCCGGAAATGCGCGCGCGGATCTTTCAACCACGCGAGGATTTGCAGGCGGCGCGCGTTTCCCAGCGCGCGAAACAGGTCGGCATCGGTCATGTCGATAATTTGCCAATCAACGAACTATGTGTCAACTTTCGCGGCGAATCAAACGGAGTATATCCATGCCCTTGCTGCCCTTTTCGACCGTCGATGTGTTCACCCGGACCCGCTTTGGCGGCAATCCGCTCGCGGTGGTGACCGGCGGGGAGGGGCTTTCGGATGCGAGGATGCAGGCGGTCGCGGCCGAGTTCAACTTGAGCGAGACGACCTTTATCCTGCCGCCGGCGGACCCTGCGCACACGGCGCGGGTCCGCATCTTCAACCGTAGCGAGGAAATGGCGTTCGCCGGGCATCCGATGGTGGGGACGGCCTATGTGTTGGCGGCGGCCGACCCCGCCTTAGCCGCTGCGACGTTCGAAATTACTGCCGGGATCGTCGAAATCGAGATCGCGCGGAATGCCGAGGGCGCGCCCGTTGGCGCAACGGTCGAGGCGCCGCAGCCGCTTGGCATCGGCGAGACGGTGGCGCCAGAGGTCGTCGCCGGCATGTTGGGGCTTGCGCCCGGTGACATCATCATGGCTTCACATCCGCCGATCGTCGCGACGGTCGGCAATCCTTATGTCATCGCCGAAGTGAGCGCGACGGCGCTGGCGCGCTGCGTCCCCGACCTGACGGCGTTCCGCGAGGCGTTGGCGGCGCGCCCGCGGTTCGGCACGCGGCTGTCGGTCCATGTCTATTGCAAGCAGGGCCGCACACTGCGCGCGCGCATGTTCGCGCCGCTGGCGGGAACATGGGAGGATCCGGCGACGGGTAGCGCGAATGCGCCGCTTGCGGGACTGCTCCTGTCGCTCGAGCCCGATACCCAGGAAGCGCGGTTCGAAATTCATCAGGGTGTTGAAATGGGGCGACCGAGCCTGCTCGACGTCACCGCGCGGCGGACGCCCGACGGCATTCGCGCGACGCTGCGCGGTATGTGTGTTCCGGTGATGCGCGGTGAGATCGACTGCGGCTGAGGCCGGCGGGCATAGTGGATAAAGAAGGGGCTGGTCGCATCGCTGCGCCAGCCCCTTGTGTCTCGATTATATGATGCCGCTCAGAACAGCTTGGTCACCGTCGCGCTGCGGCGTTCCTGTTCGACTTCGCCGGTGTAGAGGCTTGCCATCGGCTCGTCGCTGACGACGTGGATTTCCTCGGCGCCAAAGCCGTTGAACTTGGTCCGCATCGCGCAGCCATAGGCGCCGAGCATGCCGATTTCGATGAAATCGCCCGCCTTGATGTCCGCCGGCAGGAAGAAGGGCCCTGCCATATGGTCGAGGTCGTCGCACGTCGGGCCATAGAAGCTGAATGCGACCAAGTCGGCCTCGCTGCGGACGTCGCGCTGCAAATTGACCGGAAAGCGCCAGTTCACATGCGCGGCGTCGAACAGCGCGCCATAAGCGCCGTCGTTGATATAGAGCTCGTCGCCGCGGCGCTTTTCGACGCGCACGACCAGCGAGCTATACTCCGCCGACAGCGCGCGGCCGGGTTCGCACCACAGTTCCGCCGAATAGCTGATCGGCAGGCTTTCGAAGCTGCGATGGATTGTGTCGAAATAGGCGCCCAGCGGCGGGGGCTCCATGCCGGGGTAGGACGACGGAAAGCCGCCACCGACATCGATAATGTCGACGGTGACCGACGCCGCGACGATCGCGGCGCGGACGCGTTCCATCGCCTGCGCATAGGCATGCGGGGTCATCGCCTGGCTGCCGACATGGAAGCAGATGCCGAGGGCATCGGCGGCCTGGCGGGTCGCCATCAGCAGTTCGGCAACCTCGTCGGCTTCGGCGCCGAACTTGGCGGCGAGGCTGAGCTTCGAATGGTCGGACGAGACGCGCAGCCGCACGAGCAGGTTCAGGTCAGCCGCGCCTTCCGTCGCACGGACGATCTTTTCGAGCTCGTCGAGCGTGTCGAGCGAGAAGGTCCGCACGCCATGCTTCCAATAGGCTTCGGAAATCGCTTCCTCGGCCTTTACCGGATGCATAAAGCAGAGCGTCGCCTGCGGCAGGGTGCGCGCGACGAGCCGCACCTCGGCGATCGAGGCGACGTCGTAATGGGTGACACCCGAATCCCACAGCACGCGCAGCAAGTCAGGCGAGGGATTCGCCTTGACCGCATAAAGGGTCGTGCCGGGAAAGCGGTCGATGAAGAAACGCGCTGCGCGCCGCGCGGCGTGCGGGCGGACAAGCGTAACAGGTTCGACCGGCGAAAGTGCCTGAATCAGCCCGTGGGCGCTATGATGCTGGTGCAACTCAAGGGACCCCCAAAAATAAGTTTAAACATCCGAGGCTGCCTTGCGGTTATTGGAAGTCCCCCTGGGGCAGCGGAGGCGCATATATGGTGGGGGGTCCCCCCTGTAAAGACCCTATGCTTGCATCCGGTCGCGGACGAGACACTTTATGTCGCCGATGCGAAGCGATAATAAGCTATTCCGGGCCTTTCGCGCTATGCGAGTGGCACAGCCAAAGGAAAATCGATGGTATCGCGCGCCGACGTCAATCATGATTTCACCGACGCGGAGCTCGCCGAACTGGCGGTTTATGGCATGGTCGAGTCGCACAAGGCGGGCGATCTGCTCGTCGCCGAAGGCACGATGGCGCCCGACTGCATCGTCACCCTGTCGGGGCAGACTGACATCTTCGCGTCGACCGACGAAGGGCGAAAGCGCGTCGGCTGGATGGAGCGGGGGCAATTTGCCGGCGATCTGTCGGTACTCACCGGCCAGCGGCATTTGTCGCGGGTCGAGATGGGCGTCGATGGCGAGATACTGCGCATCGCCCACGCCGATTTCCAGCGGCTGATCGCGGCCAATTCGCATTATTCGGACATCTTCGTCCGCGTCCTGTCGGCGCGGCGCGAGTTCAGCAACCACCGCGGCTTTGCGGTGGTGATCGTGATCGGCGCGGCGATGGACCGCAGCGTCTATGCGCTGCGCGACCTGCTGGCCAAGCATGGCGTCGCGCACCGCTGGTTCGACCCCGCCGAAGGGCCGGTCGCGGCGCATCTGATGGCCGAGCGCGGACTGACCGAAGACCAGCTGCCGGTCGTTATATTGGGCGCGGCAGATGTGCTGGCTCAGCCTACTCCCGAACAGCTGGCCGCGGGACTCGGGCTCGACCTGCTCCCCGATGGGGCGACAGCCGACGTCATCGTCGTTGGCAGCGGCCCCGGCGGGCTCGCGGCGGCGGTCTATGCCGCGTCGGAGGGGCTGACGGTGATCGCGATCGATTCGCTGGCGCCGGGCGGTCAGGCAGGGACGTCGTCGAAGATCGAGAATTATCTGGGCTTTCCGACCGGCATTTCGGGCAATGAACTGGCGCGGCGCGCGACGGTGCAGGCGCAGAAGTTCGGCGCGCGGATCGTTGCGCCGGTCCGCGGGTCGGCGATCGACCGCGACGGCGACGCTTATTGCCTGAGCCTAGCCGACGGCCGGAGGCTGCGGTCGCGCGCGGTGGTGATCGCGAGCGGTGCGCAATATCAGCGCCTGCCGATCGACGGCATCGAACATTATGAAGGGCGTGGCATCTTTTATGGCGCAACGCCGATGGAGGCGCAGCTGTGCGGCAATGCCGAGGTCACCGTCGTCGGCGCGGGCAATTCGGCGGGGCAGGGCGCCATCTATCTCGCCAATAGCGCGCGCAAGGTTCATGTCGTTTTTCGCCGTGGCAGCCTGCGCGAAACCATGTCCGAATATCTGGTCAAGCGACTGGAGGAGCATCCGAATATCGAGCTGCATGCTTCGACCGACGTCGTGGGGCTGCACGGCGAGGAGCGGCTCGATGGCCTGACCTATCGCTGCCGCGAGAGCGGTGCAGAGAGTGGCTGCGGTTGCAGCTTCCTGTTCCTCTTCCTTGGCGCAAGCCCCAACACCGGCTGGCTGCCGAAGGAAATGGTGTGCGACGAGCGCGGCTTCGTGAAGACCGGCGTCGACATCGCGCCGGTGGAGCTGGTCAAGGCGGGCTGGTCGCTCGACCGCATGCCCAGCCGGTACGAAACCAGCTGGCCGCGCATTTACGCCATTGGCGACGTGCGCAAGGGATCGGTGAAACGCGTCGCGTCATCGGTCGGCGAGGGATCGGTGGTGGTTAGCGACATTCATCAGGCGCTGGCGGAGATTGGTGCAGCGGGACCGTGAAGGCCTGATTACAGGATTTTCGGCTGCTGCTGCGTCGCGCAGTGGATGCCGCCGCCCGACTCGCCGATCGCATCGATGTCGAGCATTTCGATCGTCCGCTCCGGATAGAGTGACCGGAGCATTTCGCGGGCGTGGCCATCCGCTGCCTTGTCACCGAACTGGGCGGCGATGACGGCGCCGTTGCAGACATAATAATTGACATAGCTGGCGACGAAATCGGGTTCGAAGGACCGGATGTCGACCGGATCGGGCAGGCGAAGAATCTCGAGTTTTTGCCCCCGCGCATCGGTCGATTGCTGCAGAATTTTCAGCGTCTCATGCCCCGACACCGACCAGGGGTCTTCGGGATCGATGGTGTCGCCGAGCTGGATCAGCAGCTTGCCGGGGCCGACGAAGCGGGCCAGCGCGTCGATATGATAATCGGTGATGTCCTTGCCCGCGATCCCGGGCGCCCAGATCATTTTCCTGCCGCTGAGCGCCCGCAGCAGCTTCTCGCCGACCTCCTGCTCGCTCATCCGGTTGCGATTGGGGTTCACCCAGCAGCTTGCATGCGCCAGCAGCGTTCCCGCCCCGTCATGCTCGACCCCGCCCTGTTCGCCGACAAGCCTCGTTTCGATCAACGGTATCCCGAGCCGTGCGGCGACGCGTTCCGCAACGCGCGCGTCCTGCGCATGCGGCTGCTTGTTGCCCCAGCCATTGAAGCGAATATGGGCGATGGCGAGCTTGCCCGCGGTGTCGTGGACGAACGTCGGCCCGGAATCGCGGCACCAAAGATCGTCGGTCGGAATATCCCAAAGCTCGACCGCATCCGACAGCAAGGCGCGTGCGCTGGCCGCATCGCTGTCTGCGACCAGCATCGCAACGGGCTCATAGCCGACGATGCAATTGGCAATTCGCGCAATCGCACGCTGGACACGCCGAAGCGACGCCCTGTCATAAATGTCCAGATTGACGGGCCATTGCATGATCGTCCGTTCATGCGGGCCGGATTCCAGCGGCATTTCATAATGTGCGGCGGTGTTGGCCATGCTGTTCCCCACATCAGAGCAGCCCCAAAGCGAGGAGGATAGCGCTGCGCCGGCACTGGCGCCCAGAAAATCTCGTCGGTCCAACGGCCATCTCCCTTGCCGCGCGCGCCTGCCCGCCTAGCCGAGACGTGTCTTGAAATCCTCATAGCCGAATTCGCGGATGAGCTTCAATTCGTCGCTTGCGCTGTCCCACAGCCAGATCGAGGGCAGCGGCACGCCGTTGAAGGTGTTGGTCTTCACCATCGAATAATGCGCCTGGTCGAGGAAAGCGAAGCGCTGGCCGATCCGCGCGCCGCCCGGGAGGCGGTAATCGCCGATCACGTCGCCCGCGAGGCACGAGGGGCCGCCGAGCCGGGTCGGCGCGCCGTCGGCGGCTTCGCCGAGCATCGCGGGGCGATAGGGCGCCTCGATCACGTCGGGCATGTGGCAGGTCGCCGAAATGTCGGTGATACCGATCGGCATGCCATTATCGAACAGGTCGAGGACTTCGCCGATGAGGATGCCGGCGTCGAGCGCGATCGCTTCGCCGGGTTCGATCATCACGTCGCAATTGGTCTCGGCGCGGACTTGCTTGAGGAAGGCGATCAGATCATCGACCTGATAATCGGCGCGGGTGACATGATGGCCGCCGCCGAAATTGATCCATTTGAGCTGCCCGAAGAAGGGGCGCAGCATCGGGTGGATCGCGGCCCAGGTCCGCGCGAGTGGGGGGAAATCCTGTTCGCACAGGCTGTGCATATGGATGCCGTCGATGCCCTCCATATGTTCGGGGAGCAACTGACTGACCGGGAAGCCCAAGCGGCTGCACGGTGCGGCGGGGTCATATTTGGCGACCTCGCCCTCGCTGTGCTGCGGGTTGATGCGCAGGCCGATGTCGAAGGTTTCCCCCGCAGCGCGCAGTTCGTCGAGCAGCGGGCGGAAGCGCGCGATCTGTCCGGGCGAGTTGAAGATCAGATGGTCGGACAGGCGCGCGATCTCGGGAAGGTCGGCTTCCTTGTAGCCCGCGCAATAGGTCGCAACCTCGCCGCCATATTCCTCGCGGCCGAGCCTGGCTTCATACAGGCCCGAGGCGCAGACACCGTCGAGATATTCGGTCACGGTCGATCCAAGCGACCACATGGAGAAGGCCTTGAGCGCCGCGAGCACGCGTGCGCCGGATGCGTCACCGATGTGACGCAGCACCGACAGGTTCGCGCGCACCTTGGCCGCATCGACGACAAAGGCGGGGGAGGGGACGTGAGTGAGGTCGAAGCGCGCGAAGGCTCCGGGATCGCCGGCTCTGGTTTCCATGGAGGGGCATTTAGTGGCTATCGGCCCCGAATGAAAGGCTCGCGATCCGCCTTCGGCCAAAAGAGCCGGACAGGTGCGGCGCGGTGACAGGCTCCGTACGGCGCTCCCCTGGTCAGTTTGGATCGAGCCGGATCAGGCGCCCCGTTGGTCCGTCTTCGAGCGCCCAGATCGAGTCCGTCGGTACAGCGCCGTGGCCACCCACCTTCAATGATCGCACCCGGAAACCGAGCGGGATGCGCGACAGTTCGGCTGCCCCGGTACTGGAGGCGCTGACGAAGATCAGGCTCTGGGCATTGAGCCCGGCGATGATGTACTGATCGGTCCCGCATCGGAACGTGACACTTCTACACCGGATCAGGCCGGTCGCAGCGATGGCCGGCATCCAGCTGAGGACCGGCGTAGCGATATCGCTTCCACCGGAGACCGGCCAGCCATAGTTCCGTCCGCGTTCGATCAGGTTGAGTTCGTCTCCGCCATTCGGTCCTGTCTCGCTGGCGTATAAGTCGCTGATCGAGTTTCCGAATGCCAGTCCAAGAGGGTTTCGATGCCCCAGCGTCCAGATTTCCGGCCTTGCACCTGCTGCGCCAACAAAGGGACCGTCGGTCGGGATCGTGCCGTCGGTGTTGATGCGGATGATCTTGCCGAGCGTGCTGCCCAGATCCTGCGCCGAAGCCGTCTGCCCCCGGTCGCCGACCCCGACGAACAGCTTGTCGTTGAAGATGGCAAGGGCGCCGCCAAAATTTTCGGATGAGGTCAGTCGCTGGCTTTGTCGCCACAGGACCGTGACGTCCTCGAGGCGGGGCGTGCTCGAATCGTTTAGCCGCGCGCGCGCGACGACAAGGCTGCTGCCTCCCGTTCCGGCCTCGACATAGCTGAAATACATACGGCCCGACCCGATAATAAACGGATCCGGAATGATATCCAGCAATCCGCCTTGCCCCGTAAAGTCGACTGTCGGAACATTCGCAAGAAGGGTGGATGTTCCGGAGGGGGCCACGATCCGCATCGTTCCTTCCCGTTCGGCAACCAGCATCCGGCCGCTTTCGAGGAAGAACAGCGCCGAGGGGTAGCGGAGGGTCGTCACAACCGTCTGCGTGACAGCGCTGACTGGTGTCGGCGTGGGCGTCGGCGTCGGCGTCGGCGTGGGTGTCGGGGTAGGAGTCGGTGTTGGTGTCGGGGTGGGCGTTGGCACGACGACTACTGGCGGAGTTGTCGAGGAGTCGGATCCGCCGCCGCAACCGGACAAGATTGCGGACATCGCAACTCCGGCCATCAAGCACGTCCGCTTGGCAATCGCCCCGACCTTGCGTCTTTTGATCATTTGGCGCCTCCTGCTGCACATTTCTTCGTTAGTTTCTCGCGTGATAAAATAATCGGCGAGCCGATGCTAGCGTGCATCGGGGTTGGTTGAGCGATAGATTGGGAGAAGGGAGAAGGGAGAAGGGAGAAGGGAGAAGGGAGAAGGGAGAAGGGAGAAGGGGGAAGGGGGAAGGCGGGGCATGGCAGCGCGCTTGCCTGTCGCGACCTGCGCCGAGGCGGCTTTGGCATCGGCTGGGCACTTTCATTGTCAGGCCGCAATCGGCCCCTTGAAGATGAAGAAAGCGCCCGTAGCGATCAGGCCGAAGCCGACGAGGTGGTTCACGGTCAGTTTCTCGCCGAGCCAGAAGACTGCGAAGCCGGCAAAGATGAGAAGGGTGATGACCTCTTGCAAGGTCTTGAGTTCGGCGGCGCTGTAAACGCCATAGCCGATGCGGTTCGCGGGAACGGCAAGGCAATATTCGAAGAAAGCGATGCCCCACGCGATCAGGATCGCCAGCCACATCGGCCGCGACATATCGCCCAGATGCCCATACCAGGCGAAGGTCATGAAGATGTTCGAAATGATGAGCAGCCCGATCGGGGCGAGATAAGCGGTCATCGATTGTCTTTCCCGGCGGTCGGCATTTCTCGGCTAGCGGCTTTTACCGGCGGTGCCTGGCGACGCGCAAGTGACCGCGGCATGGTCCTGCGCTTCAACCGGCTGAGCGCGGGCGGGGTGATGCCGATATAGGCGGCGAGATCGGCCTGGCTGACCGTGTCAGCGATATCGCCCAGCGCATCGAGTGCGGTGCGGTAGCGGGCTTCGGCTGACAGGCAGAGCAGTTCATATTCGCGCTGCTCCTTGCGGCGGGCATAGGCCGACAGAAAGCCGATGACGGCGTTCGCCAGCGCGGGGTCGGCTCGCGCGGCGCTTTCGAGCAGGGCGAAGGGCAGGCTGATCGTGGCCGAGGGGAGGAGCGCAACGAGGCTGAAGGTGCAGGACGCATCGCCGTCCATCGCGACCATGCTGCCGATGACCGCGCCCTTTGGCACGAAGGATTTGATATGCTCGCGGCCGTCGGGCCGCACATAATAGGCCTTGAGCAGGCCTGAGCTGATCAGAAAAAGTCGCGGGTCGCGGTCGCCCTGACGGAATAAATGCCGCCCCTCGGCGACGCTCGTCCGCTCGCCATGCTGATCGATAAAGGACTGTAATCCGGTCAAATTGCCCTCGGGTAATTACGAGGCGCGCCGCTGCGCCCACATCCTCTGTTTCCGATTCGATCCATGATGAAGGCCGCCATGAAACTGACCGACCGCCATATTGTGCTGACCGGAGCCACTTCCGGCATCGGCCGCGAAATTGCAACCATGCTTGCGCCGGTGAACCGGTTGACGATGATCGGACGGCGCCCCCCGCCGGCGCTGGAAGCTTCCGCCGCGGGGGCCCATCGCTTTGTCGAAGCCGACCTCGCCGATCCAGAGGCGGTACGGATCGCGGCGGTCGTGCTTGCGGCGGAGGGCTCGCCGGTCGATGGGCTGATCAACTGCGCTGCGGTGCAGTTCACGCCGCGGCTTGTCGATCCCGACTTCGACCCGGCTGGAGTCGCGCGCGAAGTTACGGTGAACTTCGTTGGCCCGGTTCTGCTGATCGCGGGGCTGCTGGAGACGATGCGGCGAGCCGAAGCGCCCTTCATCCTCAACATCAATTCGGGACTGGGTCTTGTGCCCAAGGCGCGATCGGCGGTCTATTGTGCGAGCAAGGCGGCGCTCGACAATTTCTCGCAAAGCTTGCGCGGGCAACTGGCTGATACGCATATCCGGGTGATGCAGGCGTTCCTGCCAGTCGTCGACACACCGATGACCGAGGGGCGTGGCAGCGACAAGATGTCGGCAGCTTCGGCGGCGCGGGCCATATTGCGGGGGATCGAGCGCGGAATTGCCGACAATGATATCGGCAAGGTTTCGCTGCTCCGGGCGTTACGGCGTCTTTCGCCCGCGCTCGCGGCGCGCGTGATGCAGGGGCACGGCCAGTGAAAAGCCTGATCAAGATGATGGCCGGGCTTGCCGCCATCTTCGCCTCGACTTTTGTCATCGCCCGAATGCTCGGCATTCTCACCGTCGACAATGTGCGAAGCTGGCTCGATGCCGCGAGCGATCTGTCGGGACCAGCGGTGGCGGCGGTCGTGGTCGCGCTGCTCTTCCTCGACCTGTTCGTGGCGGTGCCGACTTTAACCGTGATGATCCTTGGTGGATATTTCCTCGGCTTTCTGCCGGGGCTTGCCGCCGCGCTCGCGGGTTCCTGCCTCGCCGCCGTCGTGGGCTATGGCCTTGGCGCACGGTTCGGCGTCCGGATCATCGAGCGTATCGCAAAGGACCCCGCAGAGCGGATACGGATGGAAGAGGCCTTTGGTCGGCACGGCGCAGCGATGATCCTGTTCGCCCGCGCGGCGCCGATCCTGCCCGAAGTCACGTCGTGCATGGCGGGTGCAAACGGTATGCCGTTCGCGAAATTTGCCTTCTTCTATCTGTTGGCGACGCTGCCCTATGCGGCGATCGCGGCCTGGGCCGGGTCGATCAGTTCGCTCGATGATCCATTGCCGGCCATCTATGCCGTCGTGGGGCTTTATGCGCTGTTCTGGGCAGGCGGTTATGCCTACCGGCGCCGGAACGCCCGGAGGGCGCCCGGCGCGGGGTAAGTTGTCAGAAGGTGAGCGGACCGTCGAGTTCCTTCACCTGCCAGGGCAGGCCATGCTTGTTGAGCATGTCCATGAAAGGATCGGGGTCCATCTGTTCCATGTTGAACACGCCATCGCCGTTCCACGTGCCGGTGACCATCATCGCGGCGCCGATCATCGCGGGGACGCCGGTGGTGTAGCTGACCGCCTGATTGCCGGTTTCGGCATAGGCGTCCTCATGATCGCAGATGTTATAGAGGTAGAGCGTCTTTTCCTTGCCATCCTTGCCGAGGCCGGTCGCGATCACCCCGATGTTGGTCTTGCCCTTGGTCGTCTCACCGAGGCTCGAGGGTTCGGGGAGAACGGCTTTGAGGAACTGCAACGGCACGATCTCGCGGCCTTCATACATGACCGGGTCGATCCGCGTCATGCCGACATTCTGAAGCACGTTGAGGTGGGTGATGTAAGCTTCGCCGAAGGTCATCCAGAAACGGATGCGCTGAATTTCGGGCAGGTGGGTTTTCAGGCTTTCGATTTCCTCATGATACATGAGGTACATCGTTTTCGGGCCGACGGCTTCGAAATCGAACTGCTGCTTTACCGACATCGGCGGGGTCTCGACCCAGTCGCCATTTTCCCAGTGGCGCGCGATCGCGGTGACTTCGCGGATGTTGATTTCGGGATTGAAGTTGGTCGCGAAATGCTGGCCATGGTCGCCGCCGTTGCAGTCGAGAATGTCGAGCGTGTCGATGCGGTCGAAATGATGCTTGCGGAGCCAGGTCGTGAAGACGCTGGTCACACCGGGGTCAAAGCCCGAGCCGAGCAGCGCCATCAGGCCGGCGTCCTTGAAGCGGTCCTGATACGCCCACTGCCAGTGATATTCGAACTTCGCCTCGTCGCGCGGCTCGTAGTTGGCGGTGTCCATATAATGCGCGCCGGTCGACAGGCACGCCTCCATGATCGTAAGATCCTGATAGGGGAGCGCAAGGTTGACGACATGCGTCGCACCGATTTCACGGATCAGCGCCGCAGTGGCTTCGATATTGTCGGCATCGACCTCGGCGGTCTTGATCGTGACGCCGGTGCGGGTCTTGACCGACTCCGCAATCGCATCGCACTTGAACTTGCGACGGCTGGCTAGCGTGATGTCGGGGAAGATGTCGGCGTTCATCGCCATCTTGTGCACCGCGACCGAACCGACGCCGCCTGCGCCGATCACCAGAACCTTGCTCATGAAAAATCTCCTGTGCGGACCTTTGCCGCCTTGTCTTGTATGAACGGCCCTATAGGACGAAGCCATGACACAGCAAAGCCCCGATCCCCTCCTCAACCCCAATCGTGCGCCCACGCTGGCGGGTGTCGAACGCGCGGCGGCGAAAGTCGCTGCATTGCTGCCGCAGACGCCGTTGCTGCCGCTGGAGGTCGATGGACGGACGATCTGGTGCAAGGCCGAATGCCTGCAACCCGTCGGTGCGTTCAAGATTCGCGGCGCCTGGCACCGGCTGACCGACCTGACCCCGGAACAGGTGGCGGCGGGGGTCGTCGGCGTGTCGAGCGGCAATCATGCGCAGGGCGTCGCCTGGGCGGCGAAGCGGCTGGGGATCGCGGCGACGATCGTGATGCCAAGCAATGCGCCGCAGATGAAGCTTGCGGCGACGCGCGCGCTGGGTGCGGAGGTCGTGCTGTACGACCGCCTGACCGAATCGCGCGATGCGGTCGCGGCGGCGTTGCTCGAGGAAAGCGGCGGAACGCTGGTACATGCCTATGGCGATCCGTGGATCATTGAGGGGCAGGGGAGCATGGGGATCGAGGCGCGCGTGCAGATGAAAGCACGCGGCGTCGCTGGCCCCGATCGCATTGTCGCCTGTTGCGGTGGCGGCGGGCTGTCGGCGGGACTCGCGCTCGCATGCCCCGATGCCGAGGTTTTCGCGGTCGAGCCCGAGGGTTGGGACGATGTGACGCGCAGTCTGGTCGCGGGCGAAATCCTGCCGGTAGAGGATTTGGCCTGGCCGACCGAATGCGATGCACTTCAGACACCGCAAACCTGGCCGATCAACTTCGCGGTGTTGCAGGCGCGCGGCGTGCGCGGCGTCGTGGTGACGCGCGAAGAGGTGCGCCATGCGATGCGCGTCGCGTTCGAGAAGTTGCATCTGGTGGTCGAGCCAGGCGGCGCGGCGGCGCTCGCGGCGGTGCTGGCGGGGAAGGTCGAGGTTAGCGACGCGACCTTGGTCACGCTGTCGGGCGGCAATGTCGACCCGGCGCTCTATGCAGAGATTTTGGCGGGATAGGCTGCGGATACTTATGCGCCGCGGCGCGTTTGGACGGGGAAGGAGAAGCATGATGAAAGCGAGCATGATCCTGACGGGGGCAGCCGCGATGGCGCTGCTGACCGGGTGCGAGAAGGCCGAAGCGCCAGCGCCTGCCGATACGACGATGACCGAGGTTCCGGTCGAAACGATGCCGTCCGAAACAACGCCTCAGGAAGACGCCGCAAGCGCGCCGCACCGTTTTGCGGACTGGGCGGGCAAATGGACGGGGCCGGAGGGCATGTATGTCACCGTCACCACTGCCGAGCCCGGCAAATACAAGCTGGAAATGCAGTCGGACCTCGACACCAAGGGGACGTATGACGGTAGCGACAGCGAGCATGGCATCCAGTTCGCGCGCGGCGCCGAGAAACTGTCGCTCACGCGTGCGAGTGGCGATGAAACCGGGCTGAAATATCTGGCCGGAAAGAAGGAATGCCTGAAGGTCAAGGACGGCGAAGGCTATTGCCGCGATTGAATTTAACAGCCACTCCTCGTCATTCCCGCGAAGGCGGGAATGACGAGGGGGCGAGATGAACGAAATCATGCCGGCGGGTAAAGCCGATCACGCGGCGCTGGTCGAAACGCTGGCGCAGGCGTTTCAGACCGATCCTGCCTTGTCATGGATATTGCCCGATGCCGGGCATCGCGCCCGCGCGCTGCGCAGCCTGTTCCGTACCCTCGTCCCCACTGACGCCCGCGCCGGCGTGGCGCTCCGCGCACGCGGTGACGAGGCAGGCGCGTTGTGGCGTGCGCCGGGGCAGGCGCATGGCGGGACGCTGGAGTTTCTCCGCACCATGATCCCGCTCGTCGCGACCTTCGGTACCGCATTGCCACGCGGGTTGAAGACGCAGGCCGGCATCGACGCGCACCGGCCCAAGGGGCGCTTCTGGTATCTCCATTATGTCGGTGTGCGCCCCGAGCATCAGGGCAAGGGCCATGGCGGCCGGATCATCCGCGCGCAGACAGCGGTCGCCGACGCCGAAGGCCTGCCGTGCTGGCTCGAAACAGCGACGCCGGAAAATGTGCCGCTTTACGAGCGGCTGGGCTTTGTCACGCAGGTCGAATGGGATGTTCCGGGCGGCGGCCCGCATTTCTGGGGGATGACGCGGCCGGCAGGCTGAGCGTTAGTCGTCGAACCCGACGAACCGCACCGCGTCGTCAACGCTCTTGCGGTTCGACACCACCGCATTGGCCGGAAACTCTTCGTCGGGCCAGCCCATCGCGACGCAGATCATGATCACCTGATCGTCGGGGATGCGCGCATGTTCGCGCACGACGGGGCTTTGCATGATGCCCTGGCTGTTGATGACGCAGCCGAGCCCGCGCGACCAGGCGGCGTTGACCAGCGCATTGGTGACCGCGCCGCAGTCGAAGGGCGCGATGTCGCTGCCCAGCAAGATGCGGTCATAGGTCACGACAATGCTGACCGGCGCATCGAACTGGCGGAAACCGCGAAGGACCCAGTCCTGCCGCGCGTCCTTGTCTTCGCGTTCGATGCCCATGGCGCCGAACAATTGCTTGGCGATTTCGATCTGCCGGGCGCGGTGGTCGTCGGCGATGCCATCGAAACGGCGAAATTCGCGGCTGTCGGGCTTCCCGCCGAGGATGCCTTCGGTGTTGCCCCGACGGATCGCCTCGAGCGGCGCTCCGGTGACGACCGAGAAATTCCAGCACTGGTTGTTGAAGGAAGAGGGCGCGCGCATCGCGACCTCGATCACTTCGGCGACGAGCGCCTTGGGCACAGGCTTGTCGAGGAAGCCGCGGATCGAGCGGCGTCCGACGACGATTTCGTCAAATGTCTTCATCGTCATTGTCATCGTCACTGGGGGCCGACTGAAGCTCGGCGAGGGCGATCCATTCCGGGTCGTCAAACACTTGGAACTCGAGCGGGAAAGCGTCCATATCGGCGAGGACGCGATTGAAATTGTCCATGAATTCGGAGGTGTCGGGCGTGTAGAAGCGCCATTCCCGAACGCCGTTTTCGGTCAGGACGGCCACCCCGGAGCCCCAGTATTTTTCGTGGTCGGCCGCTTCCAGAACCGCGTCCTCGAACTCGGTCATCCGGTCGAGCGTGTCGTCGTCGGGAAAACTACCGGCATTTGCATCGGCATATTGCCAACGGATGATGACAAGGTTCGAAAATAGTGCCCGGTCTGCGCTCGATGGCATCCCGTTTCGATAGCGGGACAAGATGGGGCCATGCGGACCCGTTCCTCTCGCTATAGCCCAATCGTCCGTTGGGAAAATGCCGGAATCGCTCACGCGGCTTTCTTGAGTTCCAGATCCAGCCGGCCCCAGATTTCGGTCAGTGCCACCGTCAGTTCGCGCATCATCGCTTCGTCATGCGCCGGACCCGGGGTGAAGCGCAGGCGCTCGGTGCCGCGCGGCACGGTCGGGAAATTGATCGGCTGAACATAGACGCCATATTCGGCAAGCAAAATGTCGCTGATCTTCTTTGCGCGCACCGGATCGCCAACCATCAGCGGGACGATGTGGGTTGTCGAATCCATCACCGGCAGGCCGGCGTCGCGGAAACTCTGCTTGAGATAAGCGGCCGCTGCCTGCTGCGCGTCGCGCTCGACGCTCGACGCCTTGAGATGACGGACGCTGGCGAGGACGCCAGCGACGAGAACCGGCGACAGGCTGGTGGTGAAGATGAAACCCGGCGCATAGCTGCGGATCACATCGATGATGTTTTTGTCGGCGGCGATATAGCCGCCCATCACGCCGAATGCCTTGCCGAGGGTGCCCTCGATGATCGTGATGCGGTGCGCCGCTTCGTCGCGGTCGCTGATGCCGCCGCCGCGCGGGCCGTACATGCCAACGGCATGGACTTCGTCGCAATAGGTCAGCGCATTATATTTCTCGGCGAGATCGCAGATCGCGTGGATCGGGCCCACGTCGCCGTCCATCGAATAGACGCTCTCGAACGCGATCAGCTTCGCCGCGTCGGGATCGTCGGCAGCGAGCAGTTCCTCGAGATGCGCGAGGTCATTGTGGCGCCACACGCGCTTTTCGCAGCCCGAGTTGCGGATGCCCGCGATCATCGAGGCGTGGTTGAGTTCGTCCGAATAGATGATGCAATTCGGCAGCAGCTTGCCGAGCGTGCCGAGCGTCGCTTCGTTCGAGATATAGCCCGAGGTGAAGAGCAGCGCGCCGTCCTTGCCGTGCAGGTCGGCAAGTTCATGCTCGAGGTCGATGTGATAATGGGTGTTGCCACCGATGTTGCGGGTGCCGCCCGAGCCGGCGCCGACGTCGTGCAGCGCCTCTTCCATCGCTTCGACAACCTTGGGGTGCTGGCCCATCGCAAGATAGTCGTTCGAGCACCAGACCGTGATCGGCTTCGGGCCATTGTGGCCGGCAAAGCAGCGTGCGTTGGGGAACGAACCCCGGTTGCGCAAAATGTCGATGAAGACGCGATAGCGTCCTTCTTCGTGCAGCCGGTCGATCGCGCGAGCGAAGATATCGTTATAGTTCAAGGTCAGCCCCGCCTGGTCTGTTGCCGGCGTCGCCCGTCTGGTGACTGCCGATGCGGGGAGCCAATAACGCCGAAACTGGCCGAAATCCAGTGCGAACGATTCGCAAGTCATTGGTTCGATGACTGTGATCGATCGCACGGCATTGTTGACCTGTGCGACGTATCGTGAAACGGAAATCGAGGTTTATGAAGGAGTTGCCTAATATGCGTTTGTTCACGGTCGCGATCCTGTCTGTTGCGGCGCTCGGGACGGGTGTTTCGGGCACGAAACCGGCGCCGACGCCGGCACCGTTCAACGGCGCGTGGATGATCTGCGAGGACTATCAGGGGGCGCGCATCTGCGACTATAATCTGCTCGCCCAGCGCGGTGACCGGGTCTGCGGCATTCAGAGCTATTTTGCGACCAATAGTGAGTATCGGCAGAGATTCGTTGCAACCGCGAAGGCCAATGTGGCGCGCATCGACAAGATTTGCGGCGACCCGGGGTCGGAGACCGACACCTATTGTGCGGGCCAGGCGCCGTCTGGCGCCGAGAAAGTCGGCTGGGGCACGTCCGACGAAACCTTGCTGGTGTGCGGCGGACGCCTTCACGGCACGTCGGATGGCGAGGCGCCGAGTTGCGCGAAGGTGAACCGTCAGGCCGGACTGCCCAAGGTCCGCAGTCTGGGCGATCAGGCACCCGAGGCGGCCGAACGTGCGTGGCTGGCGTCGTGCGTCAACGGCGCCGAATAGATCCGCTTCAGATCAGCTCGATCCGGTCGATGCCATAGGGCGCCAGCGTGGCGAGCGGCGGCGGCGGACGGTCGTCGCTGCGCGTGAAGACTGCGATGCCGGGCGTCGCCGCGGCGGGCCAGGCTTGGCCCTCGGTCAGCGCTGCGGTCCGGCGCGCAATGCCCTCGGCGCCGTCGATCAGGCGGACATGGGGGCCGGCGGCGGCCTGCAATTCGTCGAGCAGCAGCGGGAAATGGGTGCAGGCGAGGACGATGACGTCCATCGCTTCGCCCCCCGGCTGATCGCGAAGCCCCGCGATGGCCCGCGCAACGACGGCGGGGTCGATGCTTCCGCCGTTGAGCTTGGCCTCGGCGCCGGTGACGAGCCCGGGGCTGCCGTGGCGCAGCACGGTTTTGCCGCTAGCGAATTTCGCGCTGAGATCATCGACATAGGGCTGGCGCACCGTTGCTTCGGTGCCGAGCACCCCGATGACGCCGCTTCTGGTGATTTCCGCTGCGGGCTTGATCGCGGGAACCGTGCCGACGATCGGCAGGTCGAGCGCGGCGCGGATATGGGTGAGCGCGATGGTCGAGGCGGTGTTGCACGCGACGACGACGAGCCGCGGCTGATAGCGTTCGACGAGCCGCCCGAGCAGTGCCGGAACGCGCGCCGCCAGTTCGGCTTCGCTTTTCTTGCCATAGGGCAGTCCCGCATAGTCGGCGGCATAGACGATCGGCGCGGTCGGCAGCAGCGCGCGGGTCGGCGCGAGGACGCTCAACCCGCCAAGGCCGCTGTCGAAAAAAAGGATGGGGGCGTCGGGTGCAGGGGAGGGCATGGGTGCCGCGTAGCAGGCGGCTCCATTGCGCTCAATCCAATCTCGTCTCCCCGCGAAGACGGCCGTCTTGTCCATTCTGGCGGCCAACGTCATCGAATCCGTTGATTGCACCGTTCAAAATCGGCACACTGGCGGCGAACGAGTGGGGAATGACATGACGATATATTTGCTGATCGCTGCGGCTTATTTCCTCGGCTCGATACCCTTTGGCGTCCTGATCACGCGCGCCTTTGGTGCGGGCGATCTGCGCCAGATCGGCTCGGGCAATATCGGTGCGACCAATGTGCTGCGCACCGGGCGCAAGGGGCTGGCGGCGGCGACTCTGATCCTCGATGGCGCGAAGGGCGCCGTCGCGGTGCTGCTCGCGCGCCATTTCGTTCCCGAGCTCGGCGACGATGGCGCGATGATCGCGGGCGCGGCGGCGATGATCGGTCATTGCTACCCCGTCTGGCTGCGCTTCAAGGGCGGCAAGGGGGTTGCAACTTTGCTCGGCCTGTCGCTCGCGCTCGCTTGGCCGATCGGGCTGGTTTTTGCCGCCGTGTGGCTTGCCGCCGTGCTGCTGCTGCGCATTTCGTCGCTGGGCGGGATGTTGGGTGCGGTCGCCGCGCCGGTCGCCGCGCTCGCGCTCGGCCATTCGACCTATGCGGTCGGTCTCGCCGGTCTCGCGGTGATCGTGCTGTGGCGCCACCGCGAGAATATCGCCCGGCTGCGCGCCGGGACCGAGCCGCGCGTCGGCGGCGGCAAGAAGGTCGCCGAATGACCCGCGCCGAGCGGCTGGCGCGGCTGCGGTTGATCCGCACGCCGCACGTCGGCCCGGTGAGCTGGCATCAGCTGATGATGCGCTTCGGTTCGGGCGAGGCGGCGCTTGAGGCTCTGCCCCATCTTGTGTTGCGCGGCGGAGCAGGGAAGGCGCGAATCGCTCCCGCCGAGGTTGCGCTGCGCGAGCTTGATCGCGTCGCCGAACTTGGTGCACGGCACATCTTCAGCGACGAGGCGGAATATTCTCCGCTGCTCCGCGAGGTCGAGGGCGCTCCGCCGGTCATCATCGTTCGCGGCGACACCGCGATGTTGCAGCGGCCATGCGTCGCGATCGTTGGCGCGCGCAATGCCTCGGCCGCCGCATGCCGCTTTGCGCGCCAACTCGCGGTCGATCTTGCCGCGCGCAATGTCACCGTGGTCAGCGGGCTCGCGCGCGGGGTCGATACCGCCGCGCATGTTGGCGCACTCGGCGGCGCAACCGCCGCGGTGATCGCGAGCGGGATCGATGTCGCCTTTCCCCCCGAAAATGCGCAGCTTCAGGAAAAGATTGCGGCCGACCAGTTGTTGATCGCCGAACAGCCGCCGGGTACCGAACCACTCGCGCGCCATTTTCCGTCGCGCAACCGCATCATCGCGGGGCTGGCGCAGGGGGCAGTGGTGATCGAGGCGGCACCCAAATCGGGATCGTTGATTACCGCACGCCGCGCTGGCGACTATGGGCGCGAGGTGATGGCGGTGCCGGGATCGCCGCTCGACCCGCGCGCGCAAGGCTGCAACCTGCTGATCCGCGAAGGTGCGACGCTGATCCAGAATGTCGACGATGTGCTGGAAGCCGTCGGGCCGATCGACGCGCGGATGCTGCGCGAACCGGCACGGCCCTATGCGGCGGCGGCGACGCCTGCGCCGGGCGAGGCGGGCGAGGGCGACCGGCGCGCGATCGCCGAACTGCTCGGGCCTACGCCGGTCGCGATCGACGAGCTGGTGCGCCAGTCGGGGCAGCCCGCCGCGGCGGTCCAGCTCGTGCTGCTCGAACTCGAGCTGGCGGGGCGTATCGAGCGCCATGCCGGGGCACGAATTTCGCTGATGTGACCGGGCGCACTGCGGCGAAGCTCCGACGCATCTAGCCGTTCATCGCGGTTCAGTCACGGTTCAGCGGCTGACCGACAACCTGATGATATTGTGTTACACGGCGGGAGTTTGACGATGCGCAGCCGATTGCTGACGAGCGTGACGATGATGGCGATACTGGCGTCGGCATCCGCGCCGATCCCGCTCGCGCAGGCCCGGACAGTGCCGGCGAAGCAGGGTTTTTGCCGCACCGCCGATCCGCTGCCGCGCCTCGCCGCCGAAGTTGAGCAAAACCAGCTGCAGACGGGCTATGGTGTTGGCGGAAAGCATCGCGAGAAGGTCGCGATGACATCGCCCCCGCCGCCACCTGCTCCGCCGCCACCTCCGCCGCCGTCGGCCTATGTCGACAGTGCCTCTCCGGTAGTCAGCGAATCCCGCGCGTCGGCCCGCGCCGACGAAGCGAGCAGCGCTGAACCGGCGGCGCCCGTTGCAGGTTCCCCGGGCGACTATCGGACCAGCCCGCCGATCGTGCCGCCACGCCCCTGGCCGCAGCCGCAACCCCAGGCGGGGATTTTGACTGCGGGCGAGCATGACGACCTGCTCAACCCCGAACTCTATGCCGCTTATGTCAATCGCAGCGATCTGGGGCAGGATATTCGCGCGCTGCCGCGCGTCGATACGATGCGCGTCGTCACGGTGAAGGTGAACGACCGCAACGGCCAGCCGATCCCCTTCGCCGACGTCGTCGTCACCTGTTCGGACGGTAACAGCATCACCATGGCGACGCAGGCCGATGGCAGCGCGGTCTTCTTTCCGGGCCTCGACCGCCTGAGTGAGCGGATCACCGTTTCGGCGAAAAAGGCCGGGCGCGCGATCGCCGATGCGCGACCCGTGCTGGTCGCCAATGCACCGGGCGGGCAGTCGGTCGGGCTGACCGCAAACCAGATGGCGACCAAGGCGACCAAGCTCGACTTGATGCTGGTGATCGACACCACGGGCAGCATGGGCGACGAGATCAGCTTCTTGCAGGCGGAACTCCGCTCGATCATCGGCGCGATCACCGCGAAGCACCGCGACCTTGATATCCGCATCGGCTTCGTCTTTTACCGCGATATCGGCGACGAATATGTCACCCGCAGCTTTGCCTTCGACCGCGATATCGGCAAGGCGCAGGGCATGCTGGCGCGGCAATCGGCGAACGGCGGCGGCGATTATCCCGAGGCGATGGATCAGGCGCTGATCCGTGCGGTGGGGCAGGAATGGCGCCCCGATGCGGTCAAGTCGCTGCTGCTCGTCGCCGACGCGCCGCCCCACAATGACAAGTTCGGGCAGACCTGGGCGGCGGCCGAAGCCGCGCGGGCCAAGCGCATCCATATAACCCCGGTGGCCGCGTCGGGCGTCGCCGACGAGGCCGAATATGCGATGCGCGCGATGGCGGCGGCGACCCAGTCGCGCTATTTGTTCCTGACCGACGACAGCGGGGTCGGCAACGCGCACGCAGCGCCAGCCATCGACTGCTATCTCGTCACCCGCCTCGACGCGCTCGTCCGTCGCGTGGTCGACAGCCAGATCAGCGGTCGCCGCATCGAGCCCGAGGATCAGGAGGTCATTCGCAGCGTCGGCAATTACGACGCTGGCAAATGCGTCCTGCCCGCCGACTTCAAATGGCAGAGTTGATCGCGAAAAATCCGGCTTGACGGAATCAAGCTATCCCCGCCACCCTCGCGCGTACATGTGAGAGCCGGTAACGGGGATAGTTTTGAATGCAATTGGTAATCGTTGAATCGCCGGCCAAGGCGAAGACAATCGAGAAATATCTGGGCCGCGATTTCAAGGTATTGGCGTCCTATGGCCATGTTCGCGACCTGCCGCCGAAGGACGGCTCGGTCGACCCCGACGACGGCTTTGCAATGGAGTGGCAGCTTTATCCCGACAAGGCGAAGCGGATGAAGGAAATCCAGGACGCCGCGAAATCCGCCGACCGATTGATTCTCGCGACTGACCCTGACCGCGAAGGTGAGGCGATCAGCTGGCATGTGCAGGAATTGCTGCGCAGCAAAAAGGCGCTGCCGGGCGAGGTCGACCGCGTGACCTTCAACGCGATCACCAAGGATGCGGTGCTGACCGCGATGGCGAACCCGCGCGCGCTCGACGACGATCTGATCGATGCCTATCGCGCCCGCCGCGCGCTCGACTATCTGGTCGGTTTCACCCTGTCGCCGATCCTGTGGCGCAAGCTGCCCGGCGCCAAATCGGCAGGCCGCGTCCAGTCGGTTACGCTGCGCATGATCGTCGAACGCGAGCGCGAGATCGAAGCCTTTGTTGCGCAGCAATATTGGTCGATCACCGGCCTGTTCGAAATGTCGGGCACGCCGTTCAAGGCGCGCCTCGCGCGCTGGCGCGGCGACAAGATCGAGCGGCTGACGATCACCAGCGAAGCCGACGCGCGCGCCGCCGAAGCCGATGTGAAGGCGGGCCATTTCACCGTCGATCTGGTCGAGACCAAGCCGCTGACGCGCAACCCGCCGCCGCCGTTCACGACCTCGACGCTGCAACAGGAAGCCGCGCGCAAGCTTGGCTTCTCGGCCAGTCACACGATGCGGATCGCGCAAGGCCTCTATGAGGACGGCGCGATCACTTACATGCGTACCGACGGCGTCCAGATGGACGGCAGCGCGATCAGCGCGGCGCGGAAAGCCATCGCGAACCGCTATGACGGCGGCTATGTCCCCGACCAGCCGCGTCAGTATCAGACCAAGGCGAAGAATGCGCAGGAAGCCCACGAAGCGATCCGCCCGACCGATTTTTCGAAGGACAAGGCCGGCAGCGGCGACCATGGCCGGCTTTACGAGCTGATCTGGAAGCGCGCGATGGCGAGCCAGATGGCGTCGGCGCGGCTCGAACGCACGAGCATCGACCTGACCGACGGCACCGGCAAGACGATGATGCGCGCGACCGGGCAGGTCATCAAATTCCCGGGCTTCCTCGCGCTTTATGATGAAAGTCGCGACGACAATAATGACGACGATGACGCGCGCCTGCTCCCCGCGATGGCGAAGGGCGACGCGCCTGCGAAGACCGGCGTCGAAGTTGAAAAGCACGAGACCCAGCCGCCGCCGCGCTATTCGGAAGCGAGCCTCGTCAAGAAGATGGAAGAGCTCGGCATCGGACGTCCGTCGACCTATGCCGCGATCCTCCAGGTGCTCAAGGACCGTGCCTATGTGACGGTCGAGAAGAACCGCTTCATGCCTGAGGAAAGCGGGCGTTTGCTGACCGCGTTCCTCGAGCGTTTCTTCGAACGCTATGTCCAGTATGATTTCACCGCCGGGCTTGAGGAAGAGCTCGACGACGTGTCGGGCGGCCGCGCGCAGTGGCAGGCGGTGCTCGACCGTTTCTGGCGCGATTTCAAGCCGCGCACCGGTGAGGTGATGGAGCAGAAGCCGTCGGAGATCACCGCGGCGCTCGACGAATTCCTCGGCCCCTATCTCTTCCCCGACAAGGGCGACGGCAGCGATCCGCGCATCTGTCCCAATTGCGGTACCGGCAAGCTGGCGCTGCGCGGCGGCAAGTTCGGCCCGTTCATCGCGTGCAGCAATTATCCCGACTGCAAGTTCACGCGCAAGTTCGCGCAGCCGGGCGGCAGCGATGGTGCCGACACCGGTCCCGAAACGATGGGCACCGACCCCGAGAGCGGGCTGGAGGTCACCAAGCGCAGCGGGCGCTTCGGTCCCTATATCCAGCTCGGCGACGGCAAGGAGGCGAAGCGTTCGTCGATCCCCAAGGATATCCCGGTCGAGGATTTCGACCTCGACTATGCGCTGCGGCTGCTCAGCCTGCCGCGCGAGGTCGGGACGCATCCCGAAAGCGGCAAGGTCATCATGGCTGGGCTGGGGCGTTATGGTCCTTATCTGCTCCATGACGGCAAATATGCCAAGCTGACCGGCACCGCCGAAATCTTCGAAATCGGCATGAACGCTGCTGTGGTCCGCATCGCCGAAGCGGCGGCGGGTGGCGGTCGCGGGCGCGCCAAGGTCGAGCCTTTGAAGACCTTTGGTGCGCATCCGACCAGCGGCGGCGACATGAAGCTGATGGCCGGGCGCTTCGGGCCCTATGTCACCGACGGAACGACCAATGCGACCTTGCCCAAATCGATGGAGCCCGACGCGCTGACCGAAGAGGAAGCGATCGCGCTGATCGACGCGCGCGCTGCCAAGGGGCCAGCGAAGGGCAAGAAGAAGGCGCCCGCGAAAAAGGCGGCGCCGAAAAAGGCCGCGGCCAAGAAAGCGCCGGCAAAAAAAGCGCCCGCGAAAAAGGCCCCCGCAAAGAAGAAGGCGGCAGCTACGGAAGACGCCGCCGAATAACCACGCTCGCAATCAGCGCTTTCGCGGCGGCAGAGCCATGATAGGGTGGCGCATCGGGAGAAAGTCCATGCGCCACCTGCTTGCAACCCTGTCCCTCAGCCTGTCGGTCCTCGCATCGCCCGCGGCGGCGCAGCAGGCGGGCACGCTGATATCGGCCGAACCGATGCGCGACACCCCGGCGGGGATGCAGGCGTGGCAGGTGCGTTACTGGACCACCAGTCAGGACGGGGTGCGACAAGAGGTCACCGGCGCCGTCGTCGCGCCGCGTGAAGCCGTGCCGACGCGTCCGCGGCGCGTGATCGCCTGGGCGCACGGTACGTCGGGCGTTGCCCAAAAATGCGCGCTGTCGACCCATCCGCTTTTCTTTCAGGCGACGCCCGGTCTCGAGCAGGCGATCCGCGAGGGCTATGTCGTCGTCGCGCCCGACTATCCGGGGCTCGGCACGCCGATGCCGCATCCCTATCTGGTCGGCGGCGATACCGCGCACTCGGTGCTCGACGCGGTGCGTGCGGCACGGTCGATCCCGGGCGCGGCGGCGGGCGGCCAGTTTGCCGTGTGGGGGGAATCGCAGGGCGGTCATGCCGCGTTGTGGACCGCGATCGCGGCGCGATCTTACGCGCCTGACCTGACGCTTGTCGCGACGGCTGCTGCTGCCCCGGCGACCGACCTCGCCGAAAACATGCGCAAGGCGAGCGAACCTAATATCCGTGCGATGATGATGGCCTTCACGCTGTACAGCTGGTCCGAACGTTTCGGCTATTCGCTGGACGGGGTGGTGAACCGGGCGAACCAGGGCGTGGTCAAGCGGCTGGCGCAGAATAATTGCATCACCATCGGCAGCACGCCGAAACTCGGCACGATCCTGGGCATTGTGTCGGTTCGCGGGGCGCTGCGGAACAAAGATATGGGGCGGATCGAGCCGTGGGCGGCGACGATGCACGCCAACAGTGTCGATCCTGCGAGCGTCCCGGGGCCGCTGTTGATCGCGCAGAGCATCAAGGACCCGCTCGTCGCGTCGGCAGTGACGCGGAATTTTGCGAAGAAGATGTGCAAGCGACGCACGGCGGTCCGCTGGATCGAGCTACCAGGCGGCGACCACGCCCACACCGCGCGCGATAGTGCGACGGAGACGTTGGCGTGGATCGGTGCGCGGTTCGATGGACAGGCGGTGCCGGATGACTGCCGGGGGCTCTGATACCGGGCCTGCGACCGCGTTGAATTTGCCATTTCATTAGCCGAAGCGTCTATGATAGCTTCGGTTTCGGAGAGATGCGTTTTGGGGAGAGCGTTATGTCGAGCCGGGGAATGTTTCACGCACCGTTGATGTCGTTGGCGCTGTTGGCCGCGATCGCACCCATGCCCAGCCTTGCGCAGCAACAGGATGACGACGACGATCTCGGCAACATTATCGTCACCGGCGCGCGCATTCGTCAGGGCGGGGCGCAGGACATCCAGCATTTCCGTGCGACGGCGCTCAGCGCATCAACGCTGCCGCGCCCTGAATCGCTGACCGTCGAGGGTTTGCTTGGCGAGCATGATCTGACATTACCTGCCGGAAAGGCGTGCGCACAACTCTTCTGCCTCAACGTTCAGGCGATGACGGCGAACCTGCCGACGCGGCCCGACGATTTGTTGTTCGTCGGGATGGCGTTCGACAGCAATATCGATGCTGAAAGCTGGAAACGCGAACCGCTCAGCATCATGGCGGTCGTCGATCGTTCGGGGTCGATGGACGGGCCGCCGATCGCCAATGTGAAGGCGGCGCTGCATCAGATGGTCAACGAACTCGGGCCGAAGGACCGGCTGGGTATCGTTATCTATGGGACCACTTCGAACGTGCATCTTCAGCCGGCGGCAGTGCGGGGCAATAAGGATGCAATGCATGCCGCGATCGACGCGATCGCTATCGACGGGTCGACCTCCATGGAAGCGGGACTGAGGCTTGGCTACGACACCGCCTTTGCCGAGGCCGAGAGGTTCGGTGGCAAGACACGCATGATGTTGTTCACCGACGAGCAGCCGAACACCGACAGCACCGACGCAGGCAGCTTCATGGCGATGGCCGAAGAAGCCTCGAAGCGCGGTGTTGGCCTCACCACCATCGGCGTCGGTGTGCAATATGACGGGGCGCTCGCTACCAAGATCGCGAGCGTGCGCGGCGGGAACGTCTTCTTCGTTGCGGATTCGGACAAGGGTGGCGCCCTGATGCGGAAGGAGTTCCGTAATATGGTGAGCGAGGTCGCGCATGATCTGGTGATGACGCTGACGCCGCATGCCGGGTACCGGATCAGCGGCGTGTTCGGTGTCCCTGACGGGCTGATGACCGAAGGGAAGGATGGCGCGATCGCGATTACCGTCCCAACCGCGTTCCTGTCGTCAAATGGCGGCGGCATCTATGCATCGCTCGGCAAGAATGAAGGTCGTGCGCATCTGCCCGCAGCGTCACTTGCCGACGGTGCGTCTTTGATGGACGTTTCCCTGAGCTATGTGAGCGCGCAAGACGGCAGCAAGCATGGCGACCGATTGAGCATTGCTGCACCGACGGCACAACCCGCGGGGAATCTTCGTCTCGCGCAGACACTGGTTGATCAGTATCTGGTGATGGACGCCGCAACCCGCGCTTTTCACAGCGATGGCGATCCGAAGCGGGCCTTTGCATTGCTCGACGGTCTCAATACGCGCATGGCGGGGGTCGATTATGCCGACATCAAGGATGAACGCGAACTGGTCGACACGATGCGCGGCAAAGCGGCGTTCTATGCCGGTTATGGCGGCGAGCTTCCCAAGGATATGCAGCCGATGCGCGTGCTCGGCAAATGGCGGGTGGTGGCGCTGGGCGGGGTCGACGACCTGTCGCGGGGCGACGTCGTCGAGTTCACCGACGACGATGAGTTCATCACCTATTTCCAACGACCGCTGCGTGGCGACGATGAGCTCAGCCAGGAGTTCCAAATCAACGAGCGCGAAATCTATATTCCCGAAGGAAATCTGCGCGTGCGCTATTCGATCGATGGCAATCGGTTGCGCATGAAGTCACCCGACGGGACGGTGCGAATTGTGCTGGAGCGCGAAACGACGAGCTGATGGTGATTGCGGCGCCTTAGGGCGCCGTTCTCAATCAACCCAATCAAGCCCCATGTCGCGGTACACGCCGCGGTCTTCGTCCCAGTTCGCCTTGACCTTTACGTGCAGGAACAGATGCACCTTGCGGCCCAGCAATTCGGCGAGCTCGGCGCGCGATTTGCTGCCGATTTCCTTGATCCGCTCGCCCTTGTGGCCAAGGATGATCGCGCGCTGGTTATCGCGCGCGACCAGGATCTGCTGGTGGATTTCGGCGCTGCCATCGGGGCGTGTCGTGAACTTCTCGGTCTCGACGGTCGACTGGTACGGCAGTTCCTCGTGGAGCTGGCGGTAAAGCTGCTCGCGGGTTATTTCGGCGGCGAGTATCCGTTCGGGGGCGTCGCTTACCTCATCCTCTGGGAAGTGCCAATGGCCTTCGGGCATCAGCGCCGCCAGCGTCGCCTTGAGTTCGGGAATGCCGTCGCCGGTGCTGGCCGAGACGAAGAAGGTTTCGTCGAACTTCACCCGCTCGTTGAGCGTGGTCGCGGTCGTCAGCAGCTTGTCCTTGCGGGTCAGGTCGACCTTGTTGAGGATCAGGAATTTCTTCTCGGGCCGCCCCTCGACCCCCTGCAGCACGCGTTCGGCGCGCTCGCCGAGCTTTGCCGCGGCGTCGATCATCACCAGGATGGCCTCGGCCTGATCGAGGCTGTTCCACGCGGTGGCGACCATCGCGCGGTCGAGCCGGCGCGTCGGGGCAAAGATGCCCGGGGTGTCGATGAGGATGATCTGGGTCTCGCCGTCCATCGCGACGCCCATCAACCGGGTGCGCGTCGTCTGCGCCTTTGGGCTGACGATCGCGACCTTCTGGCCGACGAGGGCGTTGACGATGGTCGATTTGCCCGCATTGGGCGCGCCGACGACGGCGACAAATCCGCAGCGGTGGGTCATTTACCTAGTCCTTCGAGTTCGGCGATCAGTGCCGTCGCGGCGGCTTTTTCGGCCGCCTGTTTGCTTGCGCCTTCGGCTTCCGCACGGGCGAGCTTGCCAATGCTGACCGCGACGCGAAAGCGCGGGGCGTGGTCGGGACCCTCGCGCGCGATAATTTCATATTCAGGTGGACGACGACCGCGCGCCAGCGCCCATTCCTGCAACGCCGCCTTTGGATGTTTGGGCGCCGCTTGTTGCCCGTCGATCATATCACCCCAATGGGCAAGAATGAAGGCGCGTGCGGTGTCGGCACCCTGATCGAGGTAAATAGCGCCAATCAGCGCCTCGATCGCATCGGCGGCGATATTGTCGCTGTAGCGTCCGCCGTCGCTCCGCGCCTGCGCGCCGAAGCGGACGAGCGCGGTCAGGTTCATGCGCTGGGCGATTGTTGCACAGGTCGCCCCCGACGCGAGGACGTGCAGTCGCGACGACATCTCGCCCTCGCTGGCGCGCGGAAAGCGCGTGTAGAGTTCGGATGCAATGACGAGGCCGAGTACACGGTCACCCAGAAATTCCAGCCGCTGATAGTCGGGGCGCCCGGTGCTGCCATGGGTCAGCGCCTGATCGTAAAGTGCCAGGTCGTCCGGGGTGCAGCCGATAATCCCGGCGAGAGCCCCGGCGTCGAGCGGATCGCTCAAAAGCCTTCCCCGATGCGGCTCCAGCGCGCGGCGGTGAACCAGCTGATCGGGTTGAACCAGCTTGCCGATCCGTCGGTCGAGAACATTCCGACCAGCGCGTGGCCGACGAGGTTTTCTTCGGGAACAATGCCGATGCCGCCGCCTTCGACTGCCGGGAAACGGCTGTCGGCGCTGCGGTCGCGGTTGTCGCCCATCAGGAACAAATGGCCCTCGGGAACGACGACGAGCGGAGTATTGTCCTCGGCGATCGTCGTGATGTCGAGGATCGCATAGCTTTTGCCGCTCGGCATCGTCTCGCGAAACTGCTTGTAACGGCACTGGCGCTGGCCGCTCTCGCTGACCTCTTCAAACTCCATCGAGTAGCAGGGCAGGGTGCCCGTCATCTGCGATGCTTCGATCATGTTCGGAGTCACCGGGATGACGAAATCTTCCATCGCCTCGCGCTTGAGCGGCTTGCCGTTCAGCCAGACGATGCCGTCCTTCACCTGTACGCTGTCGCCGCCAACGCCGATGACGCGCTTGATATAATCATTGTCGGCAACGGGCGGTGCCTTGAACACGACGACGTCGCCGCGGTCGGGCGTCCGTGCGAAAATCCGGCCCGGGATCAGCGGAACGCTGAACGGCAGGCTGTGCTTCGAATAGCCATAGGCCATTTTGTTGACGAGCAGATAGTCGCCAATCAACAGCCGCGGCTGCATCGATTCAGACGGGATGTTGAAGGGCGACAGGAAAAAACTGCGGAAAACCAGCACCGCGATCGCCAGCAGGACGAGGAAACGGGCGGTGTCGACGGCCTCTTCCTTCGCCGAAACCGGTGTCGGGTTCGGGGCGGACGGGGTAGGGTCGGATGCGGGCGGCGTCGTGGCGGCAAGACTGGCGTCGTTCATGGCGCGGCATTGGCTATGAATAGGTCTGCGCGTCAAGCAAATATCGGTGGACGACACTGGCGCGCGGGCGGCCCCGGGCCTATGAATCTGCCTGTCTTTGGATCCCGTACGACACAGGCGGGGCAATTTGGGAAGCGATTTGATGACGACAGCCGATCACGCATGGCAGGCCCTTTCCGACTGGCAGCCGCAGCCGCTGACCGGGCTTGTTGCCGCCGATCCCGAAGCGCGGCTCCAGGTGCTGGTGCGCAACGTCGCCGACATCCGCTTCGATTTCGCCAAGACGCATCTCGACGGCGCGGTGGTCGCGATCCTGTCGGGCCTTGCCGAGGTGCAGGACTTCGACGGACGCCGTAAAACGTTGTTTTCGGGCGGCATCGCGAATCCGACCGAGGGCCGTGCCGCCGAGCATAGCGCCGAACGCGGCGATGGCGCGCCGGAGTCCGTGCATCGCGCGCAGATGCTGCACCAGCGGATGCGGATGCTGGTCGATGCGATCGAGGCGGGGGCGTTCGGCGAAATCCGCCACCTGCTCCACATCGGCATTGGCGGATCCGCGCTGGGCCCCGATTTGCTGATCGATGCTCTGGGCCGTCAGGGATCGCGCATCGACGTCGCGGTCGTCTCCAATGTCGATGGCGCGGCGCTCGACGAGGCGTTCGCCAAATTCGATCCCGCGCACACCCTGGTCGCGGTCGCGTCGAAAACCTTCACCACCACCGAAACCCTGCTCAACGCCGCTTCGGCGCTGCAATGGCTGGAGGAAGGCGGGGTTGACGATCCGATCGGCCGCGTCATCGCGCTGACCGCGATGCCCGAACGCGCGATCGAGTGGGGCGTCGACGAAACGCGCATCCTGCCGTTCGCCGAGACCGTCGGCGGGCGCTATTCGCTCTGGTCGTCGATCGGCTTTCCGGCCGCGCTTGCGCTTGGATGGGATGCTTTTGCAGACATGCTCGAAGGGGCGGCCGAAATGGACCGCCATTTCCGCCTCGCCAACGGCGCCGACAATGTCTGCCTGCTCGCCGCCTTCGTCGATCAAATCTATGCCAATCGCCTCGGCTGTCAGACGCGCGCGGTGTTCGCCTATGACGAGCGATTGCGCCTGCTTCCCGACTATCTGCAACAGCTCGAAATGGAATCGAACGGCAAAGCGGTGACGCTCGACGGCCAGCCGCTGGGCCGTCACAGCGCGCCGGTTACCTGGGGCGGGGTCGGTACCGATGCCCAGCATGCGGTGTTCCAGCTGCTCCATCAGGGAACGCATCTCATCCCCGTCGAGTTCGTCGTCGCGCGTGAGCCCGACCATCTGCTCGACGAGGCGCATCACGAAACGCTCGTCGCCAATTGCATCGCGCAGGGTGCGGCGCTGATGACCGGCCGCGCGAGCGAGGATGGTGCGCGCAACTATCCGGGCAACCGCCCGTCGACGACGATCCTGCTCGATCAGGTGACCCCGCGCAGCCTGGGTGCGCTGATCGCCTTTTACGAGCATCGCGTGTTTGCGGGCGCGGTGTTGCTGGGGATCAATCCGTTCGATCAGTTCGGGGTCGAACTGGGCAAGGAAATGGCCAAAGGGCTCGCTGAAGGCACGGTCGAATTTGACCCCGCAACGCAGGCGCTGATGGCGGCGGCATTGGGCGAGTGAGGCTGCGCTCGTTACACTGACCGCAAATTTCGATTGGCAAGTCGGGCGCGCATAACCACATAGGCCGCTGATCCGAAACCTGTCCCATCGGAAAATCAGGGGTCCCCTAATGAGCAAATTCGACTTCGACCTGTTTGTCATCGGCGCCGGGTCGGGCGGGGTGCGCGCCTCGCGCGTCGCCGCTTCGCATGGCGCGCGCGTTGCGGTGGCCGAAGAGCATCGCGTCGGCGGCACTTGTGTCATCCGCGGCTGCGTGCCCAAGAAACTGCTCGTCTATGGCGCCCATTTTGCCGAGGATCTGAAGGACGCTCGCCATTTCGGCTGGGACGTTCCCGACTGCAAATTCGACTGGGACCGGCTGCGCGACAATGTCCTGGCCGAGGTCACGCGGCTCGAGGGGCTGTATGGCCAGACGCTCGACAATCACAAGGTTACGCTGTTCAAGACCCGCGCGACCGTCGTGGGCCCGCAGAAGGTGCGGCTCGCCGATGGACAGGAGCTCACAGCCGAACGCATCCTGATCGCGACCGGCGGCTGGCCCTTTGTCCCCGAATTTCCGGGCAGCGAGCATGCGATTACTTCGAACGAGGTGTTTCATCTGGAGAAGCTGCCGAAGCGCATCGTGATCGCGGGCGGCGGCTATATCGCCAATGAATTTGCCGGCATCTTCAACGAATTCGGCAGCAAGGTGACGATCGTCAACCGCGGCGACACCATCCTGCGCGGCTATGACGAACAGATCCGCGACCGGCTGCTCCAGATTTCGATGACCAAGGGCATCGAATTCCGCTTCAACGCGCCCTTCGAGAAGATCGAGAAGAAGGAGGACGGAACCTTCACCGTCCATCTGGGCGGCTGCGACCCGATCGACGCCGACACGATACTCGTCGCCGCGGGCCGCGTCCCCAACGTCAAGGGGCTGGGGCTCGAAGAGGCAGGGGTCGAACTCGACGCGCAGGGCGCGATCAAGGTCGATGAGACCAACCAGTCGTCGGTGCCGAGCATCTATGCCGTCGGCGACGTCACCAATCGCATCCAGTTGACCCCGGTGGCGATCCGCGAAGGGCAGGCCTTTGCTGACAGCGTCTTCGGCGGCAAGCCAACCGTGGTCGATTATGCCAATGTCCCGAGCGCGGTGTTCAGCCACCCGCCGATCGGCGCTGTGGGCATGACCGAGGCCGAAGCGCGCAACAAGCTGGGCAGCATCCGTACCTATACCAGCGATTTCCGCGCGATGAAGAATGTCCTCGCCGGCCGCAACGAACGCGCATTGTACAAGATGATCGTCAACGCAGCGACTGATCAGGTCGTCGGGCTCCACATGATCGGTCCCGACGCGCCGGAAATCCTGCAAGCGGCCGCAGTTGCGGTGAAGGCCGGGCTGACCAAGGCCGATTTCGACGCCACCGTTGCGCTCCACCCAAGCATGGCAGAGGAGCTGGTACTGCTGAAATGACCGCGCAGGCCGGTTTTTCTCCAGAAGAGCGCGCGCTATTGCTGGCGGTGAAGGGCGTCGGCCCGACCGTCGTGGCGCGGCTCGAAGAAATCGGTATCGCCTCGCTGGCCGATCTCGCGACCCGGGACGCCGATGATATTTGCACGCGCGTGAGCCTGCTTCTCGGCGCAAGCTGCTGGCGCAACAGCCCGCAGTCGCGTGGCGCAATCGCGGGGGCCATCGCCGGCGCGAAGGCCGGAGTGACGGGCGCCTGACAGCCCGACTTTCGCCGGGGTGCGGCACCTGCTAGTCTCTCCCCGGAAACCGGCAGGAGACGTCGCATGACGGGCACGGCATTGGTCACCGGAGGCAGCGGATATATCGCGGGCTTCCTGATCCGGCAGCTGATCGAGAACGGCTGGACCGTCCACGCAACGGTGCGCAATCTGAAGCGCGAGCCCGAGGTGCGGGGCTGGCTGGACGTCGACAACGACCGACTGAAATTCTTCGCCGCCGACCTCGAGCATGACGCGGGCTGGGCCGAAGCGATCGCGGACTGCTCCCGCGTCGCGCATGTCGCCTCACCCTTTCCGATAAGCGTCCCCAAAGACGCCGATGAGTTGGTCGTCCCGGCACGCGAAGGCGCGTTGCGGGCGCTGCGCTTTGCGCGCGCTGCGGGGATCCGGCGTTTCGTCCTCACCTCGTCGATGGCGGCGATCGCCTATGGGCATGGCAAAGGTGCGCGGATGAACACAGAGGCCGACTGGACCAATCTCGATGACCCGGGGGTCATGCCCTATGTCCGGTCAAAGACTGTCGCCGAGCGCGCCGCGCGCGACTGGGTGGCGGTCGAGGGCGGCGACATGGAGTTCGCCTCGGTCAATCCGGCGGCGGTGTTCGGGCCTTTGCTGTCGGACGATCTGTCGACCTCGATCGAATTTGTGAAGCAATTGCTCGAGGGCAAGGTGCCGATGTGCCCGGACGTCGGTTTCGGGATCATCGACGTTCGCGACGTCGCCGATCTCCACTATCGCGCCTTGACCGCGCCGGGCATCCGCGATGAGCGCTATGTCTGTTCGGGCCCGTTCCTGAAGATGATCGACGTCGCCGATATCTTGCGCGCGAATTTGGGGCCGCAGGCGCGCAAGGTGCCCGCGAAGAAGATGCCCGACTGGCTGCTCAAGCTGTTCGCGCTGGTCCGGCCCGAGCTGCAGCAGCTTGTCACCGAAGTCGGCAATATTCGCGGTGGTGACAGCCGTCATGCGGTGAAGACGCTCGGCTGGACGATGCGCCCGCCGGAGGAGGCGATCCTCGCGACGGCGCATAGCCTGATCGAGCGGGGGATTGTGAAGGTCTGAACGATGATCCCCTCCCGACCGCGAGAGGGGAGAGGTTTCAGGCAATCGTCGGAATGATCCCGCCTTCTGCCCGGATCGCCGCGCCATTGGTCACCGCCGCAAGCGGGCTCGCGAGATACGTCACCATTGACCCGATTTCGTCGGCCTCGATCAGGCGGCGGATCAGTGACAGCGGGCGCAGTTCGTCGAAGAACGCTTTTTCGCGCTCGGCCTCAGGGGCGTCAGGGTTCGACACGACCGAGCGGATGAAATCGGCGATGCCCTCCGATCGGGTGGGCCCCGGCAGCACGGTGTTAACGGTCACACCGCTGCCCCTGGTCTGCTCGGCAAGCCCGCGCGCGATGGTCAGCTGGGCAGTCTTGGTCATGCCGTAATGGATCATCTCGGCGGGCGGCAGCAGCCCGCTTTCGCTCGCAATGAAGATCACGCGGCCCCAGTTGTTTTCCAGCATCTTCGGGAAATAATGCCGGGCCAGACGCGCGCCGCTCACGACATTGACCTCGAAAATATGATGCCAGTCGGCGTCGCTGATCTCGGCAAAGGGTTTGGCTTCATAGATGCCGAGATTGTTGACGAGGATATCGACCGCAGGAATCGCGGCGGTCAGCGTTTCGGCGCCTTCAGCGGTTGCGGGGTCGGCGAGGACGGCGCGGATCGTGCCGACCGCGGCCAGCTCGGCCGCCGCGGCGTCGAGCTTTTCCTGATTGCGCCCGGTGATGACGACATCGACGCCTTCCCCGGCGAGGCGTTTGGCAATCGCAAAACCGATGCCGGCGGTCGATCCGGTGACGAGGGCTGTCTTGCCGTTGAGTTTCAGGTCCATGAGGGGCTCCATTCTTGGTGCGATTTGATGATGCAAAGATAGCGCCGCGCGCCATTGTTGATTAGAATGATCTTCATCATTTCAATGATGATCTGAAATCAGGAATGTGATGGACAACAGGTTCGGCGATATCGAAACGTTTCTGGCGGTAGCGAACGGCGGCAGCTTCGCGGCCGCGGCGAAGGCGCTTCGTCTTACGCCATCCGCTGTGAGCCGCAGTATTGCCCGGCTCGAGGCGCGGCTCGGCGTTGCGCTGATGCGCCGAACGACGCGGTCGCTCGCGCTGACCACCGAGGGGCTCGCTTATCGCGACCGGATGAGCGTGCTGCTTGCCGAGCTGGAGAGTGTCGAGAACGGACTCGGCCACGAACAGCAGGGGCCACGCGGGCTGCTGCGCATCAACGCCTCGCCATCGATCGGAACGATGGGCCTGCTGCCGATCCTGCCGCGTTTCACCGCGCGCTATCCCGATGTCACGATCGATCTCGCGCTGTCCGATACGATCATCGATCTGGTCGAGGAGCGCGCCGACATTGCGATCCGCATCGGTCCGCTACGCGATACGCGGCTCCGCGCCAAGAAGCTGGGGCATAGCGGGGTGATGCTTGTCGCCAGCCCCGGCTATCTTGCGCGCCGCGGAACGCCAGAAACGCCTGACGATCTGGAGGGGCACGACTGCCTGCGTTTCAGCTTTCGCCGCTCGGTCGATAGCTGGCCGTTCCGTATCGATGGAAAGATCGTCCATCGGCCGGTGCACGGCAGCTTCTTCGGCAATTCGGGCGAGGTCGTCCGCCAAATGGCAGTCGCGGGCGGCGGGATTGCACGGCACGGGCGCTTCCACGTCGCGCAGGATCTGAGGGCAGGGCGTCTCATTGAGGTGCTGCCCGACCATAATTCCGGCGATAGCGAGGATATCCATGCGCTCTACGCGCCCGAAGACCGCGCGGCGGCGCGCATCCGCGCCTTTCTCGATTTCCTCGATAAGGAACTGGTGATCGAGGGTTAGCCGATCCGGTACGGCACGACGTCGCGCCGGTCGGGATCGACCAGAATCGGCCGGTCGCTCGGCGGAAAGGCGCGCTGGTCGCAATCGTCGCGCGGGCAGATGCGGCACGACGGGCCGATCCGCGTTGACGCCTGTGGCGCGGCGACATCGACCCCGTCGGCATAGACAAACTCGCCCGCATATTGCGCTTCGCACCCCAGCGCGACGGCGTAACGGCGGGGGGATCGCGCATAGCTGCCCGATGGTTTCACCAGCCCCTTCGCCATCGATACATAGCGCAGACCATCGGGGGTCTCGGCGAGCTGGAACAATATGCGGTCGGGGATCGCCGCGGCCTCGTGCACCACCCACAAGGGACAGGCGCCGCCGAAGCGTGCGAACTGCAGCCGCGTCGCGCTGTGGCGCTTGGTGATATTGCCCGCCATGTCGACGCGGCAGAAGAACATCGGGATGCCGCGCGCGCCGGGGCGCTGGAGGGTCGAGAGGCGGTGGCACGCCTGCTCGAAACTCACCCCATATTCGAGCCGCAGCCGGTCGATATCGTGCCGCACGGCGCGCGCGCTGGCGCGGAACGGCGAGTAGGGCATCAGCACCGCGCCCGCGGCATAATTGGCGAGCCCGACATGGAGCAATTGCCGCGCCGCCGCGGTGCGCAGCGGCGAAGCCTCGACCACCGCCGCAATCTCGCCCGCCAGTGCCAGCGCGGCAAGCTGATGTGCAAGCTGGAAGCGGCGGGTTTCGGCTGGCTGCGACGGATCGATCACCAGATGACGCATCGTTGCGTCGAAATCGCGTAGCGTCTGGGTCTGTTGATAGACAATCGAAATGCCGAGCGCGTCGCGGAGCCGCCGTTCGATTGTCTCGATCGCGGGCGAGGACTCTTTTCCGCGCAATTGGCCTGCCAGCGCTTCGGCAGCGCGGTCGATGCTGTCGACATAGTTGCCCGCATCGTGAAACCAGTCGCGCACCTCTTCCCACGGCAGGCGGCTGCCTTCGGCGGTGCCGCCGGTCAGCGCCTCGTCGATGATCTGCAATCGCTGCCCCGCGCGGCGATAGGCGGCGTGGAGCGCGACAAACTGGTCGGCGAGTTGAGGCTGTTGCAATGCCGCGCGTTCGAGCTGGTCAGGAGCGAGCGGTGCTGCGGCGAACAGCGGATCGGCGGCGGCCTCGCGCAGCGCGCCCTGCCGGCGATCGTCGGCGTCGGTGGTCACTTCCTCCCATTCGAGCGGGAACAGCCGTTGCAGCCGGTCGAGCAGCGCCGGGGTCAGCGGGCGGTCGTCATGTTCGATCTGGCTGAGATAGGAGGTCGAGATGCCGAGCGTGTCGGCAAACTCGGCCTGCTTGATCGCGCGTTCGGTGCGGAGCGCCTTGAGGCGGCTTCCGGCAAAGATGCGTTGGCGGGACAAGCAGATCCTCCTTCATGGGGAGGAATAGTTTGCAAACTATCACTTTGCAACTTTGCAAATTCACATTTGCACCGGGTCCGCAAAGAGAGCAGGGGAAATGATCCGAATTTGATGGAGAGCCATGTGTCCGCCAATATCGCCGAAATGGAACGCCGCCGTGCCGCCGCCGCGCTGGGCGGCGGGCAAAAGCGCATCGACGCGCAGCACAGCAAGGGCAAGCTGACCGCGCGCGAGCGGCTCGACGTGCTGCTCGACGAGGGCTCGTTCGAAGAGCTCGACACCTATGTCGAGCATAATTGCACCGATTTCGGCATGCAGGATCAGATCGTCCCCGGCGACGGCGTCGTTACCGGGTCGGGCACGATCAACGGCCGCCTCGTTTACGTCTTCAGCCAGGACTTCACGGTCTTCGGCGGCTCGCTTTCGGAGCGTCATGCCGAGAAGATCATGAAGGTGATGGACAATGCGCTGAAGGTCGGCGCGCCGGTCATCGGCCTGAACGACAGCGGCGGCGCGCGCATCCAGGAGGGCGTTGCAAGCCTCGGCGGCTATGCCGAAGTGTTCCAGCGCAACGTGCTCGCATCGGGCGTCGTGCCGCAAATCAGCCTCATCATGGGCCCATGCGCGGGCGGCGCGGTCTATTCGCCCGCGATGACCGACTTCATCTTCATGGTGAAGGACTCGTCCTACATGTTCGTCACCGGCCCCGACGTGGTGAAGACGGTAACCAACGAAGTCGTTACGCAGGAAGAGCTGGGCGGCGCGATTACCCACACGACCAAAAGCTCTGTCGCCGATCTCGCGTTCGAAAATGACATCGAGGCCCTGCTCGCGGCGCGCGACTTCTTTGACTATCTGCCCGAGAATAACCGCAGCGGCGTTCCCGTGCGCCCGACGAATGATCCGTGGGATCGCGCCGACCCCAGTCTCGACACACTGATCCCGCCGTCGGCGAACCAGCCCTATGACATGCATGAGTTGATCCGGAAGACCGTCGACGAAGGCGATTTCTTCGAGGTGCAGCCGGCGCACGCCGCGAACATCATCTGCGGTTTCGGTCGCATCGAAGGTCGCACGATCGGCATCGTCGCGAACCAGCCGCTCGTTCTGGCGGGCGTGCTCGATATCAATTCGTCGAAGAAGGCCGCGCGCTTCGTGCGCTTCTGCGACGCGTTCGAAATCCCGATCATCACCTTCGTCGATGTTCCGGGCTTCCTGCCTGGCACCGCGCAGGAATATAATGGCATCATCAAGCATGGCGCGAAATTGCTCTTCGCCTATGCCGAGGCGACGGTGCCCAAGATCACGGTGATCACGCGCAAGGCCTATGGCGGCGCCTATGACGTGATGGCGTCAAAGCATCTGCGCGGCGATCTGAACTATGCGTGGCCGACCGCCGAGATCGCGGTGATGGGCGCGAAGGGCGCGGTGGAAATCATCTTCCGCAGCGACATCGGCGATCCCGCGAAGATTGCCGAGCGCACCAAGGAATATGAAGACCGTTTCGCCAACCCGTTCGTCGCGGCATCGCGCGGCTATATCGACGAGGTCATCCACCCGCACAACACGCGCAAGCGGATCGCGCTGGGGCTGCGCAAGCTGCGCAACAAGAGCATCGAGAATCCGTGGAAGAAGCACGACAATATCCCGCTGTAATCATCTGATCCGGATTTGATCGCCATGTGTGACGACCGGCACATCGCGGACGCCGGGCTGGAGGCAAGGGCAGGAAACGGCTAGGTTGAGCCGCCATGTCCTTGATTCCGAAAGAGGTTTGAAGATGCGTAATTTCCTTCTCGCGACTTTGCTTGCTCCCGCCCTGCTGGCTTCGCAGGCGGCGTCGGCGTTCGATCCCGACACGCCGGTCGGCGAGCCTGCACCCGCCTTTCCGATCACGCTCGGCAGCGAGGAAAGTGAAACGATCGGCCTCGCGTTCCGCGCGGCTTTCGGCCTCGCCAAGGGCGCCGAAGCGACGGCGGTGCGCGAGATTGACGGGCAAACCTATCAGTTCCGTCCCGCGGCGATTCATCTGCTGCCCAACAATGTCGGCGTGCTGCTGAGCCTCGGCAGCCTCGACGATGCGGGGCATAGCGAGGGCGGGATCAACGCGATCCATTATCTGCAGGGCGGCCCGTCGGGTTGGCAGCGCAAGGGCGAGTGGCTGAACCTCGGTGCGGTCGGCACCGTCGGCAATGCTGCGACAAGCTGGGCGTTCAGCGATGCGATCGGGAAGAACCCCTATCTGGTCACCGCGGGCGGCGGGGTGTGGCAAGGCTGCGCGATCAGCACCGCGACGCTGACCGAACTGGCGCCGGACGGCCCGGTCGATCGTGCGGGCTTCACTGACGGGATGAGCTCGGGCGCCGGGATCGGCCAGAAGGAAGAGCAATATGACGGGAAGATCGTCGCCGCAGTTCCCGACAAGAGCTTCACCGTCGCCTACACCGGCACGCGGGCTTTCAAGCAGCAATATCTGTTGAAGAACGGCAAATATGAACTGGTCGGCAAGGACCAGATTCCGGGTTGCTGAGGAGAATGAAATGAAACTGGGTCGCCTCAATCATATCGGCGTCGCGACGCCGTCGATCGCCGACAGCATCGTCTTTTATCGCGATGTGCTGGGGGCGACCCGGATTCACGAGCCGTTCGACCTGCCCGAACAGGGGGTGAAGGTGTGTTTCGTCGACACCCCCGGCGCCGATGGCGCGCTGAACGGCACCCAGATCGAGCTGGTCGAGCCGCTGCCCGGTAACACCTCGATCGCGGGGTTTCTTGAGAAGAACCCGGCGGGCGGGCAGCATCATATGTGCTACGAAGTCCCGGACATTCACGCCGCCAAGGCCGAGTTCGAAGCGCTGGGCAAGCGCGTCCTCGGCGAGCCGCGGATCGGGGCGCATGGAACGCTGATTTTCTTCGTCCACCCGCGCGACATGGGTGGGGTGCTGACCGAGATTATGGAAACGCCAAAGGGCGATCATTGACCTTCATTTCATCGTCACCCCGGACTTGATCCGGGGTCCCGCTATTCGACGACGCAGAGCGGGATGCCGGATCAAGTCCGGCATGACGAAAAGAGAGTAGAGACTGAATATGACCGACAAGCCGACCATCGACCAATGGGCCGCCGCCGCTACGAAAGAAGTGAAGGGCAAGGACCTCACCTGGCACACGGCGGAAGGGATCGACGTCAAGCCGCTCTATACGGCGGAGGATGTCACAACCGATCCCGGCTTGCCCGGTTTCGCGCCCTTCACGCGCGGTGTCCGTGCGTCGATGTATGCCGGTCGCCCGTGGACGATCCGGCAATATGCGGGTTTCTCGACCGCCGAGGAATCAAACGCCTTCTATCGGCGCAACCTCGCGGCGGGGCAGAAGGGTCTGTCGGTCGCCTTCGATCTCGCGACCCACCGCGGCTATGACAGCGACCATCCGCGTGTCACCGGCGACGTTGGCAAGGCGGGGGTCGCAATCGACAGCGTCGAGGATATGAAAATCCTGTTCGACGGTATCCCGCTCGACCAGATGTCGGTGTCGATGACGATGAACGGTGCGGTGATCCCGATCCTCGCCTTCTTCATCGTCGCGGGCGAAGAGCAGGGCGTCGACCGCAAATTGCTCGACGGGACGATCCAGAATGACATCCTCAAGGAGTTCATGGTCCGCAACACCTATATCTACCCGCCCGAACCGAGCATGCGGATCATCAGCGACATCTTCGGCTACACGTCGCGCGAGATGCCCAAGTTCAACAGCATCTCGATTTCGGGCTATCATATGCAGGAAGCCGGCGCGACGCAGGTGCAGGAGCTGGCCTTCACCATCGCCGACGGCATGGAATATGTGAAATATGGCGTCGCGTCGGGTCTCGACATCGACAAATTCGCCGGGCGGCTGAGCTTCTTCTTCGCGATCGGCATGAACTTCTTCATGGAAATTGCCAAACTGCGCGCGGCGCGTGTGCTGTGGCACCGTGCGATGACCACACTCGGGGCACAGGACGAGCGCTCGAAGATGCTGCGCACCCACTGCCAGACCTCGGGCGTTTCGCTCACCGAGCAGGATCCCTACAACAACGTCATGCGCACGACGATCGAGGCGATGGCGGCGATGCTGGGCGGTACGCAGAGTCTGCACACCAACGCGCTCGACGAAGCGATTGCGCTGCCCACCGATTTCTCGGCCCGCATCGCGCGCAACACGCAGATCGTCATTCAGGAAGAGACGGGGATGACCAAGGTCGTCGATCCCTTGGGTGGCAGCTATTATGTCGAGGCGCTGACCCAGCAACTCGTCGATGCGGCGCAGGAGATCATCGATCGCGTCCAGTCCGAAGGCGGGATGGCAAAGGCCGTCGCGGCGGGCTGGCCCAAGGCGATGATCGAAACCGCCGCCGCCGCCCGTCAGGCGCGGGTCGATCGCGGCGATGATGTTATCGTTGGCGTGAACAAATATCGCCTGAAGGATGAAGACCTGCTCGAAACGCTCGAGGTCGATAACGCCAAGGTGCGCGAAGGCCAGATTGCGCGCATCAACAAGACCAAGGCGAACCGCGACGAAGCGGCGTGCCAGGCCGCGCTGAAGGCGCTGCGCGACGGCGCGGCGGGGGAGTCGAGCATCGAGAATAACCTGCTCGCGCTCGCGGTTGAGGCTGCGCGTGCCCGCGCGACGCTCGGTGAAATTTCGTCGGCGATGGAAGAAAGTTTCGACCGCTATGGCACCCAGCCGACCCCGGTGAAGGGCGTCTATGGCGCGCCTTATGAAGGCGATGCGCGCTGGCAACAGGTGCTCGACGGCGTGAAGGCGGTCGAACGCCGTATGGGGCGTAAACCCAAATTGCTCGTCGCAAAGATGGGGCAGGACGGCCACGATCGCGGTGCTAATGTCATCGCATCGGCATTCGGCGACATGGGTTTCGACGTCGTGTCGGGGCCCTTGTTCCAGACCCCCGATGAAACCGTCGTGCTTGCGCTCGACAGCGGCGTCGATGTCGTCGGCGCGTCGAGCCTCGCGGCGGGCCACAAGACGCTGATCCCGGAACTGATCAACAAGCTGAAAGAGGCGGGGCGGAACGATATCAAGGTCATCGCCGGTGGGGTCATTCCGCCACAGGACTATCAATATCTGCGCGACGCCGGGGTGCAGGGCATCTATGGACCCGGCAGCAATGTCGTCGAATGTGCCGCCGACGTGCTGAGGTTGCTTGGGCATAATATGCCGCCGCTCGATGCGGATCAGGCCGCCTGAACCTAATCCTGTGATGGAGATGTTGAAGCCGTGACCCATAAACCCGAAACGATGGCGGTCCATGCCGGAACCGCGCCCGACCCGACGACCAAGGCGCGGATCACGCCCATCTATCAGACCGCATCCTATGTCTTCGATGATGTCGAACATGCCTCGCGCCTGTTCAATCTTCAGGAATTCGGGAATATCTATACCCGGATCATGAACCCGACCAACGGCGCGCTCGAAGGCAAGATTGCCGCGCTCGAGGGCGGTGTCGGGGCGCTCGCCGTGGCATCGGGCCATGCTGCACAGTTCCTGGCCTTTCACACGCTCATGGAACCGGGCTGCGAAATCGTTGCGGCGAAGAAACTCTATGGCGGCTCACTCAATCAGCTCGGCCACAGCTTCCGCAAAATGGCGTGGAACACACATTTCGTCGACGCTGACAATGCGGACAATGTCGCCGCCGCGATCAATGACAAGACCCGTGCGGTGTTCATCGAAAGCCTCGCCAACCCCGGCGGCGTCGTTCAGGATATCGAAGCGATTGCCAAGGTTGCGCATGATGCCGGCGTGCCGCTGATCGTCGACAATACGATGGCGACCCCGATGCTGTGCCGCCCGATCGAACATGGCGCCGATATCGTTGTCCATTCGACCACCAAATTCCTCAACGGTCATGGCAATGCGATCGGCGGCGTCATCATCGATGCGGGCAGCTTCGACTGGGCGAAGGGCGGCAAATATCCGACGCTGAGCGAACCCAATGCCTCCTATCACGGGCTGAAATTCACCGAGGCGTTCGGCAATCTCGCCTTCATCCTCGCGACGCGGACGCTCGGCCTGCGCGATCTCGGCCCGGCGCTCGCGCCGATGAATGCCTTTCTCGCGCTTACCGGCATGGAAACGCTGGCGCTGCGGATGGACCGGCATTGCAGCAATGCGGTCGAACTCGCCAAATGGCTGAAGGCGCATCCGAAGATCAGCTGGGTGTCCTATGCTGGCCTTCCCGACAGCCCGTACAATGAACTCGCCCAGAAATATCTGGGCGGACGCGGCGGGTCGGTGTTCACCTTCGGCCTCAAGGGCGGATATGATGCCGGGGTCAAGCTCGTCTCGTCGGTCGAACTGTTCAGCCACCTTGCCAATCTGGGCGACACCCGCTCGCTGATCATCCACCCCGCATCGACCACCCACAGCCAGTTGTCCGAAGACGAACTGGTGCAGGCAGGCGCCGGCCCCGACGTCGTGCGCGTGTCGGTGGGCATTGAAAATATCGAAGACATCATCGCCGACCTCGCACAGGCGCTGGAGAAAATCGCATGACCCAAGACATCACCCGCACCGACTGGACGCGCGAGGAAATCGCTGCGTTGTTCGACCTTCCGTTCGACGAGCTGATGTGGGAGGCGCAGGGCGTTCACCGCCGCCATCATGCGCGCGGCGAGGTGCAGCTTTGCACGCTGCTCAGCATCAAGACCGGCGGCTGCGTCGAGGATTGCGGCTATTGCTCGCAGTCGAAGAGCGCCGACAGCGGGCTCAAGGCGACCAAGCTGATGGACGTGCGCGCGGTGCTGCAGGCGGCGGCGCAGGCGAAGGATTCGGGTTCGCAGCGCTTCTGTATGGGTGCCGCATGGCGCAACCCCAAGGAGCGCGACATGCCCGCGATCGTCGAGATGATCGAGGGCGTGCGCCAGATGGGCATGGAAACCTGCATGACGCTGGGGATGCTCAGCAAGGAGCAGGCGCAGACGCTCGCGGTCGCGGGCCTCGACTATTATAACCATAATATCGACACCAGCCCCGAAAATTACGCCAATGTCATCACGACGCGGACCTTCCAGGAACGCCTCGACACGCTGGAAGAAGTACGCAGCGCGGGCATCAACGTGTGCAGCGGCGGCATCCTCGGGATGGGTGAAAACCGCGCCGACCGCGTCGGCTTCATCCACGCGCTCGCGACGCTTCCCGAACATCCGGGCAGCGTGCCGATCAACGCGCTGGTCCCGGTCAAGGGCACCGTGCTCGGCGACATGCTGGCGGACACCCCGCTTGCCGCGATCGACGATATCGAATTCGTCCGCACCGTCGCCGTCGCGCGCGTTACCATGCCGATGAGCATGATCCGCCTGTCGGCGGGCCGCGAAAGTATGTCGGATGCGACGCAGGCGCTTTGCTTCATGGCGGGCGCTAACAGCATCTTCACCGGCGACAAGCTGCTGACGACCGCGAACGCCGGTGACAGCAAGGATGCGGCCTTGTTCGCGAAACTCGGCCTCAAGCCGATGGAGAGCGAAGAGCCGATGCGCCAGAATGCCGAGATGGAGGTTGCGGCCGAGTGACCCGCAAGCCGCTCCTCGCCCTGCTGATCTCGCTGCTCCTGCTGCCCGCGTCCTGCGCGCTCGGCGTGGTGGCGGGCGATATGCAGGGCGTGCGGCTGGGCAGGGCGCCCGGCGAGGGCGGCCCGCTGTGGGTTGAAAATCTGCTGTGGATCGGTGCGCTCGCGCTGATCCTCTATTGGGCGCGGCAGATCAGCCGCCTGTATCGCAAACCTGCCGCGGAGCCGGCACCGACGGAGACGACCGAATGATCATCGCATCCATGCTGCTCTTGTCCGCGATGGCCGCCGAGCCTGCGGTCGATTGCGACAATGCCATGGCGCAGTTTGAACTGAACGCCTGCGCCTATCAGGAATATGAGCGCGCCGACGCGGCGCTCAACGCCCAATGGAAGCTGACGGCCGCAGCGATGAAGGTGCGGGACCGCGAGTTCGACCGGACCCAGGACAACCGCCCCGGCTATTACGACACGCTTCTGGCCGCGCAGCGCGCGTGGTTGACCTATCGCGACAAGCATTGCGCCAGCGAGGGATACACGATGCGTGGCGGCTCGGCGGAACCGATGATGATCAGCGGCTGCATGAGGACGCTCACCGAACAACGCACCAAAGACTTAAAAGCCCTCATCGAGGAATATTGAGACGATGTTTAAGAAGATATTGATCGCCAACCGCGGCGAAATTGCCTGTCGCGTCATCAAGACCGCGCGCCGCATGGGCATCGCGACCGTTGCTGTCTATTCCGATGCCGACGCACGCGCACCCTTCGTCCAGATGGCTGACGAGGCCGTGCATATCGGCGCGTCGCCCGCGTCCGAATCCTATCTGATCGCCGACAAGATCATCGCGGCGTGCAAGGAAACCGGCGCCGATGCGGTGCATCCGGGCTATGGTTTCCTGTCCGAACGCACCAGCTTTGCCGAAGCGCTGGCCAAGGAAGGTATCGCCTTCGTCGGCCCGCCGGTGAACGCGATCGCCGCGATGGGCGACAAGATTGAATCGAAGAAGCTCGCGCTCGAAGCCGGCGTCAATGTCGTCCCCGGTTTCGTCGGCGAAATCGACGACACCGAACATGCCGTCCGCATCGCCAACGAGATCGGCTATCCGGTGATGATGAAGGCGTCCGCCGGCGGCGGCGGCAAGGGCATGCGCCTTGCCTATGACGAAAAGGACGTCCGCGAGGGCTTCGAGGCGACCAAGCGCGAAGGCCTCAACAGCTTCGGCGACGACCGCGTGTTTATCGAGAAATTCATCCTCAACCCGCGCCACATCGAGATCCAGATCCTCGGCGACCAGCACGGCAACATCCTCTATCTGAACGAGCGCGAATGCAGCATCCAGCGCCGCCACCAGAAGGTGGTCGAGGAAGCGCCGTCGCCGTTCGTGACTGAAAAGATGCGCAAGGCGATGGGCGAACAGTGCGTCGCACTCGCGCGCGCGGTCGGCTATTATAGCGCGGGTACGGTCGAACTGATCGTCAGCGGCGCCGACCCGACGGGCGAGAGCTTCTACTTCCTCGAAATGAACACGCGGCTTCAGGTCGAGCATCCGGTGACAGAGGCGATCACCGGCATCGATCTGGTCGAACAGATGATCCGTGTCGCCGCGGGCGAAAAGCTCGAACTGACGCAGGACGATATCAAGATCGATGGCTGGGCGATCGAGAACCGCGTCTATGCCGAAGACCCCTATCGCGGCTTCCTGCCCTCGACGGGCCGTCTCGTGCGCTATCGCACCCCCGTTCCCGCATGGGCGGGCGACGAGCGCGGCGAGGATGGCGTGCGCGTCGACGCGGGTGTCGAGGAAGGCGGCGAAGTGTCGATCTTCTACGATCCGATGATCGCCAAGCTGATCACCTGGGGCAAGACCCGCGACGAAGCCGCCGATTTGCAGGTTGCGGCGCTCGACCGCTTCGAGCTCGAAGGGCTTGGCCACAATATCGATTTCCTTTCGGCGATCATGCAGCATCCGCGTTTCCGCGCGGGTGAGCTGACCACCGGCTTCATCGCCGAAGAATATCCAGAGGGCTTTTCGGGTGCCGACGCTGAAGATGATGTCGTCCGCGCGCTCGCGGCGATCGCGGGCTTCATGGCAAGCGCCGAGGCCGACCGTGCACGCCGCACCGACGGCCAGCTCGGCGACCGGCTCGAACCGCCCGCGAAATGGCAGGTCAGCGTCGGCGGCGCGGCGCATAAGGTCAAGATCGGCCACAAGCATATCAAGGTCGATGGCGACAAGGTCGACATCGCGCTCGAATATACCCCCGGCGACCGGCTGGTGGTCGCCGAGATTGATGGCGATGAACTCGCGGTCAAGGTTGCGAAGACGCGCGCCGGCTGGCGCATGACGACACGCGGTCGCATCCACAATGTGCAGGTCCTGCCCTGGCATATCGCGCCGCTGTCGGCGCATATGATCGAAAAAATCCCGCCCGATCTCTCGCGTTTCCTGATCTGCCCTATGCCCGGCCTGCTCGTCGCGCTGCATGTCGGTGAGGGTGACAAGGTCGAGGCCGGCCAGCCGCTCGCGACGGTCGAGGCGATGAAGATGGAGAATATCCTTCGCGCCGAAAAGACGGGCGTCGTGAAGACCGTCAACGCTGCGCAGGGCGACAGCCTCGCGGTCGACGCCATCATCCTGGAGATGGAGTGACCTCAAGTGCATATGTCGCATACGCCCGATGCGCCGGCGGCGGAGGAAATTGCTTTCGACGATTTCCTCCGCGTCGACATCCGCATCGGCACGATCCTGAGTGCCGAGCCTTTCCCCGAAGCGCGCAAGCCGGCATTTAAGCTCGTCATCGACTTCGGCCCCACGATCGGGACGAAGAAGAGCAGTGCCCAGATCGTCGATCGTTACGCCATCGACGCGCTTCCGGGGCGTCAGGTCGCGGCAGTCGTCAACTTCCCGCCGCGCCAGATCGGCAAATATATGTCCGAAGTGCTGGCGCTGGGTTTCGCCGACGAGGCGGGCGCCGTGATCCTCTTTGCGCCCGACCAGCCGGTACCGAACGGATCACGGCTCTTCTGATCTGTTTCTCGCTCCCGATTGCGGCTAGCCTGAAGGCAAGAAGCAACGGGGAGAGTGACATGATCCGGCGAGCGACCGCCTTTGCAGCGGCAATCTGCGCATTGCTGCTGCCACTATCGGCCGCCGCCGAAGCCGATCCCAACCGCGATTATGACGTCCAGCTCACCCGTAATCTCGTTTACGGCCGCGCGCCGATCAACGTCTCGCAAGAACGCCCCCCCACCCGCGACCTGCTCGTCGACGTCTATCGCCCCGTCGCCGATGGCAAGCCGCTCGCGAACCGCCCTGCGGTCATCATGGCCTTTGGCGGCGCCTTTCATCGCGGCAACAAGGGCGAGGAGCGCTATACCGAGGATGGCGCGCAGGACAGTTCGATGGCCGACTATTGCCGCCGCTTCGCGCGCGATGGCTATGTCTGTTTCGCGATCGATTATCGCCTGACCCCCGAGGATCCCGGCGTGGTGAAACCCGTCGATGAAAAGCGACTCGTGCCCAAGTCCGCGAACCTCGCGCCCGCGGCGCTCGCGCGGATCGAGATTGTCCGTGAACGCATGGGACTGCCGCCGCTCGACGACCGGACGCGCGAGCAATATTGGCACGCGATTCTCGCCGCCGCCGAGGATATGGCGATGGCGACCGACTATGTCCGGGGCCATGCCGGAAAATATGGCGTCGATGCCGACCGCATCGCCTTGGGCGGCTTTTCGTCGGGGGCGATCACAGCGCTCAACACCGCCTATGGCATCGGTGTCCCGGTCAAGGCGGTCTTCGCGCTCTCGGGTGCGCTCAGCGGCTATAATCTGTTCGAGACCGCCCGGCCGGGCATGCCGCCTGCGCTGCTCTTCGTCGCGCAGAATGACCTCGACGGTATCCAGTCGGGGACGCGCTTCGCGGCCAAGGCTTTGGGAGCCAAAAGGATCGCGGTCGAAACGGCATGGGTGCCGGGCTTCGGGCATTTCTATCCGATGGGCGCCGTCAGTCTGGGCGATGACGTCAGTCGCATGCCGGTCGAGACGCGGATATTGACGTTTCTCGAGGCGCATATCGGCAACAAAAAGATCGAACCGACGCCGGGCAATTGACCAGTAGCAATCGCCGGACAACGGGTTAGGCTGCGGACCGGGGAAATAGGGGGAGATACAAGATGAGCCTGCCGGTAACTGCCTTCGTTGCGGCGATTTGCGCGCTGCTGCTGCTGTTCACCGCGGTCGATACCGTGCGCCAACGATTGCGGCTTCGCGTCGCGTTCGGCGACGGCGGCGACGACCGGCTGGTCAGCGCGATCCGCAGCCACGCCAACCTCGCCGAACACGCGCCGATTGTCATCATCCTGATCGGCCTGCTCGAAACCGTCGAGGCAAACCATATGGCGCTGATGGCGATCGGCGCGATCTTCCTGATCGGCCGCGTCGCGCACATCATAGGCCTTTATGCGCCGATCAGCGGCAAACCACCGGTGCCGCGCCAGATCGGCGTGATGGCGACGTGGGCGAGTTTGTTGCTGCTGAGCGGATGGACGTTGTGGATGCTGGCGACGGTGAATTTGTAGCGGGCCGCTCAACCCGTTTTCGTCACCCCGGACTTGATCCGGGGGCCACGCGGTCATGGATGCCGGATCAAGTCCGGCATGACGAAGAGGATGAGGCTCAGCCGATGAGCGCCACCGCCCGGATCCATCCCGCGCTCGCGCGCTCGATCTTCACCGGAAAGCAGCTCAGCGTCCAACCCGTTGGTGGTAGCGCGGCCAAATTCGTCAACTTCTCGATCTGGTAATAAGGCCTGATCCGTCCGGCCTTATGCCCTTCCCAAATGATCGACGGGTCGTGCGTTTCGGCCCAGCGCCGCGCGGTGTGGCTGAATGGCGCGTCCCAGCTCCACGCATCGGTGCCGACGACCTTCACGCCGCGTTGGGTGAGATAGAGCGTCGCCTCGGCGCCCATGCCGCAACCCTGATCGGTAAAATTGTCGGTGCCATACACCGCGCCCGACTGGACGAGCACGATATCGAGCGGCTGGAGGGTATGGCGGATCCGCGTCAGTTCGGCTTCGACTTCGGCGCCGCTCACGACATGCCCCGCCGGACGATCCGAAAAATCGAGCTTCACCCCGGGACGGAAGAAAAGGTCGAGCGGCGCTTCATCGATGCTCGGCGCCGCGCTGGCACCGCTGTCGGTCGTCGAGTGGAAATGCCACGGCGCGTCCATATGGGTGCCATTGTGTGTGGAGAGCGTCAGGCTCTCGACCGCCCAGCCTTCGCCGTCGGGCAGGTCTTCCTTCGTCAGCCCCGGGAAGAACATTGCAATTTGTTCCCACGTATTTTCGTGGGTCATATAGGTGATCTGCGGGCGCATCACCGGCGGGTCGGATATGACATCGTTGGTGATCGGGATCGAAAGGTCGATGAACTGCATGGGGCGCAGTCTGCCATCATTGGCGGCGGTCGCCAAGAAGACTTGCGCGGCGCCGCTTGCCCGGTAGAGATGCGGCAAAGCCCCGTACAGAGGGGCAGGGGAGAGCATATGACCGACAGCGCCGCCGTCGCCAGTTCTGGCGCCGATTATCAGCCGACCGCGAAGGAAATTCGCATGGTCATCGCCGCATCATCGGCGGGGACCGTATTCGAATGGTATGATTTCTTCATCTACGGAACGCTGGCGGCGATCATCGGCAAGGCTTTCTTCCCCAGCGACAATGCGACGCTGGAAGTGCTGCTCGTCTGGGCGGGCTTCGCCGTCGGTTTCGGGTTCCGGCCCTTGGGTGCGGTGCTGTTCGGCTATCTGGGTGACCGGCTGGGGCGCAAATATACCTTCCTCGTCACCGTCACCCTGATGGGCATCGCGACCGCGGGGGTGGGCATGATCCCGTCGGCGGCGTCGATCGGCATCGTCGCGCCGATCATCGTCATAGGCCTGCGCATTTTGCAGGGACTGGCGCTCGGCGGTGAATATGGCGGTGCGGCGATTTATGTCGCCGAACATTCCCCGCCCGGAAAACGCGGCTTCTACACCAGCTTCATCCAGGCAAGCGTCGTCGGTGGCTTTGTGCTCAGCCTGATCGTGGTTCTGGGGTGCAAGGCGCTGATGTCCGACGCCGTATGGGAAAGCTGGGGCTGGCGCGTGCCCTTCCTGCTTTCGCTCATCCTACTCGCCATCTCGCTGTGGATGCGTCTCAAACTATCCGAAAGCCCCGTGTTTCAGGCGATGAAGGCGCAGGGCGAGCTCGCGAAGAACCCGCTGAAAGAAAGCTTCACCTATCCCGGCAATCCGCGCCGCATCTTCATCGCGCTGTTCGGCATCGCTGCCGGTCTGACGGTGATCTGGTACACCGCGATGTTCTCGGGCCTTTCCTTCCTCAAGGGGCCGATGAAGCTCGATGACACAGCGGCGGAAATCATCGTCGGTATCGCGGCGGCGATCGGGATAGGTTTCTTCCTCTGGGCAGGGCATCTGTCCGACCGTATCGGGCGCAAAAAACCGATCGTCTGGGGCTATGCCGCGACGCTTGTGTTGCTCTTTCCGCTCTTCTGGCTGATGGGCAGCGTCGGCAATCCGGCGTTGACCGCCGCGGCGGAAAAGGCACCGGTCACGGTCACAGGCTCGCAGTGCAGCTTCGATCCCTTTGCCCAGAAACAGACGACAGCGTGTGGCAAGACGCTTGGCGAGCTGACCAAACTTGGCGTTCCGTACACCATCGTCACGACGGCCAGCAATTTCGACAGCGTCAAGGTCATGATCGGCAACCGCGAAGTTGCGGGCGAAGACCCCGCGATACTCACGCCCGCACTTGAGGCGATGGGCTATAATTTCGAAAAGCAGGTCCCCGGGGCCTTGGGCATCGCGGTCATCCTCGCCGCGCTGCTAGGCCTCTGTGCCTTGTCGGGCTTTACCTATGGCCCGGTCGCGGCGCTTTTGTCCGAAATGTTCCCGCCTCACGTCCGCTATTCGTCGCTGTCGATCCCCTATCATCTGGGGACCGGCTATTTCGGCGGCTTCCTGCCTCTGATTGCGAGCTTCATCATCGCCAAGACCGGCGATGCCTATGCCGGGCTCTGGTACACTTGGGGTGTCGTTCTCGTCGCTTTCCTCGTCACCATCTTCATGCTCAAGGATCCGGTTGAGGGGCAATGGGACAAGGCGCAAAAGGGCTGAACGGCCCATTGGCGCTATCGCCAAACATGTTTAGTGGCGGAGGCATGATTGCCATTCCGTCGCCGCTCCGGCTCCGCCTCGATTCCGCCGCCCTCGTTGCCAACTGGCGCTGGCTCGCCGCGCAGAGCGGCGCGGCGGTGTGTGGCGCGGCGATCAAGGCCAACGGCTATGGCCTCGGCGCGCGCGACGTGATGCGGCGTCTGGCGAAGGCGGGCTGCCGCGATTTTTTCGTCGCGACTTGGGGCGAGGCGGCGGCGCTGATGCCGCTTCCTGCAGGCGTATCGCTTTCGGTTCTCCACGGCGTCGGCTCCACTGACATGGTCGCCGCGCGCAGCTTGCCCGTCCGTCCCGTCCTCAACAGCGCCGAGCAGGCCCGGCGTTGGCGCGAAGCGGGGGAAGGGCGACCGTGCGATGTCATGGTCGACACCGGGATGAACCGGCTGGGCCTGCGCGTCGAGGAGGTGCTGGGCGGTGCGCTCGGCGGGCTCGCTATCCATACCCTGCTCAGCCACCTCGCGTCCGCCGACGAGGACAGCCCGCAAAATGTGCGGCAACTTGCGGCTTTCCGTGTGATCCGCGAGAAAGTTTCCGCGCGCCGCTACAGCCTCGCTAACAGCGCCGGTATCTGCCTTGGCACCGACTATGCTTTCGATCTGACGCGTCCCGGCATCGCCCTTTACGGCGGAATTCCGCGCCCGGAATCCGAAGGCCAACTTCGCCAGGTCGTTTTCCCCGAAGCGCGGGTGTTGCAGATGCGCAGTGTGCTCGCGGGCGAAACTGTCGGCTATGGCGCGACGTGGACCGCGCCCGCCGACAGCCGCATTGCGGTCGTCAACATGGGTTATGCCGACGGCTATCTACGCTGCCACGCCGGGTCGGGTGGCGCGACTTGGAACGGCAAGCCGTTGCCGCTGATCGGCCGTGTGTCGATGGACCTGATTGCGTTTGACGCCACTGCCGCGACGGGGCTGAACGAAGGCGATTGGCTGGCCATCGACTATGACCTGCCTGCCGTTTCGCGATCGAGCGGCTTGTCGCAATATGAGCTGCTCACGGGCCTCGGGGCACGCTTCGATCGCACTTGGGTCTAGCGCGCCGCCGATCCCGGATCAGAAGCTGGCGCTGGCGCCCAGCCGGAAATAGCGTCCCATCACCCCGCTGAAATAGGTGATCGTCCCGCCCGTCGCCGGATAGGGGTAGGGCGGCTGCTTGTCGAAGATGTTGTCGACCGTCAGGCGAAGGCCGAAACGTTCGCCGACGCGGACGCTGGCGCCCATGTTGACGAACAGCACGCTGGGCAGGTCGCCGAGGCCGTCGGGGTAGAAGTTCGGCGCCGCCTGCGGGTCGATCTTCGCCTTGCCGGTATAGTTGAGCTGCGTGAACAGGCCAAAATCGGCATCGCGATAATCGAGCGTCAGCACCCCCTGATGCTTCGAATAGCCGATTGCGCCATTCTGCTTCGTCCGTGCCGAAGCCGCATCCGCGCGGGTGCTGAGTTCGTCGAGATACTGATAAGACAGGTTGAGGCCGATCGAACCCGAGGCACCGAATGCCGGGACGCGATAGTCGAGTGCGGCCAGATAGCCCTTGTAACGCTGGTCGGCGAGGTTGAGGTACTGAACTTCGATGAAATTGATCTGATTGTCGGGGCCGCGCGTGAAGCGTGCGCAATCGGGCGCGTTCGCGAAATCGGACGAGTCGTAGCAATTGGCGACAATGCTGCTCGCGCCGCCATTGGTGATCGCGTCCTTCAGGTGAATGTCGACATAATCGACGCTCGCGCGCAGCCGCGGCGCGAAGCGCGGTTCGACGACGATGCCAACGGTCCAGCTGTCGGCCTTTTCGTTGCGGAGCACCGGATTGCCCTCGATCGCTTGCAGGAACGTGCGACTGCTCGACAGCGAGGCGAAGTTGGCAGGCAGCCCGGCGGCGGCGCAATTGGCCTGGCGGGTTGCCGGATCGGGGCCGTTACCGCGATTGACCGCGTCGCACGGATCGCTGGCAAAGCCGAAATAGCTGCTCGACGGGTTGAACAGCTCGGTGATTGCCGGGGCACGGATCGCGCGGGTGAAATTGCCGCGAACCACGACATCGGGGATGACTCCCAGACGGCCACCGAGCGTCCAGGTCCAGTCGCCGCCGGCGATCGAATGATCGACGTAGCGGACCGCGCCCTTCACCTCGAGCAGGTCGATCGGCGCGCCACTCGACGAGGAGATGATCGGCGCAAGGAATTCGGCCGAAAATTCGTTCGTGTTATATTTGCCATAGACGGGCAGCACCGGAGTGCCGCGACCATAGCTCATGCGGTCGTTCGCCGGATCGCCGTCGCCATTGCTGTCGGTCAGCGGATCGGGATCGGCGGCGCCATGGAAGAAGGCGCCCGGGTCGAAGTCCTGCGATTCAATGCGATGCTCATAACCCAGAGCGACCGAGAAATCGCCGCCGGGCAGCTTGAACAGCGGGCCGGTGAGCGAAGCGGTAAACTGCTTCTGCTTGTTGAGCGAGACCGGCGTGGCGATCGCGGTGACATAGTCGAGCGCTGCCTGCGAATTGCGGCCCGTGCCGAACAGATTGATCGGCGTGCACTGGCTGTTCGGCGTCGTGATCGGCGAATTGATCACACCCGGACGGCAGACGATGTTGCCGCTGCCATCCTTGATGGCGTCGACTGCGTTGAGGAAATTCTGCTGCACCAGTTCGCGCGAGATGCTTTTGGTCTTCGAGCGGCCGTAATTGCCCGCGACTTCCCAATTCCACTGGCCCGCGAACAGGTCAAACTGGCCGTCAAAGCCGGCGACGAACCGCATCACCTCGACCTCACCCGTCGAATTGCCGGTCGTCAGATCGCTGTTCGCGCGCGCGAGGTAGAAATAATCCTGCGGGAATCCGCCCATATTCTGATCGGACATCGGGTTGTTGGCGATCGCGGTAAGGATCGCGGCGCGCGCCGCATCCGACAGAAAGGGATTGTCGATGCTGACCAGGATATTGCCGTCGGGTGATCCGGCGGGGCCGGCAAGGCCGGTGTTGAACACCGGCTGGGTGCGCAAATTGCGGCCCTTGCTGTTCGAATACCAGGCTTCGCCGAAGAAGCGGATGCTGTCCGACAGCTCATAATCGGCGGTGGCGACACCGCTGTAGCGGCGCGTCGAGGCGAGAAGATTGGTTGTCGGCACCGCGCTGAAGCCGTTACCGCCCGCAAAATCGACCCCGAACGATCCGGGCGCGCCTGCATATTGGCCGAACTTGATCGGCGTCAGATTGCCGTTGGCATCGAAGCGCAGCTGGTTGCCGCTGCCATCGGTCACGCCGAAATTGGGGCCTGCGAAACCGAAGAAGGCCAGCTGTTGTTCGGGGCTGAGCGGAATGCCGTCGCCGACGATCGGAATGCCCGCTTCCGACAGGGCGGGCAGGCGCCGATCGGCGTAAAGCTGTTGCAGAAAGGGCGAGGCCGGGTCGCTGGCGTTGCCAAAGAACAGATCGCGCGCAAACAGTGACCGGTCGGACCCGACGAGGCCTTCGGCCTTGTTATATTCGGCGGCGATCGTGATGTTGCCGCGCCCGTCGGCGAAATTATGCCCCGCAAGCGCGCGGAAGCGGTAGTTGGCGGCGTCGCCGCGGCTCGACAGCCCATATTGGCCATCGATCTCGAAGCCCTGAAAATCGCGCTTCAGGATAATATTGACGGTGCCCGCGATGGCGTCGGCGCCATAGATGGGCGCGCCGCCGACCGCGATCGTTTCGACCCGGTCGACCAGCTTGGTCGGGATGATGTTCAGGTCGACCTGACTGCCCGCGCCGGTCGGGCCAAAGATCGATGCGGTGTTCGACGATACGAAACGGCGACCACCGACCAAAGTCAATGTGCGCTGCGAGCCGAGGCCAAGGAAATTGGCAAAGGCCTGCCCCTGCGCCAGCGGCGATTGCGCGCCGACCGGAGACGCACCGGGCACGCCGAACGCTGGCTGGTCATTCAGCACCTGACCCAGCGTTTCAAGGCCACGGGCGTCGATTTCCGCGGCGCCGATGACGATTGCGGGCTCGACGGTTTCGAAACGCGGACGCGCGATGCGCGATCCGGTGACAATGATGGTATCGCCATCGCACGCCGATTCATCGCTACACGCAGCTGTGCTGTCCTGCGCTGACGCGACAGGGCTGGCGGCGATCGCCACGACGAGGGTTGCAGCACTCAGCAAGAGGCGCGGCTTGTTCATTCGATACTCCAAGGACTGTCGTTCACATAAAATGTGCGGGGCGCCTTGGGTGTAGAAGAAATTTACCAACAAATGATGAAGCGGAGCGGGCATGGGGGCTTTGATGGTCGCCGCGGGTGTTGCGGCAACGCACCCATGTTGCGGCGCATCATATTTTGGTGCTAATGCAAAGACTGCACACTCATCGGCCCGGCGTGGCGGAATCGCCTTTGGCATGAGTTACTAAGGGAGCGCAGGTCACAATGGCGAAGTCCAAGGCGGTCGGGGACGATGGTGTCGTCACGATCAAGAAGTACGCCAACCGGCGCCTCTATGATACCGAACGCAGTTGCTACATCACGCTGGACGACTTGGGTGCGATGGTCCGTGACGGCCGCGAATTTCGCGTCGTTGATGCCAAGAGCGGCGAAGATATCACGCACAATGTCCTGACCCAGATCATCATGGACACCGAAACGCGCGGCGAAACCTTGCTGCCCGTTCCGTTTCTGCGCCACCTGATCGGCATGTATGGCGACAAGATGCAGTCGATGGTGCCGCAATATCTGGAAGCCTCGATGACGGCGTTTCGCAAGAACCAGCAGGATGTGCGTTCGGCGCTTGAAGGCGCGCTCGGTGCGAACCCGCTCGCCGAACTGGCGCGGCGGAATATGGAAATGTTCCAGCAGGCGGCGGGCGCCTTCATTCCGGCCGTCGGCGGCGGCAAAGGCAAGGATGCCGAAATCGCAGCGCTCAAGGCGGAAGTCGCCGAACTCAAGGCCGAACTCGCCAAGAAGAAATAATAGCGGGCCAATCGCCCTCAACGAAAGCAAACGGAAATTTCATGGTAAAACATGCGCTCAGCGTAACCCGGCAGGCCGATTTCGCGGCCTGGTATCAGGATGTCATTGCCGAAGCCGACCTCGCCGAGGAATCGGGTGTGCGCGGCTGCATGGTCATCAAGCCATGGGGTTATGGCATCTGGGAACGCATCCAGAAGGTGATGGACGCCGCGATCAAGGATGCGGGAGTCCAGAATTGCTATTTCCCGCTGTTCATTCCCTTGAGCTTCTTTGAGAAGGAAGCCGACCATGTCGATGGTTTCGCCAAGGAAATGGCGGTCGTCACCCACCATCGTCTGATCCAGGACGGCAAGGGAAAGCTCATTCCCGATCCCGAGGCAAAGCTCGAGGAACCGCTGATCGTCCGCCCGACGTCCGAAACCGTGATCGGCTCGGCGATGAGCCGCTGGGTGCAAAGCTGGCGCGACCTGCCGCTGAAGGTCAACCAATGGGCCAATGTCGTGCGCTGGGAAATGCGCACGCGCATGTTCCTGCGCACCAGTGAATTCCTTTGGCAGGAAGGCCATACCGCGCACGCCGACCGTGCCGACGCGATGGTCGAGACGTTGCGCGCGCTCGAAATGTACCGCAACTTTGCCGAGACCGCGCTGGCGATGCCCGTTGTCGCGGGCGAAAAGCCCGAGCATGAACGCTTCCCGGGTGCCGTCGCGACCTATTCGATCGAAGCGATGATGCAGGACGGCAAGGCGCTGCAGGCCGGCACTTCGCATTATCTGGGCACCGGCTTCGCCGAGGCCGCGAATATTCGCTACCAGGACAAGGATGGCGGCCACAGCCTGTGCCACACCACCAGCTGGGGTACCTCGACCCGCATGATCGGCGGCGTCATCATGACCCATGGCGACGACGACGGGCTGCGCTGCCCGCCGCGCATCGCGCCGCACCAGATCGTGATCGTGCCGATGCTGCGCGACAATGAAGAGGATCAGGCAATCCTCGATTATTGCGCGGCGCTCCAGGCCGATCTGAAGGCGCTCGACGCGTTTCGCGAACCTGTCCGCGTCCATCTCGACGCCGGTGCGAACAAGGCCCAGACCAAGCGCTGGGGCTGGGTCAAAAAGGGCGCGCCGATCATCCTCGAAATCGGTCCGCGCGACGTCGCCGGCGGCAATGTTGCGGTAATCCGCCGCGACCGGCTCTACAAGGACGACGGTAAGCTCAACACAGCATTCGTGTCGAAGGCTGATTTCGTTGCCGCTGCGGTCGCGACGCTCGGCGAGATTCAGGACAATCTCTTCACCGAAGCCAAGGCGCGCCTCGACAGCAATATCCGCCGCGATGTCACCGATCTGAAAACGCATTTCGCTGGCGACGATAAATTCGTCGGCTGGGTTGAAGTGCAATGGTCGCGTCCGACCGGCGCCGTCCTCGAAGGGATCGTCGAGCAGCTCAAAGCGTTGAAGCTCACGATGCGCAACACCCCGCTCGACGCCGCGCCCACCGATGGCGCCTGCTTCTTCACCGGCGAGCCCGCGACCGAACGCGTGCTCATCGGTCGGACCTATTAATTGGCGAAAGCACAAAAACCCGCCGGCTTGCCGACGCCGGACCAAATTCTTCGTTTCATCGAAACGAGCCAGGACGCCGTCGGCAAGCGCGAAATAGCGAAATATTTCGGGCTCCACGGCGCCGAGAAAATCGCTCTGAAGGCGCTGCTCAAGGACATGACCGACGAGGGGCTCGTCGATCTGGCCGCGGGCAGGGCTTTTCACAAACATGGTGGTCTGCCGCGCGTTACCGTGCTGCGTGTCGCGTCGATCGACGGCAGCACCGTCTGGGCGGTTCCCGACCGCTGGGAGGCGACGACCCCGCCGCCGCAGGTCCGCGTCATGGAGAAGGGCCGCAAAGGGGCGCTTGGCGTTGGCGACCGTATCCTTGCGCGTACCGAAGAGCGTGGTGCCGGCCATATCGCGCACCCGATGAAGAAATTGCAGGCAGGCGGCGAGACGATCATTGGCGTGCTCGTCGAGGATATGGGGCCGGGCGGCAAACCGATCCTGTGGCTGCGCCCCGCCGACAAGCGCGCGCGCTATGATTTTGCCGTCGCCGACAAGGGCGATGCCAATGTCGGCGATCTCGTCCGCGCCGAACTGACCGGGCGCGGCCCGGCGATCAAGGCGAAGGTAATCGACCGCATCGGCGATCCCTTCGCACCGCGTTCGCTCAGCATGATCGCGATTGCCAAGCATGAAATTCCGCATGTCTTCGGCGCCGAAACGATCGCCGAGGCCGAAATCGCAGCGAAGCTGCCGCTCACTCCCGCGGGGCGCGAAGATTTGCGCGACCTGCCGATCCTCGCGATCGATCCCGTCGACGCGCGCGACCATGATGACGCCGTCTGGGCGATCCCCGACGAGGATGCGGCCAACAAGGGCGGCTGGCGCGCGATCGTCGCGATCGCCGACGTCAGCTATTATGTCCGTCCCGACGGCGCGCTCGACCGCGATGCCCGGCGTCGTGGCAACAGCGTCTATTTCCCCGACCAGGTCGTGCCGATGCTCCCCGAAACGCTGTCGGCGGGGGTCTGCTCGCTAAAAGCGGGGCAGGACCGCGCCGCAATGGCGTGCCACCTCGTCATCGACAAGCATGGCAAGGTGACGTCATGGCGCTTCACCCGCGCGCTCGTCAGGCTGCACGCGAACATCGCCTATGAACGCGCGCAGGCCGCTTACGACGCCGACGCGCCCGACGAAGGTTGGGACGCCGACGTCCTTCCCGCGCTCAAGAATCTCTGGGGTTGCTGGAAGCTTCTCGCCAAGGCGCGGGCCGCGCGTGCGCCGCTCGACCTCGACCTCCCTGAACGACAAGTCATCCTCGACGAACAGGGCGGCATCGCCGAAATCCGCGTTCGCGAGCGGCTTGATGCGATGCGGCTGATCGAGGATTATATGATCGCCGCCAACGTCGCGGCGGCCAAGGCGCTCGAGGCGAAGAAGTCGCCGGTGATGTACCGCATTCACGAACCGCCGAGCCGCGAAAAGCTCGTCAGCCTCAAGGATTACCTCGAAACCTTCGAACAAAGCTTCGCGCTCGGACAGGTGATCACCCCTGCGGTGTTCAACCGCCTGATCGATGGTTTTTCCGAAGACGACCGGTTGCCTGAAATCATGCAGGCGATTTTGCGCAGTCAGACGCAGGCCTATTATGGCCCCGCCAATGCGGGCCATTTCGGCCTCGCGCTCGGCAGTTACGCGCATTTTACCTCGCCGATCCGCCGCTACGCCGATCTGATCGTCCACCGCGCACTCGTCGACAGCTACAAGCTCGAAGTGCCCGGCAAGCCCAAAGGATTGCCCGAACGCACCGGGCTGGGCGAAGCCGACGCCAAGGGACTATCGCGCATCGGCGAAGCGATCAGCGCGCTCGAACGCCGCGCGATGGAGGCCGAACGCGAAACGGTCGACCGCTATGTCGCCGCCTGGCTGTCGACCAAAAAGGGCGAGATCGTCCCCGCGCGGATCACCGGGGTCCAACCCTTCGGCTTCTTCGCGACCGTCGACGGGCTCGGCGGCGACGGGCTGGTGCCGGTGTCGACGCTTGGCAACGAACGCTTCTTCTATGACGAGGCGGCGCGCAGCCTCGACAGCGAGCGTGGCCGAGTCAGCTATACGGTCGGCCAGCGGCTCGACCTGCGGCTGATGGACGCCAACCCGATTAGCGGCGCGTTGCGCTTCGAACTTCCCGATGCCCCCGAAGGCGGCTTCCGCAATCGGCCGCCGCGTCGCGACGGGACGAAGGACAAGGCTGGCAAGCATCTCGTCGGCAAACGCGGGCGGCCTGCGAATATCAAGCATAAGGGCAAGCGGCGCTAACCCCGTTATCATCACCCCCGCGAAGGCGGGGGTGATGAAGATCAGTGCTTGCTGGCCAACCGCTGCAACAACGCAGCACTCTCGGTGTCCGCCGGAAAAAAGGCCTCGATCGCCAGCTCAGACAGCGTGATATCAACCGGCGTCCCGAAAATCGTCACCGTCGACACGAACGATATTCGCCCCGCAACCGTATCGAGAACCAAGGGCACCGCGATGCTGCTCGCGTGGCCCCCGCGATTGTCGTTCGCTTCCACCGCGTAGCTCCCGAGCTCCTCGCGCAACGCAACCAGCCCGGCGTCGGCGCTCGCCTCGATCTGCAAATCCAGCCGGTGCAAAATATGATCGCGCCATTCGCTGCAATTGACGATCTGCGGCGCCAGCCCGTCGGGATGCAGGGCGATGCGCAGCACATTCACCGGCGGCACCAGCAGGGCAGGGGCGACCTGCTCGATCAAGATTGCGATTGCGGCATTTGCCGCGATCATGTTCCAGTGCCGATCGACCGCGAGCGCCGGATAGGGTTCATGCCCCTTCAGCACATGCTCAACGATCATACGCATCGCCGCCATGTCGGGGCTGTCGAGCGGACGCTCTTGATAATCGGGGGCATAGCCCGCCGCGAGCAACAGCGCGTTGCGCGCGCGGTGCGGGACGTCGAGCCGGTCGGCGATGCGCCCAAGCATCTGCGGGCTCGGCTTCGAGCGGCCCGTTTCGATGAAGCTCAGATGCCGCGTAGAAATCTCGGTCTCAAGCGCGAGGTCCATCTGGCTCATCCGCCGCCGCGACCGCCAGTCGCGGAGTTGCTCACCGAGCGGGGTGACCTGCATCGTATCTCTCCTTCGACGATCGGGCTAGCGGAGCCGTTGCTGCATTCCCATTACCTCAGGCGTAATCGACTGGCGTCATTTTTCGAGGGAAACGGGGCGGGCATTCGAAAGGAGAACATCATGTCTGTCCAGAGCCTGAAGACCATTCTCACCCTCGACGCCGTAACCTGCGCCGGGATTTTCCTGATCGGCCTGCTTCTTGCTGTCCCTGTCGCGGGGGCGCTCGGCCTTCCCGTCATCGTCGTCACGCTCGCTGGCTGGATCTGCCTCGCGAGTGCAGCGTTGATGGCCTTCGTCGCGGCGCAAAAATCGCCGAGTGCGGCGCTGACCAAGCTGATTGTAGTGGGCAATCTCGGCTGGGTCGTCGCAAGCTTTGCGGTTCTTGCCGCCTTTGCAGGCCAGATGACCGGCCTCGGCATCGCGCTTGTGATTGCACAGGCGCTCGCGGTCCTCGTCTTCGCGTTCCTCGAAGCCAGGGGCGCCGCAACGGTCGGCCGCGTAATTGCCGTCAGCTAAGTTCGTCGAGCCGGGCGACATCGATTCCGCCGGGCACCAGCATCACCGGGCAGTTCAGCCTTCCGGCGTCCTGCCCGGTAAAATGCGCGACCAGCGGCCCGGGCGCGCCGCTTGCGGCAGTGGCAAGCACCAGCGCCGCAATTTCTTCATTGGCGTCGATCACTTCGCGCACCACCTCGGCGGGCTTGCCCGATTTGACCATGATCTGAGGCGTGACATTGGCTTCCTGCGCCACCGCGTCGGCGGCCGCTGCCACCAGCTCCTCGGCATGTTCGCGCGCTTCGGCTTCGATCGTTGCCTGGACGCCGCCGAACGCGACGAAATCCTGCGGAGGGACGATGGCCAGCACCATCACCCCGCCGCCGGTCCGCGCCGCGCGCCGCGCGGCAAAGCGCAGCGCCAGCGTCGCTTCCGGACTGTCGTCGATCACCACCAGATATGTCCGCATTGCCCCGACCCCTCATGTGCTTTGCTGGCGTTAGAGTGCTTCACATTCGTATGAAAGGCAAGTTTGCCCGGATAGACCTTGACCAAAGCAATGCTTATGACGAGGAACAATCCGTAGCGGCAGGCATCGCCTGCAAGACTCCGAGGGACAGAACCTTACCATGCCGATCGAACTCAAAATGCCCGCCCTTTCGCCGACCATGGAGGAAGGAACTCTTGCCAAATGGCTGGTCAAGGAGGGCGACGCCGTCCAGTCGGGCGACCTGCTCGCCGAAATCGAAACCGACAAGGCGACGATGGAATATGAAGCGATCGACGACGGCGTGATCGCGCAGATCTTGATTCCCGAGGGCACCGACAATGTGAAGGTTGGCACCGTAATCGCGGTGATCGCAGGCGAGGGTGAGGATGCGGGCAGCGCCAAGGCTGCTCCGGCGCCGGCTGCGAAGGCCGAGGAAGCTCCAGCCGCTCCGGCGCCAGCGCCCACGCCGGCACCCGCCGCCGCTCCTGCACCTGCGGCAGCTCCGGCGCCAGCCGCACCGGCCGTATCCGGCGACCGCATCAAGGCGAGCCCGCTCGCCAAGCGCCTCGCCGCCAGCCAGGGCATCGACCTGTCGAGGCTGACCGGAACCGGCCCCGGTGGCCGCATCGTCAAGGCAGACCTTGAAGGCGCGCCCGCGGGCGTCGCCGCTCCCGCTGCTGCGGCTGCCGCGACACCGTCGGCTGCACCCGCCGCCGCATCGGCGCCAGCGGCGCCGTTCGAAACCGACATCCCGCACACCGCCGACAAGCTCAGCAACATGCGCAAGACGATTGCGCGCCGTCTGACCGAGGCGAAGCAGACGATCCCGCACATCTATCTGACCGTAGATATTCAGCTCGACGCGTTGCTGAAGCTGCGCGGCGAACTCAACACCGCGCTCGAAAGCTCGGGCGTCAAGCTCAGCGTCAACGACCTGCTTATCAAGGCGCTCGCCAAGGCGCTGGTCCAGGTGCCCAAATGCAACGTCAGCTATGCCGGCGATCAGCTCATCAGCTATACCCGCGCCGACATCAGCGTCGCCGTTTCGGTCCCCGCGGGCCTGATCACCCCGATCATCACCGGCGCGGACACCAAGTCGGTCAGCGCGATATCGACCGAGATGAAAGAACTCGCCGGCCGCGCCAAGGAAGGCAAGCTCCAGCCGCACGAATATCAAGGCGGCACGGCGAGCATCAGCAACATGGGCATGTTCGGAATCACCCAGTTCGACGCCGTGATCAACCCACCGCAGGGCATGATCATGGCAATCGGCGCGGGCGCGAAACGCCCGTGGATCGTCGATGACGCGCTCGCGATCGCGACCGTGATGTCGGCAACCGGTAGTTTTGATCACCGCGCGATCGACGGGGCTGATGGCGCCCAGCTGATGCAGGTGTTCAAGCAGATCGTCGAGAACCCGCTCGGCCTGGTGGCCTGACCGGAGGCTGCGATGCAGTTCGTTCGACAATTTCTGCATTTGTTGATCGGACTGCTCGCCGCGGCATTTGTCGCGGCCGCGGCCAGCTGGGCCTGGCCCGCCGCGTCCTATTGGATTTGGATCGCCGCCTACGCGGTCATGGCCATTCTTGCGTTGCGCGAGTTGGCTGTGCTGCTGCGTAAGAAGCCCGGCGAATAAGGAGATAATTGTGGCTGACACCAACTATGACCTCATCGTCCTTGGCTCGGGCCCCGGCGGCTATGTTGCGGCAATCCGCGCGGCGCAGCTCGGCCTCAAGACCGCGATCGTCGAGCGCGAGCTGCTCGGCGGCATCTGCCTCAACTGGGGCTGCATCCCGACGAAGGCGCTGCTGCGTTCGGCCGAAGTCTATCATTATATGCAGAACGCCGGCGCTTATGGCCTGAAAGCGGCCGAGATCAGCGCCGACATCGATGCGGTGGTCAAGCGCAGCCGCGGCGTCGCGAAGCAGCTCAATCAGGGCGTCACGCATCTGATGAAGAAGCACAAGATCACCGTCCATATGGGCACCGGCAAGCTCACCGCGCCGGGCAAGCTGGAAGTGGCGGGCGAGAAGGGCACCGAGACCCTGACCGCGAAAAATATCATCGTCGCGACCGGCGCCCGCGCCCGCGACCTGCCGTTCGCCCCCGCCGACGGCAAGCGGATCTGGACCTATCGCCACGCACTCGTGCCCCCCGAGATGCCGAAGAAATTGCTGGTCATCGGATCGGGCGCGATCGGGATCGAATTTGCGAGCTTCTACAGGGATATGGGCGCCGAAGTGACCGTGGTCGAAATGCTCGACCGCGTCGTTCCGGTCGAGGATGCCGATATCTCGGCCTTCCTCGAAAAATCGCTCAAGAAGCAGGGCATGACGATCCTGACCGGCGCCGGGGTGGAAGAGCTGAAGGCGACCGCAACCGGTGTCTCGGCGAAAATCAAGACCAGGGACGGCAAGACCGAAACGTCCGAGTTCAGCCATGCGATCGTTGCGATCGGCATTGTCCCCAACACCGAGAATATCGGCCTCGAAACCCTCGGCGTGAAAACGACCAAGGGCCATATCGACACCGACGCGATGTGCCGCACCAACGTTCCTGGCCTGTGGGCGATCGGCGACGTCACCGCGCCGCCGTGGCTCGCGCACAAGGCGATGCATGAATCGGTGATCGCGGTGGAGGCGATCGCGGGCAATCATCCGCACGCGATGGACGTCCGCAACATTCCCGGCTGCACCTATTGCCGCCCGCAAATCGCGAGCGTCGGCCTGACCGAGGCGAAGGCGAAGGAACTGGGCTATGAGGTGAAGGCGGGGACCTTTCCCTTCATCGGCAACGGCAAGGCGATCGCGCTGGGCGAGGCCGAGGGTTTCACCAAGACCGTGTTCGACGCCAAGACCGGCGAGTTGCTCGGCGCGCACATGATCGGCGCCGAAGTCACCGAACTGATCCAGGGCTATACGATCGGCAAGACCGCCGAACTGGTCGAGGATGATTTCATCGGCACCGTCTTCCCGCATCCGACGCTCAGCGAAACGATGCACGAAGGCGTGCTTGCGGCATTCGGGCGTCCGCTGCATATCTGATGCGCCGGGCATTCTCGCTGATCGCCGCGGCGCTGCTCGTGTCGCCGGTGCTGGCGGCCGATCCGGCCGCGGCGCCGGACTATGCCGCCGACGCACGGGCACTCGATGCGCTGATCGTCGAGAATTATGCCTATGCTGACCGTCTGCCCGGCGACGCGCTTCCCGATTCGCCGGTTCTCGCGACCGAGCGTGCGGCGGTGCACGATTCGAAATCGCTGCTCGCCTATGCCGAACATCGTATCGCGACGCTGGCCGATCATCATGCGATCACCGGCGGCTCCTTTCCGGTCAGCTGGGCGCTCGTGCCGAGCTACACTGATCTGTGGATCGTTGCGGACGGCAAGGGGTTCCGGATCGATGCGGTGCGTGCGGACAGCCCGGCCGAACGGGCAGGCATTCTCGCCGGCGACCGGCTGGCAGCGGTCGCCGGGGTCAAAGCCGACGCGGCGGTCGCGGCCTTCTGGACCGAGCTTGGCCTCGAGACGGCGGGCACCGACCGTGCCGGTTATGCCGCGCGCGTACTTGCCGCCGGGCGCCGCGACCGCGAGCGGAAGCTGACGATCGTCCGCGACGGAAAGTCGCGCGAAGTAACGCTGCCCAGCCTCTACGCGCTCCGGAGGCCCGACCGGCCGCCAGTGTCGGTGACGACCGACGCGGGCGGCGTCGTGACGATCCGCTACAATAATTCGCTGGGCGACAATGCTGCGATCGCGGCATTCGATACCGCGTTGGCGACCTTGCCCGCCGATGCGCGGGTCGTCGTCGACCTGCGCGATACGCCGAGCGGCGGCAACAGCACCGTTGCGCGTGGCGCGATGAGCTGGTTCGTCGACGCCCCGACGCCTTATCAGATGCACAATCTGCCGGCCGAAGAGCGTAGCACGGGGATCGCGAGGCAATGGGTCGAACTGGCCCTGCCGCGCGCGGGCAAGTATCGCGCGAAGCCGGTGGCGGTGCGTGTCGGACGGTGGACGGGCAGCATGGGCGAGGGGATGGCGATCGGCTTTGCCGCGATGGGCGTACCGGTGTGCGGCGACCGCATGGCGGGGCTGCTCGGCGCCGTCTACGACTTCGACCTGCCGTCGAGCGGCCTGCGCGTCAAATTCCCGGCCGAGAGACTTTTCTCGGTCGGCGGACAGCCGCGCGAGGATTTCGTTCCCGTGCCCGACGCCGATTGCCCCGCCTGATGCGATTTTCTGCGCCACAGGTGGCGGCGGTGCTGTTCGTCGCGGTGCTGGCCTTCGGGTTCGCGATCAACGCCGGGTGGCTTGTGTCGGCGGACCTGCATATCGCGAACGCGCTCTCGCTCCGCGCGGGCCAGAGCAATGCGGGCCTCATCGTCTTCATGCAGGGCGCAAGCTGGATCGGCGGCGGCGTGCCGCGCTGGATTATCGTCATCCTGCTGTGCGGTCTCGTCTGGCACTGGTGCGGCCCGCGCTGTGCGGTCGCGCTGGGCGGGGCTTCGCTGCTTTCGAACCTCGCCTCCAGCCTGATGAAGATTGGCTTCGGTCGCGCCCGCCCCGACATCATCCCCCACCTCGACCATGTATCGAGTGCTTCCTATCCCAGCGGGCATGCGACGAGCGCTGCGGTCGTCTATCTGCTCCTCGCTTGGCTCGCCCCGCCGCGCTGGCGCGCCGCAGCATGGGCGCTCGCGGGGGCGATGATCATCCTCAACGGCTTTTCGCGCATCATGCTCGGCGTCCATTGGGCAAGCGATATCGTGGGCGGGACGATGCTCGGCACCGCCTTTGCGCTGCTCGGCGTGTGGTGGGTCGGGCTTTCCTCTCGACAGTCGAGCATCAGCGGCTAGTCTTGGGTTCATGGCACAAGGTACGCATGATTTCGTCCCCGATCCGCGCAACGACGCGATCCTGATCAACGTCAATGGCGACCTCGTGCCGCGCGCGCAGGCGAGCGTCTCGGTGTTCGACAGCGGCTTCATGCTCGGCGACGGTGTGTGGGAAGGCATCCGCGTCCACAAGGGGCGCATGGCTTTTCTCGACCAGCATCTCGATCGTTTGCGGGAAGGCGCGAAGGCGATCGCGATGGATATCGGGATCACGCGCAACGAGCTGGAGCAGCGGCTCCATGCGACGATCGACGCCAATAATATGGATGCATGCCACATCCGGCTGATGGTGACGCGCGGTATCCGCTCGACGCCCTATCAGGACCCGCGCGTCGTCATCTCGCCCGCAACGATCGTGATCATTGCCGAGCATAAGGATCCGTTACCCGCGACGGTCGAGCAGGGGCTGTCGCTCTTCACCGTCCACGTCCGCCGCGGCGACCCGGCGGTGCAGGACCCCAAGCTCAATTCGCATTCAAAGCTCAACTGCATCACCGCATGCATTCAGGCCGCGCAGGCGGGCGCCGACGAAGCGCTGATGCTCGATCCGCACGGCTTTGTCGCGACGTGCAACTCGACCCATTTCTTCATTGTGAGGAAGGGCGAGGTGTGGACGTCGAGCGGCGATTATTGCCTCGCCGGCATCACGCGCAGCAACGTGATCAGCCTGTGCCGGGAAAATGGCATCCCGGTGTTCGAGAAGAATTTCTCGCTCACCGACGTTTATGGTGCCGACGAAGCGTTCGTTACCGGCACCTTTGCCGGCGTAGTCCCCGCGCACACGATCGACGGCCGTGTACTGACCGGGGGCCGGGGGCCGATGGTCGAGCTGCTACAGGGGCTCTACAAGGCGTTGATCGAACGCGACATCGCCGGACGGTCGCGGCCGTGAGCGACTGCATCCGCATCGCCATGTGGTCGGGTCCGCGCAACCTTTCGACCGCGATGATGCGCAGCTTTGGCAGCCGCGCTGACAGCTTCGTTTCCGACGAGCCCTTTTACGGTGCGTATCTGAAAGAGACGGGTGAACCGCAGCCGATGGCCGATCAGGTGATAGGATCGATGGATTGCGACTGGCACGGTGTCGCCCGGACGATGACCGGCGCTTGCCCGGCCGGCGCGCCGGTCTGGTATCAAAAGCATATGGCGCATCATATGGTCGGGCCGATTGCGCATGATGATTTGCAGGGTCTGCGTCACGCTTTCCTGATCCGCGATCCCGCCCGGGTTGTTGCAAGCTACGCCGCCAAGCGCGTCACCGTCCGCCCCGATCATCTCGGTACGAAGGCGCAGGTCGAATTTTTCAATCGCGAGGCCGACCGCCTCGGCCACGCGCCGCCGGTGATCGACAGCGCCGACATCTTGCGCGACCCGCCCGCAATGCTGCAAAAATTATGCACGGCGCTGGCCATCGCTTGGGATCCCGCGATGCTGCATTGGAAAGCGGGGTTGCACCCGACGGACGGCATATGGGGATCGCACTGGTATGACGCTGTCGTATCGAGCACCGGCTTTGGCCCGCCCGACAAGCCGCAGCCCGAACTGACTCCCGACGAACAGGCGGTCGCCGATGCTTGCCGCCCCGAATATGACCATCTGGCGCAGCACAAGATTCCGCTGTCCTAACAACTCCTGTTTTGCCATCAACGGGATGGGCACCAATAACAGGCGGGACAAACATGCAATCCAGAATGAAGTTGGGCAGTTTTCTGCGGGGAATCGCTTTTGGCGCGCCCGCTCTTTTCGCGGTTTCGATGGTATCCGCACACGCGCAGGAGGCCAGCGGCCAGACCGTTATTACCGCCGCGCGTTATGTCGATGTGCTGACTGGCAAGACGATCGATTATCCCGCCATCTTCGTCGGCACTGACGGGCGTATCACGAGCATCGCTGACGCGCGCACCGTACGCTGGGGCGCCGGGGTCAAGCATGTCGACCTGGGCGACAAGACTTTGCTTCCCGGCCTGATCGACATGCACGTCCACCTTGACGGCCCCGCCGACATCGGTGGTTATCGCGGGCTCGAATTCACCGACAGCTTCTGGGGCATGACCGCGGTCAAAAATGCGAACGACATGCTTGGCGCGGGTTTCACCACCGTCCGCAACGTGGGGTCGGACAACCGCAACGACATCGGACTCAAGCAGGCGATCGACGCCGGCTATGCGACAGGCCCGCGCATCGTCCCCGCGGGTTATGCGCTCGGCGCGACCGGCGGGCATTGCGACAGCACTTTCCTGCCGCCCAGCCTTGAGAAGAAGGACGGAAAGGAAGAAGGGATCGGCGATACCACCGACGAACTGCGCTATCAGGTCCGCCGCCAGCGCAAATATGGCGCCGAGGTGATTAAGGTCTGCGCGACCGGCGGGGTCTTTTCGCGCAACACTGAACCCGGACAGTTGCAGGTTTCCGAACCCGAGCTTCGCGCGATCGCCGACGAGGCGCATCAATGGGGGCTGCGCGTCGCCGCCCATGCCCATGGCGCAGCCGGTATCCGCGCCGCGATTGCGGCAGGGATCGACACGATCGAGCATGTCAGTCTGGTCGATGATGAGGGCATCCGGATGGCGCTCGCGCGCAAGCAGCCGGTATGGTTCTCGATGGATATCTACAACACCGAATATACGCAGGCGGAGGGCGCGAAAAATGGCGTGCTCGAGGATAATCTGCGCAAGGATCGCGAGATCGCGCAGATCCAGCGCGACAATTTCCGCAAGGCGCACAAGGCCGGCGTCCGGATGGTCTTCGGCTCCGACGCGGGAGTGATGCCGCATGGGGAGGTTGGCAAGCAGTTCCGCGTCATGGTCGAATATGGGATGACGCCATTGCAGGCAATTCAGGCCGCGACGCGCAACGCCGCCGAGGCGCTGGGCCGCGAAAAGGATGTCGGGGCGATCGCGGTTGGCCGCTATGCCGATATCGTCGCGGTCGACGGCGATCCGCTAGTCGATGTGCGCCAGCTGGAAAGCATCGATGCGGTGGTCAAGGGCGGCGCGCTGGTGAAGGGCGGCTGACAACTGCCATTTCTTTCCGTTCGTGCTGAGCTTGTCGAAGCACCGTTCTGTTCTACCCGTTCGTACGGAGAGAAGGACGGCCCTTCGACAGGCTCAGGGCAAACGGGAATGGGCGTGGATCAGTAAACCACCAGCTTGTCGACCAGCGCCTCGCGCATCTCCGGCGTGAAATTCAGGACCGCTTCCGCATAAGTCGCGACATCGCCGTGATCGCGGCGCACCGTCGCCAGTGCGGCGTCGAGGAATATCGGGTTGACCGACATCAGCGTGCGGATCGCATCGTCGTGAATTTCCGCGCCATAGCGCGCGCGGATGGCGTTGCCACCCTGCGCAATGCGTTCCTCGATCTTTCCGGCCGTGTTGGTCAGCAGATAATCCTGCATCAGATCATCTTCATGGACGCCGAGGAGGCGGTGGACGACCGCGACGGCAAAGCCGGTGCGATCCTTGCCCGCGACGCAATGCACCAGGCTCGGCGCATCATATTCGGCAAGCGCCGAAAGATAGAGGCGCAGCGTGTTCACCAGCGCGGGGCGATAGGGCATGCCGGCATAGACATCGACCATCCGCGACCGCGCCGTGTCATTGTCGATCGTGCCGCCAGCGGCCTGCAAATGCGGCGCGAGGCCTGCCGTATTGCCCTCGGCGAACAGCACCCGCGCCGAAAAATTCTCTGACCGCTTGCACGGATGCAACGCGCGCTCATCGTCGCCGCGCAGGTCGACGACGGTTTCGATCCCAAGGCCGTCGACCGCAGTCAGGTCGTCGGGGGTCGCTTCCTGATGATGCGCCGACCGCCACAAGATACCGCTGCGCAGTCGCCCGCCGCCTTCGACGCCATAGCCGCCATAGTCGCGGAAATTGTGGATGCCGGACAGGGGCAGGACACGTTCGGCAATCATCGTCATTCTCCCGTAAACACCGGCGCGCGCTTTTCGATGAAGGCGTCGATAGCCTCACGGTTGTCGGCGGTTTCGTGCACGATTGCCTGATAGGCGGCACTGAGTTCGAGGATGTCGCTCATCCGGCTGTGCTGCGCTTCACGCAGCAATCGCTTGGTCAGTCTTAGCGCACGTGGGGGGTTGCACACAATGCGTTCGGCAATCGCGACCGCACGGTCCAGCAACTCCTCGTCGGGGACGACATCGGTGACGAGGCCATATTCCTTCGCCTGCTGCGCATCGAACCGGTCGCCGGTCAGGAACAGCTCGGCCGCGCGCGGATAACCGACGATTTTCTGGAGCAGCCAGGCGCCGCCGTCGCCGGGCACGATCCCGACCTTGACGAAGCTGCACGCGAATTTGGCGCTCTCGGCGGCGATGCGAATGTCGCAGGTGCAGGCGAGGTCGGCGCCAAGGCCGATGGCATGGCCGTTGATTGCCGCGATCATCGGAATTTCGCAGTCCATCAGTGCGCGGATCACCGCCTGCACGCCGCGGCGATAGTTCGACCGCGTCGAATCGGGCTGGTCGAGTACGCCGATTCCGGTGCGGTCCTTCATGCCCTTCAGATTGCCGCCGGCGCTGAACGCCTTGCCGCTGCCGGTCAGGATGATCGCGCTGATGCTGCGGTCGCGGCCTACTTCCTGCATCGTGTCGATGATGTCGTCGCAATCCTCGTGGGTGCCGATCGCATTCATGCTGTCGGGCTTGATCATCGTCAGGATTGCGATTTTGCCCCGCCGCTCGACACTCAAAAACTCACCCATGTTCAAATTCCCTTTGCTGCTCCCGAAAAGCTATTGCATGGCTGTCGGGACATGCAAGACTTTGCACTCTATCCTTTTGATCCGCCCGGCGACATTCTCGCACTGCGCACCGATTTGCGGGCATGGCTCGCGGTGCATCAGCCCCAAGGCGATATCGTCGAGCGCGCCAATTGCTGGGCGAGCTTCGACGCCGATTTCAGCCGCAAGCTCGGCGCCGCCGGTTACATCGGCATGACGCTTCCGGCGCGTTATGGCGGCGGCGATCGCCATCCGCTCGAACGTTATGTGGTGATCGAGGAATTGCTCGCGGCGGGCGCCCCCGTTGGCGCGCACTGGATCGCCGACCGCCAGACCGGCCCGTTGATCCTGCGCTATGGCAGCGAAGAACAGCGCCAGCGCTATCTGCCAGGCATCGCACGCGGCGAACTCTACGCCTGCATCGGTCTGTCCGAACCGGGCGCGGGGTCGGACCTTGCTGCGGTGCGCACAAGTGCCCGCGAAACGGCAGAGGGATGGCGCATCAACGGCCAGAAAATCTGGACCACCGGTGCGCATCTGTCGCACGTCATGCTCGCGCTGGTGCGGACCGAGGAGGGGAGCGAGCGCAATGCGGGGCTGAGCCAGCTGCTCGTCGATCTCGACACCCCCGGCATCACCATCCGCCCGATCATCGACATGGCGGGCAACCATGATTTCAACGAGGTTTTCTTCGACGATGTCCTCGTGCCGCACGGCGCGCTGGTCGGCGAACGCGGGCAGGGGTGGAAGCAGGTTACCGCCGAACTCGGCCTCGAACGCTCGGGTCCCGAACGCTATTTGTCGAGTCACGCGCTGCTTGTCGCGCTCATCGACGCGGCGGGCCCGGATCCCGATCCGGCGGTCGCGGGGCTGATCGGCGAACTGGCCTCCGAAATGTGGACGCTGCGCCAATTGTCGATGTCGACCGCGGCGAAGCTCGCGGCGGGGGAGGATCCGATGGTCGAGGCCTCGGTGGTCAAGGAACTGGGCAACAGCTTCGAACAGGATATGCCGCGCCGGATTCAGGCGGTGGTCGAATGTGGATGGGACGACCCCGACGATCTGGCGCGATTGCTCCGCGCACTGCTCATCGCCTCGCCCAGCTTCTCGCTGCGCGGCGGAACGCGCGAAGTAATCCGGGGGATCATCGCCCGCGGATTGGGCCTGCGATGAGCGCGGCGCGCGACATGCTGTGCGATACCGCCAGCGCGGCCTTCGCCGAAGCCTCGACCGCCGGGATCGCGCCGGTCGAGGCGGCGGGTTTCGGCCTGTTGCTGGTTCCAGAGGCCGACGGCGGTTTCGGTGGCGATTGGGGCGATCTCAATGCCGTGCTGAAGATTGCGGGTGTCATGGTGCCCGACCTGCCAGTGGCGGAAAATATATTGTCAGGATTTGGCGACGTGCCCGACGCGCTCCACGCCGCCGCGACGGTCAGCCTGATGGCAGGCGCGATGGGGCAGGCATTGGCGCTGTCGGTCGAACATGTGAACACCCGCCAGCAATTCGGCCGCCCGCTCGGCAAGTTTCAGGCGGTGCAGCAATCGCTCGCGGTCATGGCGTGCGAAGTGCGCGCGGTCGATGCGGCTGCGGCGGCGATGGCGGCGCGGCTCGATGCGGCAGGTTTCGATGCGGCCGATTTCGAGATTGCGGCGGCGAAGCTGCGCGCCAACCGCGCGGTCGGGATCGTCACTGCCATCGCGCATCAGGTCCACGGCGCTATCGGCTTTACCAGGGAATATGATCTGAACCGCGTGACGATCCCGCTGATGCGCTGGCGCGGTGCGCACGGTAACGACGCGCATTGGGCCGGAATATTGGGCCGGCAGGTTGCGGGCCTCGGCGGGCGCGGTCTTTGGGAAACACTGACCGCGCGCGCCGTTTAGAGGCCGAGAAGCATCGTTATTGCGAGCCAATTATTTCACCGCACCGCCCGATTTGAGCGCGGCAATCTTGGCCGCATCATAACCCAGACCAGTCAACACAGCCTCGCTGTCACTGCCAACCTGCGGCGCAGGCCTCGGAGTGTCGTTCACCGTCGCCGAATAGCGCGGCGCTGGTGCCGGTTGAATCGCGCCGCCAACCGTCAGGAAGGTTTCGCGTTCGACATTGTGCGGATGCTTCGGCGCTTCGCTCAGCGACAGCACCGGCGCGAAGCAGACGTCGGTCATTTCCATCAGTTCGCACCATTCGTCGCGCGTTTTCGTTGCGAACAGCGCGGCGACCTTGTCCTTCTTTGCCGGCCAGTTTTCCTGGTCGTCCTGCACGTCGAATGCTGGATCGGTATCGAGCCCGGTCTTCGCGCGCAGCAGGGCGTAAAATTGCGGCTCGATCGATCCGATCGAGATGAACTTGCTGTCGCTGCAGGTGTAAGTGTCATAGTAAGGAGCGCCGCCATCGAGCCGGTTGACGCCCGCCTCGTCCTTCAGCGCTCCTGCGCTGTGGAACCACCAGCTCATGCCCGCGAGCAGCGCCGAACCGTCGGTCATCGCGCAGTCGATCACCTGACCTTCGCCGGTCTTCGCCGCGTGGAGCAGCGCGCTCGACATGCCGAACGCCAGCATCATACCGCCGCCGCCGAAATCGCCGACATAATTGACCGGCGGAACGGGCTTTCCGCCGCGCACGCCGATGCCGTGGAGGACGCCCGACAGCGAGATATAGTTGATGTCGTGCCCCGCCGCCTGCGCATAGGGACCGAACTGACCCCAACCGGTCATGCGCCCGTAAACAAGCTTCGGATTGTCGCCGAGCAGCACATCGGGACCCAGACCCAACCGCTCCATCACGCCGGGGCGATAGCCCTCGATGATCCCGTCGGCGGTCTTGCAAAGGTCGCGAGCGATCTGCACCGCCTCGGGGTTTTTCATGTCGAGCGAGATCGAGGTGCGGTTACGCGACAGCGGGTCGCGCGGGTCCATGAAGCTGCCGGGCCGGTCGATGCGGATGACTTCGGCGCCATGGTCGGCGAGCATCATGCTGCAAAAGGGGCCCGGGCCAATGCCCGCAAATTCGATGATCCTGATACCCTTGAGCGGTCCGGACATGTGGCTCTCCCGTAAAAAGATGCGGCCCCGGGCACCGCCCGATGCGCAAAGTCACCATAGCAATGTGGCTGGTCCGGGACATCCCGGACCAGCCTGAACATATTTACAGCCGTTCGATGATGATCGCGGGTGCCATGCCGCCCGCAGCGCACATAGTGACCAGACCATAGCGGCCGCCCGAGCGTTCGAGTTCGTCGAGCGCGGTGCCGATCAGGATCGAACCGGTGGCACCGATCGGGTGGCCGAGCGCCATCGAGCCGCCATTGATGTTCACCTTCTCGCGGTCGAGGTCGAGGTCGCGGATGAACTTCTCGGCGACGACCGAAAAGGCCTCATTGATTTCCCAGACGTCGATGTCGTCCTTGGTCAGCCCGGCTTTTTCGAGCACCTTGTTCGCCGCCGGAACCGGGGCGTTGAGCATCAGCGTCGGATCGTCACCGATATTGGCATAGGCGACGACGCGGCCGCGCGGCTTCAGGCCATGCTTGTCGGCATATTCCTTCGACGTCAGCAGGATCGCGGCGGCGCCGTCGACGACGCCCGACGAGTTGCCGGCATGGTGGAAATGCTGGATTTCCAGATCGGGATAACGACGGTTGATCTGCTTGCGGAAGGTGAAGCCGCCGCCAAGGTCGAAATCGGCAAGACCGGTGAAGCTGGGCTTCAATGCTGCCAGACCCTCCGCGGTCGTTTCGGGCCGCGGGAATTCCTCGCGGTCGAGCGCGACGCTACCGTCGGTGTTGAGGACCGGCACGATCGACTTGTCGAAACGGCCTTCCTTGATCGCGCGGTCGGCGCGCTGCTGGCTGACCAGCGCCAGCGCGTCGAGCGCTTCGCGGCTGATGCCTTCGATCGTCGCGATCGCGTCGCCGCATACGCCCTGATGCGACTGCGGGTGCAGTTCGTCGAGTGCTTCATGACCCGAACCCATCAGGCGCTGGGGCAGGCCGGCATTGGCCTGCTCGGCGGCGAAGGCCGCGGTATAGCTCATCATCTCGGTGCCGCCGGCGATGACACAATCTTCCATGCCTGACATCACCGATGCCGCGGCAAAGTTGACCGAGCTGATCCCGCCGCCGCAGAAACGGTCGAGCGTCGTGCCGCTGGCCTTGGTGTCATAACCTGCCGACAGCGCCGCCATGCGGCCGAGGTCGCCGCCCTGCTTGCCATTCTGGCTCGACGTCGACCAGACGATGTCGTCGACCGTCGCGGTGTCGAGATTGTTGCGGTCGCGGATCGCGGCGAGGACGGTCGCGGCGAGATGCTGCGGGTGGAGGTGCGACAGTGCGCCCTTGCCGGGCTTGCCGATCCCGCGCGGGGTGCGGACGGCGTCGATAATATAGGCTTCGGCCATGGTGATAATCCTTTCAGTGGGGAGTGATTGACGAGGTGGCGCGCGGCCACCCAGGTTTTAACGCGGGGCCATTCTGATCGCACCGTCCAAACGGACTGCTTGACCGTTGAAATAGGTGTTGCGAACCATCTCCATCGCAAGGCTCGCATATTCCTCGGCCTTGCCGAGCCGCTTGGGGAAGGGGACGGACGCCTCGAGGCTTTCCTTCACCTTCGGGTTCATATTGTTGAGCAGCGGTGTGCCGAATACGCCGGGCATGATGGAGTTGACGCGGATGCCAAGGTCCATCAGGTCGCGCGCCATCGGCAGGACAAGGCCGTTCACGCCCGCCTTGGCCGAACCATAGATGACCTGGCCGATTTGTCCGTCCTGCGCCGCAACCGATGCGGTCAGGATGATTGCCCCGCGCTCACCGTCTTCCATTTCGGGAAGCGTCGCCATGCCTTCGGCCGAGATCGACGCGACGCGGTAGCTGGAGGTCAATATTCCCTCCACGCCAAAGGCATAATCTTCGGTCGGGGTGCGGCGGAAGGTTCGTGTTTCCTTGTCATAGGCCAGCGTCTTGCCGCGCCGCGAGGTCATGGCGCAGTGGACGCAGATCCGTTCCTGCCCGTGCGCTGCCCGCGCCTTGGCATAGCCGTCGAGCACCGATTGTTCGTCGGTGATGTCGACGCGGCAGAAAATGCCGCCGATCGATGCCGCGACTTCTTCGCCCAGCGCTTCATTGATGTCGAAGATCGCAACCTTGACGCCTGTGGCGGCCAGCGCCTCGGCGGTCGCCCGGCCCAGACCCGAGGCCCCACCGGTCACAACGGCTGCGGTCGATGAATCGAATTTCACTATATTGCCTCCTCAGGCCGGGATTTCGTTGAATGGCACGCCCTTGTCGGGGCGGTGGTCCTGCGGCAGCCCGAGAACCTTTTCGGCGATGGTGTTGAGCAATGTCTCGTCCGAACCGCCCGCGATGCGGCCCGTCGGCGCGTTGATCCAGCTCGACGTCCAATCCTCGCGTTGCGAGGCATGTTCGTCGAAGGCGAAGCCGTCGCTGCCGCGCAGATCGATCGCCAGTTCTGACAATTTCTGGCGCGAACGCACCGCGACCAGCTTGTTCAGCGACCCTTCGGCGCCCGGGATCATGCCGGCTTCCATCATCAGCCGCGCGCGCACGTTGATCGAATCGAGCCCGGCGCGCATCGCATGGTTGCGCGCGATCTGCTGGCGGATGCGGCCATCCTCGATCGCGGGCTTGCCGTTGATCTCAATCTCTTTGGCGAGTTCGACGAACAGGTCGAGGTGCGGGCCGAACCCCGCGCTGTCGGTCGCGACATAGCGTTCGATCATCAACGTCGCGATGGCGACCGCAAAGCCGCCGCCGACCGGCGACATGCGATGATCGTCGCCGATCTTCACATCGTCGAAGAACACCTCGTTGACGTGGCTGTCGCCGCCCGCAAGCTTGATCTGGCGCACGGTGACGCCGGGCGCCTTCATGTCGACCCAGAAGTAAGTGAGCCCCTTATGCTTGGGCACATTGGGGTCGGTGCGGACGACGATGACGCCATAGTCGCTATAATGCGCCCAACTCGTCCATACTTTCTGGCCGTTGATCTTCCAGCCATTGCCGTCGGTTTCGGCCTTGGTGCGCAGGCCCGCAAGGTCCGACCCCGCCGCGGGTTCGGAGAAGAGCTGGCACCAGATTTCCTCGCCCTTCAGGGCCTTCAGAACGCGTTCCTTGACGAACGCCTTGTCGCCGCCGAACTGCATCAGGATCGGCACCGGCATGCCCAGCGAGATGCCGAAATAAAAGTTCGGAAAACCGTGCTTCATCTCTTCGGCGTCGAAGCTGATCTTTTCGAGATGGCCGAGGCCCTGACCGCCATATTCGACCGGCCAGTTGATACCGGCATAGCCCGCGTCGAACTTCGCCTTCTGATAGCGGCGGCCGAGTGCGAGGTCATCGGCTTCGGACAGCCCCTGACGCGCGTCGCGGCCAAAGTCGGGCACCATCGTTTCGAGCCAGGCAGCGGCCTTGGCGCGATAGGTTTCGAGGTCGCTCATGCGGCTTCTCCTGCCAGCCGGTCGACCAGAACATCTTCCCAGAACAGGCTGTTGCCTTGTTCGATCGCAAGGCTGCGCGCGCGGCGCATATGAAGATGAAGTCCGATCTCCCACGTCACCCCGATACCGCCGTGAATCTGGACACAATCGCGTGCTGCGGTGTCATAGGCCTCGGTCGCCGAAAGCCGTGCGGCAGCCGCGGCGGTGATGAAATCATCGGCGCCTTCGCGCGACGCGGCATGGATGCAATTTGCGCGCGCGAGTTCGACCAGCCCGTAAAGTTCGGCGATCCGGTGTTTGACCGACTGGAACGCGCCGATCACCTGTCCAAAGGCGCGCCGCGTGATGGCATAATCGCGCGCAATCTCCATCAGCGCCTCGGCACCGCCGGTCTGCTCGTGCGCGGTGATGACAGCCTGTAATGCAAGAATGTGCAGCGCGGCGTCGCGCGTCGATCCGTCGACTGCCAGCGCTTCGGCGGGCGCGTCCTTGAATTCAAGGTCGGCGACGCAGCGGCTGTTGTCGAAGCTCGGGACGATGGCCCGTTCGGCATTTGCAAGATCCGCGACCGCCAGTACCGGACCGTTCGCGCCGTCAGCAAAAACGACGGCGATGTCGGCGGAAGCGCCAGCCGACACCCCGGCCAGCGTGCCGTTGAGGCGGCCATCGGCAAAGGTGACACCGGGTTTCGCCGGCAATGCGTCAGCGCCCGATGCAAAGGCCACGGCCCCGATCGTGTCGCCGCTGGCAAGGCCCGGCAGCCAATGCGCTTTCTGCGCGTCGCTGCCATAAAGCTCGATCGCCTTGGCGGCGCCGAAGCTCGAGGTCAGGAAGGGCGCGCCGCTGAGCGTCCGCCCGGCCTGATGCGCGATCAGCCCCATCTCGATCAGGCCAAGGTCGAGCCCGCCATAGGCTTCGGGAAGGGCGAGGGCGGTCCAGCCCTGTTCCTTCGCCATCGTCCAGAAGCCTTCATGATAGCGGCCGGTGACTTCCAGCAGCGGCAGCAAGTCGTCCTTGCGCATCCGCGCTTCGAGCGCGCGCCGCGATTCGGTCGCGATCGCCTGTTGTCCCTCGTCGTAAAGGATGCTCATCGCGGCATTTTCCTCTCCCAAAACTGTCGCCCGCCAGTGAACCGGACGTTGACGTAAACGTCAAGTTCTTTGACGCCGTGATGGCTGGCGGGCAACTGGCGGTCGTGTCAGGCGCGCCCGGCCTTCCAGTCGCGCTTGATCTTCTTGGCGAGGCTCCATTTGTGGACCTCGGTCGGGCCGTCATAGATGCGGAACGCGCGGACTTCGCGGAACACCTGCTCGACGATCGTCTTGTCGGTGACCCCGGTGCCGCCCATCACCTGGACGCAGCGGTCGGCGATGCGCATCAGCGCTTCGGACACCGCGACCTTCGCCATCGAGCTTTCGACGGTGCCGAGCGATCCGGTGTCGAGCACGCTCGCGCACCAGTCGATCATCAGTTCGGCCTGTTTCAGGTCGATCATATTTTCGGCGAGCATAAAGCCGACGCCTTCATGATCGACCAGCGGCTTGCCGAACGCCTCGCGGCGGTTGGCATAGTCGGTCGCGATTTCGTGCGCGCGGATGCACGCGCCCAGCCAGCGCATGCAATGCGACAGGCGTGCAGGCGACAGGCGAACCTGCGCATAGCGAAAGCCTTCGCCCGCTTCGCCCAGCATCTGGTCGGCGGGAATGCGCAGATTGTCGATGGTCAGCGTCGCATGGCCGCCGGGCATGGAGCTGTCGATCGTGTTGGGAACATCGTCGATGCGGATCGCGGGGTCGGGCAGGTCGATCAGGAACATGCACGCGCCCTGTTCGGCTTTTGCCATTACGATGCCGACGCGCGCGCCCTGCGCGCCGGTGATGAAGGTCTTGCGGCCGTTCACCACCCAATGATTGCCGTCGAGGTGGCACGTCGTCTTCATCATCGACGGGTCGGACCCGGCGCCGCCCTCTTCGGCGGGCTCGGTCATGAAGAAGGCCGAACGGACGCGGCCTTCGACCATCGGCTTCAGGAAGCGCTCCTTGAGTTCGGGGCTGCCTTCCTTGCCGAGCAGATACATATTGCCCTCGTCGGGCGCCATCGTGTTGCACGCGAGCGGGCCGAGCGGCGACAGGCCGCTCTTGATCAGCACCACCGCGGTCTCGCGCTGGTTCAGATGGTCGCCATCGCCCAGGATGTGCGGCGTCAGCACCCCGGCGGCGCGGGCATGCTCGCGCATTTCCATGACCAGCTCGTCGGTCGGCGCGCCATGATGGTCGCGGCGCGGGTCTTTTTCATAAGGGACGATCGTTTCGCGGACGAAGGTTTCGACCTTGGCGGCGATGACCAATGCACGGTCCGAAATCGTCATGCTGCCGTCCTCGCACCGCTCTGACGTGGGGTTGGGGAGGGGATTTTGCGGCGACCTGAGATCACGGACGATTCCTTTTTTCGTTGAACTTGTCTTGCCAATCAACCGGACGTTGACGTAAGCGTCAAGTTAAATCGCGCCCAAAGGCTTTAATGCCGTAGGGTCAGTATCGACAGGGAAGGACGTTTCATGGCTTTCAAGACGCGCATCACCGAAATGTTGGGTATCGAGCATCCGATCGTACAGGGCGGGATGCAGAGCGTCGGCTATGCCGAACTCGCGAGCGCGGTGTCGAACGCCGGAGGCCTTGGCATCATCACCGCACTGACCCAGCCGACCCCCGAAGCGCTGCGCGAGGAAATCGAAAAATGCCAGTCGATGACCGACAAGCCTTTCGGCGTGAACATGACCGTCTTCCCTACGATCAACGCCCCCGACTACAAGGCCTATGCGCAGGCGATTATCGATGGTGGGATCAAGATCGTCGAAACCGCAGGAACCCCGGCGGTGCGCGAAATCTGGGAAATGCTGAAGCCGCACGGCGTCACTATTCTCCACAAATGCACCGCAGTCCGCCACGCGCTGTCGGCCGAGCGCGCCGGTTGCGACATCATCTCGATCGACGGTTTCGAATGTGCGGGTCATCCGGGCGAGGATGACATTCCGGGCCTGATCCTGATCCCCGCGGCCGCCGACAAGGTCAAGATTCCGATGCTGGCATCGGGCGGCTTCGGGGACGGCCGCGGTCTCGTCGCCGCGCTCAGCCTTGGCGCCGAAGGCATCAACATGGGCACGCGCTTCTGCGCGACGGTCGAAGCGCCGATCCACGACAATGTGAAACAGGCCTATGTCGACAATGACGAACGCGGCAGCTTCCTGATCTTCCGCAGCCTCAAGAACACCGCCCGCGTCGGCAAGAGCGAAGTCAGCGAGGAAGTCGTGCGCCGTCTTTCGGCGCCCGACGCGACCTTTGCCGACGTCGCCGAACTGGTGAATGGCAAAGCGGGCCGCGAACTGCTCGAGACGGGCGATCTGACCAAGGGCGTCTTCTGGGCCGGGATGATCCAGGGGCTGATCCACGATATCCCGACCTGTCAGCAACTGATCGACCGGATCATCACCGAAGCCGATGCGATCGTCGACCAGCGCCTCGCGGGCTTTCGCGCCTAAGCGCGAGCACCCGCACGCGTTGCGGACCGTTGATCGAACGCTGACACTGCGCGTCGGCGTTCGATCCGGTTCCGCGCCCTTGGCTTTTCAAATACCGAGCGTGTCGCGGAGCGGGAAACGCCTGATATGCGGACGCCCCGCCAACTCATCCGCGCGCAGCCAGCAATTGGCTTGCAACAGCGACGCGAGGATGTGCGAGCGCTGATCGTCGAGCGGCAGGACGCAAGAATCGTCTTGCCGGGCGCGAAGGAACAGGGTGGTCCCGGGTCGTGTGGCAATCGCCGCGTCGACGACTTGGCCTGCTTCCGGGGCCATGCCGAGCATCTGGCGAATGGCCGCCATGACGAAAAAGCGGAATCCGGCGAGGCATGCGACCGGATTACCGGGGAGCCCGAAAAAGGGCCGCCCATTTGCGAGGCGCGCGAACAGGATGGGCTTGCCCGGTCGCATCGCGATACCATGAAAGATGACCTCCGCGCCCAGGCTTTCGATCACGCTTCGGACGAGGTCGTGGCGTCCGGCCGACACACCCCCGGTTGAGAGGATCAGGTCATGCCTGGCCGATGTACTCGCGTCGGCAAGGCGTTTTCGGAGCAAGGTCTCGTCGTCGGGCACGGGTGGTTGGCAGATATAGTCCAGCCCCAGCGCGCGGCAGGTCGATGCAATCATCGGCCCGTTGGAATCGAAGCGCATATCGTGCGTCCCGAAACCCGGCGATATCAACTCCGAGCCGGTTGGGATCAGCGCGATCCTTGGTGGGCGGCGCGCGGAAATCCGGGTCACGCCATAGGCCCGAAGCGCGCCGATGGCTTCGGGCGAAAGGCGAACGCCATCCGGCAGTGTGATCGCGCCTTTCCGCATATCCTCGCCCTGCCGACGGATATTGCGTCCGACACCGACCGGCTCGACGATTTGCAGTCTCCCGTCGATTGTCCGGCAGCGCTCGCGAACGGCGATCGCATCGGCGCCCGGCGGAACCGCGGCGCCGGTGCTGATCGGGATGGCGGTGCCGGGAGCAATGGGCATGGGTGCGCTCTGCGCCGCGGCATCATCGCCGATCGCAAAGATCGCTGGTGCATCGGGCGCGGCGGATGCGGTTTCTTCGCTTCGTACCGCGAAGCCGTCCATTGCTGCGCAATCGAAACGCGGCGTGTCGGCGGCCACTGCAACCGGACCGGCGGTGACGTAACCAAAGGCGCTGGCGTTGATCGATATTGTCTGAACGGGCAGGGGGGCGACTGTCGCTTGGATCCGGTTCAGAGCCTCATCCACTGAAAGTTTTTCAGCCATCGCGTCGTGCCAGCGCGGCGAGGTCGGCGACATGATTGATATTCTCGATCTCAGGATATCCGCCGACGGCCGTCGCGCCGACATAATCGGCCCATCGCCGTACCGCACGCGGCATATCGTTGTTGAGATAGTCGATCAGGGCAGGGGCGAGACCGGTCGGCCAGCAACCGATAACCGGACAGGATTCGGCATGGCTGGCCCCTTCTGAGCGGGCGAGTTCTGCGAGTAGCGCGGGCGGGATATGCGGCGTGTCGCAGGGGGCCGACAGGAGATGCGAAAACCCGCAATCGGCGGCGAAGAACAAGGCGCCGGCAAGCCCGCCGAGGGGCCCCAGACCCGGCTTCGGCAGGTCCGCGACAAACGGGTGCTGCGGATGTTCGTGGCCCGAGACGAGCAGCAACTCTGCGTGGGGTTCCAGCGCGGCGAGCGACCAGTCGACAAGAGTTTTTCCGCGATAGAGCGCCAGGGCCTTGTCTTCCCCGAAACGTCGCGCCTGCCCGCCCGCCAGCACCACGCCTGCCGTTCGCCGGGTCACGACTGCACCGCAAGAAACGCGTCGGGGCGCGCCAGCACGCGGAGCTGGAGCCGGGCCTCGCGCGCCCGGTCGATCGCCAGCGCGGTCGGCGCAGAAATCGTGACGAGCATCGGGCAATCGGCTAGCGCTGCCTTCTCGACCAGTTCACAGGAACAGCGCGACGTGAGCAGCGCAAAGCCGCCGCCCCAATCCAGCCCCGCGCGGCGCATCGCGCCGATCAGCTTGTCGAACGCATTGTGACGACCGACGTCCTCGCGGACGAGGCGGATGTTTCCGTCGGACGCGACCAGCGCCGCCGCATGGACCGCTCCGGTGCGCCTATTGAGTTGCTGATGGTCGCCCAGCGCGGCCAGCGAATCAAATACCGCCGCGTCGCTCGCCACACTTTCCGTGGTCACGCGCGGCAGCGGTCGCATCGCCTGCGCGATATTCTCGATTCCGCACAGCCCGCACGAGGAGTCCGATGCGCGGTGGCGTACGCGGTCGTACAATCCGCGCGCCTGTTCGGCCGTCAGGTTAGCGCGCGCGACGATCCCGCCCTCCGCCGGGTGGAGCGCGACGGCGACGGTCGGGTCGCTTCGTTGCTGCAATCGCTCGGCGAGCAGGAATCCCGCGACCAGATCCTCCAGATCGGCCGGCGTTGCCATCAGCACTGCATAGCCGATGCCGTTGAATTCGAGCGCGATCGGCACCTCCTCGGCGAGTTCGCGCGCGAAGGTTTCGCGGGTGCCGTCGCGTGCGATGCGCTGCAGCGGGTGCGGCGCTACGGTCAAGGCTGGCCGATCCGCGCGATGGCGGCGGCGGCGATCGGCGACAGGGCATCGGGGCGTTCGGTCGCGAGGAGCACGATCCGGGCGCGCATCGCGGGGTCCCAGAAGCTGCGGATATGATCAGCGACCATCGCCGCCGCCCGCTCGGGACCTTCGCTGGCCAGATTGCGGGCGATCTGGTTTGCCATGTAGATGAGCCGGTCGCCCGTCGACATCACGCCATCTTCGTCATGCGCCATCGTCATTATTCGGCTGCTTCGACGGGAAGGATGCGCCGGCTCTTTCGCGCGTGATCGGAATAACCTTCCTGCCAATCCGACGGGCCGTTCGAGAGGCCGACCTGCACTGCGGTTACCTTATATTCGGGGCAATTGGTCGCCCAGTCCGAATAGTCGGTGGTGATGACATTCGCCTGTGTGTCGGGGTGGTGGAAGGTCGTATAGACGACCCCCGGCGCAACGCGCTCGGTGATCAGCGCGCGCAGCGTCGTTTCGCCGGCGCGGCTACGCAGGCTCACCCAGTCGCCATCCTTGACCCCGCGATTTTCGGCATCGACCGGATGGATTTCCAGCCGGTCCTCGGCGTGCCACGCGGTGTTCGCGGTGCGCCGCGTCTGCGCGCCGACATTATAGTGGCTGAGGATGCGTCCGGTGGTGAGCAGCAGCGGGAAGCGCGGCCCGGTCTTTTCGTCGGTCGGGACATAGTCGGTGACGACGAACTTGCCCTTGCCGCGCACAAAGCCGTCGATGTGCATCGTCGGGGTGCCGTCGGGCGCCGCTTCGTTGGCGGGCCATTGCAACGATCCTTCGGCATCGAGCCGGTCGTAATGGACGCCAGCGAAAGTGGGGGTGAGCGCCGCAATCTCGTCCATGATCTCCGACGGATGGGCATAGTCCCAATCGAGCCCCAGCGCATTGGCGACGAGCTGGACGATTTCCCAGTCGGCATGTCCATTGAGCGGCGCCATCACCTTGCGCACCCGCTGGATGCGGCGTTCGGCGTTGGTGAATGTCCCGTCCTTTTCGAGGAAGGTCGACCCCGGCAGAAAGACATGCGCGTAATTGGCGGTTTCGTTGAGGAACAGGTCCTGCACGACAACGCATTCCATCGCTGCGAGCCCCGCCGCGACATGGCGGGTGTTGGGATCGGACTGCAATATATCCTCGCCCTGAATGAACAGCCCCTTGAACGTCCCGTCGGTTGCGGCGTCGAGCATGTTGGGGATGCGCAGCCCCGGCTCATGATCGAGCTTCACGCCCCACGCGCTTTCGAACATTGCGCGCGCGTTGTCGTCGGACACGTGGCGATAGCCCGAAAATTCGTGCGGGAAACTGCCCATGTCGCACGCGCCCTGGACATTATTCTGGCCGCGCAGCGGGTTCACCCCGACGCCCTCGCGCCCGATATTGCCCGTCGCCATCGCCAGATTGGCGATCGCCATCACCGTCGATGAACCCTGACTATGTTCGGTGACGCCAAGGCCGTAGTAGATCGCGGCATTCCCGCCGGTGGCATAAAGCCGCGCGGCGGCGCGGACATCGGCCGGACGGACGCCGGTCAGCGGCTCGATCGCCTCGGGCGAGCGCGCAGCTTCCGATACGAAATCGGCCCAGTCCTGAAATTCGTCCCAGTCGCACCGCTCGCGGATGAAGGCCTCGTCATAGAGCTTCTCGGTCACCACGACATGCGCCATCGCGGTCAGCAAGGCGACATTGGTGCCGGGGCGCAGCGGCAGATGATGCTCGGCCTCGACGTGCGGAGACTTCACCAGATCAATCTGGCGTGGATCGATCACGATCAGCTTCGCCCCCTGCCGCAGTCTCTTCTTCATCCGGCTGCCGAACACCGGGTGGGCGTCGGTCGGGTTGGCGCCGATGACGAGGATGACGTCCGACTGCATCGCGCTGTCGAAATTCTGCGTTCCCGCCGAGGTCCCAAAGGTGGTCTTCAGCCCATAGCCGGTCGGGGAGTGGCAGACGCGCGCGCAGGTATCGACATTGTTGTTGCCGAAGCCCTGACGGATCATCTTCTGGACGAGGAAGGTCTCCTCATTGGTGCAGCGGCTGGAGGTGATGCCGCCGACCGCATGGCGGCCGTATTGCGTCTGGATGCGGCGCAGCTCGCTTGCGGTGTAGGCAATCGCCTCGTCCCAGCTAACCTCGCGCCACGGCTCGGCGACGCTCGCGCGGATCATCGGGTTCAGGATGCGGTCCTGATGCTGGGCATAGCCCCAGGCAAAGCGACCCTTGACGCAGCTGTGGCCGCGGTTCGCCTTGCCGTCCTTCCACGGCACCATGCGGACCAGTTCTTCGCCGCGCATCTCGGCGCGGAAGGTACAGCCGACACCGCAATAGGCGCAGGTCGTGACGACCGCGCGGTCGGGGGTGCCGGTCTCGACCACCTTTTTCTCGACCAGGCTCGCGGTCGGGCACGCCTGGACGCACGCACCGCACGACACGCATTCGGACGACAGGAAGGCGTCGTCCTGCGACGCCGCGACCTTCGATCCGAAGCCCATGCCCTCGATCGTGAGCGCAAACGTGCCTTGCACTTCGTCACACGCGCGCACGCAGCGCGAACAGACGATACACTTCGACGGATCGAAATCGAAATAGGGGTTCGACTGATCCTTCGGCTGCCCCATGTTGGTCGCGCCGTCGTAGCCGTAACGGACGTCGCGCAGGCCGACGGCGCCGGCCTGATCCTGCAATTCGCAGTCGCCGTTGGCCGCGCAGGTCAGGCAGTCGAGGGGATGGTCGGAGATATAGAGTTCCATCACCCCGCGGCGCAGCTGCTTGAGGCGCTCGGTCTGGGTGCGCACCGTCATGCCCTCGGCAATCGGCGTGGTGCAGCTGGCGGGATAGCCCGCGCGGCCCTCGACCTCGACGAGGCAGAGGCGGCACGAGCCGAAGCTCTCCAGATTGTCGCTCGCGCACAGCTTCGGAATCGCGGTGCCGGTCAGCGATGCGGCGCGCATGATCGACGTGCCTTCGGGTAGGGTGACGCTTTCGCCGTCGATCGTCAGCGTGACGTTGCGCCCCGTTGCGATGGCGGGCGGGGTGCCATGGTCTGTTTCGCGGGTGAAGCCCATGTCCTTACTCCGCTGCTTCGGTGATCGGCGCGGGCGCACCAAAATCTTCAGGAAAATGCTCGAGCGCGCTCAGTACCGGATAGGGGGTAAAACCGCCGAGGGCGCAAAGCGATCCATATTTCATCGTGTCACAGAGGTCGCGCAGCAGTGCGGTTTGCGCTGGTACGCTGACGTTGATGCGGTCGGGCCGACGCGAATAAAGCGCTTCGTCCAAATACCCCGCTTGCCCTGAGCTTGTCGAAGGGCTGTTCTTTCCTTCGGCAGAGAAGGACGGGGCTTCGACAAGCTCAGCCCGAACGGCCGAATGGGAATCTCTGGCCGCAATAATCCGGTCAACGATCTCGACCCCGCGGGTCGATCCGATCCGGCAAGGCGTGCACTTTCCGCAGCTTTCGACAGCGCAAAATTCCATCGCGAAACGCGCCATATGCGCCATGTCGACGCTATCGTCGAAGACGGTGATCCCGGCATGGCCGATCAACCCGCCCGCCGCCGTGAAGGCCTCATAATCGAAGGGCAGGTCGAACATCGACGGCGGGAAATAGGCGCCCAATGGCCCACCAACCTGCACCGCGCGCACCGGCCGGCCACTCGCGGTGCCGCCGCCAATGTCGTTCACCAGTTCGCCGAGCGTGATGCCAAAGCCGACCTCGAACAACCCGCCATGCTTCACATTGCCCGCAAGCTGGACCGGCATCGTTCCGCGCGAGCGCCCGAAACCGACCTGCGCATAAGCCTCCGCCCCTTCGGCAAGGATGAAGGGCACGGCGGCGAGGCTCAGCACATTGTTGATTACCGTCGGTTTGCCGAACAGCCCAGCGAGCGCGGGGAGCGGCGGCTTGGCGCGCACCTGTCCGCGCTTGCCCTCGATGCTGTCGAGCAGCGCGGTTTCCTCGCCGCAGACATAGGCGCCCGCGCCGGCGCGGACCTCGAGCGTGAAGGGCGCGACCCAGTCGGCGGACAGCGCGATCGCGTCGCGCATCGTCCGGATCGCGAACGGATATTCGCTGCGGATATAGATATAGCCGTGGTCGGCCCCCACTGCATGCGCGGCGATCGCCATGCCCTCGATCAGGCAAAAGGGATCGCCCTCCATCTGCATGCGGTCGGCGAAGGTGCCGCTGTCGCCCTCATCGGCGTTGCACACGATATATTTCGTCATGCCGGGCGCATCGAGCACCGTCTGCCATTTGATCCCGGTCGGAAAACCCGCACCGCCGCGCCCGCGCAGGCCGCTCGCCTTGACCGCATCGACGACCGCCTGAGGTTCGGCTGCACGCGCGATATCGAGGCCGGTCCAGCCGCCGTGCGCGGCATAATCGGCGAGGCTCAGCGGATCGACGATCCCGCAGCGGGCAAAGGTGAAGCGTTGCTGCGCGGCGAAGAAGGGCAGGGTCGCGACATCGCCGAGCCGGTGCGCGTGGGTTCCATCCAGCACCTGTGCCACATCACCGGGCGCCACGGGGCCATAGCCGATGCGGCCGTCCTCGGTTTCGACCTCGACCAGCGGCTCGATCGAAAACAGTCCGCGCGATCCGGTCCGCACGACCTCGCACCCCGCCTCGGCAAAGGCGCGCGCGATTTCGTCGGCGCCCAGTGCGACCGACGCCATGTCGCGGCTGATAAAGACGCGCGTCATGCCGCGACCTCAATGGCGATGCGGTCGAGGGTCGCCGCGTCGATCCGCGCGACCGGGCGCCCGTCGACCAGCGCATTGGGACCGATCGCGCACAGGCCGAGGCAATAGACGGGCTCCAGCGTCACCTGCCCGTCGCGGCGCGTCTCTCCCATCGCGACGCCGAGCCGTTCGGCCGCCGCGGCCTCGATCGCCGCGCCGCCGCGAGCCTGACAGCTTTCGGCGCGGCAGAGCTTCACTATGTGGCGCCCCGCGGGCTGACGGCGATAGTCATGATAGAAGGTGAGCACGCCGTGGACGTCGGCGCGGCTGAGGTTCAGCGCCGCCGCGATCGCCGGAACGAACGCGTCATCGACATATCCTATCGCGTCCTGCACCATGTGCAGCAGCGGCAACAGCCGATCGCGACCGGTGCCTTCGCGGCGCACCCAGTCTCCAATCAGCGCCTTTGCTTCTTCCAGTCCCATGAACGCGATCCTTTTTCCAGGAAGGCAGTGGCGTTCAACCCTGCGCAGGTCAAATCGATCTGTTCGATGTTTGATAGGTATCGCCTATCAATCGAGATGATAGCCTTCGGGCAGGCGCAGGTCACGTGCGACACCGAGTACGCTTTGCGCGAGCGGGCTCATCGGGGTGCGGTCGGACACGATGACGCCGACCCGGTTCGCGTCGCCTGTCTCGGGGAGCGGGGTGATCTTCGCCCAGTCGAGCCCCTGCAACAACAGCGCATGATTGTCGGGCATGATCGAACAGAGATGCCCCTGCCGCACGATCGCGAGCAGCGCGATATAGCTGTCGGCGGTGACGATCGGCCGCAGCGCGAGCCCGAGCGCGGCGAGGCGCGCATCGAGGATCCGGCGGTTCTGCATGCCCTGATGCAGCAGGCACAGCGGCAGTGCCGCCAGATCGTGCCAGTCGGGCCGTTCGGGCACCGCGATCCCGTCCTTCGCGCTCACCAGCCGGCTGCGTTCGCTGTAGAGCGGAACCGCGAGTGCCTGGGCGGGCGGCTCGAAATCGAGATAGGTGATCCCGGCATCGAGTTCGAACGCCGCAAGCTCACGTTCGATCTGGCGTGACGTGAGGGCCCGCACCTGAACATTGAGATCCGGGAAACGCGCACGGATCGCTTCGACCAGAAAGCCCGTCGCGGGCATCGACGCCGGGATCGCGCCAAGCCGGAGCTCGCCCTTCAGCGGGCCATGCGCCGTGCCCGCGACCTGTTCGAGCGCGTCGGCCGCGGCCACAAGCTGCCGTGCCCATGGCAGGATTGCTTCCCCTTCCGGCGTCAATCCGGCGTATTTCCTGTCGCGCGCGATCAGTCGCTTGCCGAGCTGCGCCTCCAGAGTCGCGATGCCCGCCGAGAGCGTCGGCTGCGACACATGGCAGATCGCCGCCGCCCGGCCAAAATGCTGTTCGCGGTGAAGCGCGAGAAAATATTCCACAAGCCTGGTTTGCACGATATTCTCCCCGGAGCGTGCGTTCGTGCGGACATAGGGGCGCTTGGGGCGGGCGTCTATCTTGCCGCTGAAGCGCAGCGGCCAGCAGCATGGCGTTGGCGCCTCGGGTGCAAAGTTTCGAAGCCGCCAAGGCGAACCGGTTTTGAGATATCGACCAAAGATATGGTGAGCCCTGCTGGGTTCGAACCAGCGACCTACTGATTAAAAGTCAGTTGCTCTACCGACTGAGCTAAGGGCCCCAACGCGGCGCCGACATGGGTCAGTGCGCGAAGTGAGCGGTCGCCCTAGAGCGATGATGCGCTCTGGTCAACCGGCTTGGCGCGCGTAAGTTGCGACATCAGCTGGCGAACGGTGCGGGCCGCAACCGGATGGCGCCAATCGGGCGCAATCACGGCCAGCGGATCGAGGACGAAGCGCCGTTCGGTCATGGCCGGGTGCGGAATGGTGAGCCTGGCATCGGACCAGGTGCCGCCCGACCACAGCAATATATCGAGGTCGAGCGTGCGGGCACTCCAGCGCTGGCCGGTCCGGCGTCCGAACGCCGATTCGATCGCCTGCAGCCGGTCCAGCATTGCGGGCGGGCCGAGCGGCGAGGCGACGAGTGCCACTGCATTCGCATATCGGCGCCGCGACGGGCCAATCGGGGCGCTGGCGATGATCGGGCTGGCGTCGACCGGTTCGATATCCTCGCTTTCGAGCGCAGCGAACGCGGCCATCAGCACCTGACGCGGGTCACCATGAAGGACATGGCGGCGATTGGAGCCGAGGCCAATCGCGTAGAGCGGCAGAGGAATAGCGGGGGAGGCCGTTGCATCGGGCATGCCGCAGCGCCTATCGCAGCACGGTGGAGATTGGTAGCCCCTTGCCCGGCACCGAGCCGCCGCGCGATTGTCCGCGCTGCCCGCGACTCGTCCGGCTACGCGCTGAGTGCCGGGCGGAGCATCCCGATTGGTGGAACGCGCCGGTGCATGTTTTCGGTGATCCGGGCGCGTGGCTTACTTTTGCAGGGCTTGCACCCGGAAAGCATGGCGCCAACCGCACTGGGCGGCCTTTTACCGGTGACTATGCCGGCGATCTGCTGTTCGCGACGCTCGCCGAATTCGGGCTCAGCGAAGGGCGCTACGGCGCCCGTATCGACGATGGGCTGACGCTCAATGGTGCGATCATCGTCAACAGCGTCAAATGCCTGCCGCCACAGAACAAGCCGACGCCGCAGGAGATTGCGGCGTGCCGTCCTTTCTTCGAAGCGCAGCTCGCGGCGCTGCCGAAGGTGCGGGTGATCATAGCGCTTGGCCGCATCGCTCACGACGCGGCGCTACGCGCCGCCGGCGAGCGACTCGCCGTGCATCCTTTCGCGCACGGCGCGGTGCATGCGCTGGCCGATGGGCGACACTTGATCGATAGCTATCATTGCTCGCGCTACAACACGAACACCGGGCGGCTGACGCCCGCGATGTTCGCCGATGTCTTTCGCACTGCGCTGACGCTGAAGGGTCAAACCAGCGGGCCGAATTCCTCGATCAACCCGCGGTAAAGCACGCGCTTGAACGGGACGATCAATTTCTCGATCTCGTCCAGCTCCGACCAGCGCCAAGCACGAAATTCCTGATGTTTGGTGTGGATATTGATGTCGCTGTCCTGCCCCATGAAGCGCATCAGGAACCAGTATTGGCGCTGGCCGCGATATTTCCCGCCCCACATCTTGCCGATCAGTTCGTCGGGGAGGTCGTAGAAATATTCCTCGCGGCTGCGCGCGATAATCTCCACCAGCCCGCCATGGACGCCGGTTTCTTCGCCGAGCTCGCGAATCGCCGCCATTTCGGCATCTTCGCCGGGGTCGATTCCGCCCTGCGGCATTTGCCAAGCCTCGCTCGACGTATCGAGCCGCTGGCCGACGAAGACGCGGCCCTCGCGGTTCGCCAGCATCACCCCGGCGCAGGGGCGATAGGGAAGGGCGCTATGGTCCGTCATGCGCTGGCTTCGGCGACGATCGCCTTGAGCGTGGTCAGCGCGCCGCGGATATCATCCTGCGCGCTGGGAATGGCCTGCGCCAGATTGATATAGCCGTGGATGCTGCCTTTCGCCTCGCGATAGGTGGTCGGCACGCCCGCTTCGATCAATTTCGCAGCATAGGCGCGGCCTTGATCGCGCAACGGGTCGAGGCCGGCGGTAACCAGCAGCGTCGGCGGCAGGCCCTCGGCGGGAAAGTCCAGCGGCGCTGCGCGATAGTCTGCGGGATCGGCGGCATACTGGTTGCCGAACCAGATCATGCTGCCCTCGGTCAGCAAATGGCCTTCACCGAAATCGCGGTAGCTTTGCCAGTCATTGTGCGTCGTGACGGCGGGATAGATGGGGTGGATTGCAATCACCGGTTTCGACGCCGGCTTGTCGCGCAGCGTCAGCGCGGTCGCGATGGTCAGATTGCCGCCCGCGCTTTCGCCCGACAGGACCAGCCCGGTGCAAGGGATATTGTCGGCGACCCAGCGCGTCGCGGCTTCGCAATCCTCGGGCGCGGCGGGGAAGGGGTGTTCGGGGGCGAGGCGATAATCGACCGCGATCACAGGCATATCGAGTATCCGCGCCGCCTCGGCGCAATAGGGATCATGGGTGTTCAGATCGCCGATTACCCAGCCGCCGCCATGATAGAAAACCATCACCGGTCCGGCTTCCCGGGCGGGGCGATTGTCATAGATGCGGATTGGGATATCGCCCGCGGGGCCGGGGATTGTCCGGTCCTCGACATGCGCGATCTCGCCGCGCGGAACATCGGCCATCTGCCCCATTACCCGGAACATCTCGCGCGCCGCTTCGGGCGGCAGTTCCTCCATCTTCGGGCCGGCCTGTGCGTTCAGGAAGGCCAGAAAAACCGCCACATCGGGGCGGGTATAATGGGGCGTGCCGTCGGTCATGCTGCTGATCCCTCACTCTATGTTCGGACGCAGCTATTCGGCATCGCAGGGCAATATTCAATGGCGAATTGAAACCGACCGCGCTCTTCCGCTTTGCGGCGCACAATTTTTTCTGAATTGCGGCTTGGCGCGGACGGGCCTAGGCCCATGTTACAGGTCGGCAAAATTTGAGGCAGAAAAGACAATGGCGACAGCGGTAGAGGACCGGGCAGCGACGTCCCCGTCCCCCCTTTCCGATGCAGTGGTGGTGCGATTTGCTGGAGACTCCGGCGACGGGATGCAGCTGACCGGTGGTCAGTTCACCCTTTCGTCGGCGCTGGCGGGCAATGACTTTGCGACCTTCCCCGATTTTCCCGCCGAAATCCGCGCGCCACAGGGGACATTGTTCGGCGTCTCGGCGTTCCAGATCAATTTCGGATCGTCGGCGATCGACACCGCGGGCGATGCGCCTGACGTGCTCGTGGCGATGAACCCCGCAGCGCTCAAGACCAACGTGCCCCAGCTCAAGCAGGGCGGCCTGATCATCGCCGACGAAGGCGAGTTCAACGACCGCAACCTCGCCAAGGCGAAGTATGAGTCGAACCCGCTCGAGGACGGCAGCCTCGCCAGATGGCAGCTGCTCAAGCTCAACATCAGCCAGCTGACGATGGACGCCGTGAAGCCTTTCGGGCTCGGCAACAAGGAAGCGCTGCGTTGCAAGAACATGTGGACGCTGGGGCTGGCGCTCTGGATGTTCGACCGCGATCGCGCGCCGCTCGTCGACTGGCTCAATGGCAAATTCGCCAAGGCACCCGATCTCGCTGCGGCCAATATCGCGGCGCTTAACGCCGGCCATGCCTATGGCGAAACCGCCGAGCTTGCGGGCCCGCTCAAGCAGCATCATGTCGATCCGGCACCGGTGGCGCCCGGTCTCTATCGTACGCTGACGGGCGCCGAGGGCATCGCGCTCGGCCTCGTCGCCGGCGCACAGCTGGCCAAGCTGCCGATGTTCTTTGGCGGCTATCCGATCACGCCCGCGTCGGCGATCTTGCATCATCTGTCGCGGCTCAAGGAATATGACGTCACGACCTTTCAGGCCGAGGACGAAATCGCCGCCATCTGCTCGGCGATCGGCGCCAGCTATGGCGGTTCGCTCGGCGTCACCAGCTCTTCGGGGCCCGGCATCGCACTGAAGGGCGAGGCGATGGGCCTCGCGATCATGACCGAGCTTCCGCTGATCATCGTCAATTCGCAGCGCGGCGGTCCCTCGACCGGCCTGCCGACCAAGACCGAGCAGTCCGACCTCTATCAGGCGGTCTATGGCCGCAACGGCGACGCCCCGATGCCCGTGGTCTCGGCGCGCTCGCCGGGCGACGCGTTCGAATGCGCGATCGAGGCGGTGCGTATCGCGGTGCAATATATGACCCCGGTGATGCTGCTCACCGACGGCTATATCGCCAATGCTGCCGAGCCTTGGGCAGTGCCCGACCTCACCACCTATGACGATTTCCCGGTCGAATTTTTGACCGAAGTGCCCGAGGGCGGGTTCAAGCCCTATGGCCGCGACGAAAATCTCAAGCGCCCGTGGGTGAAGCCCGGCACGCCCGGGCTGCTCCATCGCATCGGCGGGATCGAGAAGGAACTCGACACCGGGCACATCAACTATGCGCCCGAAAATCATCAGGCGATGACCTACATCCGCAAGAACAAGATCGACGGCATCAAGGTCCCCGACCAGATCGTCGAACTGGGCGCCGAGGGCGGCAAGCTCGCGGTCGTCGGCTGGGGCTCGACCTTTGGCCCGATCCATCAGGCGGTGCGTCGCAAGCGCGCCGAAGGCGCCGACGTCAGCCATATCCATATTCGCCATATCTGGCCGCTGCCCGCCAATCTCGGCGAGCTGCTGAAGAGCTACGACAAGGTGATCGTACCCGAAATGAACACGGGCCAGCTCAAGACCGTGCTGCGCGACCAGTATCTGGTCGATGCCAGGCCGGTGAACAAGGTGTCGGGCCAGCCCTTCACCATCGCGGAAATCGAAGCCGCCATTGATGGGGCGCTGGGCTGACGCGCAAGCGTTGTTGTCCCAAAAGGAAACGCAGATGAACGAGATGACCACCATCGCCAAGACGACGACGCTCAAGGACTGGGAAACCGACCAGGAAGTGCGTTGGTGCCCCGGTTGCGGCGACTATGCGATCCTGAAGGCGGTGCAGCGCACCATGCCCGAAATCGGCACTGCGCCCGAAAATACCGTGTTCATCAGCGGCATCGGCTGCTCGTCGCGTTTCCCCTATTATATGGAAACCTATGGCTTCCACACGATCCACGGCCGCGCGCCCGCGTTTGCGACGGGGTTGAAGCTCGCCAACCCGGGCCTCGACATCTGGATCGTCACTGGCGACGGCGACGGGCTGTCGATCGGTGGCAACCACACGATGCACCTGATCCGCCGCAATCTGGATTGCCAGATCATGCTGTTCAACAACGAGATCTATGGCCTTACAAAGGGGCAATATTCGCCGACCAGCCGCGTCGGCACGACAAGCCCGTCGACGCCCTATGGTTCGGTCGATCGTCCGGCGCAGCCCGCCGCCTTCGCGCTCGGCGCCGGCGCGCGATTCGTTGCTCGCGGTTTTGACGTGTCGAAGGAACTGCCGAACGTGCTGAAAGCAGCACACGCCCACAAGGGTGCTGCCTTTATTGAGATTTTCCAGAACTGTATCGTCTATAACAAAGACGTGTTCGAGGATTTCGCGGCGCCGAAGGGCGCCGAGGATCGCCAGCTCTGGCTCAAGAATGGCGAGCCGATGATCTATGCCAAGGGCACCAAGGGCATTGCCCTCGACGCCGAGGCGCTGCATCTCAAGACCGTCGATATCGTCGATGGCGACTGGCAGGCGGCGGGCGTGATCGTCCATGACGTCACCAACCGCAGCGTCGCGCACATGCTCGTCGAGATGCGCTTCGGCGAATTCCCGATGGCGCTCGGTGTTCTCTATGACGACCCGCGCCCAACCTTCGAAGCCGACGTCTGGCGCCAGAACAAGGCGGCCGCCGAAGGCAAGACAGCCGATCTGCAGAGTCTGCTCAAAAAGGGGCAGACCTGGACCGTCACCGAAGGCGGCCCGGAACTCTGATCATGGGCGGGGCCGTTCGATCGATCGGCCCGCTCCTGATCGTGGCTGCAATCGCGGCCCCGGCGGTTCGGGCGGAAGAGACGGCCGGGCCATCCACGCTGCTTGTTCAAGTTACGAGCCCCGCCAAGTTCATTGGCTTTCCTGCGGTTTGCCCGGGTTCGAGCACCGAGGAGGATCCGGCAGAGTCCATCTGCATGGCCGAGCTCTACGAAGCGCGGGTCAAGGTGTTGCGGCACCTCGGTGGTGCGCCAACCGAACGGCGCCTGACGATCCGTTTCACCGCGCATAGTTTTCATGCGGTATGGCAAAGGGGCGTCCGCTTCCTCCTTGTGGCAAGTCCGTTTGACGACAAGGGTGCGACTGGCCACTTTGCAAATCATTGGGATTGGGAAAACGAAATGGGGCTATTCTGCGTAGAACAGGAAGCGGCCGGGAAAGAGGATTGGGAGCCGTTGAAGCAGCTCTATGCGCAGGGTAAAAAGCGCGTCACCAAGGTTGACGATGACGAATGGCGCAAGGGGAGCCCTGTCATATGCGTCTCGGGTAAAGAGCGGCTGTCTGTCTAGATGGACAATCTGACCCACAGCCTTGTTGGCGCCGTTCTTGGGCAAATGGGACTCAAGAAAAAGACTGGCCTCGCGATGCCGACGCTGATCATCGCGGCAAACCTTCCGGATATCGATGCGAGCTGTGCCATCTATGGCATTGAATCGCTGTCGATGCGGCGCGGAATTACCCACGGCCCGATCGCGGTGCTGGTGCTGCCGATCCTGCTGTGGGCCGCGATGATCGCCTTTGACCGCTGGCAGACGCGGCGCGAAAAGCGGCCCGCCGAACGGCTCCCGATCGACAAAAGCTGGCTGCTCGCGCTCGCCTATATCGGCTGCCTCAGCCATCCGGCGCTCGACTGGCTCAACAACTATGGCGTTCGCCTGCTCGAGCCCTTTTCGTCGCAATGGTTCTATGGCGACACCTTGTTCATCATCGATCTGTGGATATGGATCGCGCTCGCATTGTCGGTCTGGCTGTCCCTGCGACATGAACGGCGTGGGCGCCCGAACTGGCAGCGACCGGCGTGGGTCGGCTTCACTGTCGTCTGCGCCTATATTTTTGCCAACGGCCTGATCACCGGGGCTGCCGAGAAAATGGCGAAGTCGGCGCTGGGCGGCAGCGGGCAGGGCGATGCACTGGTCGTCGCGAGCCCGCCGCCCCTGACCTTCTGGAAGCGCGATATCTTCTGGCGCACGGCCGATCGCTACGGGAGCGGCAGCTTTGTTCCCGGGGTGGGTGGGCAACTCCGTATCACCGGCGAACCCATCGGGATGGACGATGTGCGCCTCGCGACGTGGGTGAAGGCCGATCCGGCGGCGCGCGCCTTTTTGTTCTGGGCACGGATGCCCGTCGCACGGTCCGACGGCGAAGCCATCCTGATCCGCGACCAACGCTATATGCACCCGCTGGCGCAGAGTCGGTTCGAGGTCCGGCTGACCGCGCCGGATACGGCGAGCCACCCGGAATGAACGGGTTTCGATGACGTTGTGAAGGCGCACTACAAGCGATTGTCAGGACGCTGCATTTAAGGCAGGAAGGGGCAATGAACACGCATGTCAGCCCCAGCCGCGGCAGGCAATTGTTGCGCGCAGACCGGGCTTATCGCTCGGGTGGCATGCTGGCGCGACTGATCGTGCTGGCACCGGCGAGCGTCTTTCATAGCATGCTCGACCGGATCGATGCCGGGCTCGCCCAGGGCACGATCGAGGTGACGCTTCCGGACCAAAGCGTCCGTTTGCTCGGTGGGCGCGGCAAAGGGCCGGTCGCTGTCGTCCATCTCCACCATTGGGCGTCGTTTGCGCGGCTCGCCGTGTCGGGATCGGTCGGCTGGTATCGCGCGTGGGAAAAGGGCGAGTGGTCTTCGCCCGACCCGGTGCCGCTGTTCGACCTGTTCATGCGCAACGGCGAAGCCTTGGGCGACGTCGGCCGCGCGCACGGGCCGTCGCGCTGGATCTACAAAGCGATCCATGCGCTGCGCCGCAACGATCGGCGTGGGGCGAGGCGAAACATTCATGCCCACTATGATTTAGGTAATGATTTCTATCGCTTGTGGCTCGACACGGCGATGAATTATTCGAGCGCGCTGTTCACCAATCCGGGCCAATCGCTGGAAGAGGCGCAAGCGGCAAAGGTCGACGCGATCCTCGACCGGCTCGACCTGCGGTCGGGAGGACGGCTGCTCGAAATCGGTTGCGGCTGGGGAGCACTCGCCGAGCGCGCGGTCGAGCGCCACGATGTGATCTACACCGGCATCACCCTGTCGCCGTCGCAGGCAGAAATCGCCGACGCGCGATTGCATGCGATCGATCTGTCGGGGCGTTCGGGGATCGAAATCTGCGATTATCGTGACGCGCAGGGCCCCTATGACGCCATTGCCAGCGTCGAAATGGTCGAGGCGGTGGGGCAGGCCTATTGGCCTGCCTATCTCGACGCGATCGCCCGGTTGTTACGCCCCGGCGGCAAGGCGGCGATCCAGTATATAATGATCAACGACGCGCTGTTCGAACGCTATGCGGCAAGCAGCGACTTCATCCAGGCCTATATTTTCCCCGGCGGCTGCCTGATCTCCGAGAGCCGCTTCCGCAGCCTCGCCGAAGAGCGCGGGCTGGCATGGCGCGACGTGCGCCGCTTCGGTGGCGACTATGCCGAAACGCTGCGGCAATGGCGCGAGCGCTTCGATGCGGTGGTCGCGGCCGATGGGCTTCCTGCCGGCTTTGACGACCGTTTCGTGCGGCTATGGCGTTATTATTTGCAATATTGCGAGGGGGGCTTTCGCGGCGGCGGCATCGACGTTGCGCAGGTCACTTTGGAAAAAACAGCATAAATATGGGAGATTACCGAATGCGAAGATATTTGGCCGCGGCGCTGCTGTGCGCAGCGACGGCGGGATGCAGTGCGCCCGCGCCGACCCAGACGACCGAAAATCTGCCAAAGGATCAGAATGTGCTGTTTTGGAGCCAGGACCAACGCGACGCCGCTTTCCGCACGATGGAGAAAGTCCCCAAGGTCGTCGTCAATACGATCCGCGCGGGCAATTCGGTCTACCCGCTTCCCGAAGGCAAGCCGATCGATCTTGGTATCGACGTCGATGCCCATATGACGAAACAGCGCAATGCCGGCCTGATCATCCTCCAGGACGGTAAGGTCCGGCTCGAGAAATATGCGCTTGGTTTCGGGCCCGCCGACCGCTGGACCAGCTTCTCGGTCGCCAAGAGCTTCACTTCGACCCTCGTCGGCGCGGCGGTGAAGGATGGCCTTATCAAGAGCCTCGACGACAAGGTGACCGTCTATATTCCGGGCCTAAAGGGCTCGGCCTATGACGATGTCAGCGTCGAGCAGCTGCTCACCATGACGTCGGGGGTCAAATGGAACGAGGACTATACCGATCCCAAGTCCGACGTCGCGCTGTTCAACCTGCAAAAACCGGTGGCAGGTGAGGACATAACCGTCAGCTATATGAAGACCTTGCCGCGCGAGGCGCCCGCGGGATCGAAGTGGGTCTACAAGACTGGCGAGACCAATTTGATCGGCGTCCTCGTGTCGAGCGCGACCGGAAAGAGTCTGTCCGACTATCTGTCCGAAAAGGTCTGGGGACCGTTCGGGATGGAGCAGGACGCGGTGTGGATGCTCGGCGCTACGGGGCACGAGATCAGCGGTTGCTGCGTATCGGCCAGCCTTAAGGATTATGCGCGTTTCGGCCAGTTCATCCTCGGTGGCGGCGTTGCAGGCGGTAAAAAGGTCTTGCCCGACGGCTGGCTCGCCGCGGCGACGACCAAGCAGGCCGGAATCGATGTTCCTGGACGCGGTTACGGCTACCAATGGTGGACCAACGACGACGGCAGCTTCGCCGCGCAGGGCATTTTCGGCCAGGGTATCTTCATTGATCCGAAGCGCAAGCTGGTGATCGCGTCGAACGGCAACTGGCCGACCGCGACCGATCCTGAAGGTGTCGGCGCCGCGCGTGAGGCCTTTTACAAGACCGTGCAGGCAGCGGTGGACAAGGAAGCCAAATGAGGCGTCGCCCCCGCGAAAGCGGGGGCCGCCATGGGCTCGGCGCAAGGTTGCCAACGACACACCGTCTTCGCGGGGGCGACGGATATCACTCGGCGACGGTCGCCGTCGCGCGCTGCGCCAGCCAGGCCGCAGCCAGCGGAACAAGCGTACCGAGCGCCATGATCCACCAGGCGTCGGAAAAGTCGGTGGCGGTGTAAATTGCCGCCCCGATCACGGAGCCTGCAACGACCCAGCCCGCGCCGGTCCCGCCCGATGCGCGCATAGCCAGCCACCCACCTGCAAATGCACCGATGAACCAGCCAATGATCAGTGCGACGGTCGAGCCGAGCGGGATCAGTATCTCACCCGTTGCGACGTCATATTCGGCGGGCGCAAACTCGCTGCCAGCATATTGGGCGAGCCAGATCAGCCCGAAGGCAACGAAGATGCCGGCCACGGCGGCAAGCGCCGGACGCACGATATTGTTGATCATTTCAAAGCCTTTGCAACCCATATTCGGCGGACCGCCTAGCATGGGAAAGCAAAAATGGCGTTAAGCTTGTTCCATCACCTTGGGCAGCACGTGAAAGGCGGTGCTGTCAAAGCCATCGAGCATCAGCCTGGCGACAAATTCGCCGACTGCTGCCGGTTCCTTGATGCTCTGCGCGTCTTCGCCGGGATAGGCGCGCGCGCGCATCTGCGTACGCGTACCGCCGGGGTCGAGGATCGCTGTGCGGACGGTCGAGATATTGCGCATTTCGGCACCATAGCTCGTCACCAGCGTCTCGAACGCCGCCTTCGACGCCGCATAAGCACCCCAATAGGCACGCGGTTCGCGGGCGAGGCTGCTCGATAGTGCAAGCAGGCGGCCATTCTCGGCGCGGCGGAGCAGCGGGTCGAAATTGGCGATCAACGCTTGTTGCGCGATCAGGTTGAGCGTCAGCAGCTTGTTGAATTCCTTGCCGTCGATCGCGGCGACGGGGGTCAGTGTGCCCAGCATCGCGGCGTTGAGCACCAGCATGTCGAGCTTTTGCCAACGCTCGGCCATTGCGCTGGCGAGGCGGGCGATGCTGTCGCCGTCGGTCAGGTCGAGCGGAGCGATCGTCGCGCTGCCGCCGCGTTCGTGGATGCGGTCTTCCAGCGCCTCAAGGCCGCCCGCAGTGCGTGCGGTGATGACGACGTGCGCGCCGCGTGCCGCAAGCGATTCGGCGATGGCTTCGCCGATGCCACGGCTTGCCCCGGTGACGAGCGCAACCTGGCCCGCCAATTCTTCAGTCACGTTGGTCATTGTGTCAGACAACCCGTTCGGCAAGCATCGAAAATTGATCTTCGAGGCTATGCTCATCGAAATCGGTCAGCGTGGTCGGATAGTCGCCGGTGAAGCAGGCGTCGCAATATTGCGGGCCATCGTCGTTGCGCTTGACCTCGCCCAATGCACGATAGAGCCCGTCGATCGTCACGAACGCCAGGCTGTCGGCATTGATGAAATTTGCCATCTGGTCGACCGTCATCTGCGCTGCGAGCAGCTTGGCGCGTTCGGGTGTATCGACACCATAAAAACAGCTGTGCTGGGTCGGCGGGCTGGCGATGCGCATATGCACCTCGGTCGCGCCGGCATCACGCATCATCTGCACGATTTTCAGGCTGGTCGTCCCGCGCACGATCGAATCGTCGATCAGCACGACGCGCTTGCCGGCAATCAATGCCTTGTTTGCATTGTGCTTCAGCTTGACGCCCAAATGGCGGACCTTGTCGCCCGGCTGGATGAAGGTGCGCCCGACATAGTGCGAGCGGATGATACCGAGTTCAAAGGGAATGCCCGATTCCTGCGCATAGCCGAGCGCGGCGGGGGTTCCCGAATCGGGGACGGGGATGATCAGGTCGGCATCGACCGGATTTTCGCGCGCCAGTTCTGCGCCGATCGCCTTGCGCACCGAATAGACGCTCGTGCCGTCGACGATCGAATCGGGACGCGAGAAATAGACATATTCGAAGATGCAGGGGCGCGCGGGCCGTTCGGCGAACGGGCGGTGCGAGGTCAGTTCGCCGTCGCGGACAATGACGAGTTCGCCTGGTTCGACCGAGCGAAGGAATTCGGCGCCAACGACGTCGAGCGCGACGCTTTCCGACGCAAAGATAAAGGCATCGCCAAGCTTGCCGATAACGAGCGGACGGATACCCAGCGGATCGCGGCAGCCAATCATGCCCTCCGCGGTCAGGCAGACGAGCGAATAAGCGCCCTCGACCTGCTTCAGTGCGTCGATGAAGCGATCGAGAAGGGTGCGATATTTCGACGTCGCGACAAGGTGGATGATCACCTCGGTATCGCTGGTCGACTGAAAGATAGAACCGCGGCGGACCAGAATCTTGCGCAGGGCCGTCGCGTTGGAGATATTGCCATTGTGCGCAATCGCGAAGCCACCCGTGGCGAGATCGGCGTATAGCGGCTGGACGTTGCGCAGCGCGGTTTCGCCGGTCGTCGAATAGCGGACATGTCCGATCGACGAGGCGCCCTCGAGCTGGCGCATGATATCGTCGCGGTCGAAATTGCCTGCAACATGGCCCATCGCGCGGTGGGTGTGGAAATCCTTGCCGTCAAAGGCGGTGACGCCCGCGGCCTCCTGACCACGATGTTGCAGGGCGTGAAGCCCCAGTGCCACGACGGCGGCGGCGCTATCGGCGCCATGAATACCAAAGACGCCACACTCTTCGCGGAGTTTGTCGTCATCGAAAGGATGAGTGGTGAGCATGTCAGTCCAGCAGCTAGGGGGGGCAGTGACTGGGGCGCATATAGGGACGGTAATCGCAAATGTCGCCCCCCATATTCCCCCTTCTTTTCGAAGGGCGATGAACCATGGCGTGACAGGGGCTTTCTTCCTGCTCTAAAGCGCGGATTATGGATGATAAGCGCGACCGCACCGACCAGTTTCTCCCGCGATTCGATGCCTCAGGGCTGGTGACCGCGATCGTAACCGATGCGACGAGCGGCGTGTTGCTGATGGTCGCGCATATGAATGCCGAGGCGATCGCGCTGACCCAGTCAACGGGGCAGGCGCATTTCTGGTCGCGCTCGCGTGCCGCAATGTGGCGCAAGGGCGAAACCTCGGGCAATGGCCTGACCCTGGTCGAGATGCGCGTCGACTGCGATCAGGATGCGCTGCTGCTGCGTGTGACGCCCGCGGGTCCTGCTTGCCACACAGGGCGCCGGTCGTGCTTTTATCGCCGGGTCGAGGCTGATGGCCGACTAACCTTTCTGGACGATGATGCGCACGGCTAGCACGGCGCTGTTCGCTGCGGCGCTGCTGCTCGCCGGATGCGGACGTCCGGCACCCGAAGCTGAAGACAGGCGGGTCGATACCGCCAATCCGTTGGAGATTGCCGCGCGCGAACGCGGGATCGTCCGGCCCGGGACGCCGGTTCCGACCGGAGTGTTCGAACGCGCGCATGATCTTGGCCGCGATGCGATGTGCGTCGTTCCCGATGGAGCGGGGCAGTGGCGTTTTGCGCTGACCGCGGCGTTCGGCCCGGGCCTGTCGTGCACCGCCCACGGGGCGATGACCCGCGACGGCAAGGGCTGGCGACTGCGTTTCGCCGGAGCCGAAGGCTGCGAGACGCGGGCGCATGAGGAAGAGGATGAGTTGCAGCTACCCGGCAGTCTGCCGCCAGCATGTCAGCGCGTGTGCCCCCAGCGCGCGTCGCTTGCCGGGCTGCGCCTGCCGCGCATAAGCTGGTCCGAAGCCGACGCGAGGGGCTTGCAGATTGGCGACGGGCAGGGCAATGTCGTCCGGCCTTGCGGGGCCTGAACTATAGTTCTCCTTCATTTTCGTTGCCCTTGACGTTCACGTCAACGGAAACTAATCTTTCCGGCATGACGGACGACTACGGCCACGCCCATATCGACACGCCCGATCATCTGGGCCGCGAGCATTTCAGCATAACCGACCTGTCGTCCGAGTTCGGCGTGACCGCTCGTGCGCTGCGTTTCTATGAGGATGAAGGGCTGATCAGTCCGTCGCGCAAGGGATTGTCGCGCATCTATTCTAAACGCGACCGCGCGCGGCTGGCGTGGATCTTGCGCGCCAAGCGGACGGGTTTCAGCCTTGCCGACATTCGCGAGATGATCGACCTTTACGACGTCGGCGACGGCCGCAAGCTGCAGCGCCAAGTGACGGTCGAAAAATGCCAGCAACGTATTGCCTTGCTGCGTCGCCAGCGCGACGATATTGACAGTGCTGTAGATGAGCTGTCACGCTTCATCGACATGGTGAAGAAAGTCGACGCTGGTCACAAGGCCGGCTGAGCCTCCCCAGGCGAGCAACACCGTCAACCTCTTGCTTTCCAGAAAGATACATCATGCCCGCTTATCGCGCTCCGGTTCAAGACACGCTGTTTCAACTCAACGAAGTGCTGGGGATCGAGCGCTACGCCAATCTTCCCGGTTTCGCCAACGCGACCCCCGACATGATCGAGGCGGTGATGACCGAAGCCGGAAAATTCTGCGAAGAAGTCCTCTTTCCGATCAATCAGTCGGGCGACCTCGAAGGCTGCACACGCCACGACGACGGTTCGGTCACGACGCCCAAGGGCTTCAAGGAGGCCTATAAAGCTTATTGCGAGGCCGGGTGGGGCCTGCTGACCTCGCCGGAGGAATTCGGCGGCCAGGGTCTGCCGCATGTGATCGGATTTCCCGTCGAGGAGTTTCGCAACGCCGCCAACCAGGCTTTCGCCATGTATCCTGGCTTGTCGCAGGGCGCGACCGCCGCGATTCTGGTCAAGGCCTCGGACGAATTGAAGGCAATCTATGTGCCCAAGATGGTGTCGGGCGAATGGACCGGCACGATGAACCTGACCGAACCGCATTGCGGCACCGATCTCGGGCTCATCCGTACGCGCGCCGTTCCGAATGGCGACGGCAGCTATGCAGTTACTGGCACCAAGATCTTCATTTCGTCGGGCGAGCATGACCTTGCCGACAATATCATCCACCTCGTCCTCGCCAAGACCCCCGACGCGCCCGACAGCGTCAAGGGCATCTCGCTGTTCATTGTCCCCAAGTTTCTCGTGGGCGAAGACGGCTCGCTGGGCGATCGCAACACGCTGTCGTGCGGCTCGATCGAGCATAAAATGGGAATTCACGCCAATTCGACCTGCGTCATGAACTATGACGGGGCGAAGGGCTGGCTGGTCGGCGACGAGAACAAGGGCCTCGCCGCCATGTTCATCATGATGAACGCCGCGCGCCTCGGCGTTGGCATTCAGGGGCTGGCGCAGGCCGATATCGCGTTCCAGAACGCTGTCGCCTATGCGAAGGATCGTCGTCAGGGCCGTGCGCTCACCGGTCCGCAGGACCCGCAGGAAAAGGCAGACCCGCTGTTCGTTCACCCCGACGTGCGCCGCATGCTGATGGACGGCAAGGCGACGGTCGAGGGGCTCCGGGCACTCTGCGTCTGGGGCGCCTTGCAGGTCGATCTCGCGCATGTCGCCGAAACCGAGGAGGAGCGCCAGCACGCCGACGACCTCGTCAGCCTGCTCACCCCGGTGATCAAGGGCTATGGCACCGACAAGGGCTATGACGTCGCGACCAATGCCCAGCAGGTATTCGGCGGCCACGGCTACATCGAAGAGCAGGGCATGTCGCAGTACGTCCGCGATGCCCGCATCACCATGATCTATGAGGGCGCGAACGGCGTCCAGGCGATGGATCTCGTCGGCCGCAAGCTGGCCCAGAATGGCGGCCGCGCGGTGCAGACGCTGTTCGCGATCATCGACGAAGAATGTGCCGCGGCCAAGGACAAGCCGGGCTTCGCCGATTTCGCTGTCAGCCTCGAAAAAGCGAATGGCGAGCTCAAGGCCGCAACGATGTGGTTCATGCAGAATGGCATGACGAACCCCAATAATGTCGGCGCTGGCGCGCATCACTATATGCACATCATGGGCATCGTTGCGCTCGGCCTGATGTGGCTGCGCATGATCGAGGCCGCGCAAAAGGCGCTCGACGAAGGCCGCGGGGACAAGGCCTTCCTCGAAGCTAAGCTGATCACCGCGCGCCATTTCGCCGAACGCTTCATGCCCGACGCAGGGGCACTGCGCCGCAAGATCGAAGCGGGCAGCGAGACGATGATGGCGCTGACGCCGGATCAGTTCCACGCCGGCTGACCGTCCTTCGTGCAACCATCGCCGCCGGCAAGCGTGTCGGCGGCGATGACCGACAGCACAGACCCGGGCAACTTGACCCCGATCGTCGTCGAAGGGCGCAATTGCTGGCGCATCGCGCGCGCCGACAAGGCGCGGATGATCGTCGACGCCGCCGACTATTATGCGTTGCTCGAACGGTTGATGGAGGGCGCGAAGGAACGTATCCTCCTCATCGGTTGGGATTTCGATCCGCGTATCGCCTTGAAACCCGACGACCGCGGGCAGGGCGAACCGCTCGGAGATCTCCTACTCCGCCTTGCGCATCGCCAGCCCGGGCGCGACATCGATATTCTCCGCTGGAACTTCGGCGGGCTCAAACATTTTGCGGTGCCGCGCATCCTCGCGATGATCCTGCGCTGGAAACTGACCCGCGCGATCAGCTTTCGGCTCGACAGTGCGCATCCGCTGGGGTGCAGCCATCATCAAAAGGTCGCGGTATTCGACGATCATCTGGCGGTGTGCGGCGGCATCGACGTCGGATCGGCGCGCTGGGACACCTGCAATCACCGCGACGACGATCCACGCCGGAAACTGCCGAGCGGCAAGCCTTATATGCCGTGGCATGATTCGACGATGATCCTGGCGGGGCCCGTTGGAAATGCGCTGGCTGACCTTGGCAACGAGCGCTGGAAACGCGCGACGAAAAAGCCGCTGCGTGACGTGAAGGGCGATGGCGAAAATTGGCCGGAGGATCTGGAGCCCGATTTCCATGGCGTTGACGTCGCCATCTCACGCACCCGCGCAAAATATCAGGACAGCGGCGAAATCCGCGAGATCGAACAACTTTATCTCGACATGATCGCTGCGGCGAAGCGCTTCATCTATTTCGAAAATCAGTATTTCACCTGCGGCAAGATCGCAGCGGCGATCGCGGAACGGCTGAACGAGGATGACCCGCCCGAGTTCGTCATGGTGATGCCGCAAACTGCCGACGGCTGGCTCGAGCAAATGGCCATGGACGCGGCGCGCGTGCAACTGGTGCGCGAAATCGCCAAGGCGCCGCACGGCGAACGGCTGCGCGTCTATTTTCCGCGAACCAAGGCCGGCGATGCCATCTATGTCCATGCCAAGACCGCGATCGTTGACGACCGCATGATCCGCATCGGGTCGTCGAACATGAACAACCGCTCGATGGGGCTCGACAGCGAATGCGACGTGACGATCGACGCGGCGCTATCCGCCAATCGCGGCGTCGAACCGACGATCACACAGCTGCGCGAAGCCTTGATGGCCGAACATCTGGACGTCGAGCCTGGTGATATCGCGCGCGAGTTTGTGCGCACCGGCTCATTGATCGAGACGATCGAGGCCCTGCGCGGCGAGGAACGCTCGCTGGAACTGCTCGATCTCGTCAGCCCGGGGCCGCTCGACGAATATATCGCCGACAACGAACTGCTCGACCCGACAAGTCCCGACGCGATGTTCGAGGGCTTTGCCGAGCGCGGATTGAAGAAGAGCTGGCATCGCGGTCGCGACTGGATGCGGCGGCACAGGCCGTTCGGCCGAAAGGCGACCTGAACTCCCGTTCGCATCGAACGAAGTCGAGGTGCCTCTCTCCGCCAAACACTATTCCTACCGGTGTCTCGACTTCGCTCGACACGAACTGACGGGGTAGGGCCTTAATCCGCCAGCGACAACAAATGCTGCGCCTGTTTCAGATGCGGGGCATCGACCATCTTGCCATCGACCTGCAGTACCCCGACGCCGGGATTGGCGGCAAAGGCATCGACGATCGCCTGCGCCCGCGCGACCTCTTCGGCGGCAGGCGTGAAGGCAGCATTGATCGGTTCGACCTGCGACGGATGGATTGCCATCATGCCCGTAAAGCCGTCGCGTCGCGCTCGAGCGGCATAGGCGACAAGCCCCGCCTCGTCCTTGATCGCCGGAAACACGGTATCGATTGCGGCCACCCCGGCGCCATGCGCCGCGAACAGCGTCAGCGAGCGCGCGACCTCATAGGGCTGGGTATAGCTGCCGTCGGGATTGCGGCTGGTCGAAGCGCCGATTGCGGCGGGCAAATCCTCGGCGCCCCAGGTCAGCCCGAGCAAACGATCCTTCGTCTCGCGATAGCTGCCGAGGGTGAAGATCGCCGACGGCGTTTCGGTCGCGATCGGCAGGATCGCGGGCAGCGAAGCATCGGCGGCGCTCTCGCTGCGCAGGATGAGGTCAAGCTGCGCGATGCTCGCCGCGCCCTCGGCCTTGGGCAGCATGATCGCGTCGGGTCGGCCGCCGATGACCGCCGCAATATCGGCCGCCGCCATATGGCCGTCGAGCGGGTTGATCCGCACCAGCGTCACGACCTCGCGGTCGCCCGCCAGATAGTCGGCGACCGCGTGGCGGGCCGCGTCCTTGTTTGCAGGAGACACCGAGTCTTCGAGGTCGAGGATGATCGCGTCGGCGCCCGACGCGGCAGCCTTGGCAAAGCGCTCGGGCCGGTCGCCGGGGACGAAAAGCAGGGATCGAAGGCGCATCAGGCGGCTTTCTTTTTGAGCAGTGCAGACCGTTCGCACTGGCAGACGATTTCGCCGCGCTGGTTGAGGCAGCGGTGAAGAAAGGTCACGATACCCGCATTCGGCCGCGATTTCGATTCTTTGAGACCGACGACCTCGGTTTCGGCACGAAGCGTGTCGCCGATGAACACCGGTTTGGGCATCACCAGCTTGTCGTAACCGAGGTTGGCGACCAGCGTCCCCAGCGTCGTATCGCCGACCGACAGCCCGACCATCAGGCTGAAAGTGAAGGTGCCATTGACGAGAATCTGGCCGAATTCCGACGCCTTCGCCGCCTCGGCATCAAGGTGCAGGGGCTGCGGATTATGCGTCATCACCGTGAACAACAGATTGTCGGTCTCGGTCACCGTGCGCCGGATGTCATGCTCCAGCGTGTCGCCGATGGTCCATTCGTCGAAATATTTGCCAGCCATCAACCTTCTTCCTTCTCGATCCGCACCAGCAACGCCTCGACCTGCACCTGCGTCCCGGCCGTGACATTGAGCTCGGCCACCACCCCGTCGAACGGCGCGGTCAGGCTATGCTCCATTTTCATCGCCTCAAGCGTCAGCAATTTCTGCCCCTTGGTCACGATATCACCCGCCGCAACTTCGACCGCGATGACCTTGCCCGGCATCGGCGAAAGGATTGCGCCGTCACCGGCCGCTCCACCAGCGCCACCTTCGGCGCGCCAGGGCGACAATTGCCACACCGCGCCCTTCTCGGCGACGAGCATTGCGGGCGCGATCTCTTCCGCACCGGGACCGTGCAAATCGACCTCGACGCGCTTGCCGTCGAGCAGGAAGGGCGCGCTACGAACATCGGGGGCGTTGAGGCGGAAACCCGCCTGCAACGACCGCGGAACCAGCGCCATCGCGGCATTGGTCAGCGCCTGCGCCGACGGCATCGGTTCGGCGGTCATCGCGTCGCCATCGCGGCCGATCAGCCCGGTGTCGACGGTCCCCGCGACGAAATCGGGATGCTCCAGCGCGTTGATCAGGAAGGCCGAATTGGTCTTCACCGGCCAGACAGCGCTATCTTCCAGCATTTCGGACAGCGTCAACCGCGCCTCTTCGCGATCTGTGCCATAGGCAATCAGCTTGGCGATCATCGGGTCGTAAAAGGGCGAAACCGCGCCGCCTTCATAGACGCCGGTGTCGATCCGCCCGCCGTCGGCTTCGGACAGCTGGAACAGTTCGAGCGTGCCGATGCTCGGCAGGAAGCCCTTGGCGGGATCTTCGGCATAAAGCCGCGCTTCCATCGCCCAGCCGTCGATGCCGAGCTCATCCTGTGCCAGCGGCAACGGTTCACCCGATGCGACGCGCAGCTGCCATTCGACCAGATCGACCCCCGTGATTTCCTCGGTCACCGGATGCTCGACCTGAAGCCGCGTGTTCATCTCCATGAACCAGATGCGATCGGCGCGCAGGCCCTCACTGGCGTCGGCGATAAACTCGATCGTGCCGGCGCCGACATAGTCGACCGCCTGTGCGGCGCGCACTGCGGCGGCGCAAAGCGCCTCGCGCGTCACCTCGTCCATGCCGGGGGCAGGGGCTTCCTCGATCACCTTCTGGTGGCGGCGTTGCAGCGAGCAATCGCGTTCGAACAGATGCACGACATTGCCATGGGTGTCGCCGAACACCTGCACCTCGATATGGCGCGGGGTCAGGATATATTTTTCGATCAACACATGATCGTTGCCGAACGACGCCGCGGCCTCACGCTGGCACGACGCGAGCGCATCGATGAAATCGCCTGCTGCATCGACCTTGCGCATCCCTTTGCCGCCGCCGCCAGCGACCGCCTTGATCAGCACCGGATAACCGATTTCGCCCGCCCGTTCGGCGAGGAAGGCGGGGTCCTGATTTTCGCCCATATAGCCGGGCGTCACGGGAACGCCCGCATCGGTCATCAGCTTCTTCGCGGCATCCTTCAGCCCCATTGCGGTGATCGAGGAGGGCTTGGGCCCGACCCACACGAGGCCCGCATCAATCACGGCCTGCGCGAACTCGGCGTTCTCGGAGAGGAAGCCGTAACCCGGATGGATCGCCTCTGCCCCGGTCGCCTTGGCGGCGGCGATGATCTTGTCACCGATCAGATAGGATTCACGCGCCGGCGACGGGCCGATATGCACCGCCTCGTCGGCTTGCTGGACGTGCAGCGCCGTGGCGTCGGCGTCCGAATAAACCGCGACGGTACGGATACCCATCTCGCGCGCAGTGCGGATGATACGGCAGGCGATTTCGCCGCGATTGGCGATGAGGAGAGAGTTGATCATGGAATGCGCCTTTCAAATCTGTCCGGTGTCGCGCCAGGCCAGCGGAATAGTTTTTCGGTCGGTCAGATAATCGACAAAAATGGTCGTGAGATCTTTCAAGCTGAACGTCGCGGTGTTTTGTCGCCCGGACCTGTCGTCGATCAGATCATAGAGCGGTCCGGGTGGCCCCGACCGCGACTGGATGAGATATCCGCCAAGGACGGCTTCGGCCGTCATAAAGCATCGATCGCAGGTTTCGACGCTGATCTCTTCGCACTGAACCCTGCCCAAGCAGGGCCGAATGGCCTTTTTGAGCTGCTGCACGCTGCGCACGTCAGTTTCCCGACTGAGCCCGTCGGTCGTAACGATGGTTAGCTTGGCCGGCGTGAACGCGGGCGCCGGAGCGGCGTGAGCCGCAAGCGGCACAGCGCCCAGATATCCTGACAGCAGGGCGGGAAGCACCGATTTCCAGAAACGAAACATCGTCATCACATCCTGAACACGCCGAAGCCGCGATCTTCGATCGGGGCGTTCAGCGTTGCGGAAAAGGCGAGCCCCAACACGTCGCGGGTCTGTGCGGGGTCGATGATGCCATCGTCCCACAGGCGCGCGGTGGCGTGATAGGGATTGCCCTCATCCTCATATTTCTGGCGGATCGGCGCCTTGAAGGCTTCGGCCTCCTCGGGCGTCCATTTGTCGGCGTCGCGGTGGACGGTGGCGAGCACCGATGCGGCCTGTTCGCCGCCCATCACGCTGATCCGCGCATTGGGCCAGGTGAAGAGGAAGCGGGGGCTATAGGCCCGCCCGCACATGCCGTAGTTGCCCGCGCCAAAGCTGCCGCCGATCAGTACCGTGATTTTCGGCACCGTCGCGGTCGCGACTGCAGTCACCAGCTTCGCGCCATGCTTGGCGATGCCTTCGGCCTCATATTTTCCGCCAACCATGAAGCCCGAGATATTCTGAAGGAAGAGCAGGGGGATACGGCGCTGCTGCGCCAGTTCGATGAAATGCGCGCCCTTGACCGCACTCTCGCTGAACAACACGCCATTGTTCGCGAGGATCGCGACCGGGATGCCCCAGATATGCGCGAAGCCGCAGACGAGCGTGCTGCCGTAGTTGGCCTTGAACTCGTGAAACTCGCTGCCGTCGACGATGCGCGCGATCACTTCGTGGACGTCGTAGGGCGCGCGAACGTCGTCGGGGATGACGCCGTACAATTCCTCGCCAGCATATTTGGGTGGGCGCGGGTCTTTCAACGCGACCTCGAACCCCGTGTCGGCACCCAGATGGCTGACGATATCGCGCACGATCGTCAGCGCATGCTCGTCATTCTCCGCAAGGTGATCGACGACGCCCGACTTCTTCGCGTGCAGGTCGCCGCCGCCCAGATCCTCGGCGCTGATTTCCTCGCCCGTCGCGGCCTTCACCAGCGGCGGCCCGGCCAGGAAGATCGTGCCCTGACTGCGCACGATCACCGTCTCGTCGCTCATCGCGGGGACATAGGCGCCGCCTGCGGTGCAGCTTCCCATCACGCAGGCGATCTGCGGAATGCGCCGCGCCGACATATTCGCCTGATTGAAGAAGATGCGGCCGAAATGGTCGCGGTCGGGAAACACCTGATCCTGATGCGGCAGGTTCGCGCCGCCGCTGTCGACGAGGTAGATGCACGGCAGGCGGTTTTCCAGCGCAATCTCCTGCGCGCGAAGATGCTTCTTCACCGTCATCGGATAGTAAGTGCCGCCCTTCACCGTCGCATCGTTGCACACGATCATGCACTGGCGCCCCGACACCTGCCCGATCCCGCAGATCAGCCCCGCGCCCGGAATTTCACCGCCATAGAGATCATTCGCGGCCAGCTGGCCGATCTCGAGGAAAGGCGAACCGGGGTCGAGCAGCCGCTCGACGCGCTCGCGCGGGAGCAATTTGCCGCGGCTGGTGTGCCGCTCGCGCGACTTTTCATTGCCGCCGAGCGCCGCTTCGGCGACCTTCGCCCACAGCGCGTCTTTGAGCGCACGATTATGCGTGACGCGCACATGCGACGCCGGATCTTCAGGATTATACTGGGTCGGCAGGACCGGAGCGGACATTATTTTGTCTCCACAGGGATGGTATAGTGAACTTGAGCGCCAGGCCCGAGCGGCAGGTCGAAACCGACCCACGCGACCGTCATCGCGATCCCCATCGCCATGAAACAGAGCGCATAGGGCAACATGAGCGCAAGCAGCGAGCCGACCCCCATCGAGCGATCCCACCGTTGACTGAACGCGAGGATCAGCGGGAAATAGCTCATCAGCGGGGTCATGATATTGGTGTAGCTGTCGCCCATGCGATAGGCGGCGGTGGTCATTTCGGGGCTGATGCCAAGCAGCATGAACATCGGCACAACGACGGGCGAGAGCGCGCTCCACTTCGCCGACGCCGACCCGATGAACAGATCGAGGAAGGACGATAGCAACAGCACGCTGACAAGCAGCAGCGCGGGCGGCAGCGCCATTTCGGCGAGTGCCTCGGCGCCGTTGATCGCGATGATCGGGCCGATCCGCGACCAGTTGAACATCGCTACGAAATGCGCGGCGAAGAAGACGAAGACCAGATAGGGCGCCATCGTCCGCACCCCATGCTGCATCATGTCCATCACGTCGGCGGCCGATTTGATCGTCCCTGCCGCACGGCCAAAGGCGGTGCCGGTGAGGAGGAAGAGCAGGAAGAAGCCCGCAATCAGCGACGCATAAAGCGGCTGCAGTCGCGCCGTCCCCTCGGCCTCTTCGTTGATGAAAGGCGTATAGCCTGGCCACAGCGCCAGCGCGGCGAAGGCAGCGACGATTAACAGCGCGGTCAGCCCCGCGCGGCGCAGCCCCTTGCGTTCGTCCGGAGTCAGCTCGGCCTTGTCGAGGTCGGCGCGAAGTTCGGCATCGACGATGCCGTTCCAGGTGCCCAGCCGCGGTTCGACGATGCGGTCGGTGACAAACCAGATGATCGGGGTGAACAGGATCACAATCCCGAGGATGAAATACCAGTTGCCCAGCGGGTTCATCGTCCAGCCCGGCTCGACGATCCGCGCCGCTTCCTGCGTAAAGCCGAACAGCAGCACGTCGATCTGCCCCGGCATCACATTGCCGGCATAACCGCCCGACACTGCGGCGAAGGCGGCGGCGAGACCCGCAAGCGGGTGCCGCCCGACGATCGCGAAGGTGATCGCCGCGAGCGGGATGAAGACGACATAGGCCGCGTCCGACGCATGGTGCGACACCATGCCGATGATCGCGACGATCGGGGTCAGCAGCGACTTGCGCGCGTTGCGCAGCGAACCGCGGATCAGTGCCGAGAACAGCCCCGACCGTTCGGCGACCGCGGCGCCCATCATGATCGTCAGCACCAGACCAAGCGGCGCGAAGCTCGCGAACGTTCGCGGCATTTCGGTGAACAGCCGTGCGATATTCTCTTCGGAAAAGAGGTTCGACGCGCGATAGGTCAGTACGCCATTGGCAAGCTCGGCATGCTCGGGCGCTTTTTCGCCGGGATAAGATAGCGACGCCGACCAGCCCATCGCCTCGCCAAGCGCCGAGACGAGCATCAGCACGACGATCAGATAGATGAAGATGATCGTCGGGTCGGGCAACAGATTGCCCGCGCGCTCGACGAAACCCAGAAAACCGCGCTGGCGGTCGGGGCGGGGAGTGTCGCCGCTCATGCGCGAATCTCCCGGCGCATGGGGTTGTTGTTAAAGGCTTGAAAACGGGCACGCATGACGAAATTCCTTCTGTTCATGCGCGGAACTAACGAGTCGTTCGTCGAAGGGAAAGCGCCGCCCGACGAAGAAACTGGTTGGCATTGAAACCAGATGGGCAGGGGCCTATTCATTCGCCATCCCGAAGTCAGCGAGGCCTTTGATCCATGAAGAACCCTATCTACGCGATCCTTCTGTCCACCGCCGCGATCGTCGCTGGCCCCGTCGCCTGCACCAGCGCCGACAAGGAAGCGACCTACACTGTCGGCACCGAGCTGGGCATCAGCAAGGCCGCGATGGATACGGCCGTGAAGCCCGGCGACGATTTCTACGCCTATGCGAACGGCAGCTGGCAGAAGGCCACCGAAATTCCCGCCGACCGCTCGTCGACCGGCGCCTTCTACACGGCGTTCCTCGAAACCGAGAAGCGCACCCGCGAACTGGTCGATGCGATCGTCAAGGGCGACGCCAAGCCCGACACCGACGAAGGCCGCATCGCCGCCTTCTACAAGGCCTATACCGACACCAAGGCTATCGATGCCGCGGGGCTCAAGCCCGTCGCGGCCGACCTCGCACGCTTTGATGCGATCACCGACAAGACGGCGCTGTCGAAGGTTTTGGGCGAGCAGGTTCGCGCCGACGTCGATCCGCTGAACGCGACCGACTATAACACCGAAAATCTGTTCGGCATCTTCGTGACCCAAGGGCTGGCGACGCCGGGCGAGGTGATCCCCTATATGCTTCAGGGCGGTCTCGGACTTCCCGAGCGCGAATATTATCTTTCGGCCGATCCGAAGATGGCGAGCATTCGCACCGCCTATCAGGCTTATATCGCCAAGCTGCTGACCGCTGCGGGCATCGCCGACGCCGCGACCAAGGCGAAGCGCATCTATGATCTGGAAGTCCAGATCGCCAAGGCGCATCTTACCCGCGAACAGAGCGAGGATTTCGCCCAGTCGGCGGGCGTGTGGACGAAGGACGACTTCGCGAAGAAGGCGCCCGGAATGGACTGGAGCGCCTTCTTCGGCGCCGCGAAGCTCGATGGTGCGGCGAAGTTCGGCGCCTATCATGCGGGCGCGATCACCGGCCTGTCGGCGCTGGTGGCGTCGCAGCCGCTCGATGCGTGGAAAGACTGGCTGGCGTTCCATCAGATCAACACCCACAGCGACGTGCTGCCGACCGCGCTCGATAACGCGCATTTCGCGTTTTACGGCACGACGCTTTCGGGCACACCGCAGCAGCGCAGCCGCGACAAGCGCGCGCTCGACGCGCTGAATATCTACCTCGGGGACTCGGTCGGCCGCGTTTACGCCGACAAATATTTCCCGGCGTCGGCCAAGGCCGAAGTCGGTGACATGGTCACCGGCATCAAGGCGGCCTTCGCCAAGCGCGTCGAGACGATCGACTGGATGGCCCCCGAAACCAAGAAGGAAGCGATCAAGAAGGTCGAGACGATCGCCGTCGGCGTCGGCTATCCCGACACGTGGCGTGACTATGGCAGCTACACGGTCAGCGCTGCCAACGCCTACGCTAATACCGTCGCGGGCGAGCAAGCCGAATATGCTCATCAACTCGCCAAGATCGGCAAGCCGATGGACAAGAAGGAATGGTGGATGGTTCCGCAGACGGTCAACGCCGTCAACCTGCCGGTCCAGAACGCGCTGAACTTCCCCGCCGCGATCCTGCAGGTGCCTTTCTTCAACGCCAAGGCCGATCCCGCCTATAATTTCGGTGCGATCGGTGCGGTCATCGGGCACGAGATCAGCCACAGCTTCGACAACAATGGCGCGGCGTTCGATTCCACTGGCGCGCTGCGCAACTGGTGGACGGCCGCCGATCTGAAGAAGTTCGACGAAGCCGGCGCCGCGCTGGCGGCCCAGTACGACACGTACAAGCCGTTCCCCGACCTCGCCGTGAACGGCAAGCTGACGCTGGGTGAGAATATCGCCGACGTCGCGGGGTTGCAGGCCTCTTATGATGCCTATCGCGCCTCGCTGAAGGGCAAGGAAGCCCCGGTGATCGACGGCTTCACCGGTGACCAGCGCTTCTTCATCGCCTATGCGCAGACCTGGGCGACCAAGATGCGCGACGAAGCGCTGCGCCAGCGCGTCGCGACCGATGGCCATGCGCCCGGAAACTACCGCGCGCTCACTGTCCGCAACCTCGACGCCTGGTACAAGGCGTTCGACGTCAAGGAAGGTGACAAGCTCTACCTCGCGCCCGACAAGCGCGTTCGCGTCTGGGGATGATGAAACGGCGGGGCGGGGCAATTATTTTGCCCCGCCTTCGTCCGCGGAACTCGCGGGTTTCTTGCGGATCAGATGGCTATAGACGCCAACCAGATTGATCCCCAGCAACGCGACATTCTGCCAGCCGATGCCTTCGCTGTCGGACTGCAGGAAACCCCACGCAATCAGCGCAAGGCTGCTCGTCACGAAAATAACGAACGCCCAGCCATTCCAGCGCTCGCCGCGGTTCAGCGACACCATCAGCGCAGCAAGTGTCGCCGCCGCCGCGCCATAATATTGCAGGGCATCGAGCAGCGTCTCGTTCATGGCGCGTTCGCCGTCGCGCCACAGACATATTCCAGTTTCATCCCGTCGGGATCAGCAAAGAATATGGCGTAATATTCGGGGCCATAGCGCGGATAGTCGGCAGGCGCGTCAAGGATCGTTGCCCCGAGCTCGATCAACAAAGCGTGCAGCCTGTCGACATCCTCGCGGCTGTCGCTTGTCCAGGCGAGGTGATGGAGACCGGGCGAAGTGCGGTCGTGCGTTCGCATCGCCCCCTCGTCGCGGGCCTTCAGGATTCCGATCGAGTGGAAAGGCTCCCCGACGCGGTCCCAGTCGCTACCATTGTCATGATCGGCAGAGCGCCGGTAGCCGAGAAAGCCGAGCACGACTTCATAGAAGGCGCGTGAGCGGACAAGGTCGCTGACGGTGAGGTCGATATGGTGGACAAGGCCGCGCGTACTCATGCTGTGGCGCCCAATATCGCGAACATGCCCGATGCGGTCAGGACCGGCCAGCCGATGTGGCGTCCGCGCGTATAGACGGCATCGAACAGCCCGACACCGGTCCATGCGCAGCCCGTCAGCAGGATCAACCCGCGCGGGCTGCCCGGCCATACGACGACCGCTGCCGAAACGAGCATCAGCACCGACATGGCGTACCATGCGAAGCGGAAAACCCTGCGCGCCAGATCGACGCCCATGATGCCCTGATCGAGCATCATTAGCGGCTTGATAAGACGCTTTTCACCCAGAAATCCGTGGACGGCGGCCGTCGTCACCATGAAGGCGGCCGACAGCCACAGCCAGATCACGCGCCGGCGCCAATGAGTTCGCGGCCGATCAGCATGCGGCGGATTTCGTTGGTGCCCGCGCCGATGTCGAGCAGCTTGGCATCGCGCCAGTAACGCTCGACCGGCCAGTCCTTGGTGTAGCCCGCACCGCCGAGCGCCTGGATCGCTTCGCCCGCGACCTTCACGGCGCTTTCGCTTGCGAGCAGGATACAACCCGCGGCGTCGAAGCGCGTCGTCTGGCCCGCGTCGCATGCTTTGGCGACATTATAGACATAGGAGCGCGCCGACTGGAGCGCGACATACATGTCGGCGACCTTCGCCTGCATCAGCTGGAACGAGCCGATCGGCTTGCCGAACTGCTTGCGGTCGCGAACATAGGGAATGACGGTGTCGAGGCACGCCTGCATGATCCCGAGCTGAAGCCCCGCGAGCACGACGCGCTCATAGTCGAGCCCCGACATCAGCACGCCGACGCCGCCATTCTGCGGCCCGATCACCTGCTCTTCGCTGACTTCGCAATCGGTGAAGACCAGTTCGGCGGTGGGGGAGCCACGCATGCCGACCTTGTCGATCTTTTGTCCGATGCTGAACCCCGGCATATCCTTTTCGATCAGGAAAGCCGTGATCCCGCGCGATCCAGCCTCGGGGCTGGTCTTCGCATAGACGACCAAAGTGTCGGCGCAGGTCGCGTTGGTGATCCAGAATTTGGTGCCGTTGAGAAGATAGCCATTGGCCGTCTTCTCGGCCTTCAGCTTCATCGACACGACATCGCTGCCCGCACCCGCTTCGGACATCGCAAGGCTGCCGACATGTTCGCCGCTGATCAGCTTGGGCAGATATTTCGCCTTCTGCTCGGCATTGCCCCAGCGGCGGATCTGGTTGACGCACAGGTTGGAATGCGCGCCATAGGAGAGGCCGATGGCACCGCTCGCGCGGCTCACTTCCTCGACCGCGATGACATGCTCGAGATAGCCGAGGCCAAGACCGCCCCATTCTTCCTCGACGGTGATGCCGTGAAGGCCAAGTTCGCCCATCTGCGTCCATAATTCGTCGCGCGGGAACCAGTCGTCGGCATCGGCCTTGGCGGCGAGCGGCGCAATCTGTTCGTCGGCGAAGCGGGCGGTGGTGTCGCGGATCATGTCGGCGGTTTCGCCAAGGGCGAAGTCGAAATCGGGGGTGGCGCGCATGGGAAACCTATCGATCGAGGGCAGGACAGGGCGCGATACTGCATCAAAATGTCAGCATATGGAAATTGAAACGATTGGAGATTTAGCATAAGCAAAATTTATGATTAAGCGCGCCCATATCCGCCAGTTCCTCGCCGTCGTCGATGCCGGCAGCTTTACGCAGGCGGCATTGCGCATCCGCGTCACCCAGCCGGCGCTGTCGACCGGCATCGCCGAGCTGGAAAAGCTCGTCGGCATGCCGCTCTTCATCCGCAACCGTCGCCAGATAAGGCTGACCGAAGCGGGCGGGCGCTTCCTGCCGATCGCCCGCGACCTTGAGCGCGGCTTTCGCGCCGCTGACGGCTTCGGCCGCGACACCGACAACCGCGCGAGCGAACTCAAGCTCGGCATCATCCGCTCGGTTTCGGGTGAACTGCTTCACGCGATCGTCGCGGCGCTGCGACCGGGCTTCACGATCGAGCTCGTTGAAAACGGCGATTCCGAATTGCGCGCTGCGATCGGCAGCGGTCGCATCAACATCGCCTTGCTCCCGCTGCGGGCGGGCGAGGGCGGCGGCCATATCCTGTCGCTCTATGAGGAGCCGCTGACGATGTTCGTCGCGGCCGATCATCCGCTGGCAGGCCGGATCGAGGTCGCGCCCGAAGAACTGGCCGCCGAAACGATGATCGCGCGCCGTTCGTGCGAATATCTCGACGCGACAAGCCGCTTCTTCACCCGCCACGGTGTGCGCCCGCGCTTTGCGCTGCGCAGCGACAGCGACGATCGCTGCCTCGCCATGGTCGCCGCGGGCATCGGCATTACGACGGCGCCCGTTTCGCTCGCGATCGACGGGATCGTCCCGCTGAAAGTCACTGGCTATGATTTCCGGCGCGAACTGGGGCTCGTCGTCGATCCGGGATGGGCCGCGCTTCCCGAGGTCGAGCCCCGGCTGGCCCACGCATTCGAAACGATCAAAAGCATCGCCGCCGAATGGCGTGAAACCAAAGTCGACATCGCGGCATGACATCTGGCCCTGCAAGTCTGGCTTGCATGGGCAAAAGGCCATACAGTTTGCTTGGCGCTTCGGCGCGCGGCTAGGGCGGGGACATGATCGATACGCTGACCCATCTCGACCGGCTGGAGGCCGAGAGCATTCATATCATGCGCGAAGTGATGGCCGACGCGGCCAATCCGGTGATGCTGTACAGCGTCGGCAAGGATAGCGCCGTGATGCTGCATCTCGCCCGCAAGGCCTTCTATCCCTCGCCGCCGCCGTTTCCGCTGCTCCACGTCGACACGACGTGGAAGTTTCAGGCGATGTACGAGCTGCGCGACCGCATGGCGGCCGAAAGCGGGATGGAATTGCTCGTCTATCAGAACCCCGAGGCGAAGGAGCGCGGGATCAACCCGTTCGACCACGGCCCGCTCCACACCGATATGTGGAAGACCGAGGGGCTGAAGCAGGCGCTCGACAAATATGGTTTCGACGTCGCCTTTGGCGGCGCCCGCCGCGACGAGGAAAAGAGCCGCGCGAAAGAGCGCATCTTCTCTTTCCGCACCGCGTCGCACGGCTGGGACCCGAAACGCCAGCGGCCCGAGCTCTGGAACCTCTACAATGCCCGGAAAGCGAAGGGCGAGAGCATCCGCGTCTTCCCGATCAGCAACTGGACCGAGCTCGATATCTGGCAATATATCGCCCGCGAGAATATCCCGATCGTCCCGCTCTATTTCGCCGCGCCGCGCCCGACGGTCGAGCGTGATGGCCTGCTCTTGATGGTCGACGACGACCGCTTCCCGCTGCTGCCCGGCGAAACCCCGGTAGAGCGTTCGATCCGCTTCCGCACCCTCGGTTGCTACCCGCTGACCGGTGCGGTCGAGAGCGAGGCGACGACCCTTTCCGAAGTGATCCAGGAAATGCTCCTCACCACCACCAGCGAGCGGCAAGGCCGCGCGATCGACAAGGATGCCGGCGACGGGTCGATGGAGAAGAAGAAGCAGGAGGGGTATTTCTGATGCCAAATCCTTCCGAAAACGATCCGGTCTACGTCACCGACGCGCTCATCGCCGAGGATATCGACGCCTATCTCGCGCAGCATCAGCAAAAGTCGCTGCTCCGCTTCATCACCTGCGGATCGGTCGACGACGGCAAATCGACGCTGATCGGACGGCTGCTCTACGACAGCAAGATGATCTTCGAGGATCAGCTCACCGCGCTCGAGGCCGACAGCAAGCGCGTCGGCACGCAGGGCGGCGAGATCGACTTCGCCCTCCTCGTCGACGGTCTCGCCGCCGAGCGCGAGCAGGGGATCACGATCGACGTCGCCTATCGCTTTTTCACGACCGAGAAGCGCAAGTTCATCGTCGCCGACACGCCCGGCCATGAACAGTATACGCGCAACATGGTCACTGGTGCGTCGACCGCCGATCTTGCGGTCATCCTGATCGACGCGCGCAAGGGTGTGCTGACCCAGACACGCCGCCACAGTTTCCTCGCGCACCTCATCGGCATCAAGCATATCGTGCTCGCGGTGAACAAGATGGACCTCGTCGGTTACGACAAGGCCGTCTTTGAGCGCATCGTGCTGTCGTACCGCGCCTTCGCGACCGAAATCGGCATTACCCACTTTACCCCGATCCCGATTTCGGGGTTCAAGGGCGACAATATCACCGCGCTGTCGGACAATACGCCGTGGTTCAAGGGCCCCGCGCTGATCGAACATCTCGAAAATGTCGACGTCGCGGTCAGCGACGATGAAGCCAAGCCGTTTCGCCTGCCGGTCCAGTGGGTCAACCGACCCAACCTCGATTTCCGGGGCTTTTCGGGTCAGATCGCCAGCGGAACGGTGAAACCCGGCGACGCGGTCCGCATCCTGCCCAGCGGCAAGACGACGACGGTCAGCCGTATCGTGACACAGGGCGGCGACCTCGACGAAGCCGTCGCCGGCCAGTCGATCACGCTGACGCTGGCCGACGAAGTCGATTGCTCGCGCGGCGACGTGATCGCCATTGCCGACACGCCGCCCGAGGCCGCCGACCAGTTCGAAGCGACGCTCGTGTGGATGGCCGACGAGGCGATGATCGCGGGCCGCGCTTATTGGCTCAAACTCGCGACGCAGAGCGTTTCGGCGACAATCCAGCCGCCGAAGTACGAGATCAACGTCAACACGCTCGACCATCTCGCGGCCAAGACGCTCGAACTCAACGGCATCGGCGTCGTCGAACTCAGCACCGACAAGCCGATCGTGTTCGAAGCCTATGGCGACAACCGCACGCTCGGCGGCTTCATCCTGATCGACAAGCTCACCAACGCGACCGTCGCGGCGGGGATGCTGCACTTCAGCCTGCGCCGCGCGCAGAACGTCCATTGGCAGGCGACCGACATCAGCCGCGACATGCGCGCGAATCTGAAGAACCAGAAGCCCGCTTTGCTCTGGTTCACCGGCCTGTCGGGATCGGGCAAGTCGACGATCGCCAATCTCGTCGAAAAGCGGCTGCACCGGATGAACCGGCACAGCTTCCTGCTCGACGGCGACAATGTCCGCCATGGGCTCAACCGCGACCTCGGCTTTACCGAGGCCGACCGGATCGAGAATATCCGCCGCGTCGGTGAAGTCGCCAAGCTGATGACCGATGCCGGACTGATCGTGATCACCGCCTTCATCTCGCCTTTCCGGGTCGAGCGCGATATGGTGCGCGCGATGCTGCCCGAAAGCGAGTTTATCGAGGTGTTTATCGACACGCCGCTCGCCGAGGCGGAGAAGCGCGACGTCAAAGGCCTCTACAAAAAGGCACGCGCCGGACAGCTCAAGAATTTCACCGGCATCGACAGCCCCTATGAGGCGCCCGAGAGTCCCGAAATTCGTATCGATACGACCACAATGACCCCCGATCAGGCCGCCGACCTGATCATCGACCGGCTGCTCGGTTGATATGAGCGAGAGTGACGAACAGCTCGCCGAACGGCTCGCCACGGCGGCGGGGCAGATTTTGCTCGACCTGCAGGCAAAGGGCGGTCTCGAGGGCAAGGCGTTGGGGCAGGCGGGCGACGAAGCCGCCAACGCCATGCTGTGCCGCGAACTGCGCGCCGCGCGTCCCGACGATGCCGTCCTGTCCGAAGAGGAAAAGGACAGCGCCGCGCGGCTCGCACACAGCCGCGTCTGGATCGTCGATCCGCTCGATGGCACCCGCGAATATGGCGAGAAGCGCAGCGATTGGGCTGTCCATGTCGCGCTCGCGGTCGATGGTGTCGCCAGCGTCGGTGCGGTCGCGCTGCCCGGCCTCGGCATCACGCTGACCTCCGGAGCGCCCGCACCGCTCGCCCCGGCGAACACGCCGCTGAAAATGCTGGTCAGCCGCACCCGCCCCGCTGCCGAGGCGGTGCATGTCGCCGAACGTATCGGCGCCGAATTGCTCGCCATGGGCTCGGCGGGTGCCAAGGCGATGGCGGTCGTGCGCGGCGAGGCCGACATCTACCTCCACACCGGCGGCCAATATGAATGGGACAATTGCGCCCCCGCGGCGGTTGCGCAGGCGGCGGGGCTCCACGTCAGCCGCGTCGACGGATCGCCAATCCGTTACAATAATGCGAACCCCTATCTGCCTGACTTGCTGATCTGCCGGAAGGAGCTTGCCGACGAGGCGCTGCGGCTGGCCGCGGAGTATGCACCCGCTTAAATCCACCTTCTCCTCCCGTTCGTGTCGAGCGAAGTCGAGACACCCATCAGCCTCCTACCGTACCGAGGGGCATCTCGACTTCGCTCGATGCGAACGGGGAAGAGATAGGCAGGCACGCCATTGTCACGCGCTTATCTCTCGCGTAACCCGTTGCATCAAGAAACCGAAAACGGGAGAAGCGCAATGACCGACCTGCCTGACACCAACCTGACCATGCTGAGCCTCGCCAAGCCCGAGGGCGAACTGGAAGTATCGCTCGAACGCCGCCCGATGCCGACGCCCCAGCCGCACGAAGTGCTGGTCAAGATTCTCGCAACCCCGATCAACCCGTCCGACCTCGGCTTGCTGTTCGGCGCCGCCGACATGACCACCGCGCGCGCTTCGACCCGCGACGGCCTGCCCGTCATCACCGCCGACATTCCCGCTCCGGCAATGCGCGCGATGGGCGGCCGCATCGGCGATGCGCTGGCGATCGGCAACGAAGGCTGCGGCACCGTCGTCGCGGCGGGATCGTCGCCCGAGGCGCAGGCGCTGCTCGGTAAGACCGTCGCGCTGATCGGCGGCGAAATCTATGCCGAATATCGCTGCCTGCCTGCGCAAATGTGCATGCAGCTCCCCGACGGAACCGATCCGAAGGACGGCGCCTCCTGCTTCGTCAATCCGCTCACCAGTCTCGCCTTCACCGAGACGATGAAGAATGAAGGCCATAGCGCGATCGTCCACACCGCGGCCGCATCGAACCTCGGCCAGATGCTCGTCAAAATCTGCGCCAAGGACGGCATTCCGCTCGTCAACATCGTGCGCAGCGACGCGCAGGTCGAACTCCTCAAGGGCCTCGGCGCGAAATATATCGTCAACAGCAGCGCCGATGACTTCATGGAGCGGCTGATCGATGCGATCGCCGAAACCGGCGCGACGATCGGCTTCGACGCGACCGGCGGCGGTAAGCTGGCGGGACAGGTGCTGACGGCGATGGAGGCTGCGGCGGTCAAGCGCATGACGACCTACAGCCGCTATGGCTCGGACACGTTCAAACAAGTCTATATCTATGGCGCGCTCGACCTGTCGCCGACGATCTTCTCGGCGCGCAGCTTCGGCCTGACCTGGTCGCTGTCGGGCTTCCTCCTCACGCCCTTCCTGCAAAAGGCCGGGATGGAAACCAACATGCGGCTCCGCAAACGCGTCATCGACGAACTGACGACGACGTTCAAAAGCCACTACAGCCACGAAATCTCGCTGACAGACGCGCTGTCGCTCGACGTGGCGCAGGCCTATAATGCGAAGCGCACCGGCGAGAAATATCTGATCAAGCCGCACGGCTGAAAGTAGCCCGTCGCCTCCGCGAAGGGAGAGCGACGGGTTCGCCAGTTCAAAAATTGCTGTCCTACATGGCGCCGCTATGCTTCATCCTGATGGATGGAAGGCCGGACCATTTGGACCGCCGCCGCTCTCTTTATCATTGTGAGGGACAGGGGCCGACGCAGCAATCTCCAGCCATTGGCCTTGCGGAAGGTTGATGGCGAGAGATTGTTTCGCTGTGCTCGCAACAACGGGCGAGAGCTAACCGTAAAGAGACAAATGCGATGCGAACGTCCGTCGCTTTTGTTGCTTTGTGGATGCTGTGACAGCATTTCTCGAATGAAGTTACGCAGTTTTCCGTCACTTTTCTCAAGCGGCCTCCACCTTCGTCACCCCGGGCTTAATCCGGGGTCCGCCTGCCTTTTGCGAGTGAACCTAGCCCCCAACCAAGTCCAGACCAGAGGTGGCCGCTACGCATTTCAGAATGAAGTTACGCAGAATTCCGACGTTTTCAAATCAGCGCTTCATGCACTGGCGCTCATCATCGCGCTTATACTCGCTGCAATTCCACAGCGCCTTTTCAAACCCGGCCTTGTCGTCGCGCAGATAGGAAAAGCTCATCGCCGCGCGCTGCGTGTCGTTCATTGCGTCGCTGTCGGGCTTCAGCACCGGGTTGGTCCAGCCCATGAACTTGCAAAAGGGCTTGTCCCCGCACAGCCGCAGCGCGGTGGTCACAAAGCTCTCGGGCGCGGCTTTGCGGTCGAGCTGGGTATAGATAGTGTCGCGTCCTGCCGCTTCACCCGCGCCCACCACGACGCGCGCTTCGCCCACTGCGGCATTGGCATCGACGCCAGCAAGCTCGGTCGGCAAGCCCAGCGCTTCCGCGTGCAGCGGCGACAGCGTCGCCATCTTGGCGACCGGCGCGTCGCTACCCGACACCGCGCCGCGGAACGCGCCGGGCGTGCCCCAGTAACCGGGCCAACGGAAGAACAGATGCGTTTCGACGATCGCGATCTTCTCTAGCGTGTCGCTCCAATAGGGGCGTACCCAATCGGTATGATAGTGAGTAGCGAGCCCGACGGTCGGGTCGGTCTTCCCGGCCAGCATCTGGTCGGCCGTCATCTGTGCCCGCGTCCACGCCGCGTCCGAATAACGCCGATTCAGCGCGCCATCACAGGTAAAGGTGAACTGGCATCCGGTCGTGCGTTCGGAACCCTGAAATACCACGCCGCAGATCGACTTGGGAAAGGCGGGGTGCCGCGCCCGATTGATCACGACCTGACCGACCGACAACTGCCCGCGCGTGTCGTCGCCGGCTTCGTAAATCATCGCAGCCGCCAGACAATCGCGCGCGCGGGCACGGCTGTCGCCATTGCCGGCATAGCTGAAGGGTTGCGCTCCGACAAAGCCCTTGAGGACCAACGGGATACGGGCATTGGCCGCGCGCGCATCATCCTCGGCGATCGGCGCCAGTTCCATGGGCAGCACCTCCGGAACGACATCGGCGGGCGGCGCAACCGGGTGCGGTCGAGTCCCGTAACGATCGGGTCCGGTCGGATTGCTGAGGTTGAGGACCGCCGCAACGGCCGCGACGGCCAGCAGGACAAACGTCCAGCCGGTCCAGTCGCGCCGCAGGGGCAACGTCGCTTGATCGCCATTGGGGCGCATCACAGGGTCTCAGATCTCCGGAAGGAAATCGGGGACCGACAGATAGCGTTCGCCGGTGTCATAGTTGAAACCGAGGACGCGACTGCCCGCGGGCAGCTCGGCGAGCTTCTGCGCGATCGCGGCGAGCGTGGCGCCCGACGAGATGCCGACCAGCATGCCTTCTTCGGTCGCAGCTCGGCGCGCGAAATCCTTGGCATCGGCGGCGTCGACCTTGATCACGCCGTCGAGCAGGTCGGTGTGCAGGTTGCGCGGAATGAAGCCCGCGCCAATGCCCTGGATCGGGTGTGGAGCAGGCTGGCCGCCCGAAATCACCGGCGATGCGAGCGGTTCGACTGCGAACACCTTCAGATCAGGCCAATGCTGTTTCAGAAACTGCGCCGTCCCGGTGATGTGCCCGCCGGTGCCGACGCCGGTGATCAGCGCGTCGATCGGGGTGTCCTTGAAATCGGCCAGAATCTCGGGGCCGGTGGTGCGGAAATGAACCTCGACATTGGCCTCATTCTCGAACTGCTGCGGCATCCATGCACCGGGGGTCGTTTCGACCAGTTCGATCGCACGCTCGATCGCGCCCTTCATGCCCTTTTCGCGCGGCGTCAGGTCAAAGGTCGCGCCATAGGCGAGCATCAGACGGCGGCGCTCGACCGACATGCTTTCGGGCATGACGAGGACGAGCTTATAGCCTTTGACCGCCGCGGCCATCGCCAGGCCGATGCCGGTATTCCCCGACGTCGGCTCGACGATGGTGCCGCCGGGCTGGAGGCTGCCGTCTTTCTCGGCAGCCTCGATCATCGCAAGGCCGATCCGATCCTTGATCGAACCACCGGGATTGCTGCGCTCCGACTTCACCCAGACTTCGGCGTCGGGGAACAGCCGGGCTACACGAATGTGCGGCGTGTTTCCGATGGTTTCGAGGATCGAATTGGCTTTCATGATCTGTGCGCGCTTTCTTTATATTCGAGCCGGGGGTCGCGCCGGGCGAAGCGATTGGGCCAGTCTCCGGCGCGGAGCCACTGCGCTTCGTCCGCCAGGGCGGGTGTGGGTACAGGTTGTAACGATGCCAGCAGATACTGTCCATAAGGCCAGTCGCCTATGCCCGAGTCGGCGTTGATATGGCCGAACGGCCCGGCGTTGACGAAACGCGCGTCCCATTGCCGCGACAGACGCCAGACATGTGCCGTTTTTGCATAGCTGTCATTGTCGCTGGCGACGACGATCGTCGGCGTTCGCGAGGTGAAAGACGGCGCGTCGGCAAAGCTTGCAACCCGGGGAACATGGCGAAGTTGTGACAGGTCTGGCGGCGCGACGAGCAGCGCGCCAGCGATGCGCGATCGGGCGAAACCGCCAGCGGCGGAGAACCAGTGCGCAAAGGCATGGCAGCCCAGGCTGTGCGCCGCGATCAGCACGGGCTCGTCCTCGGCGTCGATCGCGGCCGAAATCTGGCGGACCCATTCATCCTTGTCGGGTTCGTTCCAATGGCCGAGTTCGACTCGCTCGCAGGCGAAGAATTTATGTTCCCACAAGCTCTGCCAATGGGTCGGCCCGCTGTTGTTCAGGCCCGGGATCGTCAGGATTTTGTGGCGTATGGTGGTATCATGCATGGCGGTCGCTCCGTCGTCGAGAGTGAGGGGGAGCCGTGGTGACGGGTGTCACTTGAATAACTCAATCGATTAGATTGACAATAATTTTGTGACGAAGAGATGGAGCTTTGCGGCGAGTTGATGGAGCCGTGGCGCCCCGCTGCAGAAACGCGTCAATCGGTCTGTTTGAACTGCGGCTCAAAGGTGCGGGCACGCCGCAGCTCGGGGAACAGCCAGGCCCACAGCGCTGTAACGCCGATTGCCGCTGCGCCGCCGATGACGACTGCGCTGACCGGCCCTAGCGCCGCGGCCATCGAACCCGCGCGCATTTCTCCGAGCTCGTTTGAAGCCGAAATGGCGAGCCCCGACACCGCGCTGACGCGGCCGCGCATATGGTCGGGGGTGTTGAGCTGGATCAGCGTGCTGCGCACAAAGACCGAGAACATGTCGGCCGCGCCCATCACGACGAGGAGCGCCAGCGACAGCAGGAGATTCGTCGACAGTCCGAACGCAACGGTCCCGGCGCCGAATCCCGCCACGGCCCAGAGCATTTTCACGCCGACGTTGCGTTCGATTGGGCGGATCGCCAAGCCGACGCCCACCGCCACCGACCCCAGCGCGACCGCTGCTCGCATAAATCCCACGGTATCGGGTCCGGTATGAAAGATGTCGCGGGCGAAAACGGGGAACAGCGCCGTCGCACCCGAGAGGATCACTGCAAACAGGTCGAGCGTAATCGTGCCGAGCAGGAAGCGTTCGCGCCAGGTGAATTGCAGTCCGTCGGCCATTTCGCGCAACGGGTGGCGACGCACTTCGGAGGGCGGCGGCAGAACGGGGCGGACGCGGCTGATCGTGAAGGCCGAGATTGCGAGCAACAGAACGGCGAAGACATAGACCGACGCAGAATGCGCGGCAAAGATAAGTCCGCCGGCAGCGGGGCCGATGACCGACGCCGATTGCCAAGCGATGCTGCTCATCGCGATCGCGCGCGGCAGGACTGCGGGAGGGACAATGTTCGGCGCGATCGCGCTCATCGCCGGCCCGGAAAAAACGCGCGCGACGCCGTGCAGCGCCGCAAGCCCGAACAACAGGGGAAGCGTCAGCCCGTCGGTCCATGTGAACCAGCCGAGCGTCGCCGCGATACAAAGGTCGACGAGGTTCGAGAAGATCGCGACACTGCGCCGTTCGAACCGGTCGGCAGCCCATCCTGCCACCGGCGTCAGGACCGCCAGTGGAATGAACTGGAAGAGGCCGAGCAGGCCCAGCTGGAACGAGGCCTCCTGCACCGACATGCCATAGTCGGTGCGCGCGGTATTATAGAGCTGGACGCCGATGACCACGACCATCGCCATCGTCGCCATGACCGCAGTGAAGCGCGCGAGCCAGAAATAGCGATAGTCGGCGAAGCTGAGCGGGGAAGGGGGCTTGGCGGAGCTATCCGGCATCGCCGGTCCGTCGGGAGGGAGGATGGTCGCCATTGCGCCTTGCCCTAACCCGCTTTTCCGCCCTGTCCAGAGGCGTCGCGCTCGCCGTTCGTCGATTTGCGGGTGTCAGGGATGAATTCAAGTGGCAGAAGGTCGGCCAATCGAAACAGGGAGATCACCGGATGAAACGCAACTTCGCTCGATTTGGCGGCGCAGCAATGGCCGCGACACTGCTCGTTCTGACTGCGTGCAACGCTTCGGACAATAAATCATCATCCGCCGCGAGCGCCGAAAACTGGACCCAGTTTCGTGACAATTTCCTGACCGGCTACTTCCCGCTAAATCCGAATTTCGCGGTCTATCAGGGCAAGCATGAATTTGACGGGAAGCTTCCCGATTGGTCGCCCGAAGGGATCGAAAAGCAGGCTGCATTCCTCGAAAAGACCATCGCCGACGCAAAGGCCTTCGACGGCAAGATGAGCGACGCCGAAAAGTTCGAGCGCGATTATCTGATCCACGTTGCGCAGGGACAGCTGTTCTTCCTCCGCGACACCGACTTCGCACAAAAGAACCCGGCCTTTTACGTCGGTGCGCTAGACCCCAATGTCTATATCGCGCGGCCCTATGCCGATGCGACGACGCGGATGAAGGCGTTCATTGCTTATGCTGAGAACGTCCCCGCCGCTGCCGCGCAGATCAAGGCGAATTTGAAGCTGCCGCTGCCCGCGACCTTCGTCAAATTCGGCACCGCCGGCTTCGGCGGTTTTGCCGACTATTATACCGGCGACGCCAAAGCCGCCTTTGCCGAGATCAAGGATCCGGCGCTGCAAAAGCAGTTCGACGAGGTTGCTGCCAAGGCCGGCGCCGCGATGACCGACCTCGCCAAATATGTCGGCTCGCAGCCGGGCACGCCCGATGGCTATGCGCTGGGGGCCGACAAGTTCGCCAAGATGATCTTGACCAACGAAGGCGTCGACACCCCGCTCGACGAATTGGAACGGATCGGTCAGGTCGACCTCAAGCGCAACCAGGACGCGCTGAAGGCCGCGTGCGCGACGTATGCCGCCGGGATGACGATCGCCGACTGCATGAAGAAGATGAACGCCGACAAGCCTGCGGACGGCCCAGTCGCCGAAGCGCGGCGCCAGTTGCCGACGCTCCGCGCCTTCCTTGTCGAAAAGGATCTGGTCACCATCCCCGGCACCGAACAGGCAAAGGTTGAGGAATCACCGCCGTACAACCGGCAGAACAGCGCCTATATCGACATTCCCGGGCCGTATGAAAAAGGCCTGCCGTCGGTCTATTATATCTCGCCACCCGATCCGAGCTGGGACGCCAAGACGCAGGCCGATTTCGTGCCGGGGCGCAAGGATCTGATGTTCACATCGGTGCACGAGGTATGGCCGGGCCACTTCCTCAACTTCCTTCACTCGAACCGCGCCGAGAGTATCTTCGGCAAATTGTTCGTCGGCTACGCCTTCGCCGAGGGCTGGGCGCATTACACCGAAGAGATGATGTGGGATGCCGGGCTGGGCGAGGGCGATCCAGAAACCCATATCGGCCAGCTATCGAACGCGCTGCTCCGCAACTGCCGCTATCTCTCGGCGATCGGTCTCCACACCAAGGGCATGACCGTCGCGGACTCGGAAAAGCTGTTCAAGGAGCAATGCTATCAGGACGAAGGCAATGCGCGGCAACAGGCGGCGCGCGGCACCTATGATCCACTTTACCTCAATTACACGATGGGCAAGCTGATGATCCGCAAGCTGCGCGAGGATTGGACGAAGGGCGACCGCACGAAGTGGAAGGCCTTCCACGACCAGTTCCTCTCCTATGGCGGGCCGCCGATCCCGATGGTGCGCGCCGCGATGATGAAGGAAGATGCGCCCAAGGCAGTCTTCTAAGGCAGAGATCATCTAGGACTGGTCCTCTAAGTCGAGGACCGGTCCTAGAGAAGTTGTTCAGGCAGTCGGTGCACGCAGCCGTGCAACGAAGAAGCCATCGAGCCCGCCTACCTCGGCGAGTGTTCCCGGCAGGGTACGAACAAAGCCGTTCGCGTGGGGAGTGACGGCATTGGGCAGTTCATCGACTCGCGCTGGATCGATGACCCAGCCGCTGTGCCGGTCGAGAAAGGCCGCTATCTGGTCTTCGCCTTCGGCCCGCTCAAGCGAGCAGGTCGCGTAGACGAGCGTTCCACCCGGTTTGACCCAGCCCGCCGCACGGGCGAGCAATTCAGACTGCAAGAGCGCCATTTCGGCGATCTGCGCGGGTTCGATCCGATGCAAAACGTCAGGATGCCGACGGAAAATACCCGTAGCCGTGCAAGGCGCATCGAGCAGGACGGCGTCGGCCTGTTCTTCGGGTTCCCATGATCGGATGTCACCCTGCGCAATATCGGCAGACAGGTTCGTCCGGTCGAGATTTTCCTGTAGCCGCCCCAGGCGCTTGGCGCTGGAATCAACAGCCGTAACCCGCCAGCCCGTCGCCGCGAGTTGCATCGTCTTGCCGCCGGGAGCGGCACAGAGGTCGAGCACATGGCGGCCTTCGCCCGCACCAAGCAGACGGGCGGGAAGGCTGGCTGCCAGATCCTGAACCCACCAGCCGCCTTCGCGGAATCCGGGCATTGCTTCGACCGCCTGACCGCGCGGCAGGCGGAGATGGAGCGGCGCGAGCGCCACCGCGTCGGCCCATTCGTCCGCATTGGGTTCGGCGGCAAAGCTGAGATCGATCGGCGGCGCCGCGCTCCAGGCGGCGGCGGCATCGTCGGCCATCTCGGGGCTCCATTCTTCGGCCCAGCGCTCGGCGGTGCCCAAGGGTAGGCTTGCGCGTTCTGGAAGCTCCCAAGCATCTTGCTGCGCGCGCGACAATATGGCGTGAACCAGCCGCCGCGGTCCACTCGTTAGAAGCGGCAATGCCGTCGCAACAACCGCATGGGGCGGACTTTTCAGGACGAGAAGCTGAGCAAGTGCGATACGCAGAACCGCGCGCGATTTCACGTCCTCGGGCAGGATTTGCGCCGTCGCGCTGTCAATCAGCGCATCGATGTCGGCCATCCAGCGCAGCGTTTCCGACACGATCGCGACAGCAAAGGCACGGTCGTTGGGCTGAAGCCCCTGTGTCGCGGCGTGCATCGCAACGTCGAGTGGGTCGCCTCGGCGGAGGATCGCATCGATCAGGCGGAGCGCAGCGCGGCGGGTCGCCGTACCCGGCGGATCCATTTCCGTCGTGGGGCGCCTTTTGTTCGGTCGGCGATCAGTCATAGTGATATTCCAGTGGTTGGCGCGCGGCGCATATGGGCCTATGATATGGCATGACCCGAAAAAGCGAAGATGAGACGATTGGCGGCACGCTACGGGCGACGACGCGCCCAGCGCATATAAAGCCGCCAACGGGGTGGAGCAACGCCCCGGTACCAGCGCCCGAGCCGATCCGCGAGGACAGTGCCGAAAATCAGCCGGGTGGACGCAACCCTGTCCGCTATGGCGACTGGGAGCTTAAAGGCCTCGCGATCGATTTTTGACGTCTTGGACGACGAAAATATCAAAAGGGATTTATCCGCCCGACAAGTCCAGTGCGATCGATGAACTGATGTTTCAGCGCCGCCAGAATATGCAGCACCACCAGCGCGAGCATCATGATGCCCAGCAGCTCGTGCCGGTCGTGCAGCGTGTCGGCAAGGGCTTTGCTCGGTGTCACAATCGACGGTATCGTGAACAGGCCAAAGAAATCGACGGGTCTGTCCGCCGCCGACATCCAAGCCCACCCTGACAGTGGTAATAATATCAGCAGTGCATAAAAGAGGAAATGGACGATCCTGCTGATCGGCCGCTGCCACGCAGGCATCGTGACAGGAAGCGGTGGCGGCTTGTGCCCAAGTCTCCACAGGATCAACACGATGGTCAGCGCCAGAACGGAAATGCCCAGCGCTTTGTGGATATTCATCGCCGCCCGGTGCGTTTCGCGCGGCATATCCTCGGTCAGCATGACGAGGCCGATATTGGCAATCACCGCCAGACCGATGATCCAGTGGAGCCAAATGGCCACCGTTGTGTAACGCGCTTGGCCGGTTGCCCCGGCATCGACGGTTTCAGCGGTGGCCATATGATCAGTCTCCTCAGACGGTCGGCGCTTCCGTAATCAACGGCATTTTGCCGCTCTTCACCTGTTCGGCAAAGATTTCGCGCATCAGCTGCAACGAGAAGAGGTGCGCGAAGATCAACGGCAGCATGCCGTTCTGCATCATCTTGCGCAGCACGTCGCCGCGCAGTTCGCGCAGCTTGTTTTCGTCGACCATCTGGAAGCCGCGATAGATATAGGGCTTGTCGCTGCCTTCAGGCTGGATCGAGACTTCGCCATCCATCAGCAGGTCGGCTTTTTTCAGTTCTTCGACGAACATGCTGGTGCGCTGACCGGCTTCTTCAAAGTTCTGGCAGAATTGCAGGACGGCGTTGGTGGCTTCCGACGGCTTTCCGTCGGCAAACAAGGCGTCGCCTTCGTCAAACTTGCCGACCGCGTTCGCGGTCGGGTCGAAGCAGAGCGACAATTCTTCTGAATCGGGGCGCAGGCGCGCGAGAAGGAAGGGGTAACGGCGGATATAGGCCGGGACATAGACCGGATTGACCAGCTTTCCTTCCGCATCGACGAACGTGTTAATGCCTTCGTTGAGGCCCATCAGCGCCAAGGGAACCGGGTTGTCGCCTGCCGAGAATACGATCGGGTAAAAGCGCGACGCGGCGACGAGCTCGTCGCTGGTCAGCGGCACCGCATGCTGATCGATCAGGAAATCGGCGCGATCAAGGGCGCGCGCATGAAAATCGACATGGTCGACGCTCGAAAGCGGAACGAGATCCTTGTAGAAAAGCGGCAGATTGGCATTGGCGGGCGCAGTGGCCATGATCGAACTCCAAAACAGGACCCCCTGATGGGGCAGGACGAAAGGGCAATGGGGCGCCTTATTGGGCTAAACGCCACGACGCAAGTGGCCGATCGCTCTGTGGCGTAACGGTCAGGCGATTAATTTGCCGGGATTGAACAGGTGCTTGGGGTCCAGCCCGGTCTTGACGCCGTACAGGGCTGCCAATCGCGCCGGGCTGTCCAGTTCGGCCAGTATGTCGCGTTTCATCTGGCCGATGCCATGTTCAGCGGAAATGGAGCCGCCAAGCTCGATAACATGGGCGTAGACCAGCCGGCTGGCGGCTTGGCCGTGCGCGGCGAGCCACGCAGTGCCATCGCTGTCGACCGGTGGCTGGACATGATGATGGACGTTTCCGTCGCCCAGATGTCCGAAGGAGAGCGCGCGAACGCCCGGAAACGTGTCGGCAAGGCGCCGCGCATTGTCAGCGATGAAGCTTGGCATCAGGTCGACGGGGACGCTGATGTCGTGCTGGATCGCCGGGCCTTCGGCGCGTTCGGCTTCTGATATGGAATCGCGCAGTCGCCAGAAATCTTCGCTCTCACGGTCGCTCTTGGCGATCGCGGCGTCGCCGATCAACTGCGCCTCCAATGCGGCCGCAAGCTCGGTCTGCAAGGCCGCGCCCAGCGAATCGCCACTGTCGCCCGCCATTTCGACAAGCGCGTACCAGGGGTGACTGTCCGCCAGCGGTGCGCGTGTCTGTGGAATGTGGCGCAGCACTGCATCGAGGCAGGCGTGCGGAACGATCTCGAATCCTTCCAGCTCGCGGCCGATTGCGCCGTCGAGTTGGCGCAGCAGCAACAGGGCGTCATCGGGCGACTTGAGTCCGATCCACGCGGTTCGCCGTGCTGCAGCGGCGGGAACAAGCCGCAGGCAAGCTGCTGTTACGATTCCCAAGGTCCCCTCCGCCCCACAAAGCAGGTGTCTCAGGTCATATCCGCGATTATCCTTCTTGAGAGGGGCAAGCCCGTCTAAAATACTGCCATCTGGCAGCACCGCCTCGATCCCTGCGACAAGCGCACGCATCGTTCCGTGGCGAAGTACCTGCGTACCGCCTGCGTTCGTTGAAACGAGCCCGCCAATTGTCGCCGATCCCTTGCCGCCCAGCGTTAGCGGGAAGCGCAAGCCTTGCGCCAGCGCCGCTTCGTGGAAATGCTCCAGTATGACTCCGGCCTCTGCTACGGCGAGGCCCGCGTCACGGTCGATCGCCCGAACCTGGTTCATCCGCCGCATGCTCAGTAAAATCTGGGTTCCCGATGCATCGGGGGTCGCGCCCCCGACCATGCCACTGTTGCCGCCTTGCGGCACGATCGCCACTTCGGCCTCGGAGCAAAGGCGGACGATGGAGGAAACTTCGTCGGTTGAGGCCGGCGACAGCATCGCCGCCGCAGCACCGTGATATTTACCACGCCAGTCGGTTAGCCAGGGGGCCATCGCGTCGGCGTCATCGGTGAAGCCCTTTGGCCCCAGCAACGCCTTGAGTGCGCCGAGTAACTCGGGTGACGGTGCGCGCGTCATGCCGGTTTGCACCGAAAAATTCCGGCGGGATTTGCGGGCAGGGGTCGACAGCAATTCATTTGGTGTTCAATCATGCTCCTTAAAGAGGGCGATGGACGAATAGCCTCTGTTCGTCCAGTCGGCATGATGCGGGAGCGACGGGTGAACAGGATATTGCGCCAAGATGGCGAAGGGACGACCGCACAGCCGTGTTGAGCGCTGCCGCCTTGTTGATCGCGGCTGCCGCGCCGTCCGCCAATACCGAATTGCCGATTGCGCCGCCGGAGTCGCTGGCGGGGATCGTTCCGCCGATGTCGGTGCCGCCCGCTTCGCCTTACTGGCAGGTGGTGATTGAGCAGCAGCTGATCATTCGCGTACCTGCGCAGCGTTCACCGCTCAACAATTTTGCCGCAAGGCCGGCGCCTCAGTTGAGGCTGCGCGAACAGCCCGTTGAGTGGAAGGAAAAGAAGGCGCCCAAATGCGTCGCGATGCGCAATATTATGGGAATGCAGGCGGCTCAGGGTGACAGTATCGACCTGATGACGCGCCAAAAACAGCGTCTGCGTGCCCAGCTCAATCGTGGCTGCCGGGCACTCGATTTCTATGCGGGTTTCTATATGCAGGGCAATAAGGATGGTCAGCTTTGCGCGGGTCGCGATCAGATTCACGCCCGTACAGGCGCGAAGTGTGAGGTCGACAAATTTCGCCTGATGGTGCCGGTCCCTCGCGACGAGGACTGAGGCTGGCGAATATTCAAGGCGTTTCGTCGCCTTTTCTTGACTTTTCATCGCGCTTTCCCCATTGGGCGCCGCAGCACGCGCTGGCGTGGGACGCGGTGCTGGCCCCTTTTTTTCCGGACATGATGACCCTATGAAATTTGCCGACATCGGCCTTTCCGACGAACTTCTGCGCGCCGTCACCGAGGCGGGCTATGACGAACCGACGCCAATTCAGGCAGGAGCGATCCCCTCAGTCCTGATGATGCGCGACATGATCGGCATCGCCCAGACAGGAACCGGCAAGACCGCATCCTTCGTTCTGCCGATGATCGATATTCTGGCGCACGGCCGCGCTCGTGCCCGGATGCCGAGGTCGTTGATCCTCGAGCCGACGCGTGAGCTTGCAGCGCAAGTTGCGGAAAATTTTGAGAAATACGGCAAGTATCACAAGCTGTCGATGGCGCTGCTGATTGGCGGAGTCCAGATGGGCGATCAGGTCAAGGCGCTGGAAAAGGGCGTCGACGTTCTGATTGCGACTCCGGGTCGCCTGATGGATTTGTTCGAACGTGGCAAGATTCTGCTGACCGGTTGCAACTTGCTCGTCATCGACGAGGCCGACCGGATGCTCGACATGGGCTTCATTCCCGACATCGAGAATATCTGCACCAAATTGCCCGCGAATCGGCAAACCTTGCTGTTCTCCGCGACGATGCCGCCGCCGATCAAGAAGCTCGCCGACAAATTTCTGTCGAACCCCAAGACGATCGAAGTTGCGCGTCCCGCAAGTCGGAACGAAAATATCGAGCAATTCCTGGTCAAGACGTCAGAACGCAGCAAGCGCGACACGCTCCGCAGCCTGATCGAAACCGAGAAGGTCGGCACAGCGATCATCTTCTGCAACCGCAAAACCACCGTGCGTGAGCTGGCGAAGTCGTTGCAGCGCGCCGGCTATCAGGCGGGCGAGATTCAGGGCGACATGGATCAGTCGAGCCGCACCGCCGAACTCGACCGGTTCAAGAACGGCACGATCAACATATTGGTGGCGTCCGACGTTGCGGCGCGCGGGCTCGACGTCAAGGGCGTCAGCCATGTGTTCAATTTCGACGCCCCCTGGCACCCCGATGATTATGTCCACCGCATCGGCCGCACCGGTCGCGCGGGCGCGCAAGGCCGCGCCTTCACGCTGGTAACGCCGTCCGATGATGAGGCGGTCGACAATATCCAGAAGCTGACCGGCTACACGATTCCGGTTCATGACACTGGCATGCCGAAGGCGGAAGCGGCTCGGTCCGATGCCTCCGAAGAAGAGCAGGCGCCGCGGCGTGGTGCGCGTCCGGAGCGCGGCGGCCGTGGTCGCGGCGCAGCCAAGCCAGTACGTGAAACTGTCGCTGAAACGACGCCGGCGAAGGCAAAGAAGACCGATGACCGCCGCAAGTCGCCTGCACCTGCACGTCGCGACGATCAGGATGGCCCCGATGATGGCTGGAACGGGCCGATGCCGAGCTTCCTGTCGGTTGGGTTCGGTAGCTGAACGGCACTATGCTGGTCAGAGTCTGACCAGCATCTTTCCGGTGTTGTCTCCGGAAAACAGGCCGAGGAAGGCGCGGGGCGCCTCTTCCAGCCCGTCGTGTATCGTCTCACGGATCGTCACGGCGCGGCTGGCGATCAGTCCGCCCATATCGGCATAGAATTCCTCCATGCAGTCGAAGAACTGGTCGGTGTAGATAAAGCCTTCCATGCGGATCCGCGCCGCGATCGCACGGAACAGATATTTCATCTCCTGCGCCTTGCCGTCGTTATAGACGTCGATCATCCCGCAAAGCGCAAAGCGTGCGAAATCATTGGAGACAGCCAAGGCGGCGTCGAGATGCTCGCCCCCGACGTTATCGAAATAGACATCGATGCCGGGCTTACCCAAAGATTTTAGCGTCTGCGCGAGCGCGGGCAGAACCGGACCGGCCTTGTAGTCGATCACTGCATCGGCACCCAGTTCCTTGACCCAGACACATTTTTCTGGCCCGCCGGCGGAACCGATGACGGTCATTTCGCGCGCCTTGGCGATCTGAACCACGGCGGATCCTACCGCACCCGCTGCGGCGGAAACGAAGACCGTGTCGCCGGGCTTGGCCGCAGCGACCCTGAGTAGCCCGATCCACGCCGTGCCGCCGGTGAGTCCCATATTGTGGAGGAAGGTTTGCGGCGTCATGCCCGCGCCAAGCAACCCGGCGGGCAGCCTGTTGGGCAGCATGTCGAGCCCGATGACCCCGCCGTCGCGCCAGCCGCCCATATGAAGTATCAGATCGCCGGGACCAAAACCGTCGACACGGCTTTCGAGGACTTCACCGATCGCACCGCCGTTCATGGGCTGGTCGAGCGGAAAACAGGCGGCGTAGCTGCTCGCGTCGTTCATCCGGCCGCGCATGTAAGGGTCAACCGACAACCAGAGGTTGCGGACGCGAATCTGGTCATTTTCCAGCGTTTGGTCGGGAAGCTCTCGCAGCGCAAAATCGGCGGTCGATGGCAACCCTTGCGGACGCCGGACCAGATGCCATGCCTTGGCCATAGAAACCCCCCGTTTCCTTTTTCCCGACCCGCGGCGTCCGACCATCCTCAGAAAAGCCGTTGCCACTGTCAAACCGTGTCGATAAGACGACCTCCGGTCGCGGGGCCGTAGCTCAGATGGGAGAGCGCTGCAATCGCACTGCAGAGGTCAGGGGTTCGATTCCCCTCGGCTCCACCAGCGACCTTTCCTGGAATATCCTTGGTTTTCGTCCCCATGATACGCTCCTTATCGCAAGAGATTTTGCGGTAGATTTGCGGCAGGGCTAGGCGCGAGGGCTTCGATCTCCTCGATAGCTGCGAACGCAATGCCCAGCTGCTCCGGCTTTGCCAGCGCATAAATGTCGGTCACGTCAGCCGGCGAGAGGCCCATGAACCGCTTCACCTGCGGATAATTCGTCTCGCCGATTCGGTCGCGCACGAGCGAGGCCATCGAACGGCGCGGCAGCTTCATGCCGCTTTCCCGGTTTCCGGGCAGGTTGAGCTTGTCCTGCATCCTCTCCCATGCCTGTCAGATGCTATCGACCGGGATGTAGAAGCCCTCGGTGACATCCAGATGCCTGGCGAACTGCTTGGTGATCGGAACCTAAGCCCGCCGCTCAAGGATCAATCTACCGTCGTCCGGCGCGGCAAGATCGAAGCGGTTCGGGCCGGATTCCTGACTGCGGCCGATATCGGCGCTGTGTATGATGGAAATCGGCTCGACTATGTAACGACGCTCCAGAATGACACTTTCGTCATGGCGGCGGGCCGGACGTGCGCCAGATGTAATACATGAGAGATGCCGCCTCAGGCGGCCAGTTCGCCAAAATGCGCCGAGGTCAGCGACCGGATTTCTGCTTCGTTTTCGCCGGGCGCCAATTCGGTGAGCGCGAAGGGCTGGCCGGGAGCGGGGCGTTCGAACACCGCGCGGTCGGTGATGACCATATCGACGACATTCTGGCCGGTGAGCGGCAGCGTGCATTGTGCGACAAACTTCGGCGCGCCATCCTTGGAACAATGATCCATCACCGCGATGATGCGACGGACGCCGGCGACCAGATCCATAGCGCCGCCGATGCCCTTGACCATCTTGCCCGGGACTGTCCAGTTGGCGAGGTCGCCATTTTCGGCGACTTCCATCGCGCCCAGGATCGCGACATCGACATGCCCGCCGCGGATCATCGCGAAGCTCTCGGCGCTGTCGAAATAGCTGCTGTGCGGCAGTTCGCTGACCGTTTGCTTTCCGGCGTTGATCAGGTCGGAATCGACCTCATCCTCGAACGGGAAGGGGCCGATGCCCAGCATGCCGTTTTCGGATTGCAGCGTGACGTGCACGCCGTCGGGGATATGATTGGCCACCAGCGTCGGGATGCCGATGCCAAGGTTGACATAATAGCCGTTGCGCAGCTCGCGGGCGGCGCGCGCCGCCATTTCGTCACGGGTCCAGGGCATGGGTGTTCGGTCCTTATCGCAGGTAAAGCCCGCCATTGATGTCGAACGTCGCACCGACCGCCGAAACGGCTTGCGGGGCGGCGAGAAGCGACACGAGGCGTGCAACATAATCGGGGTCGCCGAGTGTCCCGGCGGGGATCGTGCCGACGACGGCAGCGAGCTTTTCGGGCGGCAGCAGCTCGCGGACCGAATCGAGATCGAGCGGCCCGGGGGAGATGGCATTGACCGTCACGCCGTCGCTGGCGAGTTCGCGCGCGAACACCTTGGTCAGCGTCATGATCCCGCCCTTGGCGGCGGCATAATGGGCGCCGGTTGCCGACCCGCCATTCTGCCCCGCGAGCGACGCGATATTGACGATCCGGCCATAATGCTGCGCGCGCATGATGCGCCCGGCGACCTGACAGCCGATGAAGCTGCCTTTCAGCGCGACCGCGGTGACGGCATCGAATTCCTCGGGCGAAATGTCGAACAAGGGCGTCGTGCGGGTCAGCGCGGCGTTGTTGACGAGCACACCGACGCCGCCCCACCGCGCCGAGGCGGCGGCAAAGGCCGCCTCGAACTGCGCGGGGTCGCGAACGTCGATCGCCAGCGACGCGACGTCGCCGGGCGACGCATCTGCCGCGCGCGCCACCGCGTCGCCGTCGATATCGGTCATCAGGACGCGGAAGCCGTCGGCGGCTAGTCGGCGCGAGATGACCTGGCCGAGGCCGCCCGCGGCGCCGGTGACGATCGCAACATTGTGCCAGGCGGGGATCGTCACAGCAGGAAGCTCATGCCGGCGAGCGCGTCGGTCGAATTGAGCAGGCGAACGGTCTTTTCGGTCAGCCGAATCTCGCCGCCCTCGCGGCGCAGCGCATAGGTGACGTTTGCCGCATAGGTGCGGAAGGTGTTGCGACGGTACTCGACCAGATGCTGCGCGCAGCGGACGCGTACGACCCCGTCCGCGGCGGCGTCGAGCAGGCGGAAACGCGAGACGCTGCGCAGCGTATTGGCTGCGTCGCGCGCCGACATGGATTCTCCGCTGGTCAGCCGCGAAACGCGCATCCGGCGCATCGCCGCGTCGTCATAGGCATAGTTGAGCAGGTCGGCGAGATCGTCGGCGGTGGGGTCGATCGGAATGGCGTAAATGCCGTCATCGGCCCACAGCGACAGCCAGGCGGCATAGTCGCGATGGTCGAGGCAGTCGGCCTCCATCGAAATGAAGTTTATCGCGTCGTTCAGCGCGATCGCATCGATTGTCCGGGTCATGCCGACATCATCCTTTTCCACATCTGATAGGCGGCGCGCATCCCGGTTTCGGCCGTGACGTCGCCCGCATTGGTCGCGGTCTTGTCCTCGCCGCGATTGACCATGATCCACGACGGATCCGCGGTCCCGGCGGAGCCGCGTTGCACGCGTTCCCAAGCCTCGGCATCGTCGGGGGTGCCGAAACCCATCGGACCCTGAAAATGTTCGTGCAGGCGCAGGCGCGCGCGGTTGGCGATATCGGGGCCGCCGTCCATGCCGATGGCGATATGGCGAATTTCGGTCTCGTCGACCGCGAGCGGGCGCAGGACGCGGAAAAAGGCCATCGAGCAGGCGATATTGGGGAAGAGGTTGAGGTTGAACCCCGACCCGCCGACCGCACGGACGATCCGGCGGACTTCGATCTCGCTATAATCCTTGCGCAGTTCCTCGGCGATATCGGCGAAGCGTTCGGGAATATCGGCTTCGAGATTATCGTCGAGATCGACCAGTTCGGGGATCATCACCATGACGCTGTGACCGTTGCCCAGATCCTCGACATAGCCGCCGGCGTCCATGAACGAGAAGAGGTCCTCGGTATCGCCGTCGAGCGAGGTCAGGAAGCTCTTGTGAACGACGGGGAAATGATAGGCGTCGGTCGTATTCTCGAGCTGGATTTTCCAGTTGCCCGGGAAGGTGAAGCGATGTTCGCCCATCGTCTTGACCGGGAAACCGCCGCCCTGTTTCATGAACAGGTCGATCCACGGCTTGGCGCCGCCGAGGAAGCTGTCGAGCGGTTCGATCTCTTCGTTGAAGGTCGCGAAGATCAGGCCGTTATATTCTTCAACGCGCAGCTGGATCAGACCATAGTCGGCCTTGTCGAAATCCTTATAGCCCTTGGGCAACGGCAGGCCGCGCAGCTTGCCGTCCTGCGCATAGGTCCACGCATGATAGGGGCAGACGAAGCCCGCAGCATTGCCCTTGCGCGCTTCGCACACCGTCGCGCCGCGGTGGCGGCAGCGGTTGACCATGACATGGATTTCGCCCGCCTTGGTGCGGTTCACGATGACCGGCTGGCGCCCGACATGCGTGGTGACGAAATCGCCCGGCTTGGGAATGTCGCTGACGTGCGCGACCCAGACCCAGGTGCGGTTAAAGATGCGGTCCATCTCTTCCTCGAAGATCGCGGGGTCGCGATAGAGCGAGGTGTGGACGCGGTCGGGAAGGACCAGCGCGTCGAAATCACTTGCAGTCACTTATTGTCTCCACTGCTGGCCCGTTCGGGCACGGGAATGTCGGCCGTGTCGTTCCAATGATCGACGCGGCGCGAAAAGATGTTCGCGGTGCGAAAGTCGGCGATCCGCCAGCGACCGTCCTCGCGTGCAAAGCCGAGGGTCAGCGCGGCGCTCCGCAGGTCGGCGTTGCCGGCGGTGTAGGTCGAGGTCTGGAGCATCATCCATTCGCCGACCGCGCTGTCGCCGGTCACCATGATGCTTTCGGCCGAAAAGAAATGCGCGGTCATCGCGAAATGGGGCTGCGGCACGCAATAGCTGCGGATCATCGCGACGATCGCGTCGCGGCCTTCATAGCCGCCGAACGCCGCTCGATAGCGGCCGCCGCCCTGCCACCGCGCATCACGCGTGAACAGATCGCCCAGCTCTTCGAACGGCGTGTCGGGGCCAAGGTGATCGCAAATCTGGAAATAGCGCGCAACGACACGCCGGATGGCCCCTTCGGCTTCCAGCGTGTCGAGCCGCGCGAGGATCGCGGCATCGCTCATTCGGGCATGACCAGTTCGCGGCCCAGACGCGCCTCGACGCGCATATATTTCCACAGGCGATGTTCGCCGACCTCGATCGTGCGGAACAGGCCGCAGATGGCGACGGCGGTATCGCGATCGGGAACGTCGGCGAGGATATAGAAGGTCCACGGCCAGCCGTTCGGCGAGGTGCCGACCATCGTTTCATCGTCATCGAACGTCCCGAGGACGTCGACGCCGGGCATTTCGCGGATCGTCCGCAGCATGCCGCCGGTTGCCTTGAGCACGGTCGGAATATCCTTGCCGGGCAGGTCGAAGAAATTCTGCAGCACGGCGCCGCAGAAGAGAGCGCGAATTTTCCTGGTTGTGTCGGTCATGTCGATGTCCTTGCGAATGGGGGATCAGGGGTATCCGGGGGGCGGCGTCTTGCCGAGCAGCACCGCGCCGCCGGCTTGCCATGTTCCGTCGTTCATAAAGGCGTGCTGCGCGACGACGAGGGCGTCGAGCAACAGGCGCGAGAGCGGATGGGCTTTGAAGATGCCCGTCGTTCCGGCCATTTCAAACGCACGGCGGGTCACGTCGGCGCCGGTCTTGGCGATATGCGTCGATGCGATGCGGAGCCCCGCAACGTCGATGGGCGACACTTCGTCGCCGCGCGAAACGCGATCGCACATCGCCGCGGTTTCGTCGAAGAACCAGGCGCGCGCGGAGCGCAATTGCGCTTCCATCTGCGCGAGCGCGATCTGGAACCCCGGACGGTCGGCCATCGACGGCGCGCCGGTGATCGAGCTTTTGCGCGTCGCGAGCTTCACGACCTCGTCGATCGCTTCGCGCGCGATCCCGGCGCCGACGATCGCGAGCACCTGCGCCGCCATTGCCATCGTCGGATAGCGATAGGCCGCGGTGTCGATCGACGGCGGGGCGCCGCGGATGAGCGTCCATTCGTGCGGGACCAGCACATCCTCGACAACCAGATCATGGCTGCCGGTCGCGAACATGCCGATCGTGTCCCAATTTTCCTCGATCTTGACCTGGCTGCGCGGCATCACCGCCATGCGGGGCAGGTTGCCGCCTTCGCCCTCAAGCTTGATCCCGACGCCGATCAGCGATGCGCCCATGCTGCCCGAGCCGAAGCCCCAGCGGCCGTTGACGCGATAGCCATCGCCATCGGGCGCCGCGAGTTGCGGCGGGAAGACCGCGCCGGCGAACACGACATCGGGGCTTTCGCGATAGAGTTCGGCGAGCGTCGTGGCGGGAAGCGACGAGAGATATTTGCTGGCGAAGCCAAAGCTCGCGACCCAGCCCGCCGAACCATCGGCGGCCGAGATGATCTCGATCAGCCGCAGAAATTCCATCGGCGTCATCGCGCCGCCGCCGAACTGTTCGGGCACAAAAGCGCGGTACAGGCCGATCTGCTGGAACTTCTCGACAATATCCTGCGGAACATGTCCCAGCCGATGCAACTCGGCCCGCCGGGTGCGGATGTCGTCGAGCAAGGGCTGGAGAAGGGGGCTGGCAAGCCCCGAGGGCCGGGTCTCCGTCACGCTGTTTCTCCTTTGATGAAAACGGGTATGGCGCGCGCCAACGCGCACAGGGCTTCGTCGTCGCCGCGGCGTCCAACGAGCTGGAGCGACACCGGCGCGCCATTCGCTTCGCCGATGGGCAGCGCGATCGCGGGGTGGCCCGACAGGTTGAACGGGCGGCAGTTCGCGGTCATCGGGATCGCGGCTGCCGGATCAGCGGCGTCGAGCAATGTCGGCGGCGGGCAGGGCAGCGTCGGCAACGCGATCGCGTCATAATCGGCGAGCAGCGCATCGACGGCTGCGGTAAAGCGTGTGCGAACATCCTCGGCCTCGGCGATCTGGGCGTCGCTGATTTGGGCGGCGGCGGTCAGGCGGTCGTGAACGTCGCGGCCGACCAGCCCGCTTGCGAGCAACGGCGCAAAGGCGTTCGAACATTCGCGTCCGATGATGTGGAGACCGGCGAGCTGCGCGGCTTCCATATCGGGGAGCGAAACGAGGGTGACGTCGGCGCCGGCTTTCGCAGCGGTCAGCGCGGCGTCGGCGATCGCTTCGTCTGCCGACGTCGTGATGAAGGCAAAGCGGGGCGCGGGGAACGCATCCACCGCGCGCCAGTCGGAAACGAGCATTGCCATCGCGCGCTCGATATCGGCGACCGACCGCGCGAAGGGGCCCGCGCAGTCGAGGCTGCTCGATGCCGGGGTCAGGCCTTCGCGGCTGACGCGGTCAAAGCCGGGCTTGAAGCCGACGACGCCGCAGCAGGCGGCCGGGACGCGGATCGATCCGCCGGTGTCGGTCCCGATTGCGATATCGGCGAGGCCCGCGGCGACCGCAGCGGCCGAACCGCTCGACGAACCACCGGGGACATGGCTCGGGTAAAAGGGATTGATCGGGGTTCCGGTCCAGCCGTTCACCCCGGTCACGCCATAGGCAAGCTCGTGCATCGCGACGCGGCCCGCGATGGTGCAGCCCGCCGCGCGCAGCCGCGTGACCAGCTCTGCGTCGTGCGTCGCCGGCGGGCGATCCGCGAGCGCGCGGCTGCCGGCGGCGGTCGTTTCGCCGGCCACATCGATGCAATCCTTGATCGCGACCCGCATCCCGTCGCCGGGAAAGGGGCCGGTCAGGAAGATCGCACGATGGGCCGGCGTCATGGTCATTGTGCCGAAGCCGCGACTTCGTTGCGAAAGACGCGGCCATCCTTCATCACGAAGGAGACGCTCTGCAGCGCCTTGATGTCGGCGATCGGATCGGTCCCGACGGCGATGATATCGGCGATCTTGCCGGTTTCGATCGTGCCCAGATCCCTGGAGCGCCCGATCAGATCGGCGGCGTTGACCGTCGACGCCTTGATCGCGTCGGCTGCGGGCATGCCCTGGATCACATAGAGCTCAAGCTCGCGGGCATTATGGCCGTGGGGATTGATGCCGGCATCGCTACCCGCGGCGATTTTTACCCCGGCGCGATACGCGGCGATCATGCGCGGACCATGCTTGTCGAGGAAGTTCTGCATCACCGCGAGCATCGGGCCCTTGGCGGTCAGGATGTCCTTGCGGATATTGTCCTGCACCGACAGCGTCGGGACGAGGAAGGCACCGTTCTTCTTGAAGGTCTCGATCGCGTCGGCGGGGGTGTAGGAGCCATGTTCGACCGAATTGACCCCGGCGCGCAAGGCGGCGCGGATGGCGTCTTCGCCGTGCGCGTGGGCCGCGACGCGGAGCTGGCGCGAATGGGCGGTTTCGACGATGGCCTTCAGTTCATCGTCGAGGAAGGTTGGCGGCGCGCCCTGCAGACCGCACGGCAGGCTGCCGCTGCACGACGCATAGATTTTGATCACGTCGGCGCCCATGTCGATCTGACGCCGCGTCGCGGTGCGGCAGCTTTCGACGCCGGAGCAGGCGCCGGGGCCGGTGTCGGCGCTGGGGCGCAGAGTGCTGACTGCGGTCAGGATGCGCGGGCCTTCGACTTTGCCTGCGGCAATCGCATCGCGCAGCACGACATTGTTCCAGCCATAGCTGCCGAGATCGCGCACCGTCGTATATCCGGCCATCAGCGTCTTGCGCGCATTGCCTATCCCGTCGACGAGCTGGGTCAGGTCGTTGCGCTGTTCCGCGGTGGCGCCCTCGAGATCGCTGGACACGTTTTTGATCTTGAACGGCGCTTCGCCGCCGCTGTTCATCGACAGATGGACGTGCATGTCCATCAGCCCCGGCAGAACGAAGCGGTTGCGCAGGTCGACGACTTCGACATCGGCGTCGGCGATGGTCGCGGCGGCGGTAAAGCCATCGTCGATGCGCTCGATCCGGTCGTTGCGGACGACGATCGTCCGTTCGCGCAGCGGCTGCTGTCCCGGAATCGCGAGGAGCCAGCCGGCCTGCACCAGCTTGACCTGATCGCGCGCGGGTGCGGCAGGTGCCGGGTCGGCTTCGGGAAGGCCGAAGCCGTCGGGATGCGCGTAGGCGGGGGCGGCCATGGCGATGGCGGCGCAGGCGGCGGCCAGAAGGGCGAGTTTCTTCACGATCAATTCTCCTTGCGAGTGGCGGGATTCCAGTCGTTCGCGCCCTGAAAGGCCGGAACGGAGACTGGCTTCATGTCCTTGAGGCGGCCCAGCAGCAGGTTGACGGTGGCGTCGAGTTGCTGGTCGGTGCCGCGTGCCAGCAGCCCCGGATCATTGTCGATCTCGATATCGGGCTTCACGCCCTCATTGCCCTCGGCCCATGCGCCGTTGGTCGTGTAGACGCGCTGGGGCGCGGGCGAGATGAAGCCGCCGTTGATCAATGGCAGCGACAGGCCGGGACCGATCAGGCCGCCCCAGGTGCGCGTGCCGATCAGCGGGCCGACCTTTGCGGTCTTGAACAACAGCGGGAAGCCGTCGCCGCCCGAATAGCTCCAGCCATTGGCGATCATCGCTTTGGGACCGCGGTGCGCGAGTTCGGGAAGCGGATAGTCGGTGCTGTTGCGGGCGCGGAAATAGACGAGCGGCGGACGGTTGAGCAGTTCGACCATCCGGTCGCCGAGCGCGCCGCCCGTGTTGAAGCGTTCGTCGATGACCAGCGCATCCTTGTCGACCTGCGACCGGTACTGGATCATCAGCTCGTTCTGGCCTTCGCCGCCGGTATTGGGGACGTAGATATAGCCGATGCGCCCGTTCGAGGCGGCGTCGACCTTGCGACGATTGTCCTCGACCCACGCGAGTTCGCGCAGCTTGCGCTCGCTCGCCAGCGTCTTGACCGTGACGATGCGGTCGGCGGCGCCGGCGCGCCCGATGGTCAGGCCGACCGCCTGATCGGCGAGGCCGGCGAGGGCGCTCCACGGATCGGGGCTTTCGCCGAGCGGCTTGCCGTTGACCGCGAGCAGCGTGTCGCCCTCGCGGACGTCGAGCGTCGCGTCGTCGAGCGGCGAGCGCACCTCAAAGGCGCGCGCGCCGGTGCGATAGATTTTGGCGATCCGGTATTGGCCGTTTTCGAGCGCGAAATCGACGCCGAGCAGCCCGACGTTGCGGGCATCGCCGCGCGGGCGCGGTGCGGTGGCCGAGGCATAGACATGGCCGCCGTTGAGTTCGCCCATCATCTCGCGAACGATGAAGGTCAGGTCGTCGTCGTTGGTGACGAAGGGGACGAGTGGCGCAAAGCGGGCGCGGACCTGTGCCCAGTCGGTCCCGTGGTTGCCGGGGTCGTAATAGAAATCGCGGCCATAGCGCCAGGTGTCGTTGAACATCTGTTGCGCTTCGGCGGCGGGATCGACGGTCGCGACGAGTTTGGCGCCGTCGAGTTTTGCCGGGCGGCCCTTGGCGGCATCGACCAGATAGAGCTGCGTGTCTGCGCGGGTCAGGATCTGGCGATCATTGGCATCGGCGAGCGACAGACCCTTTTCGGACTGCAGCACGCGCGCGGCGTCCTTGCCATAGTCATAGCGTTCGAGCTGGTTCGGGCCGGCTTCATCCTGTCGGACGAGGACATAGCCGCCGTCGACGGGGCGGATCGTCGCGAGCTGACCCGGTTTGGGCGACAGGATCTTCAGCCGGTTTTCGGCATGGTCGAGGTCGATCGCGACGCCGCTTTGCGCGGCGGGCATGCGCCAGCCCTTGTCGCCCGGTGACGCGGCTCCGGCCCGCAGCGGGATGACGCTCGCGACGGTGCCGCTGGTGTAGGTCCAGGTCGCGTCGAACGCCTGATCGCCGAAGGTCGGTGCGAATTTGCGGTGCGACAGGAGCAGCAGATAATGGCCGCTCGCCTCGAACATCGGGGCGAAATCATTATAGGCGCCCGACGTCAGCTGGTGCCGCTCGCCGGTGCTTGTGTCAAAGACGAAGACCGCATTGTTGCGATTGTCGAGCCCGCGGGCATAGGCGAGCCAGCGGCCGTCGGGCGACCAGGACGCGGTCGCATCGACCATGTCGTTGTGATAGCCCCACTTGCCCTGATCGACGCGGGTCCTGGTGCCGCTCGCGACATCGACGACCCACAAGACCTGTTCATGATCGAAAATCGCGATGCGCGCACCGTCGGGCGACCAGAAGGGATTGTAGCGCAGGCCCGCGCCGAAATCGGCAATCTTGCGCGCGCTGCCGTCGCCCGCGCTTCGCACATAGAGGGCATATTCGCCGTCGGCGTCGCTGACATAGGCGATGTCGCCGCGCGCATTGGCGCGGGGGAAGCGTTCGGCCTGACCCGAGGTCGCGCTGAGGTTGCGGGCGGATTTGCCGGCGTAAGCGAAAATATCGCCGCGGGCTTCGATCAGTACGCCTTTGGGGGAGAGCGCGGCACTGGTGAGGCGGTCGCCGACCGCGATTTCTTTCGGCGGCGTTGCGACGGTCGCGCGGTCGATGCGGACGTTGATCGTTGTCGAGCTGCCGATTGCCGGGTCGAAGATGGCTAGCCGGCCATCGGCTTCGTAGATGATGCGCGAGCCGTCGGACGCCGGGCGGCGGACGTCGGTGTCGACATAGGTGGTGACGGCAGTATCCGCCGCGCTCTTTTCGCCGAGGCGCCAGATGTTCGACCGTCCGGCTGCGTCGCGTTCGGACAGAAAATAGGTCTGCCCGCCGACGATCATCGGCATGGAGTCCGACGTGGGGTGGCTCGTCAGTTTCTGGGTTGCGCCGGTCGCGAAGTCGAAGCGCCAGATGTCGGGCGCGCGGCCGCCATAATAGCGCTTCCACGCCTCTTCCTGAAAATCGCGCTGATAGGTGAAGAGCAATGCGCCGCCGTCGGCGCTGTAAGTTGCGGTCTCGCCATAGGGCAGGGTAAGCCGTTCGGGCAGTCCGCCACCGACCGCGATGGTGTGGAGTTGGTCATAGGTCGCACGCGGGCTCGACATCGTCGAGGCGAAGAGCACGGCGTTGCCGTCGGGGCGCCAGCCGACGACCAGATCGGCGGCGGGATGATGCGTCACGCGGCGAGCGGGCGCGCTGCCGTCGACGGGGACGATATAGACGTCGGCATTGCCGTCGACCTTGGCAGTCAGCGCGATCGATTTGCCGTCGGGAGAGAAGCTGACGCGGCTGAGTTCGCTGCCCGGGACCGCGATGGTGCGCGCGTTGCTGCCGTCATCGTCGGCGACCCATAGGCGGTCGGCATAGATGAAGCCGATCTGCTTGCCGCTGATATCGGGATAGCGCATCAGGCGCGCCTCTTCGGCCGCAGGCTGCGCCGAAACACTCATCGCGACGGCCATTGCGGCCAGCCCGGCGATCAGTGGAACATTCCTGAATTTCATCGCCCGCGACCCTCCCGATGGCGGCGCCGGCATCGTCTTGATTGCGAGCCCGGACACCCCTAGCGCCACCAAATTAGGGGGCGGGGCATGGGTCACAATCAAATGCTGCTAAGGGGAGGTATGACCTGATCTAATCCGGCATGTTGGGGCGATGCCGGGCATAAGCGAGGCTCATGTTCACCCCTAATTTATCTCGTTTGTCGCATCTCGCGCCGTTCTCATAACTCAAGCGCATCCAGATGGGGCCGCGATTGGGCCAGCTGCAGGACCGATATGCGCAGCGCTGAAAAGCAGCTGCGATGCGGCCATGTGAGCGAGGCTTGAACCCTTTTCAGGCGGACCGGATGGGGTTTGGGAGGAATTATCAATGACATATGACAAATGTGGGACAGCGGCGCGCGTGCGCGGTTTTCGAATTCATGGCGTCCTGGGCGCCTCTATGCTGGCCCTTGCACTGGCGACGCCAGCAAGCGCGCAGGACGCCGCTGCGGCAGCGAGCGAGCAGGAAGCGGCTGCCGGGGAAGGTACAATCGTCGTAACGGCGCAGCGCAAGCTGCAGACCATCCTCGACGTGCCGGTCAGCGCGACGGTGTTTTCGTCGGAAACGCTGGAAGATCGCAACTATAGCGATGCCAAGGATTATTTGCTGCAGACCCCGAACGTGTCGTTCCAGCAGGGTGGCCGCAATGGCGCCCGCGAAATCGTGATCGCCATTCGTGGCATCTCCGATCTGAAGGGCAGCGAAAAAGTCCTGACGCAGAGCGCTTTCGCGACCTATATCGACGAATTCGCATCGGGTACGCTGGCTTCGGGGCAAGCCAACCCCAACATCTATGACGTCGAAGCGGTGGAAATTCTGCGCGGTCCGCAGGGCGTATTCTTCGGTCGCAACTCGGAAGGCGGCGCGATCAACATCCGCACCAAAAAACCGACCGAAGAATTCTATGGCCGCATCGATTTCGGCGTCGCGCGTTTCGACACCTATGAAATCGGCGGCGTCATCAACGGCAAGATCGCCGACGGATTGTCGGCGCGCGTGTCGGTCCAGGGATCGACGACCAAGGGCCCGCTGCGCAACCGCCATGCGGTCGGCGGTGGCACCGATGCCGACTATCTGAACGTCCGCGGTCAGCTGCGCTGGCAGCCCGACGATGCGACGACGGTCGATCTTCAGGTCAACCACACTATCGACAATTCAGGCATGCAGCCGAAGATCGGCAGCTGCATCGAGCAGGGCGCGTTCGGGCTTCCCTATAATCTCGCAACGCCGGAGCTTCTGGGCGGCATCGGCTGCTACAACCCCAATGGCGCGTTCACCGATTGGGTCGCAGCGGGCCCGGGCGGCACGCGTCCGCAGCTTGGCGGCCTCAATGCTTCGGATTTCCGCAACAACAAGGATTCGCTGTACCAGGACACCCGCGATTTCACGAACAATGCCACGACATTGGTGATTGGCCGCGTCTATCATGAGCTGGCCGACGTGATGTCGTTCACCACGGTTGCCGGCTACGCCGAATCCAGCCAGAATCAGATGCTCGACCTCGACCGTTCGGGCATCCGCGCCATCAATCGCGTGGGTACCTTCAGCACCAAGTCGCACAGCATCGAAGCGCGTTTTTCGTCGATTGGCGAAGACAATGCGATCGACTGGACCTTCGGCGGGATCGCCTACAAGGAAAAGTTGATGGCGACCAACGAGATCCAGATCGAAACGGTACTGGGTCCGTGGTTCCCCGGCGACAAGGCCAACGAGAATGTCATTCACAATTCGCTGAACGGCTGGGCGCTGTTCGCCAACGCCGAGTGGAATGTTTCCGAGAATCTGTCGCTGATTGTTGGCGGCCGTTACTCGTATGACAAGGGCACCAACAGCTGGTCCAACGTCTATGCTGCCTGCTCTCGTCGCCCGGTTGGCGCGCCGCTGGATACGTCGACCGTGGCCGACGGTAACGGGCCTTGCGAACTGACGCCTGAACAGGCGCTGCTCGCTGCGCAGGGGCAATTGCCTGTCGTGAACGGCATGATCACTGGCGGTCGTTACGAACAGCGCACGGGTCGTTATGCAACCGGATCGGCGCATGATTTCTCGCCGCGCATCGCGATCAACTGGAAACCCAACGACGATTCGTCGATCTATGCGAGCGTGTCGAAGGGCTACAAGCCCGCCGGCGGTCAGGCCAACCCTGACGGCGGTCTGGGTGGTTCGTCGTCGTTCGGTCGCGAAAAGCTGTGGAATTATGAAGTTGGCGGCAACGCCTATCTGCTCGACCGGCGCTTGCTGTTGCAGGGTGCGGTCTTTTACATGGACTGGAAGGATTATCAGTTCACCTCGCGCCAGACGCTTTGCGTACCCAAGGCCGGCGGCGACCTGATCATCGTCACCCCCGACCTCGACCTGTCAACCTGCTCGCGCCAGCTTCAGGCCGATTCGGTGACCAACCTGCCCAAAGCGCGGTCGAAGGGCTTTGAGCTTTCCGCGTCGGGACGCGTCACCAACAGCCTGACGATCAACGGCTCGCTTGGCTATCTTGATGCCAAGTACGTGCGCGGTGAAGGTTTGATCGGCGGCTCCTTGCAGCCGCTCGATGGCCTGCGCATCGGCAATGCGCCGCGCTGGACGGCATCGGCGAACATCGAGCAGCGTTTCCCGCTGCTGGGCGGTGATGCGGCGGTCGCTTTGAACTGGAGCTATCGCGGCAAGACCAGCCTGGGTGTCGTCGAGCAATCGTCGCTGTCTTTCCCGGCGGCGATCGACGCGATCAGCCTGTTCAACCTCCGCATCACGCAGGATTGGGGCAAGAACAAGCTGTCGATCAACGTCGATAACATCCTGGGCGAAGAATATTACACTGCGAGCGAAGGCTTCAGCTTCGTCGGACCGCAACTCACCTATAATCCGCGCACCTGGTCGGTGAAGTGGACAAGCGAGTTCTGATAAACTCCCGTCGATAGACAATCTCTCTCACTTGGCCCGCCTCGAAAGAGGCGGGCCATTTCTTTGCGCGCGGCGCGTCCTGTTCCTCCGCAATTAGCGCGGCGAATGGGTCGCATGAAATCTTCTCTCGGCAGGCCGCGCGGCTCTTTGGGTTAGAGCGTGGGAAAGCAGAGAGGATATCATGGCGCGCATCGACAAAATCGAAGTCGTAATCGCGGACATGCCGACGATCCGTCAGCATGTTCTGGCGATGGCGACGATGACCACCCAGACGGTCGTTCTTGTCTTTGTCCATCGCGACGACGGCATCGTCGGAGTCGGCGAAGCGACGACGATTGGCGGCCTCGCTTATGGCGACGAAAGTCCCGAAGGCGTGAAGCTCGCGATCGAAACCTATTTTGCGCCGCTGCTCGCGGGCGTCGATCCCGATTTCCCGGCGCAGGCGATGGCGCTGCTCGACCGGCATATCGTCGGCAACCGCTTTGCCAAATGCGCCATTGAGACCGCGCTGCTCGACGCATTGGGCCAGCGCAACGGCCTGCCGCTCTCGGAGTTTTTGGGCGGTCGCCGCTGCGATAGCCTGTCGGTTGCCTGGACGCTGGCAAGCGGCGTGACCGAGCGCGACATCGAAGAGGGCGAGGCCGTTCTGGCCGCACGCCGGCACAATATTTTCAAGCTCAAGATCGGCAAGCGCAGCGTCGCCGAGGATTGCGACCATGTCGCCGCGATCGCGCGGGCTTTCGAAGGCCGCGCCTCGGTCCGCGTCGACGTCAACCAATATTGGTCGCGCGCGCAGGCGGCCGATGGCATCGCGCGGCTGCAGGACGCCGGGGTGGTACTGATCGAACAGCCGATCGCGGGCGATGATATCGCCGGGATGCGTGCGCTGTGCGAGCGTTTCGATTGCGCGATCATGGCCGACGAGGCGCTGACCGGACCGGCGAGCGCGTGGCGTTATGCGACCGAAGGTGCGGCCGACGTCTTCTCGATCAAGATTGCCCAGTCGGGCGGGCTGACGGCGGCAGGCAAGGTCTGCGCGATCGCCGGGGCGGCGCATATCGCGCTTTATGGCGGCACGATGCTCGAAGGCGGGGTCGGGACCGCTGCGTCGGCGCATGCTTTCGCGGCGGCTGGTGCGATGGAGTGGGGGACCGAGCTGTTCGGCCCGCTGCTGCTTGCTGACGAAATTCTCGAAGAGCCGCTGATTTACCGCGATTTCGCGCTGCAGGTGCCGACAGGCCCCGGCCTTGGCGTGCGCGTCGACCGCGATGCGCTCGCCCGCTTCGCACGAAATTGAAAAAGAGGAGAGACGATATGCTGTTCATGGTCGAAATGACGGTCAACGTGCCGCACGACGTCGACAACGCGTCATTTGACGCATTGAAGGCGACCGAAAAGGCGCGCGCCGAAGAATTGCAGCGCGCGGGCACGTGGCGCCACCTTTGGCGGGTCGCCGGGCAATATGCGAACGTCAGCATCTTTGACGTCGCCGATGCTGGCGAGCTGCACGACATCATGATGAGCCTGCCGCTCTACCCCTTCATGGACGTCCACGTCACGGCGCTGTGCCGCCACCCCTCGGCCATCGCTGCCGACTGATCCGATACATAGCGGGAGCCAAGAATATGACCGATATCGTGAAATCCGAAGCCGTCCAGGCGCTTCTCGACCGCGCCGCCGGGGTTGACGAAGCGGGCGGAAGTTTGCGGCTCAAGCCGATCCTGCGTGAGGTGCTGGAAGCGCTGATGGTGATCATCGAACGCCATGACATCAGCGAAGATGAATTCTGGCAGGCGGCCGATTTCCTCGGTCGTGCGACGCCCGAACTGGGCCTGATCGTTCCGGGGCTGGGTATCGAGCATTTCATCGACCTGCATCTCGATGCCAAGGATGCCGCCGCAGGGCGCAGCGGCGGGACGCCGCGCACGATCGAGGGGCCGCTCTATGTTGCGGGCGCGCCGTTGGTTGATGGCGACCTGACCTCGACCAACGACGTCAATCTGACGACCGACCCCGACGATACCGACGAGTTGACGATGTCGGGACGGATCAGCGGCCCCGACGGCGAGCCGGTCAACGGCGCGGTGCTCCACGTCTGGCACGCCAATTCGAAGGGCTTTTATTCGCATTTCGATCCCACCGGCGAGCAGTCGCCGTATAACAACCGCCGCCGGATCCAGCTGGGCAACGACGGGCGTTACTCCTTCCATTCGAAAATGCCGTGCGGTTACAGCGTCCCGCCGCAGGGGCCGACCGATCAGCTGATGCAGATGCTTGGCCGCCACGGTGACCGGCCCGCGCATGTTCATTTCTTCATCGAGGCGCCGGGTTACCGGACGCTGACGACCCAGATCAACTTTGGCGATGATCCGCACGCGCATGATGACTTCGCCTTCGGGACGCGTGAGGGCCTGTTACCGGTTCCCGACCGCAGCAGCGGCAATCCGGTCATCCTGTTCGATTTCGTGCTGCAGCGCGCGGAATCGACCGACGAAGAAGCCTTTTCGGCCCGGCCGCGCGCATCGGTATGAGCAAGGTCTTTTCCTCGGCGGCGGAAGCGCTCGATGGGCTGTTGTTCGACGGCATGACGATCATGTCGGGCGGTTTTGGCCTGGTTGGCAATCCCGAAAATCTGATCGCGGCGATCCGCCAGCATGGCGTTCGCGACCTGACCGTGATTTCGAACAATTGCGGGGCGGAGGGTTTCGGCCTCTACAGCCTGCTCGCCAATGGCCAGATCCGCAAAATGATCTCCTCCTATATCGGCGAGAACAAGCTGTTCGAGACGCTGTATCTGGAAGGCAAACTCGAGCTGGAACTCAACCCGCAGGGGACGCTCGCCGAGCGGATCCGCGCGGGTGGGGCGGGCATTCCGGCCTTCTATACCGCGACCGGCGTCGGCACCGTGGTCGCCGAGGGCAAGCCGACCGAGGAGTTCGACGGCAAAACCTATATTCGCGAACGCTGGCTGCGCGCCGACCTGTCGATCGTGCGCGCCTGGAAGGGCGACACGCAGGGCAATCTGCAATTCCGCAAGACCGCGCGTAATTTCAACCCGCCGATGGCGGCCGCTGGCGCGGTCACGATCGCCGAGGTCGAGGAAGTGGTCGAGCCCGGGGCGCTGAACCCCGACATGATCCACACGCCGGGCATTTATGTCGGCCGCGTCGTGCAGGGTGCGCATTATGACCGCCGGATCGAGAAGCTGACGGTGCGGAAGCGCGACGCATGAGTGCGCATTTTCAGGCCGATGATGGCTGCGCCATCGCCTATGACTATCGCCCGGTCGCGGGGCGGCCCGTGCTCGTCCTCTCGCCGTCGCTCGGCACGACGATGGATTTGTTCGAGCCGCAGGTCGAGGCGCTGAGCGATCGTTTCTCGATCCTCCGCTATGACCCGCGCGGCCATGGCGCGTCGGATGTTCCTGCTGGCGGCTATTCGCTCGACCGGCTGGGGCGCGATGTCGTCGAACTGCTCGATCATCTGAGCGTCGAGCGCGCGCATTTCGCCGGGGTTTCGCTGGGCGGGATGGTCGGGCAATGGCTCGGCTATCGCGCGCCCGAACGGCTGAGCCGCCTGGTCCTCGCCAACACGTCGGCCTATATGGGGCCGCCTGCGGGCTGGGCTAGCCGCATCGCGGCGGTGTCGGCGCACGGCATGGCGGCGCTGACCGATGCCGTGATCGAACGCTGGTTCACCCCCGAATTCCAGAGCGCGCATCCGGTGCGCGTCGACCATGCGCGCGCGATGCTGCTCGCGACGGATCCGCAGGGCTATGCCGGTTGCAGCGCGGCGATCCGCGACATGGACCTGCGGCCCACTGCGGCGTGCATCGCCGTTCCGGCGCTGGTCATCGGCGGCCTTAGCGACCCCGCGACACCGCCCGTACATGCGCGCTTTCTGGCTGAAACCATCAGCGGCGCGCGGCTGGTCGAGCTGGAGGCGGCGCATCTCGCCAATCTGGAACAGCCCTTCGCTTTCAACGCGGCGGTTGCGGACTTTCTGGAGGAAGCAGCATGACCGACTTGCGCACCGATTTCCTCGAGGGGATGAGCCGCGCCGCGGCGACGGTGAATATCATCACGACCGCGGGACCGGCGGGCCGCGCCGGGCTGACGGTGTCGGCGATGACCTCTGTCTCGGCCGACACCCCCAAGCCGACGCTGCTGATCTGCATCAACGCGAGCAGCGTCGGCGGCGCCGCGATCATCGAAAACGGCGTCTTCGCGGTCAATGTGCTGGGCGAAATGCAGGCTGGGGTGTCCGACGTGTTCGCCGGACGCTCGGGCGAGCAGGGCGACGCCAAATTCGGCTGCGCGAACTGGCGGGCAGGGGAGACGGGCGCGCCGATGCTCGACGGGGCGCTGGTCTCGTTCGACTGTCGCATCACCGCACACCGCCAGGTCGGCACGCATCATGTCGTCTTTGGCGAGGTTGAGGCGGTTCGCTTCGCCGATGCGGGGCGGCCGTTGATCTATGCCCAGCGTAGCTACGCCGTGCCCGCCGAACTGCTCGGCTGAGCGCGTCCGAATTAGGCGGGCTAATCCGTAGAGGCAGTTTGTTTCAATTGTCCCGGCGGCGCCAATTGCCGAAAAACCAACACGACAGGGAGAGCCGCGGACCCACGAAAATATGGGCTTCGCGCGCAACCGACAATCGAACGGGATTGAAAGAAACCATGACAAAAATGACTGGTGCCGAGGCACTTCTTACCCAGATTCAAGCCAATGGCGTGGACACCATCTTTGGTCTCCCCGGCGGCCAGCTCGATTATTTCTTCGACGCCATGTACAATGCGGGCGACAAGATCCGCCTGTTCTGCACGCGGCACGAACAGGGCGCCGCTTATATGGCGTTCGGCTATGCGCGTTCGACCGGCAAGACCGGTGTTTACACCGTCGTTCCGGGCCCCGGCGTGCTCAACAGCACCGCTGCGCTCTGCTCGGCCTATGCGACGAACGCCCCCGTCATGTGCCTGACCGGCCAGATCCCGACCGCGGGCTTGGGCAAGGGCATCGGCTATCTGCACGAACTGCCCGACCAGCTCGCGACGATGCGCACGCTGACCAAGTGGGCCGACCGCGCGATGACGCCCGAAGCGGCGCCCGAACTGGTCAATGAAGGCTTCCGCCAGATGCTGGGTGGGCGTCAGCGTCCGATCAGCCTCGAAATGCCGATGGACATCATGGCGGCGACCAGCGACGTTCAGGCGCTGCCCGCCGCGGTGATCCCCGCTGGCCCGGCTCTCGATCAGGATGCGATCAACGCCGCCGCGAAGTTGCTGGCCGGTGCGAAGCGTCCGCTGATCATCGCTGGCGGCGGTTCGCTTGCCGCGGGCGCCGATGTCGAACGCCTTGCCGAATTCCTGCAGGCGCCGGTCGTCTCGTTCCGCAGCGGCCGCGGCATCGTCAGCGATCGCAGCCATTTGTCGCAGATGTTCCCCGCCGGCAACGACCTGTGGAAAACCGCCGATGTCATCATCGGGCTCGGTTCGCGCATGGAGCAGCAATATCTTTACTGGGGCATCGGTCCCGACATGAAGATCATCCGCATCGACATCGACAGCGATGAATTCGACCGCATCAAGACTCCCGATGTGCGCGTTCACGCCGATGCCGCCGACGCGGTCCCGGCGCTGATCGAAGCGCTCGAACGCATCACCACCCCGGCGGCCTCGCGTGAGGAAGAGCTGATGGGCGTCAAACAGCGCGTCCGCGGCGAAATCGCGGCGACGGTGCAGCCGCAATTCGACTATCTCGACGCGATCCGCCGCGCGCTTCCCGACGACGGCCTGTTCGTCGACGAGATCACCCAGTGCGGTTACGCGTCGTGGTACACTTTGCCGGTCTATGCCCCGCGCACGCTGATCAACTGCGGCTATCAGGGCACGCTCGGCTATGGCTATGCGACGGCGCTGGGCGTCCAGGCAGCGCATCCCGACAAGGCAGTCGTGAATATCGTCGGCGACGGCGGCTTCATGTTCACCGCCAATGAAATGGCGACCGCGGCGCAGTATAATCTGCCGCTTGTCACCATCCTGTTCAACAACAACAAGTTCCAGAACGTCCAGCGTCAGCAGAAGGAATGGTTCGGTGGCCGCCTGATCGCGTCGGACCTCACCAACCCTGACTTCGTCAAATATGCTGAAAGCTTTGGCATTCGCGGCGAGCGTGTCCACAATCCCGCCGACCTCGAATGCGCCGTCAAGGCCGCGCTGGAACGCCGCCAGCCAGCGCTGATCGAAGTGCCGACGCCCGATATGGCGTCGCCATGGCCCTTCATCATCCGCAAGCCGGTCTTCGAACAGCAGGGATGACAGGCAGATGAGCGTAGAAACTTCGGACCGCATCAAGCCCGTCCCGACCGCCGGCGTGGCCAGCCTTGCCCCCTATCAGCAAGGCAAGCAGGCGATCGCCGGCGTTGCCGACCCGCTGAAGCTGTCGTCGAATGAATCGATGGCAGGCCCCAGCCCCAAGGCAATCGACGCCTATCGCAATATGGCGGGCAAGCTGGCGCTGTATCCCGACGGGTCGCAGCGCGCATTGCGCGAGACGCTGGCCGAGGTTCACGGGCTCAATGCCGATGGCATTGTGTGCGGCAACGGGTCGGAGGAGCTGATCCAGCTCCTCATCCGCGCCTTTGTCACCTCGGGCGACGACGTTGTGCTGAGCCAGTACAGCTTTGCGATGGCATTCATCCACGCGACCGCACAAGGCGCGCGGCTGATCGTCGCCGACGAGCCCGATCTGCGCCCCGACGTCGACCTCATTCTGGCCGCGGTCACCCCCGCGACCAAGATGGTGATCGTCGCGAGCCCGAACAATCCGGTCGGCCAATATCTGCCGGCGCGCGAACTGGCGCGGCTCGTCGAAAGCTTGCCCGATGACGTCATCCTGCTGCTCGACGGTGCCTATGCCGATTATGTCGACGCCGATGATTTCGACGCGGGCGAGGGCTATGTCGAGGCACGCGACAATGTCGTGGTCACGCGGACCTTCTCGAAGCTCTACGGGCTTGCCGGTCTGCGGATCGGCTGGATGTACGCCCCGGCGGGGATCGTCGACGCGGTGCAGCGTATCCGCACGCCGTTCAACGGCAATGCGGCGGCGCTCGCAGCAGCCGAAGCCGCCGCTCGCGACACCGACTATGCCGATGCGATCCGGCAGGAAAATAATATCGAACTGTCGCGCATCGCCGCGGCGTTCGCTGGCAGCGGGATCGAGTTCATCCCGTCGTCCGCCAACTTCTATCTGCTCCGTTTTTCCGGGGCGGACCATGATGCGGCGGGGGCGGGGGCTTTCCTCGAAGCCGACGGGATCATCCCGCGTCCGGTCCATGCCGGCGGTCCTGCCGGTTGTCTGCGGATCACCGTCGGGCGGCCGCACCAGAATGATCGCGTGATTGCATCGCTTCTCGCCTACATGCAGGGATAATTGCATATGCACCAGCTATCTGCGCCCACCTCCGCCTATCTGGGTTCGACCCAGAGCTTCCTTGTCGACGGGAAATGGATCGGGGGGCAGGCTGGGGAGCGGCTCGCCTGTTTCGACCCGGCGACCGCGGTGCAGATTGGCGAGGCGCAGATGGCGACCGCCGCCGACGTCGACGCGGCGGTGCAAAGCGCGCGCCGGTCGTTCGACGACCGACGCTGGCGCGGCAAGACGCCCGCCGAGCGGCAGGCGATCCTGCTGAAAATCGCCGACCTGATGATGCGCGATGTGCAGATTTTGGCCGAACTCGAAACCGTCAACGGCGGCAAGCTTTATGGCAGCGCGCTGCACGGCGAAGTGCCGCACGCGGCCGAAACTTTCCGCTATTATGCCGGCTGGGTGACCAAGATCGGCGGCCAGCTGTTCGAACCGTCGGTTCCCGGGCGCCAATATCATGGTTTCGTGCGCGAAGACCCTGTCGGGGTCGCGGCGCTGATCATGCCGTGGAACGGCGCGGTGGTGTCGGCGGCGTGGAAGCTCGCCCCGGCGCTTGCCGCGGGTTGTTCGTGCATATTGAAGCCCGCCGAACTGACGCCGCTGTCGACGCTCTACCTTGGCCAGCTGTTGCTGGAAGCGGGCGTGCCCGATGGCGTCGTCAACATCCTTCCCGGTGCCGGGCGCGATGTCGGATCAGCGCTGGTGCGTCACCCCGGCGTTTCCAAAGTCTCCTTCACCGGATCGACCGGGGTCGGGCGGCAGCTGATCGCCGACAGCGCGCATAATATCACGCGCCTGTCGCTCGAACTCGGCGGCAAGTCGCCTTTCATCGTCTTTGCCGACGCCGACCTCGATGTTGCCATCCCGTCAGCGGCGGATGCGATCTTCTCGAATGCCGGGCAGGTTTGCGTCGCCGGGTCGCGCATCTATGCCCAGCGCGCGATCTTCGATCAGGTCGTCGAGGGCGTGACGGCGATCGCCCGTTCCTACCAGCTTGGCCCCGGCCTCGACCCCGCCAGCACGATGGGCCCGCTGATCAGCGCGGCGCATCGCGGCCGTGTCGGCGCGATGGTCGAACAGGCGCGCTCGGATGGCGCCGACATCGTCACCGGTGGGGAAATGGTCGGCGAGCGTGGGCATTTCTACGCGCCCACGGTCGTCGTCGGTGCGGCGCAGGATAGCGCGATCATTCAGGAAGAGGTTTTCGGGCCGGTCGTCACCGTGACGCCGTTCGACACCGACGCCGATGCCTTGGCGCTCGCCAACGACAGCAGCTACGGCCTTGCCGCCAGCATCTGGACGCGCGACGCCGCGCGCGGATTGCGACTGGCGGGCGAAGTCGAGGCCGGGATCATCTGGATCAACGACCATGGCATTCCCGAACTGGCGATGCCGATCGGCGGGGTGAAGCGTTCGGGGATCGGCCGCGAGCACGGCCTTGTCGGGCTTCAGGCCTTCACCGAGCAGCGATCGGTCATGCTTCGTCTGTGACGTCCGGCTTTCCCAGCGTTTCGACCTCGTCCATCAGCCAATAGGAAAAGGCCTTCACCGCTGCGGTGTCGGCATCTTCGTTGCGGCAGACGATATAATAGCTCTGGTCCGACGGCATCACTTCCTTGAACGGTCGGACCAGCTCGCCCTTTTCGAGCGCGTCGGCGACGAGCGCCCCGCGGCCGAGCGCAAAGCCGTTGCCCGCGATGCTCGCCTGCGTGACCAGATGCGAATGGCTGAAGCCAAAGCCGCGGCGCATGTTCACCGACGTCACGCCGAAATGCGCGAGGAAATGCTGCCAGTCGATCGACATGACGTCGTGGAGCAGTTCGAACCGCGCGAGGTCGGCGAGTTCGGTCGGCGGTTCGGTCCCTTCGAATAGCGAGGGGCTGCAGACCGGGAAAATATCTTCCTTCAGAAATTCATAGACGTGCATGCCCGGCCAATGGCCCTGACCATAGCGGATTTCGACGTCGGCATCGCCCGCGGTCAGCGCATCTTCCTCGATCGGCCGCGCGACGAAACGCAGGTCGATGTCGGGGAAGCGCTGATGGAAATTGGTGAGGCGCGGGAGGATCCACGCGCTCGCAAAACTGTCGAGCACCGCGATATTGAGCGATTGCCGGTCGTCGCCCGCAGCGACGTCGGCGGTGATGTCGGCCATGGTGTCAAAGGCGCTGGTGAGCGGCCCGACCAGCCGCTCGCCAGCTTCGGTCAATTTGAGCGACCGATTCAGCCGCCGGAACAGTGACTGACCGAACCATTCCTCGAGCGCGCGGATCTGATGACTGACCGCGGCCTGCGTCACGCACAGTTCCTCGGCGGCGCGGGTGAAGCTCAGATGGCGTGCGGCGCATTCGAACACGCGCAGCGCGAGCAGGGGAGGAAGCTTTCTCGGCATGATTTTCCCGATCATGAGGGGAGCTAATTGCCCCGATAATAAACGGCCATTTGTCAGCGCACGGGCCGACCCATAGGCATGGAATTCCTCATACACAAAGCGGTCGGAGCATCCATGAAAATCACCAATGCCAGCGTCATTATCACTTGCCCCGGACGCAATTTCGTCACGCTGAAAATCGAAACCGACGAGGGCGTCTACGGGATCGGCGACGCCACCCTGAACGGTCGCGAACTCGCCGTCGCTTCCTATCTGACCGACCATGTCATTCCGTGCCTGATCGGGCGCGATGCGCACCGGATCGAGGATATCTGGCAGTATCTGTATCGCGGTGCCTATTGGCGTCGCGGGCCGATCACGATGTGTGCGATCGCGGCGGTCGATACGGCGTTGTGGGATATCAAGGCGAAGGCGGCGAATATGCCGCTGTACCAACTGCTCGGCGGCAAGAGCCGTGAATCGGTGATGGTCTATGGCCACGCCAACGGCCGCGATATCGAAGAAACCTGTGACGAGGTCGCGAAATATATCGACATGGGTTACAAGGCGATCCGCGCCCAGTCCGGCATTCCGGGCCTTGCCTCGACCTATGGCGTCGCCAAGGACAAAATGTATTATGAGCCGGCCGACGCCGCGCTGCCGACCGAGAATATCTGGTCGACCGAAAAATATCTCGATCACACGCCCAAGCTGTTCGAGGAATTGCGCACGCGCTTCGGCTTTGACCATCATCTCCTTCACGACGTGCATCATCGCCTGACGCCGATCGAGGCGGGGCGCCTTGGCAAGTCGCTGGAGCCTTACCGCCTGTTCTGGATGGAAGATGCGACCCCGGCCGAAAATCAGGAGGCGTTCCGCCTGATCCGCCAGCACACCGTCACGCCGCTCGCGGTCGGAGAGATTTTCAACACGATCTGGGACTGCAAGGACCTGATCCAGAACCAGCTGATCGATTATATCCGCGCGACCGTCGTCCATGCCGGCGGCATCACGCATTTAAAGCGGATCGCCGACCTCGCGGCGCTGTATCAGGTTCGCACTGGCTGCCACGGCGCGACTGACCTGTCACCGGTGTGCATGGGCGCGGCGCTGCACTTCGACATTTCGGTGCCCAATTTCGGCGTGCAGGAATATATGCGCCACACCGAGGAAACCGATGCGGTGTTCCCGCACGCCTATACGTTCGACAAGGGCACGCTCTATCCGGGCGACGTCCCGGGGCATGGCGTCGACATCGATGAGGCGCTGGCGGCGAAATATCCGTATCAGCCCGCCTATCTGCCCGTGAACCGGCTCGAGGACGGGACGCTCTGGCATTGGTAAGCCCGGGCCTCGCCCAACATCCCGCCCGGTCATGACCGGGCGGGCGCTCAGCGGCAATCGCCGCCTGCGGTTCGCGATGTTCGGCGCGCTCTATGCTGCGCAGGGCATCCCCGACGCGATGGTGCTGATCGTCTTTCCCGCCTTTCTGGCGGCGCATGGCGCGAGCATTTCGGTGATCGGCGTGTTTCTGGCGACCGCGATGCTGCCCAATGCCGCCAAGCTGGTCGTCGGGCCGCTGATCGACCGCATCGCCTTCCTGCCGATGGGGCGGCGCAAGCCGTGGCTGATGCTGGGACAAATCGGCATCGCCGCGAGCTTTGCGACGCTGGCGCTGCTGGACGATCCGGTGAAGCATATCGCGCTGTTCACCGCGGGCGCCTTCGCGATCACGCTGGCGACGGTGTTTCAGGACGTCGCGACCGACGCGACCGCGATGGACCTGATCCCCCCGAGCGAGCAGGGGCGCGCGAACGGCATCATGTGGGGTGCCAAGACGCTGGGAACCGCGGGGGCGGCGAGTGTCGGCGCCTGGATACTGACGGTGTTCGGGTTCGCCGCGATGACTGCGACCGCCACCGCGGCACTGCTGGCGGTTTTCGGCCTTGTCGCGCTGGTGCGCGAGCGTCCGGGCGAGCGGCTGTTGCCGTGGACGCGTGGCACCGCCTCGGCCGATGCCGCGGCTGAGCGGTCGGACAAATGGCTGGCGATCCTGCGCCAGCTGTTCGGGGCGTTGCGCCAGCCCGCCGCGATGCGGCTGGTGCTGCTGTCGCTGACGATCGGGCTGCTCGTCGGGATGACGGGCGCGCTGGCGCCGGTGCTGATGGTCAAGCAGCTCGGTTGGGCGCAGGCCGATTATGCGCAATATCGATCGATGCTGAAGCTGGCGTCGGGGGTCGCGGGGATGCTGGTCGGCGGCTATGCGATCGACCGCCTCGGCCATCGGCGGGTGCTGGTCGCGACCTTGTCGATGATCGCGCTCGCGAACCTGCTGCTCGCGCTATTCACGGGGCAGGCGGGGGCGACCGCCTATTTCATCGCCTATGAAATGCTGATCGTCTTCACCTTCATCACCTTTTTCGCCGCGACGATGAGCCAGTGCAGTCGCGCGATCGCGGCGACGCAATTTTCCTTCACGATGGTCTGCGGCAATATTACCATGTCGCTCGGCGCCGCACTGATGGGACCGGTGATGGCGGCGGGCGGGGCGACGGCGATGTTGATTGCGATTGCGGCTGTGGCGCTGTTCGGGGCCGGGGTGATGGTCGGGTGGCGCCCCGAAACGGCCAAGCTGTCGCTATAATTTCGTCAGCTGATAAATGGTCTGAATCGCCGGTGCTGGACAACAGCGGGGGCGAGGTGCTGCTGCGCGCCTCGCCCCCCCCCCCGCCGCATTCGTTACCAGGGCTTGTTGAGCCCGGTGCGTTGGCGCCGTTCCTCCCACGCATTTCCGCTGCGGGCGGCGGCCCGGCGGAAAGGCGCAAGGGGCAGCGCGAGGAGGAACAGCCAGACCGAGGGGCTGGTGAGCAGCGCGCCGACCGAACGCAGCGCGTCCTGCGGCGTGACCGTGACCTTGGTCTCAATCGTGCTGTCGGCGCTGCTCTCGATCACCAGGTCGCGCCCGGCGCGCGCGATGCGGCCGATGGAAAAATCGATATCGGCCAGCGAACTGATTACGCGCATCGCGATTCTCCCTGTCAGTCGCGCTTGAGCGTGCCAATGTCCTGCGCCGCCTTGACGCGGCGCTCGTGCTGGTTCGCCATATCATCGACGGTCATGCCGGCGGGCGGGGTGAACTGGCCGCGGCCATAAAGGTCACGGAACACTTCCTTCACCGGACCCATTTTGTCGGCCAGCGTGCGCGGCGGACGGCCGCTCGGGAACTGGTTCGCCGGATAGATCGGGTTTTCGTAGATCTGGCGGAAGCCTTCGGTGCGGACGTCGACCCAGGTGTTGTGGTTGCAACGCGAACGATGCTCGCGCAGCCCTTCGATGTCGATGGTGACGCCGAGAACCTGTTCCTGCGGATAGGGCGCGTGGCGCATCATCATGCCGGTATAGTCGATACCGAAGCTGCCGCCGGGGCAGAAAGCCTTCGGATAGAAATCATAATCGACGGTGCCCCAGTTCGAACCCAGCACATAGGCCATATTGTCGTGCGCACGGGTGCGGCGGGTGAATTCCCAGAAATCCCAGGGAGCCGAAACGCCCTCGACCTCTTGCAGCGCGACCGGGTGGCAGATGACTTCGACGCCATTATAGCCCAGCGCGCGCGACACTTCGGGGGTGCAGCCGTCGTGGCAGGTCATCGTGCCGAGCTTGCCGATTTCGGTGTCGATCACCGGGAAAAGCTGGCTGATGTCGCCGCCGAAGACTTCGCGATATTCGTCGAAAATGTCGTGCGGGCTGGTGCCGAGGCCGATCGAGGCCGGGATGTGCCACTTGTGATATTTCAGCACGACGTCGCCCGACGGGCCGATGATGAAGGCGGTGTTGAACCAGCGATCGGGGAATTCGGGGACCTGTTCGATTACGCCGCCGCCAGCGATATACATGCCATATTCGCGGGCCTTGTCACCCAGGCGCTGCATTTCGGGGCCATCGAGGGTGATGGCCTTTTTCATGAAGCCGTCGATGCCATGCTCGCCCTTGCCCGGCGTGGTCACGCCCTGCATGAAATATTCGGGGAAGACGGCGAGCTTCGCCGGAAGTTCCCAGAAATAACCGACGCCAAAGTCGATCATGTTGAGCGCGCGATCGAGATTCTTGGTGATCCCGTCGCGGTCCTCTGCGACGTGAACGTGCGGCTGCATCACCAGCGCGGTATATTTGTCGATCTTTTTCGAAACCGTCATTTGCTGTTCCTTTGCCTGAAAAAATTACCAGAAGTCGGCGGGCTCGATGCCCATGTCGTCGAGCATCACGCGGGCCGTGATCGTGCCGGCGGCCGAGATGCCGCCACCGGGGTGGCAGTGCGGGCCGGTCATGTAGAGGTCGCGAACCGGCGCCCGATAATGGGCGTAGCCGGGGAAGGGGCGGAACGAACCGAGCTGCGCCGCGATGCGTTCGCCGCCGTTGGTCGTGCCATCGACGAAACTGGGGTTGGCGTCCTCCAGCGTGTGGCGATGCTGGACGTGCATGCCCAAGATCGTCTTTTCGTTGATGTTGGGCGCATATTGCTGAAGCTTGGGGATCAGCACATTGCGGGCATAATCCTCGCCAATATCGTCCCACGTCTGCCCATCGGCGAGCCAGTTGGAGACATAGGTGTCGACGATCAGCGTATGCTTGCCTTCGGGCGCGCGCGTCGGATCGAGCTTGGTCCAGCAGGCGGACCAGAGGAAGGGGTCGCTGGGCGGCTTGCCGGTCGCGAGTTCGGCGTAGAAATTGATCATCTGCTCCATCGAATCGACGATCCGGTGGAAGGGCGCGGCGCTCATATCGACGCCGTTGAGAAACTCGGGCGCTTCCGACAGCGCAAGCTGCGCGCGGCAGATGCTGATCTTGCCGAAGGAAAAGCCGCGAACCATCTTGGCGAAACCGGGTTCGAGATGCTCTTCACCGACAAATTTCAGGAAGGTCTGCTTGGGTTCGAGCGCCGACACCACCGCACGCCGCGAGCGGATAACGCGGCCATCTTCGAGCCGGACGCCGGCAGCGCGCTCATTCTCGATCAGGATTTCGGCGATCGGCGCTTCGCGGAGCACGGTGCCGCCCTTGGACTTGATATAGCGCGCCATCGCGTTCGGCAGCTCGGCGCTGCCGCCTTCGGGGATCGCCTGACCATAATAATGGATCGCGGGGATCATGATGTAGAAGGACTGGCCGGCGCCTTCCTGATCGGGAAGGATCTGCGGCGCGAGCGCCCAGTTGAGCATGACTGCCTTGACGAAATCATTCTCGAAATTCGCTTCGACCCACGCGCGCGCCGACATCGAGAATTCGCGCAGGCGGCGAAGGCCGGCCTCGCTCGTCTCGAGCGCGCTGGCGAGCGCCGACGGGGCGGCGGGGGGAGAGAAGAAGGCCTTGATGAAGCCTTCGCGGACCTGTTCGAAATCGGCATAGACGCCGCGATAGCGGTCGGCGTCGGCCTGCGAATAGGCGGCGATCGAGGCGCAGGTCTTTTCGATCGACTTATAAATGACGATGCCGGGGCCGCCGTTCTTGTCGGGATGGCCGGTGATATGGTCGGTGGGCTCGATATATTTGAGCCCCATTTTTTCCAGCTCGGGGCGGATTTCCTGAAAATCGGGATTACACTGGATCCAGACGTGCGACGATCCGTAAAGATCGTGCTTGAAACCGGGCAGGGTCACTTCGCGCGTCACTGCGCCGCCGCCGACCCACGGGTTGCGCTCGACGACGCACACATGCAGTCCCTTGCGCGCCAGCGTCGCGGCACAGGCCAGGCCATTCACGCCGCCGCCTGCGATCACAACGTCAAATTCCGTTTCCGCCATCTTATTGCCTCATCCGTTTTGGTCCCTGTTGGGGTCGCCTCGACGGTAGGGCAGCGATGGTGGCCTGAAAAATTAGGCTCACTCACGGGGGCGATTAGCAATTGTCATCCGAAGTTTTCGACGTGCCGCCCTATGAAAGTGGCGGATGCGGCGGCAAGAGACCGCCTTCAAGGAAAGGGCCTGGATGTCGACGGTATTGATCAGTGGTGCATCGCGCGGACTGGGTTTGGCGCTGGCCGGCGCCTTCAGGGACAGCGGCGCTTCGGTGTTTTCGGGCACGCGCGACCTCGCAGGTCCGAAGGATGTCGAACTGAACGTCCGGTCGATCCCCAGCTGCGAAGAGGCGGTTCGTCAGGTCGTCGCGGCTGATGGCGGCATCGATATTTTGATCAACAATGCGGGCGTCCACCTTGCCGGCGCGGTCGCGTCGCTCGATCAGGATACGTTCAAGGAAACGCTCGACATTAACCTGCTCGGCGCCTGGCGCCTGACCAAGGCGGCGGTGCCGCATATGCGTCGCGGCGGGACGATCGCCATGATCTCCTCACTGTCCGGCCTCGTCGGATTGCCCGACGACGGTGCTTATGCCGCCAGCAAATTCGCACTCGAAGGCCTGAGCCAAAGCCTCGCCGCCGAACTCGCGCCGCTGGGCATTCGTGTGCTGGTTTTCGAACCCGGACGGGTCGCAACCGAATTTGCCGGGGTGACCGATGGTCTCGCCCCCGAAATCGCCGCGCAGGAGATCGCCGATACGATCTTGCGCGGCGACGCGCCCTTCCGCAATCCGATCGGCGTCGACGCCGTCCGAGTCTTTGAGGCACTGGGCGCCGATCGCGGCGAACGGTCCGAGGCGATGGTGCGTCAGGTCACGGGCAGCGACTGGCAGCCGCGACTGGGCGAATAAACCGACAATATTGGGACAAGGGTGAGGCGATATGGCGTTGATCGCATCGGATAATCATGCAGCACTGTTGACCGTTCTGCTGGCACTGGTCTGTATCGGCCTGTGGAGCGAACGGAACCGGATCGCCTCGAAGATCCCGGCAGTCGTCTGGGTGCTGGGCGGCGGGGTCTTGCTGTCCAACTTTGGGCTGATTCCGCATCAGGCGCCCGCCTATGATTTTATCGGCGGGGTAATCATGCCGATTGCCATTCCGCTGCTGCTGTTCAAGGCGACCTTCACCCGCATTCTGGGCGAAAGCGGTCGGGTGTTGCCGCTGTTTTTCATCGGCGCTGTCGGTGTGTGCGTCGGCGCTGTCATCGCCAACAGCCTGATCGACCTTGGCCAATATGGCCCGCACATCGCCGCGACCTATGCCGCCGCCTGGATCGGCGGGATGACCGACATGGTCGCGATGGCCGAGATTACCAATTTGCCGCCCGACGTGTTCGCTGTCGCGGTCAGCGCCAGCGCGCCGGTCAGCATTATCGGGCTGATGATCCTCGTCTCGCTGCCCAATATCGGGTGGGTGCGGCGTCCGCTTCCTTCGGCCATCTGCGATGCGCAGACCGAAGCGACCGCGACGACCGAGGAGGTTCGGCCCGCACTCGACCTCGTCCACATCAGCTTCGCGCTCGCGCTCAGCGCCGCGATCTGCTGGGTCAGCACCTGGATCGCCAATGCGACCGGCTTTGGCCACTACAGCCTGTTCATCGTCACCCTGATCGGCGTTGCCATCGCGAATATCTTCCCGGGTCCGATGCGCGCGCTGAAGGGCGATTTCGATCTGGGCATGTTCATCATGTATATTTTCTTCGCGATGATCGGCGCGACCACCGACATGACGGCGTTCGTGACGTCGGCGCCGGTCTATTTCGTCTTCGGAATGATCATCATCCTCGTCCATGTCGCGATCGTGCTGGTGGCCGCGCGCCTGCTCAAGTCCGACCTTGCCGAGGCGATCATCGGTTCGGGAGCGAATATCGTCGGCGCCGCTGCTGCGGCGGGGATTGCAACGTCGAAGGGCTGGAAGTCGCTGGTCACCCCGGCAATCGCAACGGGCATGCTCGGCAAGGCGATCGCCAATTTCTTTGGCGTCGCGGTGTTCCAGCTGTTGAGCTGACCGACAGGCCCGCGCCTCAGGCGAGCTTGATGAAGCTGTCGAGAACGCGCTTGGACCCGGCCTGTTCGAACTCGACTTCGAGCTTGTTGCCATCGATGTCGGTGACCGCGCCGTAACCGAACTTCTCGTGGAACACGCGCATCCCGACCGCGATGTCGCTTCGTGCCTTGGCGCCGATCGAGGCGGCACGGCCGCCTTCGGTCGGGGCGGGAGCGCGGGTGACGGTTGAGGATTTGACCGCCGCGCGCTGCCACGCCGGGCCGCGTGTCATCGTGCGGGTCGCGTTACGCTCGGCAACTTGCGCGAAGGGATCACTTTGCGCCGACCAGTTAGCGCGCCACATGCTGGCGCCGCCGCCAAAGCTGTTTTCGCTGTCGACATGTTCGGGCGGAATTTCGCCGATGAAGCGGCTGGGGATGCTGCTCATCCACTGGCCGTAAATGCGGCGGTTCGCGGCGTGATAGATGGTCGCGCGCTGGCGGGCGCGGGTGATCGCGACATAGGCGAGGCGACGTTCTTCCTCGAGGCTGGCGGTGCCGCCTTCGTCCATCGAGCGCTGCGACGGGAAGACGCCATCCTCCCAGCCGGCCAGGAAGACATGATCGAACTCCAGCCCTTTGGCGGCGTGGATCGTCATGATGGTGACGGTTTCGGTCGTGTCGTTCTGGTCGCGGTCCATCACGAGGCTGACATGTTCGAGGAATTCCTCGAGCGTTTCATATTCCTCCATCGCGCGGACGAGTTCGGAGAGATTTTCGAGGCGCCCCGCGGCCTCGACGCTGCGATCGGCCTGGAGCATCGCGGTATAGCCCGACTCGTCGAGGATCAGCTGGGTCAGTTCGGGATGCGAGAGCTGGTTCGCCTTGGTCTGCCAGCCACGCACCTGCGCGACGAAATTCGCGAGCTGGCGGCGGGCCTGCGGGGTCAGCTCGTCGGTTTCGATGAGGCGCGCGGCGGCGTGGAGCAATGACGCCTGTTCGTGGCGCGCATATTGGTGGATGCGCTGGAGCGCCTTGTCGCCGAGGCCGCGCTTCGGCGTGTTGACGATGCGTTCGAAGGCGAGATCGTCGGCGGCCGAGTTGACGAGGCGAAGATAGGCAAGCGCGTCGCGGATTTCGGCGCGTTCGTAGAAGCGGAAACCACCGACGATGCGGTATGGCATTCCGATCGCGATAAAGCGGTCCTCGAACTCGCGTGTCTGAAACTGCGCGCGGACGAGGATTGCGGCGCGGTCGAGCGAGGTGCGCTGACGCTGGAGGCTTTCGAGCTCTTCGCCGATCCGCCGCGCTTCCTCTGGCCCGTCCCACACGCCGACGACGCGCAATTTGTCGCCCGGTTCGAGGTCGGTCCACAGCGTCTTGCCGAGACGGCCGCTGTTCTGCGCGATCAATGCCGAGGCGGCGGCGAGGATCTGCGGGGTCGAGCGGTAATTTTGTTCGAGGCGGATCACCGTCGCGCCAGGGAAGTCCTTTTCAAAGCGCAATATGTTCGCGACCTCGGCGCCACGCCAGGAATAGATCGACTGGTCGTCATCGCCGACGCAGCAGATATTCTTGCGCTGCTGGGCGAGCAGGCGCAGCCAGAGATACTGGCTGGCGTTGGTGTCCTGATATTCGTCGACGAGGATATATTTGAAGCGTTCCTGATATTGCTCCAGCACGTCGCGGTGATTTTTGAGGATCACCAGCATGTGGAGCAGCAGGTCGCCGAAATCGCAGGCGTTGAGCGTCTTCAGCCGCGCCTGATAGAGCGCGTAGAAATGCTGGCCCTTGCCGTCGGCATAGGCTTCCTTGTCGCCGGCATCGAGGTCGGCGGGCACGAGGCCGCGGTTTTTCCATTTGTCGATCAGCCCGGCGAGCTGGCGCGCGGGCCAGCGCTTCTCGTCGAGCCCTTCGGCCTGGATCAGCTGTTTGAGGACGCGGAGCTGGTCGTCGGTGTCGAGGATGGCGAAATTGCTTTGCAACCCGACCAGTTCGGCGTGGCGGCGTAGCATCTTGGCGCAAATGCTGTGGAAGGTGCCAAGCCAGGGCATCCCTTCGACGACGTCACCGACCATGCGGCCGATGCGCTCGCGCATCTCGCGCGCCGCCTTGTTGGTGAAGGTCACGGCAAGGATTTCGGACGGCCAGGCGCGTCGCGTCGCCATGATATGCGCAAGCCGCGCAGTGAGCGCCGCGGTCTTGCCGGTGCCGGCGCCCGCGAGCATCAGCACCGGGCCTTCGGTGGTGAGCACCGCCTGCCGCTGCGGCCCGTTGAGGCCTTGCAGATAGGGCGGGTCCGAGGGACCGGGGGGAGGCAGATCAGGCGGCGAGGTGGGGAGGCTGTTCACGCGCGAACGATTAGGGAACAGCGGCGGGGCTGTCCAGTGGGGTGAGGGGGATGGTCGTCATCTCACCCTTCGCTTTCTCCTCCCCGCACAAGCGGGAGCCCGTTGCTGCGCGCGCCTCTTCCTAAGCTGCCTGGGAATCCCGGGTCTTCGCCACTTCCACGCGATCGCGGCCGAGGGTCTTGGCGCGCAGCAGTGCGGCGTCCGCCGTCCGGACGAGCCGGTCAAAGCTGCAATGGTCCGGTGCAACCGCCGCGCCAATCGAAACTGTGATGGATTCGAGGTCGCGGTCGCCATGCCCGAGCCGGAGCGCAGAGATACGGGTACGGATGTCCTGCGCGCGCTCTTCTGCCTGCACCGGCGAGAGGGTCGGGAGCAGGATCAGGAACTCCTCACCGCCATAGCGAAAAGCGAGGCCGGATTCGCGCGTGACATGGGCGAGTACATGTCCAACCCCGCGCAAGACCGCATCGCCGGCCTCATGACCATGTTCGTCGTTGAAGCGCTTGAAATGATCGACATCGATCATCAGGCACCCAAGCGGTTCGCCGAGGCGTTCGGCCTGCGCGATTTGGGTTTCGAGGATGTGGCCGAGCTGCCTGCGGTTGGCGAGACCGGTCAGCGAATCGGCCATTGCCATCTCACGCAGCGTGTCGCGCAGTTGCAGATTGGCGATCGCCAGCCCGATATTTTCCGCCAGCATGTCGAAATAGATTTCGGGCACCGCGGTGCGCACCATGTCGGCGTCCGGCATCTCGAAATACAGCAGGCCCAGCGTCTCGCGTTGTGCGGTGAGCGGCAGGCACAGCGTATCCACCGGCTGTCCGGTCTCGCGCTCGATGTGATCGCACGGCACATCGACATGGCCGCCCGCCGGACGATGGCGGAGACCGCGGCGCAACGCCCAGCAGGAAACGGCCGAGAACTGGGTTCCCGACCGGGCCGGGTCGAGCCAGCTGCACGCCTCGACCACAACGTTGCGCTGCCGGTCGAGCAGATAGAGCCGCCCCGGCAGTTGCGGCGCAATCTCGGGGACGAAGCGCTGGACGACCTCTTTCAGGTCGTGGAGGGTATCGCACCCCTGCATGCGCTGCGTCATCCGCGACAGAAGGTCGCGCATCATCCGGTCGGCGTCGCGTTCGGCCTCGAGCCGTTGGCGTTCAAGGCCGTTTTCGCGGAAAATGCGTATCGCCTGCGCCATGTCGCCGATCTCGTCGATATGGCTGACCTCGGGCGGCTCGGCGGCAAAATCCTGTACCGCGAGGCGGTTGACCACATCGCTGAGCTTGACCACGGGGTGAAGCACGCGCTGTTTGAACACGAAATAGAGTACGCAGAGGACGAGCAGCGCGGTCATGCCGAGGACGATCTCAGAAATACTCTTCCACAAACGGGCGAGATCGGTCGCGTTGCCAATTTGTGTCGCTATCCGGCCGTCGAGCTGATCCTGAAAACGCTGGACCTCGATTTCGGCGCGGTCGAGCTGGCGTTCATATTCGGCGCCGAACAGCAACTGGCGTGCCGCGCCAGCATCACCCTTTTCGTAAGCCGCAAGAGCGGTCTCCTGCTCGTCGTGGAGCAGGTCTGCAAGGCTGATCGCCTTTTTCAACGCGCCGAGTTCGCCCGGAATGGCGCCAGCGTCGCCGATATGCCGGATGCGGTCCTCGACGGTCTTGAGCGCCGCGGCCTCGCTGCGATAAGCGGCGAGATAGGTCGGGTCGCCGGTGTTGACATATTGCCGCGCCCGGTCGCTCAGCGCGTAAATGTCGATCCCCAGTTCGGAGGTTGCCTGATCGAGTTCGTAGCGCTGCTCAACCGCTGCGCGTTCATGCTCCTGGGCGTTGGACGCGAAGATCATGGTCGTGCTCGACACGATCGTCAGCACGACGGTTGCCCCGTAAGCCCAGTTGGTGATTGTAGCCAAACGCATCGTCGGGTTCTAGCTAGCCGATAATTGGCAAGAGGTTAACCCCGGTTTCGACGGGGTTGTGAGGCGTCCCCCTCCATCAGGCGCCTATTCCGCTTGATGGAGCACGGGAAGGCGTTCAAAGCGGCGCCGATAATAGAAGCGGAGAGGCATCGCCCATGGATCTGGCACCCTATCGCGCGCATCGCCGCGTCCTGACCGCGAGTCTTGTCGGCACTGCGGTCGAATTTTACGATTTCTACATTTACGGTACCGCGGCGGCGCTGGTGTTCGGGCCTTTGTTCTTTCCTTCGGAATCGCCGTCGGCGCAGCTGATGCTCAGCTTCATGAGCTTCGGCCTCGCCTTTTTCGCGCGGCCCGTCGGGGCGATCGTGTTCGGCCATTATGGCGACCGCATCGGACGGAAGTCGACTTTGGTTGCGTCGCTGATGCTGATGGGGGCGTCAACACTGCTAATCGCCTTCCTGCCCACCTATGCGATGGTCGGGTGGGTGGCGCCATTGCTGCTATGCCTGTTGCGCTTCGGTCAGGGGTTCGGGCTGGGCGGCGAATGGGGCGGCGCGGCGTTGCTTGCGGTTGAGAATGCGCCGCCGGGATGGCGCGGACGGTTCGGAATGTTCCCGCAACTCGGCGCGCCGGTCGGGTTTATTGCCGCAAACGGCCTGTTCCTGATTCTTGGGCTGACGCTTAGCGATGCCGATTTTGCCGCGTGGGGCTGGCGGATTCCCTTTCTGCTGTCGGCGGTGCTCGTCGGGCTGGGGTTATGGGTGCGTTTGAAGATCAGCGAGACGCCGGATTTTGCCGAGGCGATGGAGAAGGGGCCGCCCGCCGGGATTCCGATCGGTGAATTGCTTCGCAACCATGTGCTGGTGACGCTCGCGGGGACCTTCGCGGTCGTCGCCTGCTTTGCGATCTTCTATCTTGCGACCTCGTTTGCGCTGGCGCACGGGACGACGGTGCTGGGTTATCCCAAAGAGCAGTTCCTGCTGATCCAGCTTGGTGCGATCCTGTTCATGGCGGTCGGAATCATCGTTGCGGGCTATGCCAGCGACGCCATGAGCGCGCAGCGCGTACTGACCTGGGGGTGCGGCGCGACGATACTGATCGGCTTTATGTTCGGACCGACGCTGGCGTCGGGGTCATGGTGGATCGTCGGGCTGGGGCTGGCGAGCGCGCTGTTCGTGATGGGCCTGGTCTATGGTCCGCTCGGCGTGTGGCTGACCGATTTGTTCCCGGTGCGCGTGCGCTATACCGGGGCGTCGATGGCGTTCAACCTTGGCGGCATATTGGGCGGCGCGATGGCGCCGATCATCGCGCAGGCGCTGAGCGATCGGGGCGGGACCGCGGTGGTCGGGCTGTATCTGGCGCTCGCCGGGGTGCTGAGCTGGGTCGGGCTGACGATGGTAAAGCGGCAGGCCGCCAGAGCTTAGCCACTTTTCATTGTCATCCCCGCGAAAGCGAGGGCCCAGTGAGGCCTTGCGTTGCCTAGTCTGGGTCCCCGCATTCGCGGGGATGACAAAATTTGAGACGTGAGGGTTATTCGACCCGCAGCAACGTCAGCTTGGCCTTGCCGACCTTGCGTTCGGCGTCGATCGCGAAGCCCGCGACGTCGATGACCTCATCATGCGCGGTTTCGACCGAGAGCCAGCTGTCGGGGCCGATCCAGCCGAGGCGGTTCAGCTTGTCGAGCGCGACGCTGGCGGCACCGGTGCCATAGGGCGGGTCGAGCATCAGCAGGTCGTAAGTGCGTTTCGCCGGACCGAGCGAGAGCACCGATGACGCGCGGACATCCGCGCGCGGGGTTGCCTCGAGCGAGCCCAGATTCTTGCGCAATATGTCCAGCGCGTCGCGATCCTGTTCGGCGAAGAGGCATTGCGCGGCGCCGCGCGACAGTGCCTCGATCCCGAGCGCCCCCGAGCCTGCGAACAGATCGGCAACGACCAGCCCTTCGAAGCTGCCGAGGCGGCTCGTCAGCATCGAGAACAGGGTCTCGCGCGTGCGGTCGGCGGTCGGACGCGTCGTATCGCCCTTGGGCGCGACCAGCTTGCGGCCGCGCCATTCACCCGAAATAACCCGCATCGCCATCAGCCGAGATGCCGGCGGAATTTGAACAACTCGTCGCGCGGCACGACATCGACCGCGCCCATCGGCAGGCCGTCGAGTTCGAATACGCCGTAGCGGGTACGGATCAGGCGACTGACCTGGAGCCCGAAATGTTCGAGCACCTTGCGCACTTCGCGGTTCTTGCCTTCGGTCAGCGTCATTTCGACCCACTGGTTGCGCCCGGTGCGGCGTTCGAGGTTGGCGTCGATCTTGCCATAGCGCACGCCGTCAATCTCGATCCCCATCGAGAGTTCCTCGAGCTGGGTCTGGCTGATGTCACCAAAGGCGCGGGCGCGGTACGTGCGCTCGACCCCGCTGGCGGGAAGTTCGAGCTGGCGCTTGAACTCTCCGTCGTTGGTCATGAGCAGCAGCCCCTCGGTATTATAGTCGAGGCGGCCGACGGGCATCAGGCGCGGCAGGCCCTTGGGCAGAAGATCATAGATCGTCTTGCGGCCCTTGGGATCGCGCGCGGCAGTGATGCAGCCGGCGGGCTTGTGAAAGCGATAGAGGCGCGTCGAGACGGGCTTGGCGACCGGGTCGCCGTCGACGGTCAGGCCTTCGAGCGACGTCAACAGCGGCGCGGGGTGCACGATGATCTGGCCGTTGAGCGCGATGCGGCCTTCCTCGACCATCCGTTCGACATCGCGGCGCGAGCCGACACCGGCGCGCGCGAGCAGCTTTGCGATGCGCTGTGGACCTTCCTCTTCGCGTTCGCCCTCGTCGGGCTTGGGTTTGCGCGCGGGCGAGTCGGCGCGGGCGGCGCGGCGGCCACGGGGGGCGTCGCGCGGAGCGTCGCGATCGGGAGCGGAACGGGGAGGGCGACGGGTCGTCATCGGTACAGACGCGGCTTTCTTGTGATTATGGCCACGAAACTGTGGCTTTGTGATCACGCTCATAGCCGGAAATATGTCGCTTCGTCGATGGCAAGCAGAAGCAATCTTGCAGGAAGGCCCGGAGCGCGGCATGGGGCCGTTAAAGGGAGTACATAATGCTCTTCGCGTCCCGCCCGTCGTGCATCAAGCGGCTGCTGATCATTGAAGATGATCCGCTGGTCGCGTTCGACAATGAGCGGACGCTGAAACATGGCGGATATGACGTTGTCGCGACGGTCGATTCGGGCGAGGCGGCGGTCGGCATTCTCGCGAGCCAGCAACTCGACGCCATCGTCCTCGACCTCAATCTGGCGGGGCATATGAGCGGACGCGATGTGGCGCGGCTGGCGCGCGATCGTGGCATCGTGGTGCTGCTCGTGACCGGCCAATGCCCCGATGATGCGAGCGACATCGCGCTCGCATGCCTGAACAAGCCACACAGCGCCTCGGCGCTGCTGGGCGCGGTGCATGCGATCGAAACGATGCTGTGCAAGAACAAGGCGCCGCGCAAGGTGAGCGGGCTCCAGACCTATTGGCAGCCGAAGGCCGCCTGAGCCGCAACGCGTACCGGACCGCGACGAACCGAAGACCGGGATCGCCGGGCCTCAATTCCCCGCTTCCAATTTGTCCCCAAGGCTTTAGGCCCATTCTTCGGAACAATCGCATCCGCGAAGCGGCTGCGCGGGGAGCGACGGTATGTCAGTTGATCTGAGTCGGTTTATCATTTTCGTTGCGATCCTGGGCGGGTTGATGATCGTCGCGCTGTCGGTTCCGGCGTTCCGCCCCTATTTGCGCAAAAACCCGATGATCACCTTCCTGCTCGGCATATCGAGCGGTTTTCCGCTGACGCTCCTGATCGCGACCATGACCTTCTGGCTTGCCAAGGTCGGGATCGATACCGCGACGATCGGTTTCGCAGTCGCGCTGGGCATTCCCTATACGCTGAAATTCCTGTGGGCGCCGCTGGTCGACAAGCTGCCACTGCCGTTTTTGACCAAGACGTTCGGACAAAGGCGCGGCTGGCTGTTCTTCATCCAGGCGCTGTTATTCGTCGCGATCTGGCAGTTGGGCGCGAGCAATCCGCAGCCCGGCGACATCGGCCTGTTTGCGGTCTGGGCCCTGATCACCGCCTTTTTGTCCGCGACGCAGGACATCGTCATCGACGCCTATCGCATCGAGATACTGGAAGAAGACGAATTTGCGCACGGCACCGCGACCAACCAGTTCGGATATCGCACAGGCAATCTGATTGCCGGCGCCGGCACGATCTATTTTGCATCGAACGAAGGGTTGGGGCTGGGGTGGGCGACGGCCTATGGCCTGACCGCCTTTTGTATCGTTCCGGCGATCATCGGTGCGCTTTGGGCGGGGCCGGGGAAATTCGTCGACCGGTTCGAGCATGCCGGGGGCATGAAGGCGGGGCAATGGCTGACCGAAGCGGTCGTCAACCCGTTCCGCGAATTCCTGACGCGGCACGGCGCGTTCCTGATCCTTGGCTTCGTCCTCGTCTATAAGGTCGGCGACGCGATGGGGCAGACGATGCTGGGGCCGATGATCGTCGATCTGGGCTTTCCCGATCTCGACTATATTTCGGCGAACAAGCTGTGGGGCTTTGGCGCGCTGATCGTCGGGTCGGCGCTGGGCGCACCTTTTCTGTTGTGGCTCGGCATGGGCCGGGCGTTGCTGATTTCGGGCCTGATGATGATGTTTTCGAATGTCATGTTCATGATCCTGGCGGCCACGGGCAACAGTTACTGGATGCTGGTTGCGGCGATCGTGACCGAGAATCTGACCAGCGGCATCGGTCTGACGGTCTTCGCCACCTATCTCTCGGGCCTGTCGAACATCGCCTATACCGCGACGCAATTCGCGCTGCTGTCGTCCTTTGCCGGGGTCGGACGGACCTTCATGGCCGGGCCTGCCGGGATCGTGGCCGAAAAGCTCGGTTGGGTGGGCTTCTGGGGCTTCACGGTCGCGGCGGCGATCCCCGGGATGCTGCTGCTCTGGATGTTGTGGCACAAGGGCTATGTGGTGGAAGGTGTCCGTCAGACCAAAGTGGTTGATGCGCAGGAGCTCAAGCAGCCGGTCGGTGCGTGGCGCATCGTCGGTTTCGGGGCAATCGTCGCCGGCCTCGTCGGCGTGCTGCTGTATCAGCAACTCGACCTTGGGGGACATATTCTCGCCGTGTCGCTTGCCGCTTTTGTTGCCGGCATGCTGCTGGCGTGGAAGGGCAAGGCGCCCGAGACGGCATAGGAAAAGCAAGCTTGCGAAGCGTTTTGATCCTCGCTGTCGCAAAGTGATGGGGCGGATTCAGGCGGGCCATTCCTCGTTGAGTTCAAGTGCTTGCCCGACGAGATAGAGCGAGCCGCCGATCAGGATGTTGCGCGCCGGGCTGTCGGTCGAGAGCGCGCGGATGGCCGAGGGCAGATCGTCCTGCGCCGAGACATGCGCGATGCCGGCGTCGCGGGCGATCTGGGCGAGATCGGCGGGGGTGTGGTGTTCGTGGCCGGGGATCGGGACGGCGACGAGCTTGCCAATATGCGGCGTGAGTGCCCGCAGAAAGCCTGCGGCGTCCTTGTTGGCGAGCATGCCGAGGACGAGGTCGATCGGCTCGCGGCGGGCGAGGGTCTGCCCGATCAGCGCGGCGAGTTGATGCGCAGCGTCGAGATTATGGCCGCCGTCGACCCAGATATTATGACCGTCGGGCATGCGCGTCGTGAGCGGTCCGTTGCAAAGCAGCTGCATCCGCCCCGGCCAGAAGGCATCGGCGGCGCCGCGTGCGATGGCGGCGCCCGAGGGGCGCGGCTCGGCGAGGTGGAGCATCGCGATCGCGAGCCCGGCGTTGCGCGCCTGATACGCGCCGGTCATGCGCGGGCTGAGCGTTTCGGCGACATCGCCGAGGTTTGAGGTCCAGCGGAAACCGTCGGTTTCGGGTTCGACCGACCAGTCGGTGCCTTCTGAAAAAAGCGTGACGCCTGCTTCGGCGGCGCGTTCGGCGATGATTTGGGTCAGCGGTGCGGGGTAGGCGAGCGTCGCGACGCGGGTGCCGGGCTTGATGATCCCGGCCTTTTCCCACGCGATGCGGACGGCGGGGTCGTCAGGGGTTCCGGCCTCGGGCGCGAGCAGGAAGGCCTCATGATCGATGCCGAGCGAGGCGATGCCGCAGACTGCCGGGGCGGGGATGATGTTGGTCGCGTCGAGACGGCCGCCGAGGCCAACCTCGATGATGACATCGTCCGCCGGGATGCGCGCGAAGGCGAGCAAGGCGGCGGCGGTGGTAACTTCGAAGAAGCTGGCGTGCAGGTCGGCAGCCGCGTCGAGCACTTCTTCGAGCAGCGTAGCGAGCAGCGCATCGTCGATCAGTGTTCCGGCGAGGCGGATGCGTTCGTTGAAGCGGACGAGGTGCGGGCTGGTGTAGCAATGGACGGTGCGCCCGCTCGCTTCGAGGATCGCGCGCAGATAGGCGCAGGTCGAGCCTTTGCCGTTGGTGCCTGCGACGTGGAAGATGCGCGGGAGCTGGTTTTGCGGGTTGCCGAGGCGCTCGCAGATGTCGGCGATGCGTTCGAGGCCGAGAATGTCGCGGCCCGGCGAGAGCGCGGCGAGGCGATCGAGCTGGGTCTGGACCGCGGGGTCGGTGCTGTGAGCGTGGTCGGGCATTTATATCGAGCCTTGATCGTGAAGTTGTCGTCAGGCTCCCTCGTTTTCGTCATGCCGGACTTGATCCGGCATCCATTTGCCGCACAGGCTGCATGGACCCCGGATCAAGTCCGGGGTGACAAGAATAGAGAGCTGACGCTTCGTTGCGACGTTGGTCAGGCAGCCTTTTCAGGTGCGAGATACCCGATGAGGCGGCCGAGCGTTTCGGGCAGATCCTTGCGCGCGACGACCATGTCGATCATCCCGTGATCGAGCAGATATTCGGCGCGCTGGAAGCCTTCGGGCAGTTTCTCGCGGATCGTGTTCTCGATCACGCGCTGGCCCGCGAAGCCGATCAGCGCCTTGGGTTCGCTGATCTGCACGTCGCCGAGCATCGCATAGCTGGCGGTGACGCCGCCGGTCGTGGGATCGGTCAGCAGCACGATATAGGGCAGGCCGGCGCGACGCAGGCGCGCGAGCGCGACGGTCGCGCGCGGCATCTGCATCAGCGACAGTGTGCCTTCCTGCATGCGCGCGCCGCCGGCAGCGGTGATCGCGATATAGGGGGTGCCGCGTTTGATCGCCTGTTCAACCCCGGCGACAAAGGCTTCGCCGACGGCGACGCCCATCGATCCGCCCATGAAGGCAAAATCCTGAACGCCGATCACGACCGGCTGGCCCGAAATGCGGCCAAATCCGTTCTGATAGGCGTCGCGATCGCCGGTCGCGGTGCGCGCGGCCTTGATGCGGTCGACATATTTTTTGGTGTCGCGGAACTTCAGCGGATCTTCGGGCGCGGCAGGCGCCGCGATCAGTTCGTGGATGCCGCCGTCGAACAGCTGTGCGAAACGCTCGGTCGCACCGATGCGGTCATGATGTTCGCAGCGCGGGCAGACGTTGAGATTATCTTCCCATTCCTTGACGAACACCATCTGCTGACACTGGCGGCATTTGTGCCAGAGATTGTCGGCGGTATCGCGCTTGGCGGCGAAGGGCAGGGCGTTGCGAACGCGGTCGAGCCAGCTCATGCGGCGATCTCCTTTGCGCCGTGAATAGCATCGGCGAGCGAACGGGTGAAGGCTTCGACATGGGCGGGGGCGTCGGCGCCATGCTTTGCGATGATTTCGACCAGCGCCGACCCTACGACGACGCCGTCGGCGACGCGCGCGATGTCGGCGGCTTGCTGCGGCGTGCGGACGCCGAAGCCAACCGCGACGGGAAGGTCGGTTGTGGCTTTCAGCCGCGCGACGGCTTCGTCGATGCTCGCCTGCGCGGCCTGCTGCAGCCCCGTGATCCCGGCGACCGAGACATAATAGAGGAAGCCGCCTGCGCCTTCGAGCACGGCGGGCAGCCGCGCGGCATCGGTGGTCGGGGTGGCGAGCCGGATGAGGTCGACCCCGGCGGCGCGCAGCGCGGGACCAAGTTCTGGGTCTTCTTCAGCGGGGATATCGACGCAGATCACGCCATCGATGCCGGCTTTCGCGCATTCGGCGGCGAACCAGTCGGACCCACGGATCGTCATCGGATTGGCATAGCCCATCAGGACGAGCGGGACGTCGGCGTGGCGCGCGCGAAAAGCGGCGGCGAGCGCGAAGATGTCGGCGGTCTTCGTGCCCGCAGCCATGCTGCGCAAATTCGCCGCCTGGATCGCGGGGCCGTCGGCCATCGGATCGGTGAAGGGCATGCCCAGTTCGATCACATCGGCGCCGCCCGCGACGAGCGCGTCGAGGATCGCGCCGGTGTCGGCGGGGGTCGGATCACCCGCGGTGATGAAGGCGACGAGCGCGGGGTGCGGCTTGCCGAAGGCGGTGGTGAAGCGGTCACTCATGCTCTGATCTCTGGCGCAGTTTGAAAGAAATGAGTGCAATATTCAGGATCATGAAAATGCCTATCAGCCCGTAGAAAACCAGGCCGTTGGCGGCCCATCCCGTCTGGCTCACAAGAATGAATGTGATTGCAAAGAACAGCAGGAGCAGGGCGAATTTCTGACGGCTGTTCACAGCTCCACCCCCAACGCGTCGGCGACGGTGAAGATGTCCTTGTCGCCGCGGCCCGACAGGTTGACGATGATGATCTTGTCCTTGTCCATCGTCGGCGCGATGCGTTCGGCGGCGGCGATCGCGTGCGCGCTTTCGAGCGCCGGGATGATGCCCTCGAGTTTGCACAGGCGCTGGAAGCTCGCGAGCGCTTCGGCGTCGGTGACGGGGACATAGCGTGCGCGGCCGATGTCGTGGAGCCAGCTATGCTCGGGGCCGATGCCTGGATAGTCGAGGCCTGCCGAGATGCTGTGCGCTTCGGTAATCTGACCGTCTTCGTCCTGGAGCAGATAGGTTTTATTGCCGTGGAGGATGCCCGGCTTGCCGCCCGCGAGGCTGGCGGCGTGTTTTCCTTCGAGGCCTTCGCCCGCGGCTTCGACGCCCACGATCTCGACGCTTTCGTCATCGAGGAAGGGGTGGAACAGGCCGATCGCGTTCGATCCGCCGCCGACGGGAGCGATGAGCATGTCGGGGAGGCGACCCTCGGCCTCGAGGATCTGTTCGCGCGCTTCGGTGCCGATCACCGACTGGAAGTCGCGGACAAGCTCGGGATAGGGGTGCGGGCCGGCGACGGTGCCGATGATGTAGAAAGTGTCGTGAACGTTCGCGACCCAATGGCGCAGCGCCTCGTTCATCGCGTCCTTGAGCGTCTTCGCGCCCGATTCGACCGCGACCACTTCGGCGCCGAGCAGCTTCATGCGGAACACATTGGGCTGCTGCCGTGCGACGTCAACCGCGCCCATGAAGATGGTGCAGGGCAAGCCGAAGAGCGCGGCGACGGTCGCGGTGGCGACGCCGTGTTGGCCAGCGCCGGTTTCGGCGATGATCTTTTGCTTGCCCATCCGCTTGGCGAGCAGGATCTGGCCGATGCAATTGTTGATCTTGTGCGCGCCGGTGTGGTTGAGATCCTCGCGCTTGAGATAGATTTTCGCACCGCCGAGATCCTCGGTCAGCCGCTCGGCGAGCCACAGCGGGCTCGGGCGGCCGACGTAATTCTTCAGCAGATATTCGAACTCGGCCTTGAACGCGGGGTCGACCTGCGCCGCGCGATAGTGGCGTTCGAGGTCGAGGATCAGCGGCATCAGCGTTTCGGCGACATAGCGCCCGCCGAAGTCACCGAAATGGCCGCGTTCGTCAGGCTGGCTGCGAAGGCTGTTGGGCAAGTCTGTCATAGCCCGGCCGCTTTAAGGAAAGCGGCGATCTTGTCCACATCCTTGACACCCGGCGCGCTTTCGACGCCCGACGAGACATCGACCAGCGGCGCGCCGGTTTCGGCGATCGCTTCGGCGACATTGTCAGGAGAGAGACCGCCGGCAATGCCCCAATCCATGCTGTGACGATGGTTCTTGAGCAATGACCAGTCGAACCGGGTCCCGTTGCCGCCGGGCATCGCAGCGGCGGGCGCGTCGAACAGGATGCGGTCGGCGATGCCGTGATATTGTTCGATCCGGTCGAGCGTCCCGGCATCCTTGAGGCCGACGGCTTTCCATATCTCGGCGGGGACGAGACGCTTGACCGTCGCCAGCCATTCGGGGGTTTCGGTGCCGTGAAACTGGATGATGTCGGGGCGTATCGCGGCGAGCGCGTCGCTCGTCTCCTTTTGCGAGGCGTTGACGAGCAGGAGCGCAACCTTGACGCGTCCGGCGGCGCGTTGACGCAGCGCGACGGCGGCCTTGAGGTCGACATGGCGCGGGCTCGGCGCATAATGGACGAGGCCGATGTGCGTCGCCCCGAACTCGATGGCGGCGTCGATGGTTTCGGGCGTCGACAGCCCGCAGATTTTGACGAGTGGGGACATGATCGGTCTCTGTTTATTCGTTCGCATCGAGCGAAGTCGGGATGGCGCTCGATCTTGCGCTGCTTCGACGGATATCTCGACGTCGCTCGACACGAACGGGAATGGAAAGAATTAAAGCGTCGCCTCGATGGCGCGCGCGGCAAGGTCGGGATCTTGCGACTGGCTGATCGGGCGGCCGACGACGAGGATCGAGGCGCCGTCGGCCATCGCCTGTGCGGGCGTGACGATGCGTTTCTGATCGCCCGCCTTGCCGTCCGCCGGACGCACGCCGGGGACGACGAAAAAGCCGCCGGGCCAGACCTTGCGCGCCGCTTTCACTTCCTGACCGGAGCACACGATGCCATCGAGGCCCGATTGGCGGGCGAGGGCGGCGAGGCGCACGACCTGGTCATGCGGGTTGCCGCCGACGCCTATGTCGTCGAGGTCGGGTGCGTCGAGGCTGGTCAGCACCGTCACGGCGACAACTTTGGTATTCAGCCCCGCCACAGCCTTTGCTTCTTCCATCATCGCGCGACCGCCTGCGGCGTGGACCGTGAGGATCGCCGGTTCGAGCGAACGCAGCGCCTGGATTGCCTTGGCGACGGTGTTCGGAATATCATGGAGCTTCAAATCGAGGAAGATCGGCAAGCCTAGCTTGCCCATCTCATGCACACCATGATGGCCGTTGGCGCAGAAAAACTCGAGTCCGAGCTTCAGCCCGCCGACATGATGCCGCACCTTCTGCGCCAGCGCGAGCGCGCTATCGAGCTGCGGGGTGTCAATGGCGAGATAAAGCGGCGAACTCATGGTGTCTCCAGCGGTAGGGTGGGGCTGTCGTTAGCGGGGGTTGTGGCGGGCGCAGCGATGGGCGGTGCCGGTTCGGCGGCGCGGTTTGCCATGGCGCGGAGGTCGGCAAGCTGGCGCTCGCTGGCGTCAAGGCGGCGCTTCATCGTCCAGCGCGCGGTGCGCAGTGCGATCCACATCGGTACGGCGCCGATCAGGAAGGCGCCGAGGATCAGGACCGGCAATTTCGTGTCGAGCACCTCGCCAGGCCAGATGGTGACGGTGACCGGAAGCCAGTTCGCCATCGCGAAAATTACCAGAATGGCGGTCAGCAAGACCCAGATGATCGTTCGCAGGATTCCCACTTTGGCTTGCTCCCTCAATCGGCCCTGTTCCGCTACCTATGCGACTTTGGCGCGGGTTTCCAGTCTTTGGGTCGGCAGCAACCAAGCCCCGCTCCTTCAGGGGAGGGGTTGGGGTGGGGCCATCGACCTTGCGTAAGGCCGATAGCCCCCACCCGCTGCGACTGGCGAACAAGTTCGCAAGTCTCGCTGTCCTCTCCTGAAGGAGAGGGCCTGGTGTCTTTATGCCGCCCCGAAGACCCGATCGAAGATCGTGTCGACATGCTTCATATGATAGCCAAGGTCGAACAGGTCGGTGAGCTGTTCGGCCGAGAGCTTCGCGGTCACGTCGGTGTCGGCCTTGAGCAGTTCGAGCAGCGAAAGCGCGCCATCGCTGTCCCATACCTTCATCGCGTTGCGCTGGACGAGAACATAGCTTTCCTCGCGGCTGGCGCCCGCCTGCGTCAGTGCGAGCAGAACGCGCTGCGAATGGACGAGGCCGCCCATGCGGTCGAGGTTCTTCTGCATCCGCGCAGGATAGACGAGCAGCTTATCGACGACGCCGGTGAGGCGGCCGAGCGCGAAGTCGAGGGTGATCGTCGCGTCGGGGCCGATGAAGCGTTCGACCGATGAGTGGCTGATGTCGCGTTCGTGCCACAGCGCGACATTTTCGAGCGCTGGAACGACCGCGCTGCGCACCATGCGTGCGAGGCCGGTGAGATTCTCGGTAAGGATCGGGTTGCGCTTGTGCGGCATCGCCGACGAACCCTTTTGGCCGGGCGAGAAATATTCCTCGGCCTCCAGCACTTCGGTGCGCTGCAAATGGCGGACTTCGGTCGCGAGGCGTTCGATCGAGCCGGCGATGACGCCGAGCGTCGCGAAGAACATCGCATGGCGGTCGCGCGGGATGACCTGTGTCGAGACGGGCTCGATTGCGAGGCCGAGTTTCGCGGCGACATGCGCTTCGACGCGCGGATCGATGTTGGCAAAGGTGCCCACGGCGCCCGAGATGGCGCAGGTCGCGATGTCGGCGCGCGCGGCGACGAGCCGCGTCTTGCAGCGTTCGAACTCGGCATAGGCCTGCGCGAGCTTGAGCCCGAAGGTGACCGGTTCGGCGTGGATGCCGTGGCTGCGCCCGATCGTTGGGGTGAGCTTGTGCTCATAGGCGCGGCGCTTGATCGCTTCGAGCAGCGCGTCGAGATCGGCGAGCAGGATGTCGGCCGCTTGCGCAAGCTGAACCGCGAGGCAGGTGTCGAGCACGTCGCTGCTGGTCATGCCCTGATGCATGAAGCGCGCCTCGTCGCCGACATTTTCGGCGACCCAGGTCAGGAAGGCGATGACGTCATGCTTGGTGACCGCCTCGATCGCGTCGATCGCGGCAACGTCGATGACGGGGTTGGTGGCCCACCAGTCCCACAGCGCCTTGGCGGCAGATTTGGGAACGGTGCCGAGCTCCGCGAGCGCGTCGGTCGCATGCGCTTCGATCTCGAACCAGATGCGAAAGCGATTCTCGGCCGACCAAATTGCGGTCATGTCCGGCCGTGCGTAACGCGGAACCATTGATTTTCCTTCCTTTTATGACGTTTTATCGCGGAAACTGCGCGGAACCACGATGGGGCGCCCCGTAGCAGGGACGGGGCGTTTCTCCAAATCCCGCGACATCGCAACTTTCGCCGAACATCGTCGGTTGCCCCCATGTCCCTTTCAAAAAGGTGGTGGGTCGCAACCAGCTCTGCCGCCGTTACAGGAGAAGATGAGTGATTAAACAAATGCTTTTGATCGGCGCGGCCGCCGTAAGTTTCCCGGCATTGGCACAGACGACGGAACCGGCGGGTGATCAGCCGACGACGTCGCAGCCCGCACCGACCGATGCACCGGCACCTGGACCGGACACCACCCCCGCACCCACCGACACGCCCCCGGTAGCGGAGCCGGCCCCCCCGACCGCCGAGCCGGCACCTGCTCCGGAACCCGACACGGAATCCGAGCCCGATGCCGAGCCCAAGGCGATGATGCAGGAGTAAGATGATGTTGAAACAGTTGCTTTTGATTGGCGCGGCCGCCGCAAGCTTCCCGGCTCTGGCGCAGGGTGCACCTCCGGCCAGCGATCCGGCGACGCCCCCGCCGGCTTCAGAACCCGCGCCGGCCCCTGACGCCTCGACGCAGCCTGCGCCCGCATCGGGCCAGCCGGCCCCGTCTGGAACGGCGGCAACGCCGACCCAGGTGGCGCAGATCGTCAATCAGGAATTTCCGACCTATGACGCCGATTCAACCGGCGATCTCAACGAGGCGGAATTTGGCGCGTGGATGAAAAAGCTGCGCGCGGCCACTGATCCCTCGGTCGATCCCGAATCGGCCGATGTGAAGACATGGATCGGTCAGGCCTTCGCCGCCGCGGACGGCGACAAGTCGAAGAGCGTCAGCAAGACCGAATTGACCGGCTTCCTGTCGCGCGGCGCTTAGCAAGCCCCAAGCGAGATGGTGCGGCCGTCGGAGCGATCCGGCGGCCGTATTGCTTTGCGCGGTTTATGAATGAGCAATCTCGCATATTCTTCGTCATTCCCGCCAAGAGAAGGGAAGAAAATGGCGAGAGACAAAGAAATGTGCGGCGTGCCGACCGGGAAGGCCAGGCAAGCGCCGCCCGGTCATTTCGGCTGGACGACGGTGACGATCGATAATTTGCGTTCGTGGCCATCGCGATCGGGCCACAGTATTTCCTGCCCTTCGCGCATCCCGATCAGGCCAGCGCCGACGGGGGTCATGATCGAAATGCGACCCGCCGAAATGTCGGCGTCTGCGGGATAGACGAGCTGAACCGTGCGCGACGCGCCGCTGGCATCGTCGACGAAGGCGACGGTCGAGCCCATCGTGACGACATCCGCGGGAATTTTCGCGGCAACATAGATTTTCGCGCGGCCGATTTCCTCAAGCAGCAGGTCACTGACCTGCGGCGTGCGCTCCTGTCGCGCGATAGCCAATTCGGTAAGGGTGTCGGCTTCGGAATCGATCATATGGATTGGCGGCCGCTTGGCCGCATTACGCTTTGTCATGAATATAGCTTTCCGGGTGGGCGGGCGCGCGGAATGGCGGCCCTGCCAGCAACAATCGGGATGAAGATTTCGCCCCGGGCTCGGGGCGAGACGCACCGGAACCCGGGGCTAAATGCCCGCGAGAAGTTGACCCGCGTGGAGGTTGATCCGGAAAAGGCTCGGTCGAATCTGCATAAGCGGAAGATGGTGCCTACGCTGCGACAAGTCAAACGATGTGACAGTGGGGTGTTGATATTGCCTGGATTTGGAGTTGGGCTCCCTCCATCCTGTCATGCCGGGACTGACCCGACACCCGCCTTTTTCTTCAAGGCAATCAGGCCCCGGATCAAGTCCGGGGTGACGATGTGCCAGACCGTGATTTGCCCGCCTAAAGCAGCCCCATTGCGCGAAAGCTGCGGTGATCCGGTCCGCCGATGATGATATGGTCGTGCAAGCTAATGCCCAGCTTCGCCGCGGCCTCGGCAATGTCGCGGGTAATGGCGATATCCTGCCGGCTGGGTTCGGGGCTACCGCTGGGGTGGTTGTGGACGAGAATGATCGCCGATGCGCCGAGTTCGCGCGCGCGCTTGATGACTTCGCGGACGTAGATCGCCGACTGGTCGATCGATCCCTCGCTGACCAGTTCGTCGCGGATCAGCATGTTGCGCGCATTGAGATAGAGGACGCGCACGCGCTCGACGTCAATCGGCCCCATGTCGGCGCGCAGCCAGTCGAGCAGCGCATCCCAGCTGGAGAGCAAGGGCTTGTCGCGAAATTCGCCCTTGAGCATCCTGAGGCCCGTGGCCTGGACGATTTTCAGCGCCGCGATCGCGGTTTCGCCCATGCCGTCGATGCGGCGCAAGGATTCGGGATCGGCGGCGATCAACTGCGCCAGCGAGCCGAATTCGCTCAACAGCGCCTTGGCGAGCGGCTTGGTGTCGCGGCGGGGGATGGCGAGGGCGAGCAGATATTCGACCAGCTCGTAGTCGGCCAGCCCCCCGGCGTCGGCCAGAAGGCGGGTGCGCAGCCGCGCGCGGTGTCCCTGATGATCCGGTACATCCCCCATGAGAAGGGAATAACCGCCTTGTGAGCCGCACTCAACGGTCATAGGAAAGGATGATGGCAATCCGGAGCAATTTCTTGCAGCGAAACGGGATTTCCTGCGTTGCTGCCCTGAATGCCATGCGGGCCGGAGGACGATATATCTACGCCATGACGTCATCGTCCGTTTCCCTTTTTCGCGGCGTACAGGCTGTCGCGGCCATCCCATGATCGACACGCACGAGGCGCCGAAGCCCAGGTGGCGGCACAGAACCATGTTGTTCAGGAAGCGCTGGCTGACCGCCGGTGCGGTTGGTGTGCTCGTTGCGGTTACTTGGCTGGCGCGCGAGCCGATCGCCGATACCTTCATTCGTGATCAGCTCGAGAACCGCAGCGTTCCCGCGCGCTATACAATCGAGGAAATTGGTTTTCGCAGCGAACGGCTGTCGAATATCGTCATCGGCGATCCGGCGGCGCCGGACCTGACCGCCAAGTCGGTGACCGTCACGCTCGGCTATGGCTGGTCGGGGCCCTATGTTTCGGGAATCAGGGCGGACGGCGTGCGGGTTTACGGCCGTTTTACCGACGGGCGCCTGTCCTTTGGTTCGCTTGACAAATTTCGCGACCCGACGAGCAAAGACCCCTTTGCCTTGCCCGACCTCGCCGTGGTGCTGCGCGATGCGCGGGCGCGGGTCGAGACGCCGTGGGGCGATATCGGTGCGGCGCTGAACGGCGGCGGAAATTTGCGCACCGACTTCACCGGCAAGCTCGCGCTCGTCGCGCCGCATGTCGTGGCGGCGGGGTGTCGCGGGGATGGCGTCAGCTTTTATGGCACGGTGCTGGTGCGCGACGTGCGACCGCAGCTGGTCGGACCGCTGCGCGGGGCGAGCCTTGTCTGCGCCAACGGCGCTGTTCGCGCGGCATCGCCGCAGATCGCGCTCGACCTGTCCTTGTCTGAAAATCTGCAAAGCTGGAAGGGGACGGCCGACGCAAGCATCGCGCAGCTGGTCGCCGGGCCGGCGCGGGCCGATCGGCTGGGCGTGCTGGCGCGCTTCGACGGGACCGCAGTGCAAACGAGGATCGCGATCGATGCCGATATGGCGCGGCTGCGGGGCGCCGGTTTCGCGGCCGAAACGGTCAGCCTTGACGCCAGGGGCCTCGTCGGCAGCGGAGCGCCGCGGCTCGATGGCCGGATCCGCTTTGCCCGCGCGAGCGGCAGCGATGCGGTTCGGCGCTCGATTGCGGAAACTACGCGCGGCCTTGGCGGGATGCCGATCGGACCGCTGGCCGCAAAAGCCAGTCTGGCGCTGAGCCGGGTGCTGGCCGACGCCAGCGGGAGCGCCGAATTCGCACTGCTCGGTGAAGGGCCGTCGGCGCGTATCGACCTGATCGCGCCGCAATTGACGAGCGCGAGCGGCGCGCATTTCACCGGCAGCGCCGACAGCCGCGTCGGCTATCTTTATGGCGCGGTACAGCCTGCCGTGCTGGCATCGGGTCGCTGGAGCTTTGGCGGCGGCGACCTTCCGTCGGGGACGATGCGCCTCGACCGGAGTGCCGACGGGGCGGTCACGGGGCTCGCGAGTCTCGAGCCCTATAGTGCCGCGGGTTCGCGCCTGACTTTGGAGCCGGTGCGCTTTTCGGGCAATCGCAACGGGCTTTTGCGCTTTGCGACCTCCGCCGACCTGTCGGGACCGCTCGCCGGCGGACGTGTCGAGCGGCTGCGTGTGCCGCTGAACGGCTTTCTGGCGCCGACGGGCGCACTGGCGCTGAACGGCGGGTGTAGCCGGGTCGCTGCCGAGCGCGTCGAGGTCGCCGGGTTCCGGCTCGCCCGGACCGCGATCGACCTGTGCAGCCGCCCGGGCGCGCCCTTGCTCAGCGCCGGGCCGGGCGGACTGCGCGGCGACATCCGCATAGCCGGGCTCAAGCTGCGCGGGGCCAGCGGAACTTCGCCCTTCGCTTTCGATAGCGGCCCGGCGCAAATCGACCTTGCCGCGATGCGCTGGTCGCTGGCGCGCGCCGACGTCCGGCTGGGAGAAGGCGAGAGCGTGACCCGATTCGCCGCCCAAAGTCTATCGGGCCGCGGGACGGCGCAGGGGATGGCGGGCGACCTCGTCGGCGCGAGCGGGAAGATCGGCGCGGTGCCATTGAACATGAACGAGATCGGCGGGCAATGGCGCTGGGCGGGCGGCGCATTGACGCTCGACGGCGGGCTGGTGCTGACCGATGCCGACCCGGACCCGCGCTTCTTCCCGCTTGTCAGCAAGGATGCGCGGCTGCGCTTCGCAGGCGGGGTGATCGACGCGACGGCGGGGTTCAGCGAACAGAAGACAGGGGCGAAGGTCCTCGACACGGTAATCCGCCACCGGCTGGACGATGCGACGGGCTTTGCCGATCTTTCGGTGAAGGAATTGCGCTTTGGCGATGCGTTCCAGCCCGACAAGCTGACCCGCCTCGCACTCGGCGTCGTCGCCAATGTCCAGGGCGCTGTCGTCGGCGATGGACGTATCGACTGGACCGGTGACGGGGTGACGAGTCGCGGCACCTTTGCCACCGCCGACACCAGCCTCGCTGCAGCCTTCGGCCCGGTGACCGGACTGACGACGACATTGACCTTTGACGACCTGATCAACCTGCGCACCGCGCCGGGGCAGATCGCGCGGATCAAGGAGATTAACCCAGGTATTCCGGTGGTCGACGGGACGATCGAATATCGTCTGCTCGGCGACAACAAGGTTCGGGTCGAAGGCGGCAGCTGGCCCTTTGCCGGCGGGCAATTGCTGCTCCACCCCACGACGCTCGATTTCAACGCCACTGAACCGCGGCGATTGTCGTTCGACATCGTCGGGGTCGATGCCGCGGTGTTCCTGCAGAGCTTCGGGTTCGAGAATATCAACGCGACAGGCGTATTCGACGGGACGCTGCCGGTCGAGTTCGACGGACTGGGCGGACGAATCGTCGAGGGGCGGATCGATTCGCGCGGCAGCGGCGGCACGCTCGCCTATGTCGGTGAATTGTCGAACCGCAATCTCGGCGCGATCGCCAATTTCGCCTTTGGCGCGCTGCGCAGCCTGAAATATGACGATTTGTCGATCATCATGAACGGTGACCTCGACGGCGAAATGATCACCGATATCCGCTTTGGCGGCGTGGGGCAGGGCGAGGGCGCGACGCGCAATTTCCTGACCAACCAGATCGCGAAACTGCCGCTGGTGTTCAACATCAAGATCACCGCGCCTTTCCGCCAGCTTTTGACGTCGGCAAAGGGATTTTACGACCCGGCGATCTTCATCGAACAGAATCTACCGGCCTTGATGCGCGCGCAGGAAGAGGCCGAAGCCGCCAAAAAGGGTGCGGTCGCACCCGTTCAGCCACCAGAAAGCGAGCCCGTGCAATGAAGATGATCAACAAGCAAGCAAGGAGGCAGGCCATCGGTGCGAAATGTCTGGCGATAGTGACGGGAGCGGCGGCTCTGGCCGGCTGCGTCCAGATCAAAACGCCCGACAAGCCGATCGAAATCAACCTGAACATCAACATCAAGCAAGAAATCGTGTACAGGCTGGATGGCGATGCCAAGAAGCTGATCGAGCAGAATAGCGGAATATTCTGACAGGGAATGGAATGGATATGCGTTTGAAACATTGGAAACCCACCGGACTGGCGCTGGCAGCGATTGCGGCCACCGCTGCGGTTGCATTTGCAGTGCCGTCGGCGATGGCGCAGCGCGATCCGGCCTATGCCGCGGCGCGCGCCGACGGGCAGATCGGCGAGCAGCCCGACGGCTATCTGGGCTTTGCCACCAGCCCGACCCCGGCGATCCGGGCACTGGTTCAGGATCTCAACATCAAGCGCAAGGCGGCTTATACCGAGCGCGCGCAGGCAACCGGCAGCACGGTCGAGCAATTCGCCTTCACCAGCGGATGCAACCTGATCGCGCAGACCAAGCCCGGCGAAAAATATCAGGCGCCGGACGGCAGCTGGAAAACCCGCGACGGCAGTCCGCCGGTCCGGGATTCGCGCTGCCCGTAAATATTCGAGTTTCCAAGGGGGGCCTGCGGGTCCTTTTATGCCGCCGCGCCCCTAAACGCGGCGGCATTTTTGCGCGCTGCAGCAAAGACATTGTTGCAGGCATTGACTTAATGGGGCGTCATTCCTAAACGGACCGCGCCTTAGGGGTCTCCCGAATTTTCGGGCCTTTTTTTGCAGGCAGAATCGAAGGCTTTCGGCTCTGTTTCAGGAGGGTGCCACAAGATGACGGGGAACGGCAGCGATCCGGAACCAACTTCGGAGGATTCGCGCCTGGTCTCGCTCGAAGAGCGATTGGACCGGGCCGAAGCCGCAGAAGCGAAACGGACCGCGGTGAACGCCGGGCCGGAATCCGATGCCAATTACCGGCTCGGAAATCGGGTTCTGGCGGAACTGTTGGGCGGTATGATCGGGGGCGGGCTGTTCGGCTGGCTGATCGATCGCATCGCCGGCACGTCGCCCTGGGGTTTGTTGTTGATGTTGTTTCTGGGCATTATCGTTGCCTTTCGGAACATCATCCGCATCGCATCGACGCCCCGTAAGTAACGGGGACGCAAGGTAATTTTTGGACGGGGCGGCCGACAAAGCCGTTCCGCAATGCGCGTGGAGTGAATAGTGGCGGCGGAATCCGGCAAAATCGACCCGATGCACCAGTTCGAGGTGACGCCGCTTGGCGGCGGCTTCAATCTGGGCGGGCACGAAATCCTGTTCACGAACAGTGCGCTGTGGATGGTGATTGCCGCCATCGCACTGGGCATCTTCATGTGGGGCGGCATGCGCCGTCAGCTTGTTCCCGGTCGCTGGCAGGCTGCTGTTGAAGGCTTTACGGGCTTCATCTCGAGCATGATGATGCAGAACATCGGGACCGAAGGGCGCAAATATACGCCTTATGTCTTCTCGCTCTTCATGTTCATCCTGTTTTGCAACCTGCTCGGCATGTTGCCGCTGGGCGTGCTGGGGCTTCACCCCTTCACCGTCACCAGCCACATCGCGATCACCGGCATTCTTGCGCTGATCAGCTTTGCGATCGTCCTCGTCGTCGGTTTCTGGCGCCACAAGCTCCACTTTTTCTCGCTCTTCGTGCCGCACGGCACGCCGCTGCCGATGATCCCGATCATCGCACCGATCGAGTTCGTGTCGTTCATGGTCCGCCCGTTCAGCCTCGGCCTGCGTCTTTTCGTTGCGATGACCGCCGGTCACGTGCTGCTGAAGGTGCTCTCGGGCTTCGTCATCAACGGCTTTAATGCCGAGACGCTGTGGCTCGGCTCGATCGTGTCGGTTTTGAGCTTCATCCTGATGATCGGGATCAGCGCGCTTGAGCTGCTGGTCGCCGGCATCCAGGCCTATGTTTTCGCCCTGTTGACCTCGCTGTACATCAACGACGCGGTCAACCTTCACTAAGTTCGTTTCTTTCAAACGTTTACACCAAGGAGTTATTACAATGGACGCAGAAGCAGCAAAGCTGATCGGTGCTGGTCTCGCCGCAATCGGTGCCGGCATGGCCGCCATCGGCGTGGGCAATGTTTTCGGCAGCTTCCTCGAAAGCGCACTGCGCAACCCGGCCGCCGCTGACGGCCAGCAGGGTCGCCTGTTCATCGGCTTCGCCGCTGCCGAACTTCTCGGCCTGCTGGCATTCGTCGTTGCGATGATCCTGCTTTTCGTCGTCTGATTTCAGACGATTTGGGTGGCGCCGGTCCTTTCGGGGACCGGTTTCACCTTTTGCAGGTTTTTCAAGAATTTAGGGTCCGTCTTTCATGCCCCAGATAGCCCAGCTAACCGCTGACAATTGGTATCTTGCCTCGCAGCTCTTCTGGCTGCTGGTCGTCTTCGCCGGGATTTACCTGGTGATCGGCCGCGGCATGCTGCCCAAAATCGAAGCGACGGTGGACGCCCGCGACCGCAAGGTTGCGGACGATCTGGCGGCAGCAAAAGCAGCGCACGCCGCCGCCGATGCCATCGAAGAAAGCTACCGCCAGCAGAGCGACGCGAGCCGCGCCGCTGCGCAGAAGGCGGTCGCCGAAGCCAAGGACAAGGCCGCAAAGGACGCCGAAAAGCGTCTGGCGAAGGTCGATGCCGAACTTTCGGACAAGCTGACCGCGGCCGAAGCCGATGTCGCCGCAGCGCGCACCTCGGCAATGGCTGAAATCGAATCGGTTGCGGCCGAAGCAGCGGGCGATCTGGTCGCCAAGCTGGCGGGCGTGAAGGTCGGCGCGGCGGATGCCAAGGCGGCGGTAAAGGCGGTGCTCCATGGCTAATTTCGCAATCATCCTCTCGGAGGCAGCGGGCGAAGTCCATGCCGATCCGACCGCGTTCGGGATGGACGCGACGGTCTGGGTCTCGATCGCGATGCTCGCTTTCCTCGGCATCCTGGTCTGGAAGGGTGTTCCGAAAATGATCGGCGCCTCGCTCGACAAGAAGATCGCCGAGATTTCGAAGCAGCTGAACGAAGCCGAACAGCTCCGCCTCGACGCCGAATCGCTGAAGGCGGAATATGAAGCGAAGCTCGCCGATGCCGCTCGCGAAGCCGACGACATGCGCACCCGCGCCGAAGCAGAAGCCGAAACGCTGGTCGCCAAGGCCAAGGCCGACGCCACCGCACTGATCGGACGCCGCAAGCAGATGGCCGAAGACCGCATCGCCGCGGCCGAGGCCACCGCGCTGACCGAAGTCCGCATGGCGACGGCGAAAGCCGCGACCGCAGCTGCCGCGGCGCTGATTGCCGACAAGCATGATGCGTCGTCGGACAAGGCGCTGATCGATCAGGCGATCGCATCGGTTGCCAAGGGCTAAAGCCTTTCGCAACAGTGCCGGAATACAGAGCGCCCGCGGATTTCCGCGGGCGTTTTGCTGTGCGGGTGGGGTTCTCATCGAGCGAGGTCGAGATGCCCTTCGGCGCGGGGGCCGGCACACGACTGATTGCAGACGTTTACTTTCCGTCACCCCGGGCTTGACCCGGGGTCCCGCTTTTTCTCACGCCAGCAAGTCGAACATATCCTGCCAATCAGGGTTGCCGCGCTCGATCAGGTCGAACTTCCATTGGCGCTGCCAGCGTTTGAGGCGCTTTTCATGCTCGATGCAGCGGATCATATCCTCGCCACGCTCCGCCCAGACCAGACGGGTTAGTCCGTAGCGCGCGCAGAAGTCGGAGCCGTCGCCTGAGCGGTGTTGATGGATACGTGCGGAAAGATGGGAGGTCACGCCGACGTACATTGTGCCGCGATAGCGGTCGGCCATGATGTAGACCCAACCGCCCTGCCGTTCGCGTTCCATTGTTTGAGGATCAGGATAGCGGGACCCCGGGTCAAGCCCGGGGTGACGAAGAGAGAGGGGGATTGCTCGCTCCGCGAGCGGCTTTTCTGTCCTTCACCTCAATATTTGATCATAATCCGCCGCGCGAGCGCCGGTGAAATGCTGTGCATCAGTTGCAGCATCCTGGTCTGGCCGACGCTGACCTCGGCCTTGCCCGCCTTGATTCCGCGCACGATCTCGGCGGCGCAGTCCGATGCTGACATCATCTTGCCGCCGCGGCCCGCGGTCAGGCTGGTTGCGACCAGCGGGGGCAGCGCCTCCATCACCTGAACGCCGCTGTCCTTGAGCTGGTAGCGCAGCGCCTGCGTATAGCTGCGCAGCCCCGCCTTGGTCGCGCAATAGATCGGGCCGCCGCCGCGCGGGGCGATCGCGAGGCCCGAGGTGACGTTGACGATCATGCCCTCAGGCTGCGCCATCAGTTGCGGCAACAACCGTGTAGCGAGTGCAATCGGCGCGTAGAGGTTGGTGTCGATGCAGCGCGCCGCGTCGGGCAGCGTGGCTGGGTCGCCGGGCGTATATTCGCTGCCGACTCCGGCATTGTTGACGAGCAGTGCGAGCGGCTTGCCGTGGGCGCCGTTCACCGCCGCGTCGATCCCGGCTTCCTGCGACAAATCGCCGGCGATGGTGCCGAAGCCCAGCGTGGCCATCGCCTGCAATCGTTCGGCCGAACGTCCGGTGACAATGACGTCGGCGCCGCTCGCCTGCAATTGCAACGCGATCTCGCGCCCGATCCCGTCGCTGCCGCCGGTGACCAGCGCGAGCTTTCCGCGAACATCCATAAGACCCCTCCCATGTGTGTTTTACCTCCGACACTATGGCGACGCGCGGCGGCTTCGCCTACATGCAAATTCATGGCCCGCCCCAATGCTCCCGACCGATTCAACGAGGACAAGGCGACCTATGTCATGCGCGGCGGTGAGGGGGAGGGTGACAAGCCCGATCTGGAGCGCGGGGCCGAGGCGATCCGCAGCGTCGTGCGCAAATTGCCCGCGCGCCCGGGGGTTTACCGGATGCTCGATGCGCGCGGTGACGTGCTGTATGTCGGCAAGGCGCGGGCACTCAAAAATCGGGTGACCAATTACACGCAGGTTGCAAAACTGCCGTCGCGACTGCAGCGGATGGTGTCGCAGACGCGCGCGATGGAGATCATCACGACGACGAGCGAGGCCGAGGCGCTGTTGCTCGAGGCGCAACTGATCAAGCGCTATCGCCCGCCGTATAATGTGTTGCTGCGCGACGACAAAAGCTTCCCCTTTATCTTGCTGCGCACCGATCATGATTTTCCTCGGGTGCAGAAGCATCGCGGCGCGCGGCGGGCGAAGGGGCGCTATTATGGACCGTTCGCGAGCGCGGGGTCGGTGGCGCAGACGCTCAACGCGCTGCAAAAGACCTTTTTGCTGCGCAGTTGCACCGACAGCTTCTTTTCGAACCGGTCGCGGCCGTGCCTGCTCTATCAGATCAAGCGGTGCAGCGCGCCGTGCGTCGACCGGATTTCGAAGGAAGATTATGCCGGGCTGGTGAGCGACGCGCAGGACTTCCTCGAGGGGCGCTCGACCGCGGTGCAGAAGCGGCTGGGCGATGCGATGACCAAGGCCGCCGAGGCGATGGATTATGAGCAGGCGGCGGTCATCCGCGACCGGCTGAAGTCACTGACCTTCATCCAGGGTAGTCAGTCGGTGCACGCCGACGGGCTGGGCGACGCCGACGTCTTCGCGCTCGCGGCGAAGGGCGGGCAGCTGTGCGTCGCGGGCTTCTTCATTCGTGGCGGGCAGAACTGGGGGCATCGCAGCTTCTTCCCCGCGCATGTCTCCGGGGTGCCCGAGGCCGAGGTGATGGCAAGCTTCCTGATGCAGTTCTACGAAGGCGTACCGCCGCCGAAACTGATCCTCGTCGACCGCGAGCCTGAGGAGTGTGCCTTGTTGTCCGAGGCGCTGGGCGCGCTGGCCGAACGCAAGGTCGAGATCAGCGTGCCTCAGCGCGGGCATCGCCGGCGTCTGCTCGAGCAAGCGGTCCGCAACGCGGGTGAGGAGCTCGACCGGCGGCTGGCCGAGAGCAGTTCGCAGGCGAAGCTGGGGCGCGAACTCGCCGAGCTGTTCGACCTCGAACAGTCACCGCAACGAATAGAGATCTACGACAACAGCCATATTCAGGGCACCAATGCGCTGGGCGCGATGGTCGTCGCGGGGCCCGAGGGCTGGATCAAGGGCGCGTATCGCAAGTTCAACATCAAACGCGCCGAGACGATGCCCGGCGACGATTTCGCGATGATGCGCGAGGTGTTCCAGCGCCGTTTTGCGCGCGCGCTCGAGGAGGATCCCGAGCGCACCAAGGGAGAGTGGCCCGACCTCGTGCTGATCGATGGCGGCAAGGGGCAGGTGTCGGCGGTGTCGGAGGTGTTCGCCGCGCTGGGGATCGACGATCTGCCCTATGTCGGGGTCGCCAAGGGCCCTGACCGCAACGCCGGGCGCGAGACTTTTTATTATCCCGACGGGCGCGAATTCACGCTGCCGCCGAACAATGCGGTGCTGTTTTATATCCAGCGGCTGCGCGACGAGGCGCACCGCTTCGCGATCGGTGCGCACCGGCAGAAGCGTGCGAAGGCGATGGGAAGCTCACCGCTCGACGAGGTTCCGGGGATCGGGCCGGCGCGCAAGAAGGCGCTGCTGATGCATTTCGGCACCGGGCGGGCTGTGCGCAACGCGAGCCTGGAGGATATGCAAAAAGCGCCGGGTGTAAGCGCCGCGGTCGCACAGGCGGTTTATGATTTTTATCACCCGGAGGGGTGAGGAAAGGGAGAGATATGGATTTCGGAGCCATGATGCCGCTGGCGGGAACGTTGGGCGTGACGATCGATGAGGGCAGCAAGGATCGCGTCGCGGGCCGCATGCCGGTGCGCGCCGACATCTGCACCGCCGGAAATATCGTCCATGGCGGCGCGATCATGGCCTTTGCCGATTGCCTCGGCGCGGTGGGGGCGTTTCTGACGCTGCCCGAGGGCGCGAGCAACACGACGACGATCGAGAGCAAGACCAATTTCCTGGGTGCCGGGCCGGTCGGGTCAATCCTGATCGGCGAGGCGACCCCGGTGAAGATCGGCAAGCGCGTGTCGGTGTGGCAGACGCGCATCCGCACCGAGGATGGCGCCGAAGTCGCGCTGGTGACGCAGACGCAGCTGGTGCTTTGGCCAGCCTGACCGCCCCCGCCCTCGTCTGTGCCGTCCGCATGCACGGCGAGCATGGCGCGATCTTGCGTGCGCTGACCGAAGAGGCTGGGCTGGTCGCGGGCTATGTGCGCGGCGGTCGGTCGCGGCGGTTGCGGCCGATTTTGATGGCGGGCAATCTGATCGCGCTCGAACTGCGCGCGCGGACCGAGGAGCAGCTGGCGGGCGCGACCGCCGAATTGCTGACGAGCCGCGCGCCGTTACTCGCCGAGCCACTGCCCGCGGCGGCGATCGATTGGGTGACCAGCCTGACCGCGGCGACACTGCCCGAAAGCCAGCCCTATCCGTCGCTGTTTCGTACGCTGTCGGCGCTGCTCGATGCGATCGAGGCGGCGGCGGCGGCGCGGCAATGGGCGGCGGCGCTGGCGCGTTATGAACTGTTGTTGCTCGCCGAGCTGGGGTTTGGCCTCGATCTCGACGAATGCGTCGTCACGGGCGCGCGGGTCGATCTGGGGTTCGTCAGCCCCAAGTCGGGCGGCGCGGTGAGTGTGGGCGCGGCGGTGGGTTATGAGGAGCGGTTGTTGCGCCTGCCGCCCTTTTTGCGTGGGGGTGATGGCGATCCGTCGCTGGCCGATGCGCTCGACGGGCTGGCGATTACAGGGCATTTTCTGGAACGGTCGCTGCTCGATGGGCGGGCGCGAGATTTGCTGGGGGTTCGGGCGCGGTTGGTCGATCGGCTGAACCGGGCGGTTGCGTAGGTCGCACTAAACTCACGGCATCGTCACCCCGGACTTGATCCGGGGTCCATCCAGCACCGGAGGAATGGACCCCGGATCAAGTCCGGGGTGACGAACAGGGAAAGGGCGCGCGTACTTGCGCGATCAACAGGGTGGTTGCGCACAACGCCGCCGCTGCCTAAGCGGCTCGCAAGATACGAAAGGGTGAAGCGTTGAAAATCCTGTTGCTGGCCGGAGACGGCATCGGTCCCGAAATCATGGTCGAAGCCGAGAAGGTGCTTGCGGCGCTCGCCCTGCCCGTGACGCTCGATCGCGCATTGGTCGGCGGGGCCGCCTATGCGGCGACCGGCCATCCGCTGCCCCCCGAAACGCTGGACAAGGCCAAGGCCGCCGATGCGATCCTGTTCGGCGCTGCCGGCGATCCGCGTTTCGACAATGTCGAACGCCATCTGCGCCCCGAACAGGCGATCCTGGGCCTGCGCGCCGCGCTGGGGCTGTTCGCCAATCTGCGCCCCGCGAAGATGTTCGCGGGGCTTGAAGACGCCTCGGCACTGCGTCCCGAAGTCGCGTCGGCGATCGACCTGCTGATCGTCCGCGAGCTCAACGGCGACGTTTACTTCGGCGAGAAAGGCACACGCACGACCGCCGATGGCCAACGCGAAGGCTATGACGTCATGGCGTATAGCGAGAGCGAAGTGCGCCGGATCGCGCATGTCGCCTTCCGCGCTGCGCAGGGCCGCAACAAGCGGCTGTGCTCGGTCGACAAGGCCAATGTGCTCGAAACGTCGCAGCTGTGGCGCGACGTGGTGATCGAAGTTTCGGCCGAATATCCCGACGTGGCGCTGACCCATATGTATGTCGACAATGCTGCGATGCAGCTGGTGCGCAACCCAGGCCAGTTCGATGTCGTCGTCACCGGCAATTTGTTCGGCGATATTCTTTCCGATCAAGCGTCGATGTGCGTCGGGTCGATCGGTCTGCTCGCCTCGGCCTCGCTGAGCGAAGGCAAGCAGGGCTTGTACGAGCCGATCCACGGCAGCGCACCCGATATTGCGGGCAACGGCGTCGCCAACCCGCTGGCGATGATATTGTCGCTCGCGATGTTGCTGCGCCATTCGGGCGGCGACGAGGCGAGCGCGGCGCGGATCGAGGCAGCGGTGGCCAAGGTGCTGGCAGACGGGTGCCGCGGCGCCGATCTGGGGGGCAATATGGGAACGACGGCATTGGGCGATGCGGTGGTTTCGGCTTTGAACGGATAAGACGATGAAAAAAACGACGGGTTTTGATCGCGAAACGACGCGCAACTGGCACCCCGCGACGCAGGCGGTGCGCGGCGGAACGTGGCGCAGCGAGCATGGCGAGACGTCGGAAGCGCTCTTCCTGACCTCGGGCTATACCTATGACAGCGCCGAGGAAGTCGCGGCGCGCTTTGCCGGCGAAGAAGCCGGCATGACCTATTCGCGCCTCCAGAACCCGACGGTGGCGATGCTCGAAGAGCGCATTGCGCTGATCGAGGGTGCCGAGGCGTGCCGCACGCAGGCGACCGGCATGGCGGCGATGACCGCCGCGCTGCTGTGTCAGCTGTCGGCGGGCGACCATATCGTCGCAGCGAAGGCGGCGTTCGGGTCGTGCCGCTGGCTGGTCGATCATCTGTGCCCGCGTTTCGGGATCGAAACGACGGTTATCGACGGCCGCGACAATGACGCGTGGGAAAAGGCGATCAAGTCCAACACCAAGGTCTTTTTCTTCGAAACCCCCGCCAACCCGACGATGGACATCGTCGACATGAAGCATGTCTGCGCGCTGGCGAAGGCGCATGGCATCACCAGCGTCGTCGACAACGCCTTTGCGACTGCGGTGCTCCAGCGTCCGATGGATTTCGGCGCAGATGTCGTGGCCTATTCGGCGACCAAGCTGATGGAAGGTCAGGGGCGCGTCCTCGCCGGTGCCGTCTGCGGGACCGAGAAGTTCATCAATGAGGTGCTGTTGCCGTTCCAGCGCAACACCGGGCCGAACCTGTCGCCGTTCAATGCGTGGGTGGTGCACAAGGGGCTCGAGACGCTCGACCTGCGCGCGCGGCGCCAGTCGGAAAATGCGCTGGCGGTCGGCAAGGCGATCGAGGGCCGCGTCGCGCGGATGCTCCACCCGGGGCTGGCCAGCCATCCGCAGCACAATCTGGCGATGAGCCAGATGGAGGCGTGCGGGCCGATCTTTTCCTTCATTCTCGACGGCGGGCGCGAACAGGCGATGCGCTTCCTCAACGGGCTCGAACTCGTCGACATCAGCAACAATATCGGCGACTCGCGCAGCCTGTGCTGCCATCCCGCATCAACGACCCATTATGGCGTCAGCGCCGAAGCGCGCGCCGACATGGGGGTGGTCGAAGGGATGCTGCGGATCAACATCGGGCTCGAGGATCCACGCGATGTGATCGCCGATCTGGAGCAAGCATTGACCAAGGTCGGGCTTTAGGCGAGTCTGGCATGATGATGATCGACTCCTTCTTTCCCTTTGCGGCGACCACGGGGTCGATCACGGTTCGCGTGTCGGTCAGCTATTTGCCCGAACAATCGCATCCGGCGCTCGGCCGCTGGTTCTGGGCCTACCATATACGGATCGAAAATCATGGCGAAGTCGCGGTGCAACTGATCAGCCGCCACTGGCGGATCAGCGACGGACGTGGGCAAATCAGCGAGGTCGAGGGTGAAGGCGTCGTCGGCGAACAGCCGCTGATCGGCCCCGGCGCGTCGTTTGATTATGTGTCGGGTTGCCCGTTGCCGACCCCCGAAGGATCGATGGTCGGCAGCTATGCCATGGAAATGGGTGACGGATCGCAGATGCTCGTCGCCATCCCGCATTTCCCGCTCATCGCGCCGGCGACTGCGTCATGAAGCGCACCCATCTGCCGCTCAACGCCCTGCGCGTGTTCGATGCCGCGGCCCGGCACCTGAGCTTCACGCGTGCCGCCGACGAGCTGGCGGTGACGCCTGCCGCCGTGGGGCAGCAGATTCGTGCGCTCGAGGATATGCTGGGGGTCGTGCTGTTCCGTCGCACGCCCAAGGGGCTGGAACTGACCGGCGAGGCCAATGCCGGGCTCGACGCGCTGCGTCAGGGCTTTTTGCAGTTTGAAGAATCGGTGCGCGCGATGCAGGCAGGGCAATCGTCGCAGTCGCTGACGATCGCCGCGCCGCGCGACCTGACCGCCAAATGGCTGGCGCCGCGCCTTGCGCGCTACAGCCAGCAAGCGCCCGATGTGCGCTTTACTTTGGTGTCGGCTGACAGCGGGATCGATTTCACCGAAGCCAACCTCGACCTTGCGATTTTCTGGTCCGACGGTGCGGGCGAACATGAGGGCGTCGCACTGGCCGACGCCTTGATGGTTACCGTCGCCGGACCGGGCGGTAGCAGTGAGACGCCGATCGCGTGGCCGGGTTGCCCCGTTGCCGAGGGCGAGCCTGCGCTGCGGCTGGGCGATGCCGGGCTGGCGATCGACGCCGCGGCGAACGGGTTGGGGCAGGCGAATGTGCCGGCGATGCTCGCCGAGGCCGATATTGCGTCGGGGCGCGTACGGCAGGTTGGCGACGAATTTGCCGTCAAGCGCGGTTACTGGCTCGTCGCGCCGACGCCGCAGTGGCGGCAGGCGAAGGTCAAGGCGCTGGTGGCGGCGCTGACGGCGTAGGGCGGTTCGCCTCCCTCCATCTTCGCGGGGGCGATGATTTTTCGCTATTTCGCTGCCAGCGCGAGCAGCCGGGTTACCCTCCCGACGAAGTCTTCGGTCGCGACATTGGCTTTCGGATTGTTCCAGCTCGCGGTGACGACATACCATCGGCCATCTGATTTGCGCTGGCCGAGCAGGCTCATCGACAACACGCCATTTTCCGACCCGCCCTTGTAACCAAGATAGCTCCAATCCGTCGCGGCGGCGGGGCCGACGCCATTGTTGATGGCCATCGCCGCCATTGCGGGATCTGAGCCGCGCGCCCGCAGGTCGGCCATCGCACGTGCGATATCGTTCGGGCTGGCGAACCATTCGAGGCTGTCGATGAAGCGCGGGCCGTCGGTGAAGCTGATCCCGTCGACGTTGGCGAGGATCAGGCGGCGCCGGTTGGCGTCGACCAGCTTGCGCTGCGCACGATCGTCGCCCGCGATAAAGGCGGTGCGTTCGGCGGCGAAATTATTGCCCTTGAGCGCGAAGGCCTCGACCGTCGTCAGCAGCGGGATGTTGCGCGAGGGATCGCGGTGCCCGGCGATCCGCATCCTTGCCTCGATCGCCTCGCGCCCGAGCAGGTGGATCAGCGTGTCGGTCGCGCCGTTGTCGCTGACCGAGATCATCCAGTTGGCGAGCGTTTGCAGCGTGACTGGCGTATCTTTTGGCCAGTTTCCGGTTCCCGCCGAGGAGAAACTGAGGTGCGAGAGCGGGACGACATCGCTCCAGCTACGCCGCTGCGTCGCGATCTGCGCCGCAAGCTCGTCGAGGACGTAGAGTTTGAAGGTTGAACCGACCGCGAATTGGGTATCGGGGCTTGCCGGGGCGAGGGGGCGGATCGTTTTGCCGTCGAGTTCGGCGACGAGGAAACCGGTCCGTCCGGGCAGGGCCGCCAGTTCGGCCGCGACCGCAGCGAAGCTGTCGCCGGTCATCGCGAAGCGGGTGAGCTGCAGTCCGATTGCGCGTCCGTCGGTGTCGATGTCGAGGGAGAAGGTCGCGACGCCCTTTTCGAAGCGGAGCTGGATAGTGCCCGAGCGCCCGTTAGCCGAAGTCGTCTTTTCGACCTCCAGCGGACGGCCATATTGGGTGATCAGACTGGTGGAGATCGTTTTGAACTGCGCCTCCGGTATCGCCGTCCGGAATGACGGGGCGAAAAAGTCGGCGAAACTGGTGCGGCCCTCCAGCAGGTCGATCAGTTGCGCGGCGCGACGGTCGAAAGCGGTAGCCGGTGCCGGAACGACTGTTTCAAGGGACCGGGCGAGGACGGCGGAGGCGGGAAGGGCAGCCGTCAGCATCGCGGCGACGGTCAATCCTTTGAGGAGGGATTGCACGGCCCTTTCCTCAATCCCGGGGTGCAAGAGGCGCAGGTTTCGCAGAGGCTGCGTCGCTTGCATCGACACACCACCATTTCGGGCGTCCATCAGGAAAGGCGTGCGCCACGGGCATGAGTTCCTCGCCATTTGGTCTGTCGAAAGCGCCCAGAACCAGCGCGACAACCGGCTGGTCATCGATCGCGCCCAAGGTGCTTCCGCAGGCGGGGCAGAAGGCGCGGCTTGAAACATCCGACGATCGCCATGTGGAGGGAGCGCCGCCGGGCCCCGTCCAGTTCACCTCATCCCGGGAAAACTCGACCCAGGCGACGGTCAAGGCGCCGCTATGCCGCTGGCACATTTTGCAGGAACATGTGTGGGCATTGGCGGCGGTCCCGGCGGCTTCGAATCTGATGCTCCCGCACAGGCATCCGCCGCTATATCCTTTGCTCACCAGAGGTCCCTCTCCGACTTGAAGCCCGTATCAGGCGTCGATCGCCGCCTCGTCCAGCGTCGCGGCATTGGCCTGGATGAACTGGAAGCGGTGTTCGGGGTGCTTGCCCATCAGCCGGTCGACCAGATCCTTGACCAGATGCCGTTCCTCATATTCCTGCGGCAGCGTGACGCGCAGCATCGAGCGCGTCGCCGGGTCCATCGTCGTTTCCTTGAGCTGGTTGGGGTTCATCTCGCCCAGCCCCTTGAAGCGGCCGACATCGACCTTCTTGTTCTTGAACTGTTTTGCTTCAATTTCAGCGCGATGCGCGTCGTCGCGGGCATAGGTTGTCACATTGCCCGAGGTCAGCCGGTAAAGCGGCGGCTGCGCCAGATAGACATGGCCCTTGCGCACGATGTCGGGCATTTCCTGGAAAAAGAAGGTCATCAGCAAGGTTGCGATATGCGCGCCGTCGACGTCGGCGTCGGTCATAATCACGATCTTCTCGTAACGTAGCCGGTCGGCATCGCAATCCTTGCGCATTCCGCAACCGAGCGCGAGCGCGAGGTCGGCGATTTCCTGATTGGCGCGGATCTTGTCGTTGCTGGCGCTTGCGACGTTCAAAATCTTCCCGCGGATCGGCAAGATCGCCTGCGTCTTGCGGTTGCGTGCCTGCTTCGCGCTGCCGCCGGCGCTGTCGCCTTCGACGATAAACAATTCAGTGCCTTCTGGGCCGTCATTCGCACAATCTGTGAGCTTGCCGGGGAGGCGCAGCTTGCGTCCGCTGGTCGCGGTCTTGCGCTTTACTTCGCGCTCGGCCTTGCGCTTCAGCCGCTCGTCCATCCGGTCGAGGACCAAGCCCAGCAGCGCGCGGCCGCGGTCCATATTGTCCGACAGGAAATGGTCGAAATGATCGCGCACCGCATTTTCGGTGAGGCGCGCGGCTTCGGGGCTCGATAACCGGTCCTTGGTCTGGCTCTGGAATTGCGGATCGCGGATGAAGACCGACAGCATCATCTCGCCGCCATTGAAGACATCCTCGGGGGTGATCTGCGCGGCCTTTTTCTGGCCGATCAGCTCGCCAAAGCCGCGCAATCCCTTGGTCAGCGCAGCACGCAAGCCCGCTTCGTGGGTGCCGCCGGCGGGGGTCGGGATGGTGTTGCAATACCAGCTGTACGAGCCGTCGGACCAGAGCGGCCAGGCGATCGCCCATTCGGCGCGGCCCTGATCGCCCGGGAAATCCTGACGCCCGACGAAGGGCTCGGCTGTCGCGCATTCGCGGGTGCCGATCTGTTCCTTCAAATGGTCGGCGAGGCCGCCGGGGAACTGGAACACCGCCTCGGTCGGGGTGTCGTCGCCAATCAGCTCGGCGGCACATTTCCAGCGGATTTCGACGCCCGCGAACAAATAGGCCTTTGATCGCGCCATGCGATAGAGGCGCTGCGGCTTGAACCGCCCATGGTCGCCGAAGATTTCGGGGTCGGGAATGAAGGAGACGCTCGTGCCGCGGCGGTTCGGCGTCGGACCGAGTTCCTCGAGCCCGCCCAGTGGGGTGCCCTGGGAAAAACGCTGACGGTACAGCAGCTTGTTGCGCGCAACTTCGATCACAGTTTCAATCGACAGCGCGTTGACGACGCTGACGCCGACGCCGTGGAGGCCGCCCGAGGTCGCATAGGCCTTGCCCTCGAACTTGCCGCCCGAATGGAGCATGGTCATGATGACCTCGAGCGCCGACTTGCCCGGGAATTTCGGATGCGGGTCGACCGGCATGCCGCGGCCATTGTCGATAACGGTCAGGCGATTGCCGACGTCTAGGATCACTTCGATGCGGCTGGCGTGACCCGCAACCGCTTCGTCCATGCTGTTGTCGATAACCTCGGCGGCAAGGTGATGGAGCGCGCGCTCGTCGGTGCCGCCGATATACATGCCGGGGCGACGACGGACCGGTTCCAGCCCTTCAAGCACCTCGATCTGCGAGGCGTTATAGCTTTCGGTGATGGGCGCGTTGCCGTCGAACAAATCGTGACTCATGCGCCAGCTATAGGGGGCGGGAAAGGTCGCTGGCAAGCGGGGTTTCAGACCCTATTGCGCGTCTCGCGCGAAGCTCGGTTCATCGCATTTATGCCGCAGGGAGGAACTTTGAAATGACGGGGCGGGTTTCTACTCTGGGTGCAAAGCCCTAAAAAAGTGGAGAATAAAAATGAAACTCGCCTCTCTCCTTGCCGCTTCGGCGGCAACCATGCTGGCTGTGCCGGCAATGGCCCAAGACGATCATGACCGTTCGCAGGATTTCAATGGACCCTATGTCGCTATCGGCGGCGGCGGCACGTTGCAAGGCAGCGACCGCGGCGAAACACTGGTCTTCGACACCAACCGGGACGGAACCTATGGCGACCCGGTCAATACAGCCGGGGGCGCCGACGCCTTTGCGCCGGGCTTCTGCAACGGTGCTGCAACCGGCACCGCCAATGTCGGATGCCGCAACGACAAGGACGGCCCGGAGTATTTCGCACGCGCCGGCTATGACAAGCGCATGGGAAATTTCGTCCTCGGCGCCGTGATCGAAGGCGGACGCAGCGAAGCGCGCGATAGCGTCAGCGGCTTTTCGAGCACCCCGGCGAGCTATACGATGAGCCGCGAGGCCGATTGGCAGGCCAGCGCGCGCCTGCGGGCCGGTTACACGCCGGGCGGCGGCGCACTCTTCTATGTCACCGGCGGTCCGGCCTATGCGCGGCTCAACAACAAGTTCGTTACGACCAATACCGCGAACAGCTTCAGCGACAATGGCAAGACCAATGGCTGGGGTTATGCTGCGGGTGGCGGCGCCGAGATCATGGTGACGAAGAAAGTCTCGATCGGGCTCGAATATCTCTACACCGACGTCAAGGACGATGATTATGTCGTTAATGTCGGTGCAGGAACCGCACCCCCGACCAATCCGTTCCTGCTCAATGGCGGCGGGACCGATATTCAGCGCAGCAGCGCCAATATGCGCACACACAGTGTGCGCGGCACGGTCGGCTTTCGCTTCTGAAATATCCCGTGAGGGAAAAGGGGAGGCGCCGGACCCGAAGGTCCGGCGCCTTTTCCTTGCTAGCGGCCAGCTGGTATCGCGAAGATCGCGAAATTGCCGTTGGCGCTCCCGACGAGCCGGTCGTGCTGGAAAAGGCGCGCGTCGATGTTCGCGATTCGCTTGCCCTGATGCAGAACGGTCGCGTCGCAGGTCAGCAGACCTTCGCTAACGCCAACATGATAGTTGAACTTGATCTCCAGCGTTGCACATACCAGCCCGCCCTCGAGCGTGCTCATCAGCGCGCCGCCCATTGTGGTATCGGCGAGCGAATAGGCGACGCCGCCATGGGCGACGCCATTCGGGTTAAAATGACGCTTGGCTTCGATGTCGATCGCCATCCGGCAACGTCCGTCGCCGCGTTCGATCATCTGAAGGCCGAGCGCGCGTGCGAACTCGAAATCCTGTCCGAAAGGCCTCACCGAACGCGCGGACCACCAAAGGGCGGCGGCGGGGGCGGACGGCGCGTACCACGCGGCAGCTGCGCCTGATAGGCGCGGCCGCAATGTTCGACGCAATAGGGGAAGCCCGGGTTCACGGCAACGCCGCAGAAATGGAAGTCGGGTTCGCCCGGATGCCCCATCGGCCAGCGGCAGATGCGGTCGTTAAGGTCGAGCAGGCTCGTCTTGTTGGCCATTTCCGGGCTCGGCTTCGCGGGCACCATGCGGCGCGGCGGTGCGGGCGGAATCGGCGCTTGCTGATCGCCGGGACCCTGACGGATGAAGCCGCCGGGGCCGATCGAAACGATCCGCGGAGTGTCGGGGCGCGGCGGTGCAGCCTCGGCGGGCGCAGCGTCGTCCGTTGATGCATCTGTGGCGGGACGCGGAGCAGGTGCCATCGTTGGCGCGACCGGGCGAGGGGCAACAGCCGCCGCAACGCGCGGCGCGGGCGATGGCGAGACTGGCTTCGGCGCGGCGGGTGCGGCCTTGACGGCAGGCTTTGCCTTTTCGGCGGCCTTGACAGGCGAGGGGCGCGATTTCAGCCCGAGCCGGTGCGCCTTGCCGATCACCGCATTGCGGCTGACCCCACCGAGTTCGTCGGCGATCTGGCTGGCGGTCAGGCCTTTTTCCCACATGGTGCGCAGGCTTTCGATGCGCTCATCGGTCCATGACATGCTTCAATTCCTTATCATTTCACGCCGCAGGCGGTCATCAAGATCCTCAGGGCGACCCTTTGCGGGTCCGCGTCGTCATTGCCCAGCTTGCGGTAATATCGGGGAGGCGATAGGCGAGAACGCTATGAACGACCAGCCCCAAATTTCGAACCCCGACTCCAGCGATTTCGCCGCACCCCCGCGCTTTGCGGAACCCGGCGTACCGCACATCCGGACACTGAACGTGCCGGGCATGCAGGCCCTATATGTCAAGGAGGTGCGGCGCTTTTTCAAGGTCCAGCTGCAAACTATCTGGGCCCCCGCCATCACGACCCTTTTGTTCCTCGTTATTTTCACCGTCGCACTGGGCGGCGCGGGACGCACGGTGATCGGCGTGCCCTTCGCCGATTTCATCGCGCCGGGACTGATCATGATGGCGATGCTCCAGAATAGTTTCGCCAATTCCAGCTTTTCACTGCTGGTCGGCAAGATTCAGGGGACGATCGTCGATTATCTGATGCCGCCGCTCGCGGTGGGCGAGCTGATGATCGCGCTGGTGGGCGCTGCGATCACGCGCGCACTCCTTGTCGGTGCGGCGCTGTGGCTCGCCATGCTGCTGTGGCCCGGCGTGCATGTGACGCCCGCGCATCTGTGGGCAGTGGCTCTCTTTGGCGTCCTCGGAGCCGCGATGCTCGGCTTCCTGGGGCTGATCACCTCGATCTGGGCGGAGAAATTCGATCATGCCGCAGCGGTGACCAACTTCATCGTTACCCCGCTGGCGCTGCTTTCGGGTACTTTTTACTCGGTCGACCGGCTCGCGCCCTGGTTCCAGACGGTCGCACATGCGAACCCGGTCTATTATGCGATCATGGGTTTTCGCTATGGCTTCATCGGCACTGTCGATTCAACGATCGCCAATCCCGTGGCGACCGCAGCGCTGGCTTTGGTCGCGGTCAATATCGCGCTTGGCCTGGTGACCTATCGCCTGCTCGTGTCGGGATGGAAGCTGAAGGCCTGACGCGTTGCGCCGTTGCGCTCTGTCGGCGCTTCTTGCTGCCACCTCCCCATGGCATCGCGACAGGGAGGATTAAAATCTAGTGCCGGTGAATGGCGCGGACGCGGTAGCGGCCGTCGCCCAGCCCGTCGAACATCGCCTCGACCTGCGGATGATCGATCGGCCCGCCATCGGGGTCGACGACCAGATTCTGCTGGCTGACATAGGCGATATAGGACGAATCGTCGTTTTCGGCGAACAGGTGGTAATAGGGCTGTTCCTTCGCCGGACGGATATCCTCCGGGATCGCCTCATACCATTCGTCGCTGTTCGCAAAGACCGGATCGACGTCGAATACGACCCCGCGAAAATCGAACATGCGGTGCCGCACGATATCGCCCGGCGCGAAACGCGCGCGCTCGATCAGCGGTGCGGTGACGGCTTTCGACGGGATCGAGTCCCCAAAATCGGGTGTGGACTTTGTGTTCATATACTCAATTTATGGCTGTTTATATTTGTTTCAAGCCCGTTACACTCGGGCGTCCGGATGACAAGCCGAATCCGGCTGTGATGCAGATTACTGAGCTGTTGGCCGTTTGGGCTAGCCTGCCCTTGCGACCTCTACCCGATCCGGGTCGGGATCGGGACCGTCTTGATTGGCAACAAGGGAAGGGCATCTGATGAGCGAAACTCCGTCGAGCAACCCCACGCCGCCGGCAACTCCGGCATCCGGCGTTATCGAGCGCGCCAAGAATATCATCGTCAAACCGAAAGAGACCTGGGCCGCGATCGACACCGAGCCGGCGACGGCGCAATCAATCTATGTGCCTTATGTCGTGCTGCTTGCGGCGATCGGTCCGATTGCGCAGCTTATAGGCGGGCAGGCCTTTGGCTATGGCGCCTTTGGGGTGACCTTCCGCCCATCGCTGGGTTCCGCGTTGGTATCGGCTGTTCTGTCCTACGGGCTGGCGCTGGCAAGCGTCTTCGTCCTTTCGCTGATCATCGACGCGCTCGCGCCGAACTTCGGCGGGCAAAAGAATCCGATTCAGGCGCTGAAGGTTGCGGCTTATTCCGCGACGGCGGGGTGGCTTGCCGGCATATTCGGGCTCATCCCGGCGCTGGCTATCCTCGGCATATTGGGCCTTTATGGCCTTTATCTTCTCTATCTCGGGCTGCCGGTACTGATGAAGGTGCCGGAAGATAAAGCGGCGGGCTACACGATAGTCGTGGTCATCGCCGCAGTGGTGATTTTCCTGATTGTCGGCGTGATCGTCGCCAGCCTGGCGGCGCCCCTGGCGTTTATGTAAGGGGGCGGAGCCGTCCCGGAGTGATCCGGGACGGCGTGCCGTCTATCCATCGGTCGAAAATGGAAAAACTGGAGGAGAGTGAGGGATTCGAACCCTCGGTACCGTTGCCGGCACTTCGCATTTCGAGTGCGACGCTTTCGACCACTCAGCCAACTCTCCTCGCTGAGGCTGACGCCCCTAGCGGGGGTCTGAAGATGTTGCAACCCTCTCGTCACAAAATCGCGATCCCCCGCTAAAATACGGAAACAGCTCAGGGCTTCTCGGCCTCCCACCAATAGGCGGGACGCTTGCGATTCCCGGTCTCGGTCTCGTTCATCGTCAGCGGATCGTAGAGCCGCCCGCCAAGCATGACGCGGTGGATCTGTTCGCTGTTGCGGATATTCGTGGTCGGATCGGCGTCGAGAATCAGCAGGTCGGCGAGCTTGCCCACCTCGAGCGAGCCGACATCCTTCGCATAGCCGAGCGCGGTCGCGGGCATGATCGTTGCGGCGCGCAGCGCGTCGATATTGCTCCAGCCGCCGCGCACGAAGGACCAGATTTCCCAATGGGCGCCGACGCCGGCCTGCTGGCCGTGCGCGCCAATCGATACATTGCGGCCTGCGGCGGCGATCTTGCCTGCCTCGCGCGCCGAATCATCGTCGACATAATCGCCCTCGGGCGCGATCACGCGGCGCTTGTTGTTCGCGGCGAGTTCGGCGGGCGGGATATGGCGGGAAAGGATCGGCTGCTCCCAGACATTGGTGTGGGCGCGCCAATAGGGATCACCCGCCGGGCCGCCGTAAGTGACGACCAGGGTCGGGGTGTAGTCGACCTTCGTCTGGCCCCAGAGCTGCACCAGATCCTTGTAGAAGATATCGAGCGGGATATTGTGCTCGACGGTCGAATTGCCGTCCTGGATCAGTGTCACGTCCTGTGTGAAGAGCGAGCCGCCCTCGGGCACGACGGTCATCCCCTCGGCCTGCGCCGCTTTGACGACCATCTGGCGCTGTTCGCGGCGCGGCTGGTTGTAGTTTTTGACGCTGTGTGCACCCTGCGCCTTCAGGCGGCGGACATGCGCGAGCGCGTCGTCATAGCCGTTGATTTCGGCATAGACCCCCGCCGCCTTCGCACCATAGATGATCTCGCCGGTCGAAAAGATGCGCGGGGCGAGGATCAGACCGGCGCGTTGCATTTCTGACGAGACGAAGATTTCCGACGCACGCGACGATGGATTGTGACTGGTCGTCGTTCCCATCGCGAGGTTGACGATCTCGGACCAGTTCTGCTGCGGTACCAGTTCGTCGTCGCCATGGGGGCCGTGGGCATGGGCATCGACGAAGCCCGGAATGATCGTCTTGCCGGTGGCCTCGATGGTCACCGCGCCCGCCGGGACGGCGATCGCGCCCGCGGGGCCGATCGCGGCGATGCGGTCACCCTCGATCAGGATCATACCGTTTTCGATGGTGCCGCCGTCGGCACCCGCCATGGTGACAATCTTCGCGCCGGTGATGACGACGGTGCCTTTGTGCTTTGCTGCCGCCTGCACCATCGCCAGCGAGACGCCTTCGGTCGGCGGAGTGAATTTGGGCGCGTTGTCGTCGGTGGGCGCGCTAGCGAACAGGCTGGCGAGGTCGGCGCTGAACAAGGTCGCGCCGCGGCTCCAGTGGAGGCGGTTGCCGCCGTTCGACCAGTGAATATAGTCGGCGCCGCTGCCGCTGACGCGGGTGACGGGAAGCGCGCCGCTCTTCGTCCCCAGCGACACATCCTGCCCGCCGGGCATCAGCGGGGTGACATAAGCGTCGTAATTCTGGCGAAACGCCAGCGTGCGGCCATCAGGCGAAATTTCATAGTCGCTGACCAGCTCGCCGCCGGCATGGATGCGCTTGTCCTGACCGTTCAGGTCAGTGCTGACGAGCTGGCTTTTGCCGTCGGCGGCGGTGACCATGAAGATGCGGTCGCTTGCGCCGCCGAATTGCGGCTTGGCGCCGTCGTTGCTGACCCGCTCGGCAGTGCCGCCGGTCGCGGCAATGCGGTAGATACCGGGATTCTCGCCCCAGCGTTCGGAGCGCAGGCTGCCGCCCTTGCGCCGTTCGAAGGCGATCGTCTTGCCGTCGGGCGAGAAGCGCGGTTCGGCATAATGGCCAGGAACCGCCGTGACTTTGCGCGAGGTGCCGCCACTGGCGCCAGCGACATGGATTTCACCGAGCCCGGCGTCGGTCCAGCGCACGAAGACGACCGAACGCCCGTCGCGCGACCAGCTGGGCCAGAGTTCGAAGGCATCGTCCTTGGCCGAGGTCAGCCGCCGAGCGGCGCCGCCGGTCGCGGGCTTGATCCACAGCTTGCCGAGCGTTTCGAAGACGACGCTGCGCCCGTCGGGCGACACTTCGGCCCAGCGCGGCATTTGCGTCGTGAAGCTGTCGGGAGCGACCTCGACGGCGGGGTGGGTCGCGTCGATAATCACGCGATCATCGTTGATGGTGAAGGGGATGATCCGCGCTTCGCCGCCATTGCCGCCGACACGGCGCAGCTTGCCGCCCGCCCAGAAGAAGATAGCGCCGCTGTCCGGAGTCCACGCCATATTGGGATAGACGCCGGTGACGGCCCAGGTTTCCTGCACATCCTGATCGAGCGCGTCATAGACTTTGCGCTCGGCGCCCGAGGCCAGATCCTTGACGTAGAGTTTCGAGTGCGCGCCCTCGCGGCGGACGAAGGCGAGGCGTTTGCCGTCGGGCGACGGCGTCGGGCGGACCGCGCCGCCGGCCCCCGCAGCGATCGTCGTGACCGTGCCGTCGCCAAGGTCATAGCGTTCGATGTGGAACAGGTCGGTGTTGCTGTCCTGCGCATATTCGAAGATCGGGCCCGGGGTGACGTTGCGGGTGTAATAGACGCCCTTGCCGTCAGGGCTGACCACGGGCTCGCCGAGTTCCTTCTGGTGGCGTTCATCGGGCTTCTTGACCAGCGGCACACCTGCGCCGCCCGAGACATGATACATCCACACTTCGCCGGTGCCGAGTGAACGTCCGGTGGTGAAATGCTTTTTGGCGACGATGAACTGGCCGTCGGGAGTCCAGCTCGGCTGGTTGAGCAGGCGGAAATCCTCCTTGCTCAGCTGGCGCCGGTCGCTGCCGTCGCGGTTCATCAGCCAGATATTGTCGCCACCACCTGCGTCGGAGACGAAGGCGATGCGCTTGCCGTCGGGCGAAAAGCGCGGCTGATGCTCAAAGGCGAGCCCTGCAGCGATGCGCGTCGGGGTGCCGCCCTCGATCGGCATGGTGTAGATGTCGCCGAGCAGGTCGAAGGCGATCGTCCGCCCGTCCGGAGCGACGTCGATATTCATCCAGCTGCCCTCGTCGACCGCGATCGGCACTTTGCGCGTCGTCAGGCCGGGCGGGGCGTTGACGTCCCATTTTTCGGGCTTGGTTTCCGCCACAGGTGCGGTTTGCGCGAAGGCGGAGGTGGAACAGGCCAAGGCTGTCACAAGGGCGAGGGTGAAGCGCGTCATGAAATTGTCCCCGGTTGAAATATTGCTGTGACCATATGGTGCGAGCGCCAACATGCAAGTGACAGGTTTCGACGAAGAACTGGCAGCGTCGACGGGTGACGGCGAGTGGTAGATTTCCCTTTGTCGTCATACCGGGCTTGACCCGGCATCGCCTTCGCCTTCTTCTCCAAGACAGGCAGGCCCCGGATCAAGGCCGGGGTGACGAGGGTGAGGGAGAGCTAAGCGTGCCGCTGACAGGAATCCGGGTACTCGATTTCGGCCGCTATATTGCAGGGCCTTATTGCGCCGCGCTTCTCGCCGACTATGGCGCCGACGTCATTCGCATCGAGGCGCCGGGTGGCAACGATGATCGCTTTTCGGTCCCGGTCGCCGACGATGGATCGGGCGCGATGTTCATGCAGATGAACCGGGGGAAGCGAGGCTTGTCGCTGAAACCCGGCAGTCCGCAGGGACGCGAGATCGTCCGCCGACTGCTTGAAACCGCCGATGTCGTGATCGCCAACCTGCCACATGACGCGCTTGCCAAGCTGGGACTCGACTATGACAGCCTGTCGGCGACCAATCCACGCATCATCCTTGCCACGGCATCAGCATTTGGTAGCGAAGGGCCGCTGGCGCAAAATGTAGGCTTCGACGCCGTCGGGCAAGCGATGTCGGGCGCGGTGCACCTGACCGGAACCCTCGACCAGCCCTATCGTGCACAGGTCAATTATGTCGATTTCGGCACCGCACTGCACAGCGCCTTTGGCGTCATGGTGGCGCTGCGCGAACGCGAGGTGACCGGGAAGGGGCAATGCGTGTCGGGATCGCTGCTCGGCACCGCGCTGACCATGACCAACGCGCTGACGATCGACCATGCGCTCAACGGGATCGAGCGCCAGCCGATCGGCAACCGCGCCTTCAGCTCGGGCCCGACCGACATTTTTCGCACCCGCGATGGCTGGATCGTCACCCAGATCGTCGGCAATGGCATTTTTGTGCGCTGGGCCGAACTGATGGGGCGGCCCGAGCTTGTCGCCGATCCGCTTTATGTCAGTGACATCTTACGCGGCGATAATGGCGAGGAGCTGAGCGCGATCATGCGGCGCTGGTGCGCCGAGCGGACGAGCGCCGATGCGATCGCCGAGATGGGCGCTGCGCGCGTTCCCGCGGCGCCAGTGCTGCGCGCGGGTGAAGTGCTGGCGCAACCGCAGGTTGCGGCGATGGGGCTGGTCGAGCCGGTCGTCTATCCCGGTACCCCCGGTGCCATACCGGTGATCCGTGCGCCGATGACATTGTCCGGTACCGATAAGGTCCCGCCACAACGCGCACCGCAGGTCGGCGAACATACTGACGCGATCCTTGCGGAGCTTGGCTATGACGACGACGCGATTTCGGCTTTGCGCGCAGATAGGATTATTTGAGCCGACGAGGGTAGACGGCGCGGCGATAGGTACTTACGTTACCGATCAGTACAAAATTCAGCCCAGGAGCCCCCAATGACCGACAGTCAAGAATATGTGCCGCCGAAAATCTGGACCTGGGACAAGGAAAGCGGCGGGCGCTTTGCCAATATCAACCGCCCGATCGCGGGGCCGACGCACGACAAGGAATTGCCGATCGGCAGGCATCCGTTGCAGCTCTATTCGCTCGGGACTCCCAATGGGGTGAAGGTGACGGTAATGCTCGAGGAGCTTCTCGCGGCGGGGCATGAAGGCGCCGAATATGACGCCTGGCTGATCCGCATCAACGAGGGCGACCAGTTTTCGAGCGGCTATGTCGCCGCCAATCCGAACAGCAAGATCCCCGTGCTTGTCGATCACAGCGGCCCTGAGCCGATCCGGGTGTTTGAATCGGGGGCGATCCTGATTCACCTCGCCGAGAAGTTCGGTGAATTTCTGCCAACCGATCCCGCGAAGCGCGCTGAAGCGCTGTCGTGGCTGATGTGGCAAATGGGTAGTACGCCGTTTCTGGGCGGCGGTTTTGGCCATTTCTATGCCTATGCACCGTATAAGATGGAATATCCGATCGATCGCTATGCGATGGAGGTGAAGCGCCAGCTGGACGTGCTCGATCGCCGCCTCGCGGAAAGCGAATATATCGCGGGCGCCGATTACACGATTGCCGACATGGCGATCTGGCCCTGGTATGGCGCGCTGGCCAAGGGGCTGGTCTATGACGCGGGCGAGTTTTTGCAGGTACAGGATTATAAGCATGTCCAGCGCTGGACCGACCAGGTCGCGGCGCGGCCAGCGGTGAAGCGCGGCCGCATGGTCAATCGCGTGATGGGCGATCCCGCAAGCCAGCTCCACGAGCGGCACGATGCGTCCGATTTCGATTTGCGCACGCAAGACAAGCTTGAGGCGGCTGAATAGGCGGGGTCGGAACGCGGCAGCGTTAGAACCAGCTGCCGCGTTCGATCTCCTTGCTTCCCGCGGCAAGCGAGAAATATTGCCCGTCCTCGCCGATGATGATCGGACCGTCGAAACGCTTCGAGGCGTCGCCAAGGAAGGCGGCGTTGAAATAGGACGACGGCAGCGGAGGTACGATATGACTCAGCACCAGCATCTTCACGCCCGCGGTCTTCGCGCTGGCGGCCGCCTGTGCCGGGCTGGCGTGATAGTCGAGAATGTCATGCATGATTTCTGACGTCTGTTTGCGGCCGACTTTAGCCAGCCCGCGGACGAGTTCGTCGACCATCACCGGCTCCAGCGCTTCGTGGACGAGCAGGTCGGCACCGTTGGCGGCGCTTTCGACCGACTTTGACGGCGCAGTGTCGCCGCTCAGCACGATGCTGCGTCCCTTATAGTCGAAGCGATAGCCGACCGAGGGGTGGACGGGACGATGATCGACCGGAAAGGCGGTGACCGTCAGTCCGTCGGCTTGATAGACGACGACGGGCTTGTCGGGATCGCCAAAGGTCATCGCGGTCGCCCCCGCGGCCTCGGGAGGCGTATTGACGATGCCATGATGCGCGGTGCGATAGCCATTGTCGGCGGCGTAGGCGGCATTGAAGCCCGAAATCACCCGGTCGACGCCGGTCGGGCCATAGACGGGAAGGGGGCTCTTGTGGTTTGCCCCCGTCCAGCGCAGCAACATCATCGGCCCCATGCCGTCGATATGATCCGAGTGGAAATGGGTCAGGAACAGCGCGCGGATTTGCCCGTTTGGCAGGCCCATCAGCGAAATATTGCGCGCGCCGCCTTCGCCGGCATCGACGACGAACATCGCCTTGCCCGCTATGACGACGGTGCATGGTCCGGCGCGATTGCGGTTGGGCAGGGGCGATCCGGTGCCGCATAGCGCGATGTGCAGTCCGTCGGGCAAGCTGGCGAGCGGATCGCGCGCCATATTCCGCTCGACCCCGCGTTCGAACAGCCACGCTCCGATCGGTCTTTGAAAAAGGAAGGCGGCAGCCCCTGCGATACCGAGCAGCAACAGTCCCCACAGCGCGACGCGCTTGCCTTTGATCATCGTTCATCCCCCCACGGTCTTTCGCGCATCATGGGCCGGGTGGGGGCGCTGGACAAGCCGTGGGCTTGCGCGCATTCTGGGCGGCAAGGAAAGGGTTGCAGCCCGCAACTTACCGTTTACGTAAAGGTGAGCGCTTAGTATAAGGGCGCCATTGCCCAAGGGAGAATCGTCATGGACATGGAGTTCAGCCCCGAAGATCTGGCTTTCCAGCAGGAAGTCCGCCAGTTCATCGCCGAAAATTATCCGCCCGAACTGCGCGAACGGCAGGACGAGGGCGAAGAGATGTCCAAGGAGGATTTCCTCTCCTGGCACCGCATCCTTCACAAGAAGGGCTGGGTCGCGCCCGCATGGCCGGTCGAATATGGCGGCACCGGCTGGACGCCGACACAGCGCTTCATTTGGTCCGAGGAAACCGCGCGCGCCGACTGCATTCGCCTGATGCCCTTTGGCCTCGCGATGGTCGGTCCGGTGATCTACACTTTTGGTACGCCCGAACAAAAAGCCCATTTCCTGCCGCGCATCCTGTCGGGCGAGGATTGGTGGTGTCAGGGCTATTCGGAACCTGGTTCGGGGTCCGACCTTGCTTCGCTCCGCACCACGGCGGTTCGCGATCGCGATGATTATATCGTCAACGGCCAGAAGACCTGGACGACGCTGGCGCAGCATGCCGACTGGGGTTTCTTCCTTGTCCGCACCGACAAGGACGCCAAGCAGCAGGAAGGCATTTCATTCCTTCTGATCGACATGAAGTCGCCTGGCATCACCGTGCGCCCGATCATCACGCTGGGCGGTGAGCATGAAGTCAACGAAGTGTGGCTGGAGGACGTCCGCGTTCCGCAGTCGCAGCGCGTTTACGAGGAAAACAAGGGCTGGACCTGCGCCAAGTTCCTGCTCGCGCATGAACGCACCGGCATCGCTGGCGTCGCGGCATCGAAGCGCGCGATCGAAAAGGTCAAGGACATCGCCCGCACCGAAGTCGACGGCGACAAGCCGTTGCTCGCCAACGCCTTCTTCAAGCGCAAGGTGGCCGAGCTGGAAGTCGACCTCACCGCACTCGAGTTCACCGAGCTGCGCAGCCTTGCCGGTCCGAATGCGAACCGTGGTCCGGGGCCGGAATCGAGCCTGCTCAAGATCAAGGGCAGCGAAATCCAGCAGCGGCTGACCGAATTGGTGCTGGAAGCAGTGGGCCATTATGGCGCGCCTTATTTCCGCGGCTTCGGAGAGGGGGACAATCAGCATCCGATCGGGCCCGATTACGCCCATCGCGCCGCGCCGACCTATTTCAACACGCGCAAGACGACGATCTATGGCGGGTCGAACGAGATCCAGCGCAACATCATCGCGAAGATGGTTTTGGGTCTCTGATCCAAAACCACCCCGGACGTGATCCGGGGTCTCGGGCGGCCGTGAGGACCGCGAGCGGAAATGGGCCCCGGCTTACGCCGGGGAACGATGAAGATCAGGAACGAAGATAATGGATTTCACCTACACCGAAACGCAGGACATGATCCGCGATACGCTGTCGCGCTTCCTGGCCGACACCTATGATTTCGAAACGCGGCAAAAGTTCACCGCATCCGATGCCGGGCGCGACCCCGGCATCTGGCAGTCGCTGGCGCAGGAACTCGGCATGCTGGGTGCAGCCTTTTCCGAAGAGCAGGGCGGCCTTGGCGGCGGCGCTTTGGAAAATGCGATCGTGATGGAAGAACTGGGCAAGGTGCTGGGCATCGAGCCCTATCTGCCAACCGTCGTGATCGGCGGCGGCGCGCTGAAGGCCGTGGGCGGGGCGCAGGCCGACGCAATGATCCCCGAGATCATCGCCGGCAATGCGATCATCGCCTTTGCTTATGCTGAACCGCAGGGCCGCTACGACCTCGCCAACCTGCGCACCACCGCGAAGAAGGACGGCGCGGGCTATGTACTGAACGGCCATAAGGGTGTCGTTTATGCAGCCCCTTGGGCGACCCACCTGCTCGTTACCGCGCGCACCGGCGGCTCGCAGCGCGAGCGCGATGGCGTGTCGCTGTTCCTGATCGACGCGAACCTGCCTGGCATCGTCCGCCGCGACTATCCGACTGTCGACGGCAGCCGCGCTTCGGAAATCTATTTCGAAAATGTCGCGATCCCAGGCGATGCGTTGCTCGGCGGCGAAGGCACCGGGTTGGGACTGATCGAACAGATCGTCGACGAAGCCACCGTCGCGACCTGCGCCGAGGCGACCGGCGTGATGCAGAAGCTGCACGAAGGCACGCTGGAATACACCCAGCAGCGCAAGCAGTTCGGCGTACCGATTGCGAAGTTCCAGGTGCTGCAGCACCGCATGGTCGACATGTTCATGGAGGTCGAACAGGCACGTTCGATGACGATCATGGGGGTGCTGAAGCTCGACTTGCCGGCGAACGAGCGCATGGCGGCGGTGTCGGCGGCCAAGGCGAAGGTCAGCCGCGGCGCGAACTTCGTGGGTCAGAACGCAGTGCAGACCCATGGTGGCATCGGTATCACGCAGGAATTGGCGATCGGCCATTATTTCAAGCGCGCGACGATGATCGAGAGCCAGTTCGGAAGCCATGATTATCATATGGAGCGTTACGAGCGATTGACGCTCGGCGAATGACGCACGGCCCTCCCTGTCGCGCTGCGATGGGGAGGGTGACCATCGGCTAAACCGCCGCCACCTCCCATGCCTGCAACACTGGGGTGATTTTAGAGCTCAATAGGCGACGTCGACGGCGATCCGAAGTGTGCGCGGGCGCAGCGGCGTCATAAAGCCTTCATTCCCTTCGACGAACGGCGTCCCGAGCGAGAAGCGATTGCCACGGGAATCGAAGAGATTGGTCAGGGTGAACGACAGGCCGCGTCGCGCATTGCCGACACGCATCGCTAGTCCGGTGTCGATATAGTCGCCCTGGCTTTCGCCAAGCACCGGTCCGATGCCGAGCCGTGACGGACCGACATAATTGGCCCAGCCGTTCAGCCGTAAATCCTCGTCCCCGATCAGCGTCACATAGTTGACCGAACCGCGCACCGCATGACTTGCAACATTGGGAATGCGGCCGAGGCGGCCGGGCGCAGCCTGCGCAACCAGTGCGATCGCGGGCGCGAGCTTCCCGACCCGGCTGTGATTGTAAACCGCACCAAGTTCGAAGGTCAGTGCATTGGTCGGCCGAACTGCAACCGCGCCCGACAAGCTGGTGATCCGCCCGTCGCCGATGTTTGCGGTGGTGGGGAAGCCATTGCCATCGATGAAGTCGGCCTGGATATCGCGCCAGTCACTGTGGGATATTGAAACGCTGGCGTCGAACGGCGTTTCGCCCCTTTGCCCGACACGAATGCCGCCTTCCCATGTGCGGACCTGATCGTTGCGGAACCGGCGCACGAAATCGCGGTCGATCGCCAGACCGCCGGGTCGGAACCCTTCCTGGTAACGCACGTATAGCCGGACAAGATCGAACGGCATTGCGAGCAGCGAGAAAGACGGCAACAGATCGGTTTCGTTGCGATAGGCGGTCGTCGCGCGGCCCGCTTCTTCGACATCGAAGGCGACGCCCTCGGCACTGCCACCGAGGCGTGCGCGCGACAGTCGAAGCCCGCCTGATGCGATCAGGTCGGGCATCAGTTCGACTGTCGCTTCGGCATAACCGGTGAATTCGGTGATCTGGTTCGTGACGCCGGGGAGGATCGCGCGGAGGCCGCCATAGCCATACTCGCGCTTCTGCCGCGTCCGGTTATCGACGAAACTTGCACCGATCACCCAACCCAGGCCGTCATGATATGGGCGCGACAGTCGATTTTCGCTAACGAACATGCGTGTCGCATTATGCTGATCGAGCACGCGCGGCACGTCGGCCAATGGCTGGATGTCGAGCGGCGCGAACAGCCGGGATACGTCAACGATCCCCGCCGAGATGGTATTGCCGGGTGGTGGCGGATTGCGAAGGCTGGCGTCGAAGCGTTCGAACAGGCGGTGAGTGATCCAGGCGTTGGACGACTGAAAATGCAGCCCGTCCCAATCCTTCATCACCACCACCGTGCCCATGCCATAGCGCGCGGTGGCATTTTGCTCGACCATCGAGCGCAGGCTCAGTGGCGGCGCCTCCTTGCTGACGAACTGCGCGTCGTCGGCGACTATGGCCTGATAGACGCCGCCCAGATCGACGGTCCAGTCATTGCCCGCGTCGAAACGGAACGTCCCGCGACCGCCGCGAACGTGAACGCGATTGATGTCATTTTGGCCGCGCAGCGGATTGTCGATATAGCCGCCGTCGGTCAGCATATAGCCGACGAGGCGCAGTGCATGGCCATTGTCGCCGACCGGCAGGTTCGCGATCGTCGCAATGTCCCCGCCGGGATCGCCGTGCTGGGTCAGCGAGATGCCCGCGATCGCCTGAACCGACATCGCGCGCGGGTCGGGCGCCTTGGGGGTCACCCTGATGATACCGCCGAGCGATCCGGCGCCATAAAGGGTGCCCTGCGGCCCTTCGAGAATCTCGACATTATCGACGTCGTAAAGGCGCAGATCGGGGTCGGGCGCATTATAGCTGAGGCGGATATCGCCCAGATATTGACCGACTGTGGCTTGGGTCGGGCCGGTGAAGCTGGAATCGGCGATGCCGCGGATGAACAGCTTGTTTCGTCCCGATCCCAAATGGGTCGAGGAAACGGTGGCGACGCGCGACAGGATCGAATCCATTCCGCGCTCGCCGCCAAACGCCAAATCGCCGCCGTCCAGCATGGAGGCGACGCCCGCGAGATGCGAGTAGGGCAGGTCGGTTTTCGACGCGGTGACGATGATCTCGTCCTGCGGCCGGGCGATGGTGTCCCTCACCGGTTCGCGCGTACGCGGTTGCAGTACCGGGGAAGGCGGCGAGGTCGAACGCCGCGCCACCCGGTATGGTCGGCGCTCGATCCGCCAACTCGTCGTGCTCACCCGTATCGCGCGAGCGTCGGACCCGGCGAGCATGCGGCGAATCGCCTCTTCGACACTCATCCGCCCGCGGACGGGCTTGACGCGCGCCTCCCACAATTTCGCATCGACAACACTGATACTGACCCCGGCCTGGCGGCTGAGGACGGGCAGAGTGTTCGACAAATTGCCCTTGGGGACGTCAAACGCACGCTCTTCCGCCGCCACGGCCTGGACCGGAAGGCTCAGCATCACCGCTGCCACGACCAAGGGAAGGCGGCTGGTCATGCTCAGCGCGTCAGCACCCAGCCATCGCCGCGCCGCGCCGCCTTCGTTCCCGACAATGCTGCAAGATCGGCAACCGTCCGGCTCCGGTCTTCATCGACAATCAGTGCGCCGCGAAAGGACAGCTCGGCGGCTTCGGGGGAGATCGTCACGCTCATCCCCGCGGTGCGTTTCAGATCCTCGGCGACGACGGCAAGCGGAGTGCCGTTGTAGACGAGCAACCCGGATCGCCACCCGCCAACGCTGGCAATATCGACGGGCTGGGCGACCGGCGCCTTGGTGTCGCCGTCGCGGGCCTCGATTCCCTGACCAGCAATGACACGGACACTGTCGCGGTCGGGATTGTAGAGCACAATGCCTTCGGACACCGCCACCGAGGTCTGGCGGCTGCGGCGGACGACGTTGAACGCGGTGCCCAGATCGACGATCTTCGCTCCGCCGGCTTCGACAATGAACGGGTCGGTGTCGCGGTGGATGACGTGGAACATCGCCTCGCCCGATTCCAGCCGGGCGAAACGCGGGCGATCCTTGTCGAGTTCGATCACCGAGGCGCCATTGATCTCGATTTTCGACCCGTCGGCAAGGTTAATCGTGCGATGCTCGCCCGCCGCGGTTTCGATGCGCTGCGCGCCGCCGAACAATCCCAGATTGGGCAGGACGACCGCGGCGGCAAGCGCGGCCGCAATCGCGCCGCCGAACCAGGCGCGGCGCGAGGGGCGGCGGGGCATTTCGGTGACGATCGTCACGACGGGCGTCTCCGCGGGGGACAGCCCATCAAGGTCGTGATCGAGGCTGGCGACCATATCATAGGTTTCGGAATGTTCGGGCGCTTCGGCCAGCCAGTCGGCAAAGCCGTCCCAGTCGTCGAATGCGGAATCGCGCTGGCGGATCAGCCAGTCGATTGCATGCGCTTCGGCGGCGGTGCGTGCGTCATTATGCATCGAACTGCCTCCGCACTGCGACCAGAGCCGCGTAGACCTTGCGCAAATCAGCCTCGACGGTGCTCAGACTGACGCCCATTTCGCCCGCGATCTCGCGCTGGGGCAGTCCGTCGACGCGAAAGCGGTGGAAGATGCGGGCCGACCGATCGCCGGTCGCCGCGATCGCCTGTTCGACCTGCAAAAGCTGCTGGCGCGAGATCAGCACGGTTTCAGCCGATGGCTTTTGTACCGCCATGGCTTCGCCCCACGCCGCGTCGCGCAATTCGCGCTGGCGCGCCGAACGATAGCGGTCGAGCATCAGATTGTTCGCAGCGCGCATGACATAAGGCAGCGGATCGGCGACCGGGCCGGCTGTGCGTTCGGTCAACCGCATCCACAGATCCTGGAACAAATCCTCGGCCGCATCGCCCGCGCCGCGCAGCTGCAAAAAGCGCACGATGCGGTCGCGGTTGGCGAGCAATACGCCTTCAATGCCTTGCGGGGCGTCGGTTCGATCTTTCGCCTCGGTCATGAATTGCTTGCTTTGGAACGCCATGTTTCGCGGATGAACGCCGCCCCGGCGCGCGCCGCACGCCCCCCTGATGCCGCCGTCATATAGCGTCACCACCGCGCCGTGCAACCGCGATGCGTTTGGGGAAAGGGCGGCGAGTGCGTTCATTTCAATTTCGTCCATGAAGCCAAGGCAAGGGGGAAGCGAGATAGGAGGGGTGCTTCCCCCTTGCACAGGGCCGGCCGAGGGGGGCTTACAGGCCGACCCGCAGGCTCGCGCGGAAAGCCCAGGCCATATGGCTTTGCTGTTCTTCCGCGGAGATTTCGCCGCCGACCTGGAAGGCGGAGTTTCCGGCAGTGCCGCGGAAACGACCGATCCAACCGCTCGTACGGTCATCAGGGGTGAGGGTGAAGGGATCGCCGTTCTTGAACGACGCGGTGGTGGCGCCGAGCATACCGCTGACGATCTGGCGGCGGCCGCCTTCGAGTTCGAAGCGGGTCCAGCCGTCATATTCGTCGGCGCCGCCGAATTCCAGGCCGATCGCGACGGTGCCCGACACCGCCAGCTCGTCGCTGTCGCGGCTGAGAACGGTAAGGTTCAGTGCGTCGTTGCCGCCGGTTTCGGTATAGCCGTCTTCCTTCAGCTTGTAATAATCGACCGCCAGCGTCGGACGGATGGTGAAGCCCGCCGCCTTGGTGTCATAAGCGACCGAGCCCGATGCCGAATAAAGCTTGGCGTCCCATTTGCCGCGGACGGTTTCCTCGATATCGTTCGCCCCGGCTTCGGCGCTGAAAATGCGCGTTCCCTTGAGGCTGATCGGGGCGCCCGCAACGCGGGCATGGGCAATAAGGCCACCCGAACGGAGACGCCAGTGCAGCGCGCCTTCCCACTGGTTCGAGCTGACTTCATTGGCGTTCGCGCTGTTGCCGTCCTTGCCGTTCAGATAGGCGACCGAGCCACCGAAATTGCCGGCATCGGTTTCGATTTCGGCGCCGAGCGAGATGCCCCAGCCGGTGACGTCATAGCCTGCGGTGTCGCCGATGCTCTTCGACGTGCCCCACACGGCCTGGTTCACCCAATAGCCCCATTTGCCCTCGTCCTGATACGGTGCACTGGGGTCCTGGAGGAAGCGCGACAGCGCGCGCGAGCCCGAGGTGACGGTTTCGAACACGCCGCCTTCGTGCTCGGGCAGCATCTGGCCGAGCTGATTGCGGAACTGGCCACCATCGACGATGCCCAGGAACACGCCTTCGACCTTCTTGTTCGCCGGCAAGGCGTCGATCACGGCATTGAAGGCGCCGGCTTCCGACCGGTTGAGGCCGAGTTCCGTCACGCTCTTGCGGGACACGTCGACGATCAACTGGGTCGCGTTGGACGTCAGCGTGCCCTTGTAAAGGAATGGCAGCAGCGTCGACGAGGTGGTCAGATTGTTCGCACCATTCAGCGTTCCTGCGGTCAGCACGACATGCTTGCCTTCGGCTTTGTCGAGGCTGGTCAGCTTGAGCGCAAGTTTGGATTCGGCACCAAAGCTGGCATTACCCGTGACCTGCAGTGCGGTTCCCGTGTTGTCCCCGTCGAGGGTGACACCAAGGATACCCTTGTCGGTCACCGACAGCGACGAAATGGTCGCGGCGCCGACAACGTCGAAGGTGCCGCCGCTGACCGACACGGCCAGCCCTTGCGAATTGAGCAGACGTCCCGAGAACTTCGATGTTCCGGCGATCGACATCGTGTCGCTGCCGCCGCCGAAATCGGCAACGCCGCCGAATTTCGACGTGCCGGCCAGCGTAATGCTGTCGTTGCCGCTGCCGAAACGTGCGGTGCCGTCAAAAGTGGCATCGCCCGAGAGCGCCAGCTTGTTGTTGCCGGCGCCGAAGAAGCTATCGCCCTTCACCGAACCGTCGGCGATGTCGAAGACATCGTTGCCGCTACCAAAACGGACGTCGCCGACGATCGTCGGCGCGGTGACCCCCGATGCGACCGCAGTCTGCTTGACGGTGGCCCCGGTGGTGTTCGCTGACAGGTCGATGGCGATATTACGGCCGGACGAAGCAAGCGCGCCGGTAGCACTGATCGAGCCGCTATTTTCGATCGTGGTGACCTTGCCCGACAGATCGACGATGCCGCGCGCGGTGCCATTGTCACCGCCCGTCTTGGCAGCAATCGTGCCGCTGTTGCGGATCAGCGGGACAGTGCCGCCCGCGTCGATCACGATGGCGGTTGCGACGGCACCCGCGACATTGCCGGCGGTCGTTGCCTCGATCTTGCCCGCGTTACGGATTTCGGGGGTGCTTGCACCATTGCCGATGCGGATCGCGGTTGCGGCGGTGTCCTTCGAAAGCGCTTGAACGCTGCCGGAGCCACCGATCCCGATGCCGCCAGCGATGGTCACCGCACCGCCAAGGCCGCCGATCTGCATGCCGTTGCCATCCTTGCCGGTATAGACGCCGTTACCGATGACCGAACCGTCGATGATAAGACCAAGGCCGGTACCCGTTCCTGCGACGGGACCAATCGTCACGGCTTGGGTCGCTGACCCGATCCGGATGGCGGCAGCCGAACCAAAGGAGCGCACCGAAGCGCTACCTTCCTTGGAATCTTCGATGCCGTCCTTGTCTTCGTCATTATCGGTCGTGCTCGAATCCTTGGGGGGAATGGCAAGAACGATGCCGCCCGTCACATTGCCTTCGATCGACAGTGCGGGACCGCCAATCAACAGGTCGTCGGCGTCGAGTTTCGACGGATCGGCCGGCGGGGTAACGGTGCGATAGCCGGTTGCGGTCAGATTGCCCTGAACGACGAGCGCGCCCGTGATGTTACCGGAAAGCCGCGCGGCCATCGCATCAACACCGGTCCCGCTGATCTCGCCGGCAAGGCGGACGTTGCCGGTCACATCCTGCAACCCGATGCCGAGCGCGCGGTCGCCAAGGACCTGAACGGTGCCGTTGTTGGTGAAATTCCCGGTCACCGGGCCGCCGAGACGGATGCCGGCCGAATCATTGCCTTTTACCGTGATCGTTCCGGCGTTGACGATATCACCGGTGAAGGCTCCGCCCGTCGCGATGCCGACGCGGTTGCTGCCGACCGCAAAGGGGCCGTCGATATCGCCGTCCTTGTCAATGTCGGTCGGCGCATAGGTTTCGGTGATGTTGATCTTGCCCGACGCGGCATTGTTGATGCCGCTCGTCACCCCGGCGTTGGCGAAGATGCCCGTTGCGCCGTCGACGTTGCTGAACTCGATCGTGCCTTCGTTGACGACCTTGTGATTGCTGTCGATGGTGACCGCGGTGCCGCTGCCGGGCTTCACCGACCCGGCTGACGTGATCTTCACATCATCGGGTGCGCCCGCCTTGACCGTCGACGTGCGAACCGGCGTCGTCGTGGCGGTGGTGATCGTCGTTTCAGCGTGGACGGGTAGCGAAGCGAAGGTGGCGAGGCAGGTGGAGGCCAGCAAAATCTTGCGCATTGATTTCCTCTTGTGATTTCGGTCGGGAGTCCTCCCGGGACAAACACAAGACGGAGCCAGGGCCGCCGGACCTTGAAATAATATGCGTGATAGGGATTATGGCGGACAGGGTGGATTTCTGAATTCAAATCCAAGAAATTGTAACGGCTTTACAATCATATATCCGCGACACCTTGTCCCACACACCCGCAAGAATGTGACCCAGACTGCCAAGCCTCTGTGCCACGGATATCGAAATTTGTGGATGTTTCTCCCTCCTTGGCTTGGGGCGAGAGCGAGCAACGGCCTCCCGGCCGCCGGATTGATCTCGCGAAGACGCGCTCGCCAGATGGGCCTTCACCGAGTCGGGGGTGAGATCGAGGAGAGCGGCTATTTCGGCGCGGGGCTCGTCGAGAACCTCCTTCAGGATCAGGACACTGCGTTGAAGGATGGGGAGGTCGGTGAAGCGGGATATCGCTGTCTCGATAGCCTCTCGCCATCATTGTCTCCGCAGGATCAGCGCTGTCCGGGTCGGCGATGCTGGTTGTGGGCTCGATCGGCCACATAGCAAGTCGAGAGCCTCGGCGCCGCGTGCAACGACGGTCACCTTCGCGCCTTGATGGACGAGCACCTTCCACCAGCCCCAGCCCAAGGTCGCGGCTTCCACTGGTGACAACAACCGTCTTGTCTTTCAGACTCACGATCATGCTCCGCTACATCGATGGAGCCAAGACGATCGAGGGGGACAAAAAGAGACAGGCCTGCCGGAAAATGCTCCAAGTATAGCCGGAAGTTGAAGAATCCGGCCCCGGTCCACGGCACCCGATTGAGGGGTCGAGTCGCTGCGCATCCGATTGCTATGAAACTGGCGCGGAATGCCATCACAGTGTGCCCGCTGTACAATCAGGCCGTTGGACGTACTGCAAGTCGTTTTGGAGATGCCGGGCCCACCATTTTCCCTTGCCTTTCAGGGGCTATGGCGGTCCATTGTCCCTCAACAGAGGGAGAGAGACATGGGGAAGCGTCGGAATATCCTGTTGGGCGGGCTGGCGGTCGTTGCGATTGCGGCGGGCGTTGTGGCGGTTCGCACCGCGACTTTTGCGCCTGCAGGCGTCGCCGATGGCAGCGATGTACGGCTCGCTGCGGTGCCAGCCTATGACCTGGATGCTGCGGTCCGACATCTCAGCGCCGCGGTGCAACTCCGGACGGTCTCGCATCAGAACCCGGTCGAAAATGAAACGGCCGAATGGGACAAGCTGCACGCCTGGCTTGCGACGACCTATCCGGCGACGCATGGGGCGATGACGCGCACGATCTTGCCCAACCGCACACTTGTCTATCACTGGGCGGGCTCCGACCCGTCGCTGCAACCGATCATCGTCATGGCGCATCAGGATGTCGTGCCGGTCACCGCAGGGACAGAGGGCGACTGGAAATATCCGCCCTTTGCGGGGACGATTGCCGAAAAGGCGGTGTGGGGCCGCGGCACGGTCGACGACAAGGGTTCGCTGGTCGGCCTGTTCGAGGCGACCGAAGCGCTGGCCAAGGCGGGTTTCCGGCCCAAGCGCGGAATCTATCTCGTCTCGGGTCATGACGAAGAGGTCGGCGGCACCGGCGCTGTCGCGGCGGCGGCAAAGCTGAAGGCTGACGGCGTCAAGGCGATCTTCACGCTGGACGAAGGCAGCATCGTCCTCAGTGACACGCCAGTGATCGGTGGCCCTGCCATCCTCATAGGCATCGCCGAAAAAGGCTATGCGACATTGAAGGTCACCGCCAATGCGCCGGGCGGACACAGCTCGATGCCCCCGGCCGAAACCGGCGTCGGAACGCTCGCGCGCGCGATCACTGCGATCACCGACAAGCCTTTCCCGATGGAGATACGCGGTCCCGGTGCATTGATGCTCGAATCGCTCGCGGCGGCGAAGGGCGGCACGACCAAAATTGCGGTGGCGAACCAGTGGCTGCTCGGATCGCAGGTCAGGAAACAGCTCGCCGCGTCGCCGACAAGTGCCGCCGGCTTTCACACCACGATCGCGCCGACGATGCTGGAGGGCAGCCCGAAGGAGAATGTCCTGCCGCAGTCGGCAAATGCGCTGATCAATTATCGCATCGCGCCTTGGGATCGCTCAGCCGACATTTTGGCGCGGGCGAAGGCCGCGGTGGGCGACACGCCGGTCGACTTTGCCTGGGTGACGCCGCCGCGCGAACCCTCGCGCGTGTCGTCGACCACCTCACCGGGCTGGAAATGGATCGCCGCCGCCGCCCGCGCCGACGCGCCCGATGCGGTGCTCGCGCCGATGCTCGTCGTGGGAGGAACCGACAGCCGGAATATGGAGCCTGTGTCGGACGATATTTACCGCTTCATGCCGATGCACTTCACGGTCAAGGAATCGGCGATGATCCACGGCACCAACGAGCATATGAAGATCGACAGCTTTCGCCGTATGATCGATTTCTACGCACGGCTGATCGCGACGTCGGCGGGGTAGGGCGGATGGGACAGGGGGGCGTGGAGGGCCCATTGCCCTGATCGCTCACCCTTGCTGGATAAATGGTCGGGGAGATAGGATTCGAACCTACGACCCTCTGCTCCCAAAGCAGATGCGCTACCAGGCTGCGCTACTCCCCGACTGGTTCGCGCCTTAAACAGGCTGGCGGCCGAAGTCTATCCGCCATCTGTGTTCAGACGACGAGTTTGGGAAAATCAGGCAAAGAAAAAGGCGGCCTTCCCGAAGGAAGGCCGCCCTGATCTCGTTTCAGTCATGCCCCGAGGGGCTGTGACTTACTTCTTTGCTTCAGCCGGAGCAGCAGCAGCGGCCGGAGCAGCAGCGGCATCAGCCGGTGCAGCAGCGGCAGCAGCAGCGTCAGCCGGAGCAGCAGCAGCGGCTTCAGCGCCGGTTGCAGCAGCTTCGGCACCAGCAGCAGCGGCGTCAGCGCCAGCAGCAGCGGCGTCGGCGCCTTCTTCTGCGACTGCTTCAGCAGCAGGAGCTTCGGTGGTTGCTTCTTCAGCAGCCTTTTCACCGCAAGCGGCGAGGGCGAACATGCTGGCAGCAACGGCGATAGCAGCAAACTTCTTCATGGTGTGTGGGCTCCCTAAAATGCCTTACCGCGTCGGGGAAACTTTCCCGTTCCGCGAGCCGCGGGATTTAGCCTTTCCGCATGAATCGTCAACAAAAATAATTGAGTTGGCCGCAGCGCGCGGAAATCTGTCATTTCCCGGAAACAATCATGCCCTCACAGCGGGGCCATGATTGGGGAGAATCGCCATTATACCCGGCAGGATGATGATTTCCCGGCGCGATGGCATGGGATTTATCCGATGTCCTGCGCCGCAGAATAGTGGTCGCGGGCGGGCATGGCGAGGGCCATCGCGTCAGAGATTGAACGCTTCGACGCGTGGCGCAACCAGTGTGCCGCAGCGCTGTGCCCCGCACGCGTCGATTGCCAAGGCGCAGCCTATTCGCTAACCGGCCCCCAATTCCATATTCCTCATGGCCGCGCGCGCGTGAGCCAGTCAGCTTTCGGAGCAAATTTCCATGGCCGCCCAATATAGTTTCGTGATGAAGGGTCTGAACAAGACCTATCCTGGCGCGCAAAAGCCGACGCTCAAGGATCTGAGCCTGCAATTTTATCCCGATGCCAAGATCGGCATCGTCGGCCCGAACGGCACGGGCAAGTCGACGCTGATGAAGATCATGGCCGGCATCGATACCGAATTTTCGGGTGAGGCATGGCCGGGCGAGGGCATCACCGTCGGCTATCTGGCGCAGGAGCCAGAGCTCGATCCGACCAAGACGGTCAAGGAAAATGTCATGGACGGCGTCCGCGGTGTTGCCGACATGATGGACCGTTTCAACGAGATCAGCACGCTGATGGCCGATCCGCCCGCCGACGCCGATTTCGACGCGCTCATGGAAGAAATGGGCACGCTTCAGGAAAAGATCGATGCGGTCGACGGCTGGACGCTCGACAACCAGCTCGAAATCGCGATGGAAGCGCTCCGTTGCCCACCGGGCGACTGGGGCGTCGAGAATCTCTCGGGCGGTGAAAAGCGCCGCATTGCGCTGACCCGCCTGCTCCTCGAAAAGCCGTCGATCCTTCTGCTCGACGAACCAACCAACCACCTCGACGCCGAAAGCGTCGCGTGGCTCGAAAAGCATCTGGTCGATTATCCCGGCAACGTCATCCTCGTCACCCACGATCGCTACTTCCTCGACAATGTCGTGAACTGGATCCTCGAACTCGATCGCGGCCGCTATTTTGTCTATGAAGGCAACTACTCCACCTATCTCGAGAAGAAGGGCAAGCGCCTCGAGCAGGAATCGCGCGAGGACGCGGGTCGCCAGAAGGCGATCAAGGACGAACTCGAGTGGATTCGCCAATCGCCGAAAGCCCGTCAGGCCAAGTCAAAGGCGCGTATCAAAAGCTTCGACCAGCTGGTTGAGGCGCAGGAAAAGCGCATTCCCGGCAAGGCGCAGATTGTCATTCAGGTTCCTCAGCGTCTCGGCGGCAAGGTCATCGAGGTCGAGGGAGTGTCCAAGGCCTATGGCGACAAGCTGCTCTTCGAAGATTTGTCCTTCTCACTGCCGCCGGGCGGCATCGTCGGCGTGATCGGCCCGAACGGCGCGGGTAAATCTACGCTGTTCAAGCTGATCACCGGCCAGGAAACTCCCGACAGCGGCAAGGTGACGATCGGCGACACCGTCCATCTCGGCTTCGTCGACCAGAGTCGCGACGATTTGAAGTCCGACAACAATGTCTGGCAGGAAATCTCGGGCGGTGCCGAAATGATGAACATCGGCAAGCACGAGATGCAGACCCGTGCCTATGTCGGTGCGTTCAATTTCAAGGGTGTCGACCAGCAGAAGAAGGTCGGCCAGCTGTCTGGCGGCGAACGTAACCGCGTCCATATGGCCAAGATGCTGAAGGAGGGTGGCAACGTCCTCCTGCTGGACGAGCCGACCAACGATCTCGACACGGAAACGCTGGCGGCGCTCGAAGAGGCGCTTGAGAATTTCGCGGGCTGCGCCGTGGTCATCAGCCACGATCGCTTCTTCCTCGATCGCCTCGCTACGCATATTCTGGCGTTCGAAGGCGACAGCCATGTCGAATGGTTTGAAGGCAATTTCGGGGCGTATGAAGAAGACAAGATTCGCCGCCTCGGCGAAGGCGCAACGCGCCCGCACGCCACTACCTACAAGAAACTGTCGCGCTGACCGATATGGCGGGGGAGGCAGCGCCCATCTCGTCGAGCGCGATTCGTCTGGATGCGGACGCGCTCAACGCCTTTATGGCAAAGGCCTTCCCCCATTCGACGCCGGGCTCGCGCGGTCATGTGGTGTCGGCGGTACCCGGGCATATCCAGGCACGGATGGACCCGAATGAGAAGGCGCTGCGCCCCGGCGGGCTGATTTCGGGCCCGACGCAAATGGGCTTTGCCGACATGGCGGCCTATGCCCTCGTCCTTGCGCATATCGGTCCCGTCGCGATGGCGGTGACGAGCGGGCTGAACTATCAGTTCCTGCGCCCGTGCCGCCCGGGCCCGCTGTTTGCCGACGCGCACATGCTGCGCCTCGGCAAACGGCTCGCGGTGATGGATGTGCGGATCTGGACTGATGACGCCGACAAGCCCGTCGGTCAGGCGAATGTGACCTACGCCATCCCTTAATATTCCAGCGACGGATACCAGTCGGTGCCGCGTCCGCCGGGCGTGAGGTCGAGGATCGTCCACAGGCTGGCCACATCGGGCGCATCGCGTGGATCCTGGCCCGGGTCCGCCATTTGTGGTGTCATGTCGTTCTTCCAGAACAGGCGGATGCCGCTGCCATTGCGTTTGAAGACCGCGAGCGCGGGATTTTCAGTGCCGTCGGGATTGAGCAACGCAAAGTCGCGGGCGAAATCGTCGCCGATGGTCTGGACGAAGTCGAGCGCCTGCCATCCGCGCTCCTGCGCGAACGCCTGTTGCCGCAGGACTGGACTGCGACCGATGACCTTGAGCGCGACGCGTTGCTTGAGGTCGTTCGCATTGCCGTTCACCGCGCCCAGCCAGTTGGTGCACATCGGGCAGGGGCGTTCGCGTTCGGGGCCGTACATCCAGAAATAGGCGACGAGCGTGTCGTGATCGCCGAACAGGTCGGCGAGGCCCCCTTCCGCACCATCGGCATCGTGGAAGCGGTAATCCGCCATCAGCGGTCCCGGCGGCAGCGCGCGACGCTGTGCAGCAACCCGTGCTATCTTGCGGCGCAGGTCAATCTCTTCGGCGAGCAGCGATTTGCGGGCCTTGGCGTAATTTTCATCTTCGCCGGGAAAGGCGCGGCGACGGGAAGCAAGCGCCGGCGCAGCCGACAGGGTTTGGCGAAAGGCCATCAAATTCTCCTTTCGGGGAGAACGTGTCATCAACGCCATTGTTGCCGAAGTGTTTCACGGTTGCCCGCAGCCCAGCGTCGGTTCGTCGCGCGGGGCGGATTCAGCCGGCGGGCGGGACTTCCCACAGGATTAATTTGGTTGCGTGAACATCCTCACGCGCCTTTGCTGCATCGAGCCGGGTCAGCTTCACGCTACCTTTCAGCGCGCCCATTTCAATCATCGCATCGATGACGACCACGCCGCCCGCGCCGACGTCGATCTCCAATTCGGCAGGGTGTGCAAGCTTTGCCTTGGCGGTCGCGACATGGATATGATGGGTGCCGGGCGCGACGTCGGCGAGCAGCATCTGGCCCGATTTGATCTGGCCCTTCACGGCGCCGTCGAGCGTCACGTCCATACCTTGCAAGGCGGCGACGAAGCCGCGGCGGCTGATATAGATACGCGCCTTCCCTGTCGGCGCTTGCATCGCGCGCGCGTTGGTGAGTGCAGCCGGATCGGCCTTGGCGCCGCCCTTGTTGCTCGAAAGCGCCCAGAAAATGAAGATGACAATGCCACCGATCAAGAGGACCGAAAGGATCAGCAATTTATCGGGTGACATAAGGCTGGCGAGCGACGGTCCCATCAGGGCGCCGAAAATGGCCGCTGTGAAAATCAGCGTCAGCCACAGTGCATTTTTGCTCATGTCGCCCTCCCGTTCAGGCGGCGGGGCTGAATTCCCCCGTCGCTTCGTCCAACAGATGTAATATGCCGTCGCTGACCGCGAAGAAGGCGCCGCGCAGCGACAAGGTGCCGCGGGCTTCCTTCTGCTGGATGCAGGGGAAAGTGCGCAAATTGGCGAGGCTGACCTCGACCGCCGAAAACTCCATGTCGCGGCGGGCTTCGAAACTGTCGAGATCGGTGTGGCGTGCGCGTACTTCGGCGCTGGCGTCGTCGAGCATTGAAATCCAGTCGGCGATGAAGCCGCCATGGCCGGGCTCGGCGCCCTCCATCGTGCGGTGAAGCGCGGCGTGGCAGCCTCCGCACATGCCGTGACCCAACACAACGATTTCCTCGACCCGCAGGATTTGCACCGCGAATTCCAGCGCCGACGAAACGCCATGGCGGCCGGGGGTGATTTCGAACGGCGGCACAAGCGCGCCGACGTTGCGGACGACGAAAACTTCGCCCGGACTTGTGTCGAAAATCTGCGCGGGTTCGACGCGGCTGTCCGAACAGGCGATGATCATCACCTTGGGCGACTGCCCCTCGGCCAGCTGCTCCCATCGCTCATGCTGTTCTGCCCACCCGGTGGCGCGGAACCGGGCATAGCCCTCGAGCAAATCAGCAAAGTGAGTCATGCGCGCGCTTTAGCATAGGATCGCGGGTTGAGAAGAGGCGCGTGCACGACTATGTGGGCGGCATGAGCACTCCCGCATCGCCCGCCGCCACTCCCAGCCCCACCACTCCGAGTCAGCGCGCCCGCAAACCCGACTGGATCCGCGTCAAGGCGCCGACCAGCCCCGGTTACGCCGAAACGCGCAAGCTGATGCGCGAACTCAACCTCAATACGGTGTGCGAAGAGGCGGCGTGCCCGAATATCGGCGAATGCTGGACCAAAAAGCATGCGACGGTGATGATCCTGGGTGACACTTGCACCCGCGCCTGCGCCTTTTGCAACGTCAAGACGGGGATGCCGCGCGCGGTCGACCTGCTCGAACCCGAACATACCGCGATCGCCGCGGCGAAGATGGGGCTCAGCCACATTGTCATCACCTCGGTCGATCGCGACGATCTGCCCGACGGCGGCGCGAGCCAGTTTGTGAAGGTCATTCAGGCGCTGCGCCGTGAGACGCCGACGACGACGATCGAAATCCTGACCCCCGATTTCCGCAACAAGCCCGAAAGCGCGATCGCAGCGATCGTCGACGCGCGGCCCGATGTCTATAATCATAACCTCGAGACCGTCCCGCGCCTCTACCCGACGATCCGTCCCGGTGCGCGCTACTATGCCTCGCTGCGACTGCTCGAAAGCGTCAAGCGCCGCGATCCGTCGATCTTCACCAAGTCGGGTATCATGCTCGGCCTCGGCGAGGAACGCATGGAGGTGCATCAGGTGATGGACGATATGCGCAGCGCCGATATCGACTTCATGACGATGGGCCAATATCTCCAGCCGACGCCGCGTCACGCCAAGGTGATGGACTTTGTGACCCCGCAGGCGTTCGACGCCTATGCCCAGATCGCGCGCGCGAAGGGTTTCCTGCAGGTCGCTTCGTCGCCGCTGACCCGGTCGAGCTATCACGCTGGCGACGATTTCGAACGCATGCGCGCGGCGCGTGAGGCGAAATTGGCGCGCGCGGCAGGCTGACGCCTTCTTTGCCACGGCATCATGAAACCCGCATCCTGCCATATAGCGCCGAACAGATGTTCGCGCTGGTGGCCGATATTGCGCGCTATCCCGAATTCCTGCCGTGGGTGATCGCGCTGCGTTTGCGCAGCGACAGCGAGCATGAGGCAGTCGCCGACATGATTGTCGGCTTCAAGGGATTGCGCGAAAGCTTCTCATGCTGCGTCCATAAGCAGCGCCCGAACCAAGTGTCGGTGAGCTATATTGATGGTCCGATGCGCCACCTCAGCAACGAGTGGCATTTTGAGCCCGCCGAGGATGGCGGCTGCCGCGTCGATTTCATGGTCGATTTCTCGTTTCGCAGCCGCATGTTCGAAGCGCTGGCGGGGCAGATGTTCGACAAGGCGCTGCGCAAGATGATCGCGGCGTTCGAGACGCGCGCCGATGATCTTTACGGCGCGGGGAGGGCGATATCTTCTGAAGGCCGCAGCGAATCCCTGTCGGGCTGAAGCAGGTCGAGCGCGAACAGCGTTGCATGATGGCGGATCGCGGCGCGATCCTTTGAATCAAACTGCACCCGCTGGGTGAAATATTCGTCAGGGTCCTGCCCCCGTAGCGCGCGGGCGAAGACGACCTGGCCGACGGGCTTCTTTTCTGACCCGCCGCCGGGCCCGGCGATCCCGGTGATCGCGACTGCCACATCGGCGTCGCTGTTCGCGAGAGCCCCTGCTGCCATCGCCCATGCGGTCGCGAGCGACACTTCACCAAAGGTTTCGATGATTTCGCTGCTGACATCTAGCTGCGCCTGTTTGGCATGGCCCGAATAGGTGATGAAGCCTGCGGAGAACACGTCGGAGCTGCCGGCAATATCGGTCAGCGCGGCGCTGACCATACCGCCAGTGCAGCTTTCGGCGACGGCGACTCTGCGGCCCGCGGCGCGGTTGTTGGCCAGCACGCTCATGGCAAGATCGTCGCGCGCGGTGAGGCGCGTTTCATCGTTGGACGGCACGGTTCAAATCTCCGGAAGTTGCAGGGTCGCGACGGCCTGCGCAGCGATCCCTTCGCGACGGCCGGTAAAACCCAGCCGTTCTGTCGTTGTGGCCTTCACACTAACCTTTGCCACAGGGATCGCAAGGATTTCCGCGATGCGGGCGCGGATAGCAGGGCGATGCGGTCCGATCTTCGGCGCTTCGGCGATGATCGTCAGATCGACATGGTCGATCCGTCCACTCCGCAACGCGACGCGCTCGGCGGCGAAGGCGAGGAAGCGGTGCGACGCCGCGCCGCGCCACTGCGGATCGCTCGGCGGAAAATGGTCGCCAATGTCGCCATCGGCCAGCGCGCCAAGGATCGCGTCGGTCAGCGCATGCAGCGCGACATCGGCATCACTATGCCCTTCAAGTCCATGACTATGCGCGATTTCCAGTCCGCCGATCCACAGCGGCTTGTCGGTGACTAGCCGGTGGACGTCATAGCCCATGCCCACCGCGGTTCGTGTCATCGCCTTCGTCCCCAAGAGCCCAGAGAGGATATCCATATCCTCCGCATATGTCAGTTTATGGAGTCCGGTTTCGCCAGCGACGGCCGCCACAGACAGGCCCAATCGGCGTACCAGCTGGGCGTCATCGGTCGCGGTCGCGCCATCGGCGGCGGCATGGGCGCGCCGCAATGTCCCCAAATGAAACGCCTGCGGCGTCTGGACCCGCGCCAAAGCCGCGCGATCGACGACTTCGCCGGCTTCGTCACCGTCCTGTTCTACCAAGGTGTCAGGCACTGGAAGCGTCGGGATCGCCGCCTTGGCGCCGTATTGCAATGCTGCGAGCAGCCGGTCGATCACCGCCGCCGTCACACCGGGGCGCGCCGCGTCATGCACCAGCACCATGGCGTCATCGTCCCAATCAGCGAGGCGGGCGAGGGCATTTGCGACCGATTGCTGGCGCTCGGCGCCCGCGGCGGCATAGCTCCAGCTTTCGGGAAGGTCGCCGACCGCCGCCACGACCTCCTCGCTTGCCACCAGCACACCGCCCGTGATGGCGTCATGCGCGGCGAAGGCGTCGAGGCTCCAGCGCAGCACCGGCTTGCCGCCGAGCATCACCAGTTGTTTCGGGGCTTCAAGGCCGGCGCGCGTTCCGCGGCCACCAGCCAACAGCAGCACGGCCACACGCGGGGCCGAAGGGATGGCAGACTCACTCATCGTGCGCGCCGGTTAGCGCAGCGGCGGCTTGCGGGAAAGCCGCTTAACGTGTAAGGGCGCTGCTTATTTTTTAGGCAATTTTCGGAAAGACGCTCGCCATGGCGCCGCTGCGGCCCATTCAGATCGGCAATATCAGCATCGCGGATCCGGTGATCCTCGCGCCGATGACGGGCGTCACCGATCTGCCGTTCCGCAAGATCGTCCGCCACTATGGTTCGGGGCTGAACGTCACCGAGATGATCGCAAGCCAGGCTGCAATCCGCGAAACGCGCCAGTCGATCCAGAAAGCGGCATGGGATCCGGTCGAAGAACCGGTGTCGATGCAGCTTGTCGGCTGCACCCCCTATGAAATGGGCGAGGCGGCAAAGCTCAACGAAGATCGCGGCGCCGCGATCATCGACATCAACATGGGCTGCCCCGTGCGCAAGGTCACAAATGGCGATGCGGGTTCGGCGCTGATGCGCGACCTGAAGCTCGCCGCGGCGCTGATCAAGGCCTGCGTCGAGGCGGTGAGCGTGCCGGTGACCGTCAAGATGCGGATGGGCTGGTGCCATGACAGTCTGAACGCCCCCGAACTTGCGCATATCGCCGAAGATCTGGGCGCAAAGCTCGTCACCGTCCACGGCCGCACCCGCAATCAGATGTATCGCGGCGAGGCCGATTGGAGTTTCATCCGCAAGGTCAAGGATGCGGTATCAATCCCGGTCATCGCCAATGGCGATATCTGCTCGGCGGACGATGCCCGCACCGCATTGGCACAAAGCGGCGCCGATGGCGTCATGATCGGCCGCGGCGCCTATGGCCGCCCCTGGCTGCTGGGTCAGGTGATGGCGGCGCTGCGCGGCGAGGTCGATCGTCCCGACCCCGGTATCGACGAACAATATGAAGTCATAACAACGCATTATCGTGCGATGATCGAGCATTATGGAGAGATGACCGGCGTCAATATGGCGCGCAAGCATCTCGGCTGGTACGTCAAGGGCATCCACGGTTCGGCCGAGTTCCGCAACCGCGTCAACCAGATCCCCGACAGCAAGGCTGTGCTCGACGCGCTCGAGGAATTTTACGGTCCGGTCCTCAGCAAGGCGGCCGCGTGACCACCCTCACGTCGAGCATCCCGATGTTCGACCATGATGAGCTCATCCAGTCGCACCCCGTCGCGACCCTGTTGATCGACAAGGGCGGCGTCGTCCTGTTCGTCAACGCCGCCGCCGAGCAGCTTTGTAATGTCAGCCGGTCGGCGATGGTCGGGCGCGTAGTCTATGACGTCATCGGCATGGATCGCGGCTATCGTCAGCGGATGAACGATCCCGAGACGTCGGCCTTGTTCGCGCATCGCGCCGAAATCACCATCGGCGGGCGCAAATCGATCTTCGTCGACATGCAAATGGTGCCCTATCGGCAGAGCGGCCACCGCATCCTTGCGCTGCTGCCGTCGCAAAGCGAAGCCGAACTGATGGGCGGCGCGATCGGCCGTTCGGGGCGCGCCGCGGGCGCGGCGGCGTCGATGCTCGCGCATGAAATCAAGAACCCGCTCGCCGGGATCAAGGGCGCGGCGCAGCTCCTCGCGCGCAATGCCGATGCGAACGGCGAACGTTTCACGACATTGATCTGTGCCGAGGTCGACCGCATCACGACGCTGATCGACCAGATGGAGCATTTTTCGCGCGGCCAGCCGATTGCCTGCACCCCGATCAATCTCTATCCGCCGATCCACCAGGCGATGGAGGCGGTGCGTGCGCGCCAGCTTGCGGGCATCCGTTTCGCCGAAGATTTCGATCCGTCGTTGCCGCTTGTCTACGGCAATCATGACGCCATGGTGCAGATTTTGCTTAACCTCGTCACCAACGCCTGCGAAGTGCTCGCGGGGCGCGACGACGGGGTGGTGCGGATCGCCACCGCCTATCGCCACGGCCTGTCGATCGACAATGGCGACGGACGCGGCCGCATCGCGTTGCCGATCGAGGTCAGCGTCAGCGACAATGGCCCCGGTGTTCCCGCTGATATTCGCGGCGACCTGTTTGATCCCTTCGTCACCACCAAGCGCGAGGGGCGGGGGCTTGGGCTGGCGCTCGTCGCCAAACTGGCGCGCGATATGGGCGGGACGGTCCAGCATATGCGCGACGGGGAATGGACGCGCTTTCGCGTCCACCTGCCCGCCGCGCGCGGTTCGGCAACCAAGGAGTGACCGGGTTGAGCGACGGCAAGACGATCCTGCTGGTTGAGGATGATCCGACGATCACAATGATCATCCGCGAGACGCTGGTCGACGAGTGCGCGATCTTCGCTGCGGTCGCCAGCATCGCCGAACGCAACGCCTGGCTGGCCGATCATCGCCCCGACCTGATCATCACCGACGTCGTCCTGCCCGATGGCGACGGCATCGACTTGCTGCCCGGCGCCGGGGTCGATCCCGATACCCCGGTGATTGTGCTGTCGGCGCAGAATACCCTCGATACAGCGGTGCGTGCGACGGGGATCGGCAGCTATGATTACCTGCCAAAGCCTTTTGATCTGGAAGAACTGACGACCAGCGTGCGCGCGGCGTTGCAGCGCGTGCGCGCCGAACCCGCGGCGAAGGCCGATCCGGCGCAGGCCGACAGCCACGGGCTGGTCGGCCGCGCGCCGGCGATGCAGGCGGTATACCGCACCATCGCCCGCCTCGCGTCGAACGATCTGGCCGTGCTGATCCTGGGCGAGTCCGGGACGGGCAAGGAAGTCGTCGCGCGCGCGATCCACGCGACGGGCCTGCGCCGGTCGGGGCCGTTTGTTGCGATTAATATGGCCGCGATCCCTCGCGAATTGATTGAGGCAGAGCTGTTCGGCCACGAAAAAGGGGCATTTACCGGCGCGCACAGTCGCAACGCGGGGCGCTTCGAGCAGGCGGCGGGCGGCTCGCTGTTCCTCGACGAAATCGGCGATATGCCGCTTGAGGCGCAAACGCGGCTGCTGCGCGTGTTGCAGAGCAATGAATATTCGACCGTCGGCGGCAGCCAGGCGCTGAAAGCCAATGTCCGCGTCATCGCCGCGACCCACCGAGACATGCGCACGCTCGTCGCCGACGGCCGGTTTCGCGAAGATCTGTTCTATCGGCTCAACGTCATCCCGGTGACGCTGCCGCCGCTGCGCGACCGGCGCAGCGATATTGGCGCGCTGGTGCGGCATTTTGTCGATGCCGGGCGCCATTCGGGGCTTCCCGATCGCCAGTTCGCTCCCGCTGCGATGCAATTGCTCGAACGCCACGACTGGCCGGGCAACGTCCGCGAGCTGGGCAATGTCGTTCAGCGGCTGGCGGTGCTGTCGCGCGATACGGTCGTCAGCCCGCGCGATGTTGAGGCGGTGCTTTACACCAGCGGGGAAGGGGGCTTGCCGCCCGCCCCCGCCGACTGCATCTCCCGTGCGGTTGACGATTGGGCACGCGAGCAACTCGCAGGCGCCGAACAAGAGGGGGATATACACAGTCGGCTCGAAGCGATCGTCGAGGCGGCGCTGTTCCGCCGCGTTCTCATCGATGTTCGCGGCAATCAGTTGGAGGCGGCGCGGCGCCTCGGGATCAACCGCAACACGCTGCGCAAGCGGCTTGGTCAGCTCGATATTGACCCGGGCAACCCCTGAAAATCGGTGCAATCCGATCGACTGACAGCAATTTGCGGCGACGCGTGACTGAAACGTACTTTGTGTGTTTTCTATGCAACAGGATTGTCGTATTGCAGCAACAATGGCGTCCCTAGCCCCCTTGCCCGTTGACCGTGATTCCGGTGACCCGGATATGCGCTCCAGTGGCTGGCAGTTCGCCGCGCCGGAATATTACACGCTGGCGGTCATCATCAGCGTCGCGATCGCGACCTATATTTTTGTTACAGGCGATGCGCAGAGCGAGCGGTTGCTCACGCCGGCACTGGTTGCGGCCATCATGGTCGCCAATCTTGTTCCCGCCATGGCGCTGATCGTGCTTGTCGGCAGTCGCGTCGCCCGCGCCCGCGCGGTGAGATCGATGGCGGGCGGCAATGGTCGCCTCCACGTCAGGCTCGTTGCGCTGTTTTCGCTTATCGCCGCGGCGCCTACGCTGTTGGTGGTCATCTTTGCTTCGCTGTTGTTCCAATATGGCGTGGACTTCTGGTTCTCCGACCGGTCGCGCGGCATGTTCGAAAATGCCGCCAGCCTCGCCCAGGGCTATTATCAGGAAAATCAGCGCGAAGTCGGCGCCAACACGATCGCCATGGCAAAGGATTTGGGCAATTTCCTGTCGCGGGTACCGATCGATGATCCCGATTTCTCCAACTATTACCTCCAGCAGGTGGTCGTCCGAAACCTGAATGAATCGGCGATTATCGAGATTGGCAGCGACGGGGTCGCGCGCACGCCGGCAATGATCGATCCCGACAATCGCGCCGCCGAAAATCGTATCTCGCCGTCGATGGTGAGTCGCCTCGACGCCGGCGAAGAGGTCGTGGTTGCGCGCCAGTCGGACCGGATCGAGGCCGCCACCCGGCTTCCCGGCCCACGCCGTGCCTATCTGTATGCATCGCGCGACGCCAATGTGCTGGGCCTTCAGCAGTTCGAACGCGCACGCACCGTGCTCGCCGACTACAATGGGCTATTTCAACGATCGCAGCAATTGCAGTTGCAGTTCAACGGTGCGCTCTACCTCGGCTCGCTCCTGCTCCTCGCGCTTGCGGTCGTCGCGGCGATTGTCGTCGCCGATCGCATTGTCCGTCCGCTTGGCACGTTGATCGGCGCCACACGTACCGCTGCGGGCGGCGACCTTTCTGTGCGCGTGACCCCGCCCGCCAGCAATGATGAAATCTCGGTGCTCACTCGCGCCTTCAACCGCATGACCGAACAGTTGCAAGGGCAGACCGGAGCGCTGGTCAGCGTTAATGAGCAGCTGGAAGCCCGGCGCAGTTTCATCGAAGCGGTGCTCAGCGGCGTGTCGTCGGCGGTCGTTTCGGTCGATAAGGACCACCGCATCCTGTTGGTCAACGCGGCGGCGGAGCGGCTGATCGGCCAGTCGGCGGAGGCGCTGACCGGTCAATCGCTCGCGGGTGTCGCGCCCGAACTCGCTCGCCTGCTTACCGGTGACGAGCGCGAGGCCATTGTGCAATTGGCGCGCAAGGACGCCGAACCCGCGACTCTCGCGGCAAAGACGGTTGCGCAGGGGGAAGGCTTCGTTCTCAGCTTCGAAGATATTACGCAGCAATTGCTCGACCAGCGTCGCGCCGCCTGGTCCGATGTCGCGCGGCGCATCGCGCACGAGATCAAAAATCCGCTGACCCCGATCCAGCTCGCGGCCGAACGCCTGCAGCGGCGCTTTGGCGACAAGGTGGAGGGCGATCAGGCGACTTTCCGCCGGCTGACCGATACGGTGATCCGTCAGGTTCATGACATGCGGCGGATGGTTGACGAATTCTCCAGCTTCGCGCGCATGCCCAAGCCGACCTTCGGGGTAGAGGATATCCGCGACATCCTGCGGCAGGCGTTGTTCCTGTTCGAAGTGGCGAAGCCCGATATTGCATTCAGCATCAGCACAGCCGACGAAATCGAACCGTTGGTCTGCGATCGTCGCCTTCTCTCGCAGGCATTAACGAATATTGTTAAAAATGCGGTGGAAGCAATTGAAGAAAAAACAAAAAACCCAGATGCCATCCCCATTGGCCGTATCCATGCAGAGCTTGATCTGACACCCGGCGGCGAGATGATCATCCGCGTCAGCGACGATGGCATTGGCCTTCCCGAAGCCCGCGAAGCGATCGCCGAGCCCTATATGACGACGCGCCAGGGCGGCACCGGACTTGGCCTCGCAATCGTGAAGAAAATCGTCGAACAACATTATGGCGAACTCGATTTCGCCGACAATCCGGAGGGGCGGGGGACACGCGTAACGCTGACGCTCCACCCCGACCGGCTGCGGCCGCTTGCGGGGCAGGGTGCCGATATGACTACAGGACAGATGGAATCCGTACCGGGGCGGATCAGGAACCGGCAGGATAGAGAAGATTATGGCGCTTGATATTTTGATTGTCGACGACGAACGGGACATTTGCGAGCTGGTGGCCGGCGTCATGGAGGACGAGGGCTATGAGGCACGCACCGCGTCCGACAGTGACGCCGCGCTGGAGGCCATTCGCCAGCGTCGCCCGTCGCTGGCGCTGATCGACGTTTGGCTTCAGGGATCGCGGCTAGACGGGCTGGGGCTGGTCGAGGCGATCAAGGCGTTCGACCCGACGCTGCCGATCATCGTCATTTCGGGGCACGGCGGGATCGATACCGCAGTTGCCGCGATCCGTCGCGGCGCCTTCGATTTTATCGAAAAGCCGTTCGAGGCCGAACGCCTGCTCCACCTCGTTGCACGCGCGACCGAGAATGAGCGGCTGAAATTTGAATATGAACAGCTGCGCGAAAAATCGGGCCGGTCCGACGAACTGACTGGCACCAGCGCCGCGATCAACAATGTCCGTGCAACGCTGAAACGGGTCGCCGGCACCGGCAGCCGGGTGCTGATCACCGGTGCTCCGGGCGTCGGTAAGGAAGTCGCGGCGCGCGTGCTGCATGGCTGGAGCGGGCGACAAAATGCGCCTTTCCGCGTCATTTCATCGGCGCGTATGGACCCGGAGACGGTCGAGATCGAATTGTTCGGGTCGGAAGCTGACGATGGATCGATCCGCGTCGGCCTGCTCGAGCAGGCACATGGCGGCACCTTGTTTCTCGACGAGGTCGCCGACATGCCGCTGACGACGCAGGGCAAGATATTGCGTGTGCTGACCGACCAGAGCTTCAATCGGGTCGGCGGACGGACGATGATCCGCGTCGATGTGCGGATCATTTCGGGTTCGGCGCGCGACCTTGTCACTGAAATCGCTGAAAACCGGTTCCGCGAGGATCTTTACTACCGGCTCAATGTCGTCCCGGTCCACATCCCGCCGCTGCGCGAGCGCCGCGACGATGTCGCCAGCCTGTGCGACCATTTCATCCGTCGCTATGCCGCTGATCGCCGTGTCCCGCCGCCCGAGGTGAGTTCTGACGCAATGGCGGCGTTGCAAGCGCATGAATGGCCCGGAAATGTGCGTGAGCTGCGTAACGTCATTGAGCGCGTGATGATCCTGGCGCCGAGCGACCGACTCGCGCGGATCGACGCGGACATGCTGCCGACCGAGCTGGTGCGTGGCGGGACCGATATTTTGCCCAACAGCGAATCGATCACCGCGATCCCGCTGAAGGAGGCGCGCGAGAATTTCGAACGCGAGTATTTACGTATTCAGATCAACCGTTTTTCGGGCAATATATCACGGACAGCGACCTTTATCGGCATGGAACGGTCGGCGCTGCACCGCAAACTGAAACTTTTGGGGCTTACCGAGAGTTCGGATAGCGAGGGCTAGGGCGCGGAAGCCCTAGACCTGCGGCACACTTTGCAGCATATTGCATGCGTCAAGAAGATCAAAGACACCGGATCAACCGGAATCGCAATGCGGCTTTGCCGCCAAGAACAGGAGACCAATGTGTCCGATAAAAATCAGAATCTCCAAGATCTTTTCCTCAACGCCCTGCGCCGCAGCAAAACACCGGTCACGATGTTTTTGGTCAAGGGCGTCAAGCTCCAGGGCATCATCACCTGGTTCGACAATTTCTCGTTGCTGCTCCGCCGCGATGGACAGTCGCAGCTGGTCTACAAGCATGCAATTTCGACCGTGATGCCATCGCATGACTTCGATCTGTCGCTGCTTGGCAACAATATACGCGAGGTCCCGACCACCAAGGGCAAGGCGCTGCAGGATGTGTTCCTGAATGCCGTGCGTCGGTCGGATGAATCGGTGACGATGTTCCTCGTCAATGGCGTGATGTTGCAGGGTGATATTGTCGCCTTTGACCTGTTTTGTATGTTGCTCGAACGCGAGCGGCAGGTGCAACTGGTCTATAAGCACGCAATTTCGACGGTGCAGCCGAACGGCCCGATCAACCTGACCGATAGTGGTGAAGCTGACGGCGAAGCGGACGACGCCTGATCGATCCCCAGACCCCCAAGATGACGGATAGCGTAGAAGAGGTTACGCGCGGCGCCGCCGCGCTGCTGGTTGTGCCCGAATGGCGCAGCCAGCGCCTCTCGCGCGACCTCGATGCACGCGCCGAGGAGGCGCGGGGGCTCGCCGTTGCGATCGGGCTCAATGTGGTTGCGGTGCATCCGCTCCGCCTGCGGCAGACGCGCGCCGCAACCCTGCTCGGCGTCGGTCAGATCGAGGCGATCAAGCCCGATATCGCGGCGAAGAATGTTCAGCTGGTGATCGTCGATGCCGCGCTGACTGCAATCCAGCAGCGCAATCTGGAAACCGCGTTCGAGGCCAAGGTTATCGACCGCACCGGGCTGATCCTCGAGATTTTCGGCGAACGCGCCGCGACCGCCGAAGGGCGGCTGCAGGTCGAACTCGCGCACCTCGATTATCAGGCCGGACGGCTGGTGCGCAGCTGGACCCATCTCGAACGCCAGCGCGGTGGTTTCGGATTCCTTGGCGGCCCCGGCGAAACCCAGATCGAGGCCGACCGGCGGATGATCCGCGATCGCATGGCGCGTATCCGGCGCAGCCTTGAGGATGCGCGGCGGACGCGCCAGCTTCAACGCGCGAAACGGCAGCGTGCACCCTGGCCAGTGGTCGCGCTCGTTGGCTATACCAACGCCGGAAAATCGACGTTTTTCAATCGCCTGACGGGAAGCGACGTCATGGCGGAAGATATGCTCTTCGCCACGCTCGACCCGACAATGCGCGAAATCCGCCTGCCGGGCATCGACAAGGCGATCCTGTCCGACACCGTCGGCTTCGTATCCGACCTGCCGACCGAGCTGGTCGCGGCGTTCCGCGCGACGCTCGAGGAAGTGACGACCGCCGACCTGATCGTCCATGTCCGCGACATCGTTCACCCCGACAGCGACGCGCAGTATGACGATGTGCGCGCCATCCTCGACTCGCTGGGTGTCAACGGGCCCCAGGATGGGGAAGGGGATCGCGACACTCCCTCTGCCATTCCGCAGATCGAAATCTGGAACAAGATCGACACCGCCGACGCTGACCAGCGCACGGCGATCGAGGACATGGCGGCACGGCGCCCCGACGTCGCAGCGATTTCGGCGGTGACGGGTGAGGGTGTCGAGGCGGCGCGGATCCTGATGGCGGCGCAATTGACCGCGCTGCACGAAACCCAGCGGATATTTCTGACCTATAGCCAAGGCGAGGCGATGGCCTGGCTGCACGCGCGCGGCGAAGTGCTGACCGACGAGCCCGCTGACGACGGCCATTGGCTGACCGTCCGGCTCGACCCAGCCGACCGCGCGCGTTTCGAGCGGTTGTGGCCGACGGCTAATTCCGCTCCGACGCCTTGACCGCTTGCCAATGCGCTTCGAGTGCATCGAGCGATAGCCCGGTCAGATTTCCGCCGACACGATCCTCGATGCCGGAGAAACGGCGCGCGAATTTGTCATTCGCGGCGCGGAGAGCGCCTTCGGCATCGACGCCAAGGTGCCGTGCGTAATTGACGACCGCGAACAGCAGGTCGCCGATCTCTTCGGTCCGTTCCTGATCGCCGTTGGCGGCCTCCACCTCGGCCAGTTCCTCGATGACCTTTCCCCGCGGACCTTCGGCGTCAGGCCAGTCAAAACCGACGCGTGCCGCGCGCGATTGAAGCTTCTGTGCACGCAATAGAGCGGGCAGCGATAGCGCTACGCCGGCGAGTGCGCTGGCCGGGCCGTCGGCGTCGCGCTCTGCGGCCTTGATTTGCTCCCATTGCAGGCGAACGTCGTTCGTCTTAGCATCACCGAAGATGTGCGGATGGCGCCGTTCCATCTTGTCGCCGATCGCCGCCGCGACATCGTCGAAGGTGAACAGGCCGCGGTCGGTCGCGATCTGGCTGTGAAAGACGACCTGAAGCAACAGGTCGCCAAGCTCGTCACAAATCGCTTCGGGCTGGCCGCCGGCAATCGCATCGGCGACCTCATAGGCTTCCTCGATCGTATAGGGTGCGATCGTTTCGAAATCCTGCGCAAGATCCCATTCGCAGCCGCCGTCGGGATTGCGCAACTGGCGCATGATCGCGCGCAGACGATCGATGGGGGATTGCGGGGTCTCGTCGGCCATAGGTTTATCCGATAATATATATTATGTTAAATTATTATATGAGGCGCTGCGAAAAGCCCCCTGGTGTCAGGCAAACACCTGCCAAGTCCGGATCATCAGAAATGCGAGCCCGAAGATCGCGACCCATGCGAGCGCCATCTTCATCCAGTCCTTCATAGGCAGCCGTCGCGCGAGCAGCGAACTCAGCACCAGCGCGAAAGCTCCGGCAAACCAGACCATCTGAACCGTTGTGTCACCGCTCATAGCTGCACCTCCAGCCCGTCATAACCCGGTTCGACGCCTGGCGGCAATTCGTCCGCCAAATCGTCATAATCCATCGTATTGTCCATGTGCGTAATGACCGCACGCGGATTTCCGATCTTGTCGAGCGCCGCGAGCGACATCGCCAGATGCGGATGCGTCGGATGCGGATAGCGGCGCAGCGCGTCGATCACGAACAGGTCGACGCCTTGGAAAAACTCAACCATCTCATCCGTAAACTTCGAGAAATCAGTGGCATAGGCAATCTTGTGCGCGCCGTCACTGAAGATCAGTCCGGTCGCCTTGATCGGGCCATGCGGCATTTCGATCGCCGACACTTCTATGGGGCCAATCGATTGATGGTCCATCAACTCGATCGGGTCGACCGACGCCGGATATCCGGCATTGCCCGCAAAGGCATAGGTGAAGCGCCATTTGAGGATATCGAGCACATGGTCGCGGGCATAGGCGGGCACTGCCGAACCCCGCAAATGCATGATCTGGCGCAGGTCGTCGAGCCCGTGGCAATGATCGGCATGCTCATGGGTCCAGATGATCGCATCGACCTCCCCGACTTCGGCATCGAGCAATTGCAAGCGCATGTCGGGGCTGGTGTCGACGAGCAGCCGAAAGCCACCGAGGGAGATCAGGATCGAGGCGCGGCTGCGCAGGTTGCGCGGATTGTCGGGGTCGCACTGGCCCCAGTCGTTGCCGATGCGCGGCACGCCTGACGATGTCCCGCAACCAAGGATGCGGACCTTCATGCGCTATGTGACGTCATGCCGCCGCCTTGCTGAAAAGGGTGTAGAAATTGGCACTTGTTGCCGCCGCGAGCACATCCTTATCCTCGCCGCGCAGGTCGGCGAGAAACGCCAGCGTGTCGGCAACGAACGCCGGCTCGCCGGTCTTGCCGCGGTGCGGAACCGGGGCAAGGAAGGGAGAATCGGTTTCGATCAGCATCCGTTCCTGCGGCAACCATTTCGCGGTCGCCTGAAGCTCGGCGGCGTTCTTGAAGGTCACTATCCCCGAAATCGAGATATAGAAGCCGAGGTCAAGCGCTTTTCGCGCGAAATCGTCGCTCGCGGTGAAGCAATGGATCACGCCGGGGAAGATCGCCCTGCCCATTTCTTCGCCGAGCAGTGCCAGCGTATCGGCCTCGGCATCGCGGGTGTGGACGATGATCGGCAACCCGGTGTGCTGCGACGCATGGATGTGACGGCGGAAACTGTCCTGCTGCCGCACACGATCGCTCTTGTCATAATAATAATCGAGCCCGGTTTCGCCGATCCCGATTACACGCGGGTGCGCGGCACGCTCGACGAGCTTTTCTGTATCGATATCGGGGTGCTGGTCGGCGTCATGCGGATGGATGCCGACGCTCGCCCAGACATCGGCGTTCGCTTCGGCCGCCGCCAGCACGTCGTCCCATTCGCTCTCGCGCGTCGCTATGTTAAGCATCGCGGTGACGCCGCGCTCCCGCGCCCGCGCCAGCACCTCACCCTGCTGTTCGGCAAGGCCCTTGTAATTAAGGTGGCAGTGCGAATCGACGAGCATCAGACCTCCCCTTCCCCTTCACCCTCGGGAAGCTCAAGACGCGGGAAGATCGGCACTGGCTGGCCGACGGTGAAATCGCTCGCGGCGAGCTTTGCGAACCAGTCATCGTCAGCCAGCGCTGCAAAATCGCGCGCATCGGCGGCGATGCCCATCTGGTCGAGCAACTTGTCGGCGGATGCGGGTACAACGGGACGGATCGCGATCGCCAGCGTGCGGACGACCTGAAACAGGGTCATCAGCACTGCGCGCATGCGGTCGGGATCGGTCTTGCGCAGCGCCCACGGCGCCTGCGTATCGACATATTGGTTACACGCGAACACAGCGCGCAGCCAATCCTCGATCCCCAGCGAGAAAGCGAGCTGCTCGAATTCGCGCGGCAGGCGCACCTGCGCCATGTCGCCGACGTCGGCTAGCAGGTCGATATCGTCCTGCGACGGCACATAGTCCGCGGACAGAACGCCGTCCAAATTCTTGAAAATCATCGACAAGCTGCGCTGAGCCAGATTGCCGAAGCTATTGGCGAGATCGGCGTTGGTCGCGCGCACGATCGCTTCGGCCGAGAAGGTGCCGTCCTGCCCGAAACTGACTTCGCGGAGCAGATAATAGCGCATCGGATCGACGCCAAACTGCTCGGCGAGCACCATCGGGTCGACGACATTGCCAAGCGACTTCGACATTTTCTCGCCGCGATTGAGCAGGAAGCCATGACCGAAAATTTGCTTGGGTAGCGGCAGGTCAGCACTCATCAGAAAGGCCGGCCAGTAAACTGTATGAAAACGCACAATATCTTTGCCGATCATGTGAATGTCGGCGGGCCAGAAGCGCGCGAAATCGCCCTCGAGATCGGGATAGCCAATGCCCGACAAATAAGTGGTGAGCGCATCGACCCACACATACATCACATGCCCCGGGCTGCCCGGAACCGGGACGCCCCAGTCGAAGCTGGTGCGCGAGACGCTGAGGTCCTTCAGCCCGCCCTCAACGAAGCGCAGCACCTCGTTGCGGCGGCTGTCGGGGCGCATGAAATCGGGCTGTTCGGCATAGAGCGCGAGCAATTTGTCCTGATAGGCCGACAGGCGGAAAAACCAGGTTTCCTCGGCGGTCCATTCGACCGGGGTACCCTGCGGCGACAGCCGAACGCCGCCTTCGCCGTCAGTGAGCTCGCTTTCGTCGTAGAAGGCCTCGTCGCGGACCGAATACCAGCCTTCGTACCGGTCGAGATACAGGTCGCCCTTCGCCTCCATCGCGCGCCACAGCGCCTGCGACGCGGCGTGATGCGCGGGACTGGAAGTGCGCATGAAATTGTCATAGCTGATGTTCAGCCCGTCGCACATCTCACGGAAATATCCCGATATTTCGTCAGCGAACTCGAGCGTTTCGCGCCCTGCGGCGCGCGCCGTCTGGACCATCTTGAGCCCATGTTCGTCGGTGCCCGTGATCAGGCGCACGTCGCGGCCGCGCGCGCGCTGGAACCGCGCCATGACGTCGGTGGCGATCGCCTCATACGCATGCCCGATGTGCGGACGGCCGTTGGGATAGCTGATGGCGGTGGTGATATAATATGGTTCAGACATGCGCGCGCCTTAGCCGCTGGCGCACGTGAGGGGAAGTATATCGTCGCCCCCGCGAAGGCGGGGGCCGCTGTCGGCCTTACGCTACCTCTCCAACGGCCCCCGCCTTCGCGGGGGCGACGCTTTTACCGCGCATGCACTCCCCGCGGTGCCAGTTCGGCCAGGCAATTGCCGATCTCGAAACCGACCATCGCTCCGTCGTAGGATCCGCGTACCGCATCGCGAACGGTGCGTTGCACCCGGTCCCATTCGGCGAGGAGCGGGCCGATCTCGGTCACCGGGCGTTCGCGCGCCAGTTCGGCGAGCAAGCCGGGCACGATGTCGATAACGAGTTCGAGCCGCGTGCGGTTGGCGACCCCGCTGACTTCGCGGGCCAGCGCCTCGCGCAGCCGGTTGCCGGGATCGCCGGTGGCCGCGATCGCGCGCAATTTCGTTTCCATCACCGCGACGTCGCTGTCGATCAGCGCGATCGCCTTGCCCGGCACCCCGCCCGACGCCGCGGCGATCGCGCGCACTTCGGGCATCTCGAGCATCGGGCGCAGTTCATGCAACCATGTCGTCATGACGTCAGTGCCAACGGGTTGAAAACGCAGCGTTCTGCACCGCGACCGGATCGTGGGCAACAGTCGCCCCGGCGAATGGCTGACGAGCAAGAACAATGTCTGCGCGGGCGGTTCCTCGAGCGTTTTGAGCAATGCGTTGGCGCCATCATTCTCGAGATCGTCGACGGCATCGACGATGATCACGCGCCAGTCGCCGAGCGAGAGCGACAGGTGCAGGCGGCGGATCATCTGGCGCACCTGATCGATCGTGATGTTGCGCGCGAGGTCCTTGCTCTTGTCCTTCGGCTGGCGCGTCAGCGACAATATCTCGGGGTGATTGCCGGCATCGACAAGGCGCGCCGCGGCGCCCTCGCCGACATCGTCGAGCGCCACCGCCTGTCCACCGCCCGCCTTGCCATGGGTGACGAGGAAACGCGCGACGCGCGCGGCAAAGGCGCCCTTCCCCATCCCCTGCGGTCCGGCGAGCAGCCAAGCATGGTGGAGCCGTCCGCCCTGCCAGGCCTCCAGAAAGGCGCTGGTCGCATCCTGATGGCCGATCATGGCAGCCACTCGGCGAGTTCGGCGAGGATGATTGCCGTCACAGCGTCCGCCGGGGCGTGGGCGTCGATAACGCGCCAGCGATCGGGCTCGGCGACCGCCATATCGACAAAGCGCGCGGCGAGGCGCGCCTGATAATCGGCGGGCTTGCTGCCCATCCGGTCGGCGCCGTCGGCGTCACGCGCCGACAACCGCCGCGCGGCCTCGTCGGCGCTGACCGTCAGCAGGAAGGTGCGATCGGGGAGCAGGCCCTGCGAGCCGAAGCCGTGGAGCGCCATGATGTCGGCATCGGTGATGCCGCCGCCGCCGCCCTGATAGGCGCGAGTTGAGTCGACGAAACGGTCGCACAGCACCCAAGCGCCGCGCTCCAGCGCCGGGCGGATCGTGCGCGCAACATGGTCGGCGCGCGCCGCGGCGAAGAGCAGGGCTTCGCTGCGCGCGTCCCAGCGATCGTCGGCGCCCTCCATCAACAGCGTACGGATCGCCTCGGCGCCCGCGCTTCCGCCGGGCTCGCGCGTCGCGACGACCTCGATGCCATGCGCGGCGAGCGCGCCGGCGAGCGCGCGGATCTGGGTCGATTTCCCGACGCCTTCACCGCCCTCCAATGTGATGAAGCGTCCGCTCACAGGCCGGTGAGCCGGTAAAGTCCGGCGCGCGTCCGCGCCCACCAGCCACCCGTGCCGACGTCGGCGGCGGCGAGCAAGGGTGTCGTCTGCGGCGGCAAGCCGTCGGGGGTGACGATCAGGTCGGCGATCGGCGTTCCGCGCACGATCGGCGCGGCGAGCGGGGCTTGGGTGCGCATGACGGCGCGATAGCCGCCGGCATAGCCCTTGGGAACCGTCATGCGGACCGCCAAGCCGGTTTCCGCAGCGACGGTCGGGGTGCCCCCCTTCCCTACATCGACCCGGCCAAGGCTCGCACCCGCGGGGACGAGTTCGCGCCCTTCCCACTGCTCAAAACCCCATGTCATCAGCCGCTCGGCCTCGTCACGGCGCGATTTTTCGCTGCCCATGCCGGCGACTACCATGATCAGGCGGCGCCCGTCGCGCTTGGCCGAACCGAGGAAGCAATAGCCCGCTTCGGCCGTATGCCCCGTTTTGAGGCCGTCGGCGCCGGTAAACCGCCCCAAAATCGGGTTGCGGTTCGACTGGACGATCGGTTTGCCATCGAGCGCCTTGCCGTGCTGGAGCTTGGGGATCGAGAAATAGCGCGCATAGCCGCCGGGATGGTCGCGGATCAGCCGGTCGGCAAGCGCGATGAGGTCGGCGGCGCTGACTTTGGTCACTCCGCCATCGGGCCAGCCGGCGGGGTTGCCGAACCGGCTCGAAGACAGCCCGATCTTGCCCGATACAGCATTCATTCTCTTGACAAATTCTTCCTCGCTTCCGTCGATCCCGACCGCGAGGAGCGCCGCGGCGTCATTGCCCGAAACGGTGATCAGCCCCTTGAGCAGTTCGTCGACGCTCACTTTTTCGCCGGGGCGCAGGAACATGGTCGAACCGCCACCGCTGCCGTTCCATTTCTTCCAGATCGCCTCGGTCATGGTGAATTGCTTGTCGCGCGACAACTCGCCCTTTTTGATCAGGTCGAGCACGACATAGGCGGTCATCACCTTGGCCATCGAGGCGGGTGCAAAGAGCTTGTCGGCGCCGCGCGAGAAGAGGATCGCGCCTGAATCGAGATCCTTCAGCATCACGATTGGCGCCTGTGTGACATAGAGCGGGCGGCTGACCGGCGCGCCGAGAGCCTTTTTGCTGCCCGCCGATGCCGCGGGCAGCGCGGCCGAAAGCGCTAGCGCGGCGAGCGTCGCCGCTCCGCTCTTCAGTATGATATTTGCTTGTCGCATGCGCCGGATCGTCACCGGTCGCGCATGATCACAGCGTCACCGAAACCCTTGGCCTTCGCCTTGGCAAGCGCGGCTCGCGCGTCGGCGGCATTGGCGAAGGGGCCGATGCGTACCCGCCACATATTGCCCGCCTTGGTCACCGTGCCGCCAACCGATTTGGCGGCGGCGTTGGCGCGGGCCTCGCTGCTGAACGCTGCGACCTGGACAATATGGCTACCGGTGGCCACGGTCGCCGGTTTGGTCACGGGCGTTGCGGGTTTTGAGGGAGGTGCAGGCTTGGCAGCCGGACCTTCAACGATGAAACGATCGGCGCCGGGCTTGACCTTCCCCGAGGCGATCGGGGCCGCGGCTGGTGCGGCGATTGGCAGAGTAGCCGCATTCGCGGGGACCGGCAGCACCTTTATCTTGTTGCGGAGGATCGCGAGCAGAGAATCCGGGGTGGCGATCCGCTCCACCGCCGGCTTGCCCGCTCGCAGCTGCGCTTTCTCGGATGCAGGCGGGTTGGTACGGCGTACGCGAACCGCAGCAGTTCCGCTGGTGAGTCCAAGCTGTTCGGCTGCGCCGCGCGACAGGTCGATCAGCCGGTCGTTCACCATCGGCCCGCGATCGTTGACGCGCACAAGGATTGTCCGCCCGGTGTCGAGCGCGGTGACCTCGATATAGCTCGGCAGCGGCAGCGTTTTGTGCGCAGCGCTTATCCCGGCGGGATCGAAACTCTCGCCATTCGCGGTCTGCTGCCCGGCGCGTTCGTCGCCAGAAATGCCCGCATAGCCGACATCGTCATAATCGGGAATGTCGGCGGGGGCGTAGGTGACGCCGCCGATCGTGAAGGGCGCGCCAAGCGTTGCGGCGCCATCGACAACGCCATTCGTCGCCGGAACCGGACCAGTATCACGCTTGCCATCAACATTTGCACAGCCGGAGAGCAACAACAGCGCCCCGGCCATCAGACCCCCGCCTCTAACGATCGATTTCATCCGCCAGCAACCCCACAGAAAGTGCGTAAAAATTGGAACAATTATAGTCCAATATCGCACGATAGTTACCGGTCAACAAATAGGCAGTTTTTCCGGGGCCATCGGGTTCGAGAAGCACGGCCTGGACTTTTCCGTCGGGCCAGTTGCCGCCGACCGGCTGGATCCCGTCGGCACGCCATTCGGCCATCGAACGCCAGCGGCTGTGACGCTCGAACACGCGCGCGCAGCGGGTTGGCGCGAGCCGCGATGCAACGCGTGCGCGGTTAAAACCATCGGGAACGCGCACCGCGACGCCCCATGGCTGTCCGGCGCGCCAGCCGGCGCGGCGCAGATAGGCGCCGATCGATTCGATTGCATCCGCCTCGCTTGACCAGATGTTCGCGCGACCGTCGCCATCACCATCCTCGGCAACCTGCAAATAGACCGACGGCAGGAATTGCGGATAACCAAAGGCCCCTGCCCAGCTGCCCTTTAGCGCGCTGCGCGGCACACCGCGCTCGACCATCTGCAGCGTCGCGAGGAATTCGGGCTCGAACAGGCTGCGGCGGCGCCCTTCATAAGCTAGCGTGGCCAGCGCTTCGGGCAGGTCGAAATTGCCCGTCACCTGGCCATAGGCGGTCTCGTGCCCGTAAATGGCGATCATGATGCTGGTCGGGACGCCGGTGCGCTGTTCGATCCGCGACAGCAAAGGCAAAAGCCGGTCGTGAACGCGGCGACCACCGTTGATCCGCGCAGCGTCGACATGCTTCGCCTTATAGGGCGCGAAGGCCGGGATCGGTGTATTGTTGCTTGGCGGGCTACCCAGATTGTCGCGGTCGAGCGCGATAACACGCGGGTTATAGCGCAACCCTGCGGTCACCCGGTCAAAGGTCGCACGCGACACACCGCGCGCCTGCGCCTTGGGCCACAGGGACTGGACATAGCTATCGAAAGCGGGATCGCCGCTTTGCGCGTGAAGCGGCGCCGATGCGGTGAGCATCCACGCCGAAAGGATGACGCCCAAAGAAGAGAAAAGACGTCCGGTTCTGAATTGGCTAGCGCGTGTCATGTCCCACCCATAAGCAATGTCTGGCACAGATGCACGTACCTTGGCCACCCGGGAGCAGGACAGGACGATTCATTCGCGCGGCGGATGGAGTCAGCAAGGTTTTGCTTGCTGCAAGCCGCGCGGACGCTATGGCGTCGGGCAACGGACAGGTGGCCGAGTGGTTTAAGGCAGCGGTCTTGAAAACCGCCGTGGGTGCAAGCTCACCGTGGGTTCGAATCCCACCCTGTCCGCCAAATGCCTGTCTCAACACATCCTGAGCCGTTCAATAAATAGCCCTTTTTCTAAGGGGTTATTCGGCACTCTTGTCCCCACACATCCCCCGGGATCCCGGCTGGTCGATTTGTAAGTGTGGGATGAGATGTGGGACAGAATCAGCCATGAGAAAACTATCCGTATCTGCTGTGAAACGCGTCACCAGGCCGGGCCGCCACGGCGACGGTGATGGCCTTTATCTGGTCGTCCAGCCAAGCGGCAGCAAAAACTGGATATGCCGAGTCCAACGGCACCGCCATCGGCGCGACATCGGACTCGGGAGCGCTTCCAAGGTGAGTCTTGCGCAGGCCCGTGAGCTTGCGCGCGAAGTCCGGTCGCAAGTGGCCATGGGTCTCGACCCGATTTTCGAGCGCCAGAAGGAACGAGGAATCCCGACCTTTCGCGTAGCGGCCGCCAAAGTTCTGGCCATGTATCGGAAGACATGGCGCAACTCCAAACATGAGGGGCAGTGGCTCCGGACGCTCGAGGCCTATGCCTTTCCCCACATCGGTGATGTCCCCTTGAACGAGATCACTGGTCCCATGATCCATCGGCTGCTCGCGGATATCTGGCTTTCGAAGCCCGAGACGGCGCGGCGTGTAAGGCAGCGGATCGGAAAGATTCTCGATTGGGCCTATGCTTCGGGATATCGGGACGCCGAGGCGCCTATGCGCGCAATCACCAAAGGTCTGCCGCCTCAGCCGAAGAAGACGGGGCATTTCGCGGCGATGCCCTATGATCAGGTCCCGGCGTTCGTGAAGCAGCTTCGCCAGCGCGACTCGTTCAGCCGCCTCGCGCTCGAATTTGCGATCCTGACCGCCGCGCGATCGGGCGAAGTACGGGGCGCGGCGTGGAATGAGATCGATCTCGACACCCGGCTCTGGACGATACCCAAGGAAAGAATGAAGGCCGATCGGGAACATGTCGTGCCTCTTTGCGATCGGGCTATCCGAATCATCGAACGCTGCGCCCAACTGCGCCCAGGCGACTGCCCGATCCTTTTCCCGGGCACACGCAACCAGCCTCTGTCCGACATGACGCTCACCAAGCTGCTGAAGGTGATGAAACAGCCCTATACTGCACATGGTTTCCGGTCGGCATTCCGCGACTGGGTAAGCGAGGAGACCCATCATCAGAACGATGTTGCGGAAGCGGCTCTCGCCCATGTCGTGGCCAACAAGACGGAAGCGGCCTATCGACGCGGCAATCTCCTCGAGAAGAGGCGTCTGCTCATGGCGGATTGGGCGGCCTATTGCGAAGCTCCTTCCCCGCCCCTCTGATCGCGCTTTTGCTAAGGGTGGCTCCGTCCCGATCGCTGGCGCTCGATTAGCGCGCGCAGGCTCTGGGTCAGCACGAGGGTGCCGGATCCCATCTTCACGATCTCGACTTCGCCCCTGGAGATCAGAAGATATAATGTGCTCCGGCTGATGCCGGTAAACCGGCATGCATCCGCTATCCGCATGCTGACTGGTTCGATCGACAGCGGCGATGACGGGTGTAGCGGATAGAGGGGCTGGCAGGGATCGGTCATGTGCGGTTCGTTCCGTTATGTCCCCTGATTGCGCCGCTGCTTGCCGAACTCGCGGTCGCTGGCGATGAAGCGCTCGATCATCGGCGGGATGAGCTTCTCAGATGTCAGCGGCGCCGACAGGCCGGTGAGCCTCGCATGGACCCGTGCATAGTCGGCGAGGTCGCGAGCGAGCGTCCCGGACAGTTCGAGCGTGAGCTTCACCGGCTTTTCCTCGGCAATCGGTCCAAGACGGAGCCCTGTCATTGCCATTCTCCCGATTCGACCGGTTCGAGGAGGAGGTCGCGGGTCGAGGCGTTGATGGAGCGCCGGAGGGTGAACTTACTCTCTGGCCTGTTCAGTTCGGCCTCGATGCACAGGCCGACGTTATCGTGCACAAGATATTTCCGGAGCTCGTGGCACGCGGCTTCCCGGTAGAGCAAATCGCAATATTGTACCGAGCCGCGTGGCTGGGAAACAAAGTCGCCACGGTGCTCGACGGAGCCGACATTCCGTATATTCGCGCGGACGGCAACGCTCTGATCAAGCGCAGTTCGCGGTTCGCGCGCTTCATCGAAGCGTGCGCGATGTGGTGCACCGGTGGTTGGCGCGAAGCTGACCCGCGATATGAGCGGCTCAGACGAGAAGCATTGTCCATCGTTTATGGGGGACAAACGAGCGAGGCCGAAAAACTCAACTTGTCGACGCAGTTGATCTCCTTTTTGCGCAGCAGCATCGACCGCGGCGAGACTACCCACGCTTGGTTGCATAGATTTGCACATGAATTGGCGGCTCCATGGCGCGCATTGGCGCGCAATCCTCAACAGGAATGGGAGGTGCTCGCAGAGCTACTGGAGAGAACGAACCCGGCCGATGGTCTCGACGTAGCGCTCAATATCTTTTCCGGTCGCATCGAGGGAACTGGACGGATCAATTTGAGCACACTCCACAGCGCAAAAGGCCGGGAATTTGACGTCGTGATACTGTATGGGATTAATGACGGAGATCTCCCCAATTGGCGAGACAAGAAGACAGCACGTGGACTGCGGGAAGCGCGGCGATTATTTTACGTTGGTGCCACTCGCCCCAGGAAGGAGCTTTGTCTGGTCTATCAGGAAGGCCATCACTCGCCTTGGGTTGCAGAGCTTTATCAACGCAGTAACACTCAGTGATCGAACCGTGCTGAAGAAACTATCCAACCTTGGGGAACAGCGTCTTCACGACGAAATCGTCGGTGAGGCGGAGGATTATCGCGCGCATATCTACCGCAAGGTCAGAATAGCCGATGTGGTCGATATTTCCTTTTTGCCGAAGCATTCGGCAGGCCGATATGCGCTGCAGGCTCATTTCGATTTCTGTATCTGCGACGAGAACCATCAGCCCGCGTTTGCGCTCGAGTTCGACGGCGGCGGCCATGACTCGCGGAATGATGCGCTTAAGGATCAAATCGCGCGTGATGCCGGTCTCGCGCTATTTCGGGTCGATGAACGTCTTCTCAATCACTCGAGAGGCCAACTCACCTTTCTCCAATATCTTGTTCACACATATTTTTTGGGAAACGCCTTCGCCGCGATGCAGGAACGGGGTGAATTGGATTCGTCCGAGCCCTTCATGATGAGCGCATTTCTTAAACCCGACGCCAAGCATCTTTTTGATTCACAATTTGATTTTTCCGGACCTCCCCGCTCACGATTGAACAAGATCATGGGAAACTCGCGGGCGAGTGATGGCCTTCCTTATCATTTCGGGATTTCAGGGGCGATGTTTGGAAGATGGTCGTCCAGCTTCGCCGGTTTCGTTAGCGTCCCGATCGAGGACGGTTTCGCGTTCGGCCGCGCAATACTGGACATCGGAACCCCGTCTCTTGGCCGATTAGGCGAAATCCCTTTCGGTTGGAGTGCGCTCAGCGATTATTGCGAAGGAATGATGCTAGAAGACCTTTGCGACGAGCTCGAAAGGCTCTTCAACAACGGCGCGCATACACTGCGAACGAGGCAGGAGGTCGAAGAAGAAATCGCCGGCCTCCTAGCGGCGGAGTACCGACCTCTTCGGTCATGGGGCGGACCTGACAGCTGGTTGATGGGCCAGGCGTTTCCGAAATCCTCAGCGAATATCGTCTGAGCGCGCCTGCTATGAAGATCGTTCGGGCGCTGAGAGGGCTTGGATTACAAAATCGCAACCGCCTCGGGAAGGTGAGGTCATCGTCAAATGAGCATGTCCAACTGCCTCAATAACTGCGGGGCATTCCCAGCACATGCTCCGCCACATAGGACAGGATCATATTCGTGCTGATCGGCGCGACCTGATAGAGGCGCGTTTCGCGGAACTTGCGTTCGATGCCAAAACGTCTATCTGAAACTGGACGATCACTTATGGCCGATAACGGACGGGCGGCTTTTGGACGAGGAATGGCCAAAGCTGCCGCGACGTCCATATGAATGCGAGATTCGATTCAGACAGCTATCGCCCGTCAGAAACCCGCCCGAACGCCCAACCGGATCGCGAGCGGACGCAGCGGCGTGATCTGCTTGCCCTCGGCAACGGTAAAGGGATTGCCGTAGGAAAAAGTGTTGCCGCTTGCATCGAGTAAGTTCGTGGCGTCGAGCGAGATTGCCCACCCTTGCGATGCGACAAGCGATGCGGACAGATCGACCTGCGTCGTTTCGCCATGTTCCAGGAGGAGCGGCGCCGTTGTCCCGAGGCGCGATGCACCAATCAAGCGGACCGTTCCGTCAAGCTTGAAAGTCAGGCTGGCGGATAATGGCCTTTCCCAAGCCGCGCTGAAACGCGCACCGGTTCGCGCAATATTCGGCAGCGGTCGCTCATCGGCCTCCTCGAGCCCCACAGAAGGATTTGTCAGTGCACTGCGATTTACGAACAGCGCACCGTCGAAGAACAAATGATCGCTCGCATGCCAGCGGCCGTTGATTTCAGCACCATAGACAGTCCCCCGTCCGATATTTTCGGTGAACGGCAGGCCGTCGGATCCGATCAGGTCAGCCTGAATATCGGTCCAGATCGAATAGAAGGTCGTGATGCCGCCCGAAAAGCGGGGGCTGGCGGTATCGCTTTCGCTCCCGAGCCGGATTCCGAGTTCGGCTGTGTGTATCGAGTCCGAATCGAAACGCTGCGCGGCATTGGCTTGACCAGCGGTGATCGCGATCCCTCCAGCCCGGAAACCGCTCTGGTAACGGAGGAAGGTCAGAAGATCGGAATTGGCTTTCCACGACAGCGCCGCGGTGGGCAGAAAATGAACTTGCCGGCGACGCGGTTCGAAGTTCTCCCCCGCCCCGCCCATCAGTTCGCCAATCGTCTCGGCAAAGACGACGCGCGCACCGAGCGTCCCCGACACGCGCGGCGCGATACGCTGCGTCGCTTCGCCAAAGACCGCGATCTCGGTCTTCTGATTGCGCAGCCGAGCGAGCATTTCGGGTGCGTCGAGCGGGCCGAGGCGGCGATCGATACGATCGATATTGCGGACGAGGCCGACACCCGCGACCCAACTGTTACCTGACGGCCCCCGATGCGAGAGTCGGGTCTCATGCGTGAGCAGGCGGATCGCCTCATGCCCCTCGAAAATCTGGACTGCAGAGTTGCCGCCATAGCCCGTCGCGTCGAAGACTTCCGACAAGTCATGGCCGACGATCCCCGTCGACGAGATGAGCTTGAGGTCACCCCAATCCTTCGCGACTTCGACCCCGGCCGCCTTGAAGTCGTTGTCGTGCGGCTGGCCGATGTTGGCGGCATGCGTGCGCGGCGGTTGATCGGTTTCTGCATATTGGCCATCGCGCGTGTCGATATTCTGCAGCAACGCGTTGACGTCGATCGTCCAATTGTCGCCCGGTTCGATCCGCAGGTTCGCGCGTGCGCCGTCGATACGCGTCCGGTTGCTATTCTCTGTCGCCAGCCTGCTATTGTCGATATAGCCGCCTTCGACCTGTTTATAGCCGACGAGGCGCAACGCCACCCGGTCGGTCAATATCGGGATATTGACCATTCCTCCGAGATCATAGCCCGGCTCGGCACCGCGCGTCACAGATCGGCCCGTGGCCGCCGAAGCGTGAAGCCCGCCCGCGTCTGCCATTTTCGGAACGATCCGCATGATGCCGCCGAGCGCGCCCGCGCCATAGAGCGTCCCTTGGGGACCCTCGATCACTTCGATGCGGTCGATATCGTAGAGGCGCAGGTCAGGCTCGGGCGCGTTGTAGGTCAGCCGGAGGTCGCCGAGATAAATTCCGACGGTTGACTGAGTGGGTCCGGAGAAGCTGCTGTCGGCGATCCCGCGCACGAACAGTTTGTTGCGGCCCGGCCCCAGATTGGTCGAGGCCAAGGTCGGGATCCGTGCAACGAGTGCGGCAGTGCCCTGGCTCTCTCCCATGCCGATGCCGCCGACCGATTCGATATGCGCGGTGCCCGGATAACTGTCGAGCGGCTGGCCCTGCTTGGTCGCCGTCACGACGATTTCAGCGGGACTGGGTATCGGGGCCTCCACATGCCGCTGGACGAAGGCAGGCTTGGGAACCGCCAAGGGCTTGGGCCGCATGCGCGGCGGTGGTGCCGGAACGATGTGGACCGTTTCGGCATCGACAATCTGATAAGTGAAGCCGGTGCCGCGCAGCATTATGATGAGCGCCTGGGCGATGGTCATCCGGCCGCGAACACGCTTGCTGCGCGCGCCTGCCAGCCGCTGGTCGATGCCGCCGATCGAGATTTGCGTCTGGTTGCCAAGTGCGATCAGCGCATTGTCGAGGCGCTGGGCAGGAATATCAAAGTCGCGGCTTTCGGCCGCAGCCACCGGACTTACCGCCACCATGGCGATTGCCGTGGCAGCAAGATACGGGTTCCAGGTCACCTGATCAGCGCGTCAATTGCCATCCTTTGGCACTATGATGTGCACGGACGCCAAGCAAGGACTCCAGTTGCCGGAAGAGCCTCGCTTCGTCATGATCGACGCGGATGACGCCCGAGAAACGCCGGCTCGCCAAATCGGGCGATACCGTCACAGGGGTGCCGAGCGAGCGAGAAAGATCGAGCGCGATCGTCGCGAGCGACGCGTCATGATAGCTCAGCCTTCCCTGCCGCCATCCCCCGACCGAGGCCGGATCGATGCTTGTCACGACAGGCTTCGACTTGCCGCGTTGGACGTGGAGCTGTTTGCCGGCGGTCAGGGTCACCGCTTCGGCGCCCGGCTCATATTGAACGCTGCCTTCGGATACGCCGACCTCAAGACCGTTCGCCGATTGGCGCACATTGAAGATGGTGCCGAGGTCGCGGAGCGTTCCGTCTCCGGTTTCGACGACGAACGGCCGCGCACCATCATGCTTGATCGTGAAGATCGCCTCACCGCTGTCGAGGCGGGCGAAGCGCTCGGCCTTGCGATCGAGTCGGATCGTCGTGGCTCCATTGAGCCCGATCGTCGATCCGTCGCCAAGCGCGATTTCGCGCGTCTCGCCCGGCTGGGTCGTAATCACTTCCATCCCCGGCGACCGCAGGAGCATCGGCGTCAGGACCAGTGCGAGGATGAGGCTGGCGGCGATCGCAAGAAAGGCTGTGCGCCGATACCAGGGGCGGACCCCGGGCTCATTGTCGTTGATCGCGCGCGGCGCATCAACATCCGGCATTCCGGATTCGCTTTCAGCCAGCTCGTCCGAAAGGCGCTCGTCGGCGAGCGCGACGGCATCATAGGCGTCGGCGTGCGCCGGATCGACTTCCATCCAAGCCGTGAACTCGGCCCACAGCACACCATCGGCCGCCGGCCCTTGCAGCCGCACATGCCACGCGATGGCCTCGTCCATGATGCTACCGGTCCCCATCATTAATTCCTTCGGCCACTTGACGTTGCGGCGCGTCGATATCCACATCCAGCTGTTGTTTGAGCTCCAAAACGGCGCGGTAGCCACGTTGCAAATGCTTTTCGACCGCGCTTACGCTGATCCCCATTTCGGCGGCGAGCTGCTTCTGCGGGACGCCATCGATCCGCACCGCCCGGAATGCGAAGGCGGTACGTTCGGGCAAGGCGTCGAGCACCGCATCGACACGCCTCAGCTGGTCGCGCGCCACGAGCATGCGTTCGGCCGATGGCTGTGCATCGCGCGGCGCGGCGATGCTGCCCTCGATATGCCCCTTCGTCCACTCCTGCTCGCGCGCGGTGCGACGCTGCGCCGAACGGCGCCGGTCGAGTACAAGATTTTCCGCCGCTCGATAGAGATAGGCAAGCGGCTCGGCGATCAGGCTCGCATCGATAGCCGCGAGCTTCAGCCACAATTCCTGCAGAATATCCTCGCCATCGCCATCGCCGCGGAGACGAACGCGCAAATAGCGCGACAAGGCCGGCCGATTGGCCATGAATATCGCTTCGAGCCCGCCGGTTTTGGTCATCGAACGCTGCGCTCTTCCGTCGTCGCCTGTACGGCAAAGCATAGTGTCTGCCTCATATGGTCCGAATATGAAAGATATGAGGGAGCCAGGCGGGCGGCGGACTCCTGCCCCGCGCTCCATCACCCGCCACAATGCGAAGCCCAGCATTGACTCGCTGAGCGCGAAGTCCACGCGACCCGCAGTTCCCGGCTGACGGCCCTCAACTGCGGCAGTTGCGCGTCGCGAAGCGCAGCAGGTTCCACCAAGCGGAGGCATGGGGTAGCCAATGAAAGGTACTCGCTTTGCGTGCGCCTTCATCCGGCTGCGTGGACAAATGCGGCGGATTGCCATGCTGCGGGCCCGTTTCCGTCATCGGCCTGTCGACAATATCGACTGCCGGTCGGTGGGCAGCCGCATCATCAGGCGGTCAAGCTGGAACCAGCGCGAAAAATTGCGCACGGGTTGGCTCGCCGACACAAGCATCGCCTCGATGGCTCCGGGCCCGCGGCGACTTTGTGCACGGAGCATCGCAAGGGCGAGACAGGCAAAGCCGAGAAGGATAGCGACCTGAAAGAGCGGCGCGAGCGCACCGGCTCCGTCCTCGATCGCAACGATGGCTTGGACGAAGCCGACGATCAGCAGGATGCCAAGCCCCAGCCCGAGCGCGGAGGTCGATCGCTTGGGCGGGACCCCCAGCGCAAAGCCGAAAAGTGGAATTAGCGCGATGAAGGCGGCAGTCACGACCCTGTTCCCCAGCGCCGCGCGGGCGGCCGCGCGCTCGGGCCCTGCTCGCGCCTGTGACGCGGCGCGCCACAAAGCGCCAAACATGAGCCGGTCGTTTCGGTGCCGCGGCGTCATATGAACAGGCTTTGCCGCCATCAATTCGATGGGCATCGCCATGGCGTGAAAGGAGGTGACTTCGAAGCGGCCGCTCGGACGCGTCGCGACGACATCGCCGTCGAAGAGGCGCAGCCGAACGCCCGCACGCCCACCGTTGATGACCCGCCCTTCGCGCGCAGCAGCCGTCAGGGTACGACTCTGCACAAGAAGACCATGAAAAACACCCGTACTCCGATCAATTGCGTCGACATGAAATGTCGTCCCAGGTCGGGGACGCAGAAACTCGCCCGGCGCGATGGAGAGGCCAAGATTGCCCAGCGCAATCGAGGTGCCGAGCGCATCGAGCCGCTGCTCGCCGGCTGGTTCGATATAAGCGCGAAGGCCGGCATGGAGCAGCGCGATCGCCATCCCGAACATCAGCGGCACACGCAACAGGCGCGCCGGCGAGAGGCCGATTGATGCAAATATATCGAGTTCGCCCTGCAGGGCGAAGCCGCGAAAAACGACCGCGACCGATACGAATGCCGCGATCAGAAGGCCGATCCCGAGATATTCGGGAACAAGATAGAGCATCAGCTTGATCAGCACGGTGACGGGCTGCTCGACATTGCCGAGCAAGGTCATCAGACGACGGCTGTTCTCAAGCGTGAGCAGCAAAACAATCACCAAGCTGACGGTGAGAAAGGGCCATGCAAGCCGCCGCGCGATATAGAGGTCGATTGCGGACATCAGGCGGCCCGGCGGACTGGCGCCGCGAGCGCACGATAGCGGCCGAACAGCGCGGCAAAATGATCGTCGATAAGCGGCACATCCTTGGCGCCCCTGGCCGCTGCCGCAGCCAGCCGCACCCGATCGCGCGCGAGGAGGCGCCCGATCGCACGCGCCGCAGCGCCGGCATCCCCTGCCCCGTAAAGCTCGCCATTGTCGCTGCGAACAAAGTCCGAAGCGCCGCCTTCGTCGGGTACGATCAGCGGGGCGCCCGATGCCGCCGCCTCCGCCGCGACAAGGCCAAAGGTCTCGGCTTCGCAGCCGTGGATCACCGCGTCGGCGCTCGCCATCACCTTTGCCAGCAAGACGCGATCGGCGATCGGCGCCAGAAGGTGAACGTGCGGATTGCTATCGATATGACGGACAAGGCGCGCCCGGTCGCGGCCATCGCCGACGAGAACCAGCCCGATCGGACGATGCTGCGACGCCGCGAGGCAAGCGTCGATCACCAGCGGCCAACGCTTTTCGCCGCTGTGGCGACCGACCCCGATCAGCAGGGTCGCGCTTTCGGGCAGCGCGCAACGCGCAAGGAGATCGCGCCGCAACCCGGCATCGCGGTGCGCGGGCGAGAAGAGGCCCGGATCGACCCCCATCGGAATCGTCTCGACCCCGGCGACGCCGCCCGCCTGCAGCCGCGCCGAGAGATGGCGATTGGCGCTGACGACGCCATCGAAGCGCGCACCGAGCCGCCGCAGATGGCGCCAGAAGAGGTCGAAGCTCTTGTCGATCGTCTCGCGGCTGCCGAAACGGCCGAACCAACGATAGGCATAGGCCGCCAGCGGATCGGCATGCATGATCAGGGTTCGCGGAGCATCCCCCTGCCAGTCGGCGACGATATTAGCGGTGCGCCAGGGCGATGAGGCTTCGACCAGGTCGGGGCGCTCGGCGTCGAGGCGCGCATGAACGGCGGCGGCAGCTTCGAAGTAGCGATAACGCCGGTCGACGAGCAATTGCGGGCTCGCAATATGGATGATCGTGCCGCCGCCTGCTCGCCGCTCGACATGATCGTGCGAGCCGGGCGCGATGACGACGATCTCATGACCCATCGCGGCGCCGATCGCGAGCTTGCGATCGATATAGGTTTTTACCCCGCCGCCGTGCGGCGTGTAGAAAGCGCAGACATCGACGATCTTCATTTGCGCTCCAATGGCGTATATTTGAGCCCGCTCAGATAATTCATGACGACCTCGGTGCGCGTCGGCCCCGTATCCACCACGACCGATGCGGCAGCCGCCTTGGGTTTCGACCAGCCAAGTTTCGGATTGCCGCCGAAGCCGAGCCCATCCGACAATTTGTCCCATTTGAGATTGCGATTGCGGTCATGCAGAACCGACAGGCTGTAACGGCCCGGGCCGGGGACACGCAGGCAGAGGACGACTGGCCCCGATGCGGGCAGGTCCAGATCCGCGCGGCGGAATATCTTTCGCGCGTTGATCAGCACCGCATCGTCGGCGAGGAAGTCGCTATCGTTGGCAGGATAAAGTTCAGCGCGTACCAGGCCCTTGCGATCCTTGAGACCCGTCACCGATACCAGGACCGCCGGACCGGCTTCATTCGGTCGGCACACGGCCTCGGCCTTACCGAGCGACGGGTCGGGTTTGACGGGGGCTGCGGCGACCAGCAGCAGTGCCATGGGTGCAATCGCGGCGTTCATGACCGATATGCCGTCGCAAGCTCTGCCAGCGTCAAAATCGCGCCGAGAATAAGATGCACGAGCAGGATCAGCCCGGCGATCATCGCGATCAGCGCTCCAATCGCCCCGTCGTGGCCGATCAGGAAGAGCGCGACGCTCGCGAACACCAGATCCTTGTTCGGCACGAACGGCAAGCGGGTCACAAGCAATTGCAGCGTGGCGAGGATAAGCAGCCAGCCCAGGGACACGGAAGGCAGCGCGCTGTGCCACATCACACCCGAAAGCAAGGTGGTCAGCAGAAGCCGGCCGCTATGCACACCGAAGATCATCCATAGCTCGGAGCGAGACAGCGAGAAGATGCGGTGGCGGAAGGCGAGTAGCGCCAGCGACAGCCCGATAATGGCCGCGGCCGATAACGCGACGGTTCGGCCATGGAATTCGGGGGCGACGTGCCCAATGACCGGCCAGGTAAGTCCGAGCATCAATAGGGTCATGAGATTGCCAGCAACCGCCGACAGGATGCTGACATCTTTAATCGCACCAAAGGGTGCCGCCGCCATCTTCGCGTGGCGCCGTGCCCAGCCGTAAAAATAGGCCTCGCCGCTATAGCCGAACAATATCTCGTTGCTGACGAGCTTACGCAGCAGGGCGGCAAAGCCGGCGCGCGGGATGTTCCACAGACGCCGGAATATCAGCCATTCCGAGGCCGGCAGCGCGAGATAATATGCGGCAAAAGCGATCCAGAAGACGGGCGACGCGGGAATACCTCGCAAAAGTTCGGCGAAACCGATGTTCGCGAGCTTTGAGCCGAGCGCCGCAAGGAGGGCGAGCGACAGGATGAGGGAGATATATTTTTGCCAGGGCTGCTGGTCTTGGAGGAGGGGGCGAAGGCGCTCTGCCCATTTATTTGGCGTTACACCCAATGCTTGAGAAGCCATTGATCACCTCTTGGCAGCGGTTCCTGAGGGACTGACGCCAAGCGCCCGGCAAATCCGCACTAGCGATTCCAGAAAATCAGCTGGGTATCAGATCGGCATAGGCGGACGGCTGGTGCGTCTGCGCAAAGGCACCGAGCGCGCGCGCAATTTCGCGCATCAGCCGCGGCGAATCGACGTCATGCGGATGAACCGCAAGACGGACCGTCGCCGCGCGCGCGAGCAGCGTCGTTGCGAGGCGCGACCACAGGATCGAGCTGGCGATGCGCATGCGCGACCGGCTCGCGTAGGTCACAACCGGACCGCGCGCAAAAACTGCTGAATTTTGCGGATTCCAGACACGAAAATGGTCTTCGATCAACCCGATATTCTGCGCGGCGAGCGCGGCGAGACTGTCCCCGCCGTAAAGCCAGGCGGGCGCGACAAAGCCGGCGATCGGCCGACCGATCAACTGTTCGATCATGTCGCGGCCTTCCACTATTCGCGCCTCGGCCTCACGCGTTGAGAGGCCGAGAAACTCCCCCTCCCCAGCCGTCATGCGCGAAGCCTTCCACCGCGCCGCGGCGCCCGCATGATGGCTCTCGTCGACATGGGTGAAGCCGTGCAGGAATATCTCGCAGCCCGCGTCGGCCCAGCCGCGTAGCCGGCGCGCGAACTTCGGATCGCCTGTCAGCAGCCCTCGCCGATGAAAATCGGGAACGACGAGGAGCGCATAGCATCCCGGCCCCACCGCCTTCTCGACGATCGGAACGAGCCGCTCGAGCCGCGCGGTATGAACCGGGGTGACGTCGTGGATCGAGGCAAGGAGGCGACGCGCGGTCATAGGGCCAGCCGGTCAAAGAGCGCCAGATAGTGGGCTGCCGAGGCACCGAGCTTGTGGCGATCCATGATCTTGCGCGCGGCATATGGTGAAGGAGGTGATCGGCGGAGCTGCGCGACGATCGCCGCGGCAATGGCTTCGGGCTGACGCTGGCGGACGATTGCCCCAAGCTCGGGCGACGGGAAGATTTCGGGCAAGGCGAGCGAACAATCGGTCGTCACGATCGGCACTCCCGCCGCAATCGCTTCGATCAGGACCGCGGGATAGCCTTCATAATGCGAGCTCATCAGATAGAGGTCGGCGCGCGCAAGATAAGGCGCGATATCGGGAACATGGCCCGGCATCTCAACGCGCGCCGCGACGCCAAGCCTTTCGGCTTCGCGTTCCAGCCGTCCGCGCATTGGGCCTTCGCCAAGGATCAACAGCTTCGCCTTAAGCGCCGAAGGAAGTTCGGCGAAGGCGCGGATGGCGGTAAGCAGATCCTTCTGCGGCGCCAGGCGCGCCGCGCAGAGGATGAGCGGCGCCGGTTCGAGACCCGCTCGGCTATGCGGTGCGACGATATCATCCTCGAGGATGGGTTCGGCGATTTCGGTCACGGCATGGCCTCGAAGGACAGCCTGAGCCTCGGCGAGCAATGAGGGCGACATCGCCACCAACATATCCGTTGGCGCGGCCACCATGCGCATCACCGCATCGGCCAATCCGTACAGGGAATGCCGGAGCCCCGCACAGCGGATCGGATTGCTGAGCTTGCTGACAAAGACCGGCCGTTTGGCGAAACGCTGGCGGGCCAGAAAGGCGAGAATGATGAGGTGGAAATTGCCCGGCGAAAAGATGATATCGGGCGCCTCGGTCCGCACAATCCGCGCCATGCGCCACCCGAGTTGCACACGCGACCAGGGACTGCGCAATGTTTCGGGCGAGCAGGTCATGACAGCGACGCCGGGGCCGACGAGCGCGCGTGCGGCGCCCGTCTGCGTTCCGCAGATGATCGTCACCCGCCGTCCCATGTCCGCCCAGCGATTGGCGAGACGAATGGCGATGCGTTCGCTGCCCCCGGTCGAGAAATCATGAAGGATGATCGCGATATGTTTGGCTGTGAACATGGTCAGAATTTCTGTCTCAGGAAGATCTGGACGCACGCCTCCCGGCGCTGGATGTCGCGGTCTTGCTGGTCGCGAAAATCGATGCCGACCGACAAACGTCCGGGTTCCCCCGTGGGATAAAGGCTGGCTGTCAGTCCCCAGCCGTGAACCGCGCGGGGCGCGCCGCCGGCAAGATCGGCAATGCGCTCGATGACCGTCCGCATATTCGCCGGACCGGTGTCGAACAGGGTGCCGGCCAGATCCAGGCGATCATCGTGGGTCCAGTGCAGAGCGGCGATACGCTCGTCGGTACGGTAATTTGGTTGCGAGTTGATGATAAACGCCGGCCGCCGCCGCTTGGCAGCATATGTCGCCGCAAGCGTCAGCGTGTCGCGCGCCGAGATAGTCTGAATCAGGTCGGCGCCCACCGCCGTCATCGCAAAGCGGCCATATTCAAAACTCTGCGCCGCCGTCGTCGCGGAAAGCAAATTTGCGCGCATCGCTGCAAGATGGAAGGCTCCGCCCGCCCACTCAGTGCCGCCCGATTGGCTTTTGATCGTCCCGAGCATCGCGACGTCGCCGCTCAGCGTCATCGTCGGGGGCGAGATTGTTGTCGAATGATCGACCGGAACGATCGGAAGGAGGGCGCGCGTCGGCGGTCGCCTGGAGCGGGAAAGAGCATGGGTGACGGCAATGTTCGGCACTGCCTCTTGCGCCATCAAGGCGCATGGCAGCAGCAGGGTGATCATTGCTGCGGCGCGGGTCGCTAAGGCCCTCATCACATTTCCCCCAGGTTCGCGGCGTGCCTGCCAGTCAGGCGCCTGGAGGATCAGACGCCATGGTCCCGACTTTTCCGCATCTTCCTCCATGAAGTGCGGGTCGCGGTGCACCGCGGCGTCAACCTGCCGATCTCGAACTGGAAGGAGCAGCACCGATGAGCATGAGGGTGGCAGGCATGGCCAAGCTGATCGCGATGATGCCGATTATGCTTGGCGCGATGGTCCCGCCGATCGCTGCCGCTGCCCCGCCTCGATCCTCACCGGCACGCGCGACGGCGGCGCTTTCGATCATGACGTACAATGTCAAAGGACTACCCTGGCCCATTACCTCTGATCGCACGGCTGATTTCGACCATATCGAGGCGCGACTTCTCGCGATGCGCGCGCACGGAGTGCAGCCGCATGTCGTGATCCTCCAGGAAGCCTTTACCGCGCCCGCGAGGGCGATCGCGCGGCGCAGCGGCTATCGCTATGTCGTCGAGGGGCCATCGCGCGATCTTTCGAGCCCGGCACAGCCGCGATCGAGCGATCGCCCCTTCATTGGTGGCGCCAGTTTCCTGAAGGGTGAGCGATCGGGAAAGCAGCTTTCGTCGGGCCTTCTCCTCGCCTCTGACTATCCGATCCTGTCGGTACGCCGTGAGGCATTTCCCGCCTTTGCCTGCGCGGGTTATGATTGCCTCGCCAACAAGGGCATATTGATGGCGACGCTCGCGGTCCCGGGAAGTGCGACGCCGGTGACGGTGGTGACCACACATATGAACAGCAAGACATCCTCAGGCGTCAGCCAGACGCGCTCGCTTTACGCCTATAGGCGGCAAGTTGAGGTGATCGACCATTTTCTCGCCCGATACCGGAACCCCGACCTGCCGGTCATCCTCGCGGGTGATTTCAATGCAAGTTCGGCCGAACGACGGACCTACCTCACCGCCCATAGTGCTGCCAATTGGACCACCAAGCGCCGGCTTCCGATCGATAATGCGCTCCAGCATTGTCTCAAATCCAACGCGCCCTGTGGTCGCACTGTGCCAGCCATCGCTGCAACGGTTTTCCAGCGGGGACGCGATTGGCAATTTTTCTCGTCGGGATATCGTGCCACGATCCAGGCGATCGCAATGGCGGTACCGTTCGGCCGGGAACGCGACGGCACGATGCTGTCCGACCACGTCGGCTATGGTGTCACCTATCGCCTGACCCAGGCGCTCGCCCCCCACTCGCCGCGACACCGCTCGCTTGGCTGATCGGGCGGTCCCCGCGTCTTAGGGCGTCGGCGTGGGTTCGCGCCGCCTGGGCGCCAGCAGCGTGGCGGAAAGAAAGACGAGAACCATCGCCAGCTCCCAACGGTGATTGAATCAATGGCGCCAACGCAGGGAATGGGGTCGCGCTTTGAATAACGGCCCATCCCTTGGCTGGAGGCCGCAATCTCGCTGCACCGCAAACGAACCAGCCGGTCCCCTGAGGTCAGGGAACCGGCCAGTCGGCAAGCCGGGTGCAAGAGGGAGGATCAGAGCTTGCAGGCCAGCTTGTTTTCAAGACCCGTAAGGCGGCAATCAGCGGGCGGTCTTCTTGCCCTTATGCGATGCAGCCTTGGCATGATGCGCATGATGCCGGGCCGGTGCCGCCCGCTTGGACGTTGCGGCCGTTACCGCCTTCGGAGCAGCGGCCGGTTTCGCCATGCCCTGCGCGACGGGCTTCGCGGCGGTGCTGGTTGAGGCAAAGACCGGGGCGGTGATCATCATCGTCGATGCAAGGCCAAGGCCGACAAGAGTATGAAAGCGTGCCATATTCTTCACTCCTTACTATCCGCGGCGGAGGCCGAGGGGGAAACAGGGTGTCCAGGCGGGAACCGGGGCGGAGAGAGTCAGGGGATGGCCCCGCCTTGGACATTTCCTGTCTACGCCCTCCGATCCATCCAGGGCATGGCCGCGACATGACAATATCGTAATCCTCACGGGCCGCTTCAGGGCCGCCAGCCCGCTCGCCGCGACATCAAGGCGAAACGTCGATGGTGATCGTATCGCTATAGCGTCCCGCTAGCGCGCCGGTGACGTCGCCTACGGTGACACCCAATTCCATGCTGCTGCCGTGCAAGGAAGCAGGCGGATCGACGGTGCGAATGGTCGTGGTCGACAGGTCGACCGGCATTCCTGCCAACGCGAGGCCATAGCGGATGGCCGATTGCGGCGCGGTTCCATTGACCAGCATGCCGCGATTCTCCGAACGGAAGCTAATGTGCGCCGCGGTATTCCCCCGCAGTTGCAGAAAGGCATGACCTGTGGCGCCAGTTTTCAGTTCGCCCAGATCGATCACCGCGGCATTGCTTCCCGCCTCGAAGTTTCCGGCTGCGCCGGCAAGATTGGCCTGCGCGCGGGCTATGCTGTGCAACGTCAATACGCCGGGGCTGATTTGATCCGCACCGCCGCGGTCGATCGCCACGCGCAGCGATTGGGTATAATCGCCCGGCGCAAGCACCGCATCGCTGAGCGGCGCAAGATGCCAGGCGATCTCGATATGCGGATGCTCCGCCGTCAGCTCGATACCCGCCCCGCCGCCGTCGCGCGCATCGCTGACCCCCGCCCCGGCGCGTAACTCGGGACGAAAGGAAACCGATCCCGACGGGCCAAAGGCGATTGTTCGCACGGGCTGACCGCTTTCGTCGGTCAATATGACGGTTTCCGAACAGCGATCGCCGTCGACCAGATCGGCGGTCACGCGTACCCAGCCATCGGTCGCCGACGTGGTAAAGGGATCATAGGCAATGACGGCGGTCTGCATCGGCCCGAGGCGGATCGCGCAAGCATCCGCCGGCACGGCGCCGAACAGGCAAAGGCCGATGAGGCTATTGCGCGCGAACCTGAATCTTGCCGACATCGACCATTCCTTCATTCTGGGGGGTGATCGTGATGCGCGCGACTTCGCGCGTGTCGATCATCAGGCGGTAGGTTCCTGGGGCCAGACGATCGATTGCGAAGCGCCCCGCAGCGTTGGTGAAGAAGGGGTGCTGGGCGTCGGCGCCGCCATCGACCCGCTCAGCCATGCCCGACATTTCCGCGATCGGCCCGTCGGCGGCCAGCAGATAGCCGATCGCAATGCGTGAATCGTCGGACCCAACCGGCACGCGATACCCCGAATAGGAACCAGGCAGCGCCGCGAGCCGACTTTCGCCAAGATCATAGCCGGCGGGAAGAGGGTCGACGTCATAGGTCTGATAGACCGGACTGAAGGCGCGGTTGAATGGCACCAGCGCCGCGCCGAGCCAGTCTTGCTTGCCAACCACAAGCCCGGCCTCATCCCGCACCTCGACGCTGGAATCGCGCAACGACGGATGGCGATCGTAAATCGCAAAATTGCCGGACGTCGGGCGACCGATCGCGACCGCGCCGTCGGCGACACCGATGAAGGTCGCGGCGCGCAACACTGTCTCGCGCGTACCGATCCCCAGCGGAGATTGGGCATAATAGAGATTCTGTTCCACCTGCGCCGTGAACCGGTTGCCGAAATAGCGCGCTTCGCCCGCCAGTCCGAGGCGGTCGTCATCGTGCGTCAGCTGGATACGCCCCGACAGATCGCCGACCTCGTCAACCGGATAGCGATTAAACTCGGCGACTGTCGCGCCGCGCTTGCTATCGGCGCGCAACGAGGCGTTGGCATGGTGGCCGATCTGGAGCGACACCCCGAGCAAGGCGCGCGGTCCCCAAGCCTTGCCTCCTTCATGCTCCCATCCGGCGGTTCCGGTGAAGGCCAGCCGGCCCCAGGTGTAAAAGGCGGTGAGGTCCATCCCTTCGCGCTCGCTGTTCGACCGCGTCCGGGCCAGACTGCCGACCAGCGCCAATCCGATCGCATCGCGGCGCCAGTCGGCCCGTGCGTCGATCCGCCACCGTTCGTCGTTCACCCGGCCATCCCGGTCGAATGGCGATGCGAAATCACGGCTATACAGGCTGGACAAGAGCGTGAAGCTCCACGTTGACGGTCCCTTCTGGAAGCTTTGCAGCCAGTCGAGGCTGACAGCATAGCCGCTGTGGCGGTTCACATTGCTGACGCTGCCCTGGGTCCGGAACAATCCGACCGGGGTTCCAACCACGACCTCGCCGTCGGCCTGCCAGTCGCCGGCGGCATATTGCGCGCCCGCACCGATCGTCAGATTGCCCGTAAAGCCGTGCCGGATATAGCCCGTCGCGGTGAGCGGGCCGCCATAATATGTCGGCTGGCTTTCGCGCTTGCCGATGGCCGCCCCGAAATCGGTCAGCCCTTCCGCGAGCATCGAGGTGGCGGTGAAGAAGCTGCTCGACGCGACCTCGCGGCGGCCCAGATCATCCTGGACGAACAGGCGCACGTCATTGGCGCCCGACACCGACGACAGGTCGGTCAACTGATAGCGACCGGGAGCGAGCTGCAACCGGCGGGTTTCGATGCCGTTGACCTCGACGATCACCGTCGATGGACGATCGAGCGTCACACCGCCGCGCCCGGAAGGACGGATATTGTCGAAAGGACGAATGCCCGCATAATCGCGCGCAATGCCGATGCCCAACAGCGGCGCGCCGCCCTGGAAACCGGTCAGCACAGGATTGAATTCACCGGCCACAAAATGAATCGCGTCGGGAAAGCTGTCATAGCTGAGCCGCGTTTGAAGCCGCTCGAATGTGAAACCATGCCCCGGATTCTCGGTAAAGATGCCGCCGCCACGCAGCGTGACGCCCGGGAAAGACCCGATGGTCGCGAACGCATCGGCATTGATCGTCAGCGGCGCGCGCCCCCGATCCGGACCGCTTTCCAAAATGCGCTGCGTGACGCCAATCGCGACACCGCCGGCATATCCCGCCTGCGGTGTGAAACGGGTGGGATCGGGCTTGTCATAGCCGCGAAAACTCATCTCCTGCGTTTGCATGTGATCGGTGGGCAGCGTCGCATGGACTTCGAGCGCGGCGGGGTCGTAGACGACGGAGAGCGGCGGCACCGACAGATCGGCCAACGGCACGCGCGGGCGACCGGCGATCTTCCCGCTCAAAGCCGTGCGAAGCGGTGGATCGAGCAGCGGGCCGACGAGCAGCATAAAGCGGGCCGCATCAATGTCCCCCGCACCATTGGCATCGACCCGAACGTCAATCTCTCCGACAAAGCGATCGTTCACGAGAAGCGGCGCCTCAATATCGACCAGTCCGCGCGGGACGAGCGAGGCCGGAGCCGACGCCGGATCGTCCGAAACCGCGGCGGCATGGCTCGTCGATGCAGCCGCCCGCGCCATGGCGTCGCTCGACACACCCGCGGCGAACTGCGGCGCCTGCGCGCGGAGCGGAAACGGAAAGACGAACGCAGCCGGCAACAATCCCGCCGCAACGCTGTGGGCCAGGAGGCGGCCAGTTTTGGGAAGTCGTGCAGACCTAGTCGCGCTTTGCCCCACGATCATCTCCCATCTGGTCCAGCACAAGGCGAGCGGGAGCTTTGATTTTTCCCGACAATGTGATGTCGCGGCTGTGTCCGGGCTCGAGGAAGATCGCATCGCCATATTTGATGTCCGAGATGCTGAGAGGGTCGACCTTGCCGCCGTGATCGAGGCCCCAGCCGATACGGGTCAGATCCGCGACGCCATCGCCCTGATTGATCAGGCGTGCGTGCAACAGACCCTGGGCGTCGGGCGCAGGCTCGGCTACGACCGTGACATCGGGTTTCATCTGTTTGGCCTGGACGATGGCCGTGGTGTTGAAATTGAGCGACAGCGCAAGATGGGTCTGGGCCGTCGCGGCAGCGTCCGGACGAACCGCCTCGACCGTATTCGTCTGGTGGACGCGAAGAACATAGACCCGTCCCTTGGGCAGCGTCGAGGGGCCGATATAGCGGACCTGGAACAGTTGCGCCTTGTCACCCGCGACACTCGCCTGCGGCGGGAAGATGACAAAATCATCGGTCGCCGGCGTGAAGGTCCGCACACCGGCCTCGTCCGCGGTCACCGCATAGGGTTCGACCTCCACATTGAGCAGGCCTTCGCGCGAATTCTGGACCGTCAGCCGAACGCTCGCGCCCGAACCGCCGGGCGTCAGCGTATAGATCATCGGCTGGACGCTGTAGGCGAAGCAAAGCGATGCCGGCACCACCGCCAGAGCCAGGCCCAGTCCATAAAGAGATCGCCGCATAAAAATCCTTTCCAGGGCCGATGATGGAGGCGGAGGGGCCGGGAGCCCCCGATGCGGTAGAGGCCCCCGGCACGGTCGGAGAGGGGGGAGTCAGCCGACCGTAATATTCCACGATTCCGTATAAGCGCCTGCGAGGTAGGGGGTGCTCAGCAGTTGCACCGAGAAATCACCCGGAAGGCCCGCAGCAACATTCGCGTCGGGCGCGCCGATCGGTGCACTGACGGGTGCCGGCCCGAGGTTGACGGCATTGAACGGCAGCAGGTTGCCGTCGAGATCCATCGTCATTGTATAATCGACTTGGGTCGCGGCGGGTCCGGCGAAATAGCCATTGGCGGCATCGACGGTGACCGCCTTGTTGCCCGCCTGATTGCACTTCACCAGCACGCCGGCGATATTCTGGATGGTGGATTTGGCGGGATCGAACGTCCGCGGCGTCACATCGACCTGGCAAACCGGCACGATGGTGCCCGTGGTGGTCAGCGTACCGGCATTGGCGGTGCCCGCAAGTCCTGCACTTGCCAGAATGGCGACAGCGATAATCCTGGAAACAGACATGTCACATTCCTTTTCATCTCATTTCCGCCAACTCGACGGAAATTATGAAATAGTTAAATAGTGTAATTATGTCTTCGCCAATATTCACTACCATGATTTGTGGTCAATTTAGATGAGTAATTGCGATATTATGCACATACTCAATATTATTTTCTGCGCTTCCGCCGAAGATCTTGCTCCAATTTTTGCATATATCGACCTTTGATGTGACCTTATTGTGTGAATTGAGAGCCCCAAGGATCGTGATATTTCCTTCGGACATACGGCTTGCGCCAAGCCGTTGAGGACGAGTCCTTCGCATTCGGTGATCCCGAAATCGTCAACGATCGAGGCAAGATCGACCGGTCGATTCAATTCCACTTTGGCGGCGGAAATATGGAGCGCCAATTGCTCCTGCCGGATCGGCTCGACGACCACCGCCAGAACAAATTCCGGAGCGATTCGATAGATATGCCGCCCCTCCCGGCCCATCACCCCTTGCTGAATAGGATCATTTGCCCTTCGCCGGAGCGGCGGCAGATGCAGGCGTCGCTGACCATCAATCTGAATATGGCCGTCGCTCTTCAGAACATGGGCCGCATCGTTCATTGCCAGAACGGTCTTGTCCACATCAGCGACGAAACGCGCCGTGTGGTCATTGTCATACCACGCTGCATAGTCACTGATCGCGGGGATCCCCCCGGAATCCATTCGGATGGCGCTACTCATCGGTTACCCTCTTGTTCCGCATTGGCGTCGGCCCTTTCCGGAACCTGACGCGGTGCAATCCGATTACACGACCCAAATCAGGACGCCCGAGTACCGCCGACCTCGATGCCGGGATATTCGTACAGATACGTAGTTAATTTCGATGACGCCAAATGTTGATGCCTGCAGGCGCCCGGGGCGTAACCCGATAAGGTCTATGATCAACCGCCAATGCCGGCCGCGAACGCGAGGCGCAGCGCCTCCGACAAGCTGCGCGCGTCGAGCTTGGACATAAGATTGGCGCGATGCACTTCGACGGTTCGCGGCGAAATACCCAGATCATAGGCGATCGTCTTGTTCGGCAGCCCCCGTGCCAGCCCGTCAAGAACCTCGCGCTCGCGGAGCGTCAACACCCCCAATTGAGTCTGGGCCTGCGTCGTCCGGGCCACGGCGCCGTCGGCGACCTCCATCCGCTCGAAAGCCGCCTTGATCGCGCCCAGAAGCGCGACCCTTTCAAAGGGCTTTTCCAGAAAGTCGACCGCGCCATCCTTCATCGCCCGCACTGCGATCGCAATATCGCCATGACCGGTCAGAACGATGACCGGCATCGCGACTCCGCGATCGGACAGAATTTTCTGGACCTCGAGACCATCCAGTTCGGGCATGCGAACGTCGAGAAGAACGCACCCCGGCGAAATATTTCGGATGTCCTTGAGGAACGCGACGCCCGTCGGCCATGTCTGGACCGCATATCCCGCCGTTTTGAGCATGAAACCGACCGAGCGACGGATCGCATCTTCGTCATCGACGATGTGAACGAGTTCTTGGGGTGTCATTCGCGATCCTCCATCTCGGCGCGCGCCAGCGTGAAATGAAATTCGGAGCCCCCCCCAGCGCCGGCCTGCATCCAGATGCGGCCGCCATTGGCTTCGATGATCGTACGACAGATAGAAAGGCCGAGGCCCATTCCGTCGCTCTTGGTGCTGACAAATGCGGTAAAAAGCTGCCCATTCATCCCCCGGGCGATGCCCGGTCCCGTATCGGCAATGATAACACGGACAAAGCCTGGCTGGTCGGGGCGACTCGACACGGTCAACTGGCGGACCGGGCTGTCGGCCATCGCCTCGACGGCGTTGCGCACCAGATTGATCACCACCTGCTGGATCTGGATTCTGTCGACAAGAACCGGCGACGCACGGGGATCAAGGTCGAAGCGGGGTTCGCTTCCCTTTTCGCGCGCAGCGACCAATCCCATCAGTGCGGATTCGTTGATGAGCGCGGGCAAGTTTTCAATCGTCTTTTCGACTTCGCCGCGCGCGACAAAATCGCGCAGGTGGCGAACGATATGGCCCGCTCGCAATGCCTCTTTTGCCGTTTCGTCCAGCGCCCCTCGGATCATCGGCAGGTCATCCTGGCTCGGCTGCACCAGAAGGTCGCGTATGGCCTCGACATAATTGGTCACTGCGGTCAGCGGCTGGTTGAGTTCATGGGCCAAAGTCGATGCCATCGTCCCCATCGCACTGACCCGCGACACGTGAAGAAGCTCGGATTGCAAGGCTTCAAGCCGTTCCTCCGTCCGGCGCCGTTCGGTCAGGTCGCGAACGAAACCCGTAAAGAGGCGCTGAACGCCGCCCGTCGTTTCGCCGATCGACAACTCCATGGGAAAGGTCGAGCCATCCTTGCGCTGGGCAAAGACGACGCGGCCAACGCCGATGATGCGCTTTTCCCCGGTTTCGAGATAGCGCCTGATATAAGCATCGTGCCGCTCGCGATCGGGCGACGGCATCAACTGGCTGACATTGATGCCGAGCAGTTCGGCCTCGCGATAGCCGAACAATCGCTCGGCCGCGGCGCTGAACGACAGAATATGGCCTTCGTGATCGATCACAACCATCGCGTCGGGAACGGTCGACAGGATCGAGCGGAGGTGGCTTTCCTGCGAACGGATCGCCTCCTCGGCCGCTTTCCGGTCGGTAATATCGGACACGATTTTGGCAAAGCCGCGCAGCTCTCCCCAGCTCCCGAGCAACGCCGTGATCGAAATCGCCGCGAGAAACTCAGTTCCGTCCTTGCGGACCCGCCAATCCTCCTCCTCGACGCGCCCCTGCTCCACCGCGCGAGCGCAATCTCTCTCGGGCTTGCCGTCCCGCACCGCGTCCGCAGGATAAAAGATCGCGGCATTCTGTCCGATGACTTCAGCCTCTGACCATCCGGTAAGGCGCTCCGCCCCTTCGTTCCAAATGGTGACCCGGCCATCCGCATCGAGCAGGTAAATCGCATAGCCCTGAACCCCGTCGATCAGGAGGTTGAGTTCTTCCGTCACGACATCGGCCTGGGCCGCGTGACGCGCGGCGCGGCGATCGCTATCTGCAACGCGTGTTTGCGAGCGTTGCATCGTCGCGGCCAGCCAGATGATCGCAATGGCCGACGCCAGGAAGACCGCGGCTTCCACGATGTTGACCGCTTCTGTGTCCCGAACGCCCGCAAAATAGAGCCCGAACAACGATGCCGGGACGAGGGCAATGGAGGACGCTGCCGGGCCCGTCGCGACCGCCGCGCCAAGGATAGCCAATGTAAACATTATGTAGGGCGCCGCGCCGCCGAGCCAGGGGTCAAGCGCATAACGAAACAATGCTGCCGCACCGACCATGGCGAGAGCCAAGGCAAGCCGGACAGGAAAGGATCGGTGCAATGACAGCATAGTCAGCGCGGCCTCCCCCCGAACGCATGCATGGCTTGCCCCTACACCAGCCCGTCCGAGACCAGCATCATAGCTTCACCTGGCAACGAGCGATATGGTGAGAAATCAGGAAAACGACCGACTGCCGCCACGGTCCGTCAAATGCTGGGCTCGACGCCGGGTCGCCGACCACAGGAGACCTTCGCGATCGGCACAACCCTCAAATTGCCGATGTGGGCGGCGATGCGACGGTACGTGCCGCCTGATCCAGGTCGATCACAGCGTCTGCCTCATCGAGCACCATCCGGATATCATGATAGAGCTTGGCGAGGGCATCGCGGTTCAAGGCCGGCTCGCGGTAGCTGCCCCCCCCCCTTGGCGGCGCGAGCAGCAAGGGATTATCCTGTGTGAACGCGAGCGGCCTTCCAAAGCCGGAAAGCGCATCTGAACGCCGGCGTCATCCGACCGGCCTCGGTTCGCGCCGCGTGAGCGCCAGCAGCACCGCGGGAAGAAAAAGTAGCACCAGCGGCACCGCAGCGATCAGACCAAAGATGATCGCCGTCGCAAGCGGTTGCTGAAGGCCGGCGCCGCGGCTGAGCCCAAGCGCCAATGGCGCAAGAGTGAGGACGGCGATCAGGGCCGACATCAGGATCGGACGCAGCCGTTTCTTGCCGGCCTCAAGCAAGGTCACGGCTGTCACGGGCTGGTCGCGATCGATCTCGGCGAGAAAGAAGATGACGAGCTCGGCGACCATGCCGACGACCATGGTGAGACCCATCAGCGCCGAAATGTTGAGTTCGATCCCAATGATCCACAGCCCGATTATCACGCTCGCCGCCGTGAGCAGCACCGTGGCAATTGCCGCGACCGTCCAGCTGGCCCGCTCGAACAACAGGGTGATAAGCAAGGCGCTGAGCAGCAAGGCGGCGGCAAATACCAGCGAGAGATCGGCGAAGCTCTTCTGCTGTTCCGCATAAAGTCCGCCATAATCGACGCGGACCGAGGCGGGCAGCTTCAGCTGGCTGACCGCGCCCTTGATCTCGGTCATCGCCGATCCGAGATCGCGCCCGTCAAGCCGCGCCGTCACGGCGATGTAGGGAGCAAGATTCTCGCGGGTGAGCTGCTTCTGCCCGGCCTGGACCGACACGGTTGCAACCGCGGCAAGCCGGATGCCGCTCCCATCGGGCGCGACGAGCGGCAGGTTTTCGATGCGTGCGACGTCGCTGCGCAAATCCTGCGGCGCGCGCACGCGCACATCGATGAGTCGGGCGCCGATGCGCAGCTGCGTCGCCGGCGCGCCGCCGACCGCGGTCTCGAGCTGCGAGGCGATGCTGTCGGGATCGAGGCCATATTGCGCCGCGGCGCCGGGATCGACCGCGATGCTGATCGCATCGCCGGCCACACGCAGGCCATCAATCATTTCGACGACGCCCGATATCTTGCCGATGCGCTCTCCGATCGCTTTTGCCGCCACTTCAAGCGCGGCTGTATCGTCGCCGAACAATTTGACTTCGATTGGTTGCGGAACGGCAGTCAGGTCGCCGATCAGATCTTCCATAAGCTGGATCAGCTCGACTTCGAGACCCGGCACTTCGGCCGCGATCTTGTCGCGCATGTCGGTCATTACCGCTTCAATATCGCGCCGCGAGCCGCCCTTGAGGCGAATGAAATAATCGCCCTCGTCGGCTTCGGTCAGTCCCCCGCCAAGCTGGAGCCCGGTGCGCCGCGAGAGGCTAGCGCGGGAGGCATCGGCGGCCTGTTTGGCGGCGCGCGCCGTTTCGACCTCTGCATCGCTCACCAAGCCGTCGGCGCGGAGCCGCCGCGCCCTGGCGTGCGCAAGGTCGGCAGCGTTGGCGTTCGCCGTGGCCGTGACAAGATCAAGCCGCGCGGCCGGACTCGGATTCAACCGCACCAGCACCTGACCGCGTGCGACACGGCTTCCGATCGGCGCGTCCACCGACTGGACCAGCGCTTCGATCGGCGCCGACAGCGTATATTTGCCCGCGCCATTGGCCTCCGCCGCGCCGTAAAGCGTGACCTTCTCGTCGATATCACCCGTGGTCACAGGCGCGACATCGATCGTCGCAACCGGATCGGCGGTCGCATTGCTGTCGCTGGGCGACTGGCAACCGCTCACAAGGAGACCGCAGGCGAGCGTCAGGGTGAGCGATTTCCGGTTGATCATCAAGTCCAGGATTCCTGCGGGGCGCCGACGAGCAATTCGAGCGCGATGGTCTGTTCGGCGATCGCCTGTTCGGACTGGAGGAGGAGCAACTGGCGGTCGCGAAGACTCTGCTCGGCGACCTCCGCGGTCGCAAGCGCCAGATCGCCGCGCTCCGCCGCGCGCCGGCTCGCGAGCGCAAAGGCTTGGATGGCGGGCATGCTCGTTAGCAGCGATTCATATTGCCCGCGCGCGATCGCGAGACCAGACACGACAGCGGCGATATTGGCGCGGGTCTGGAACAGGCGCGCATCATATTCCTGATGCAGCGCCTGTCGCGTCGACTCAGCGACTGCGATGCCGCCGCGATTGCGGTTCCAGAGCGGGAGGGTGAAACCGATCGAGGGCCCGAACAATTTGTTGCCGCCGGTATCGCGCGCGCCGTTTATCGTGAGATCGAGGTTCGGAAACTGATCGAGGATCGCCCGGCGGACCGCCGCTTCCTGTGCATCATAGCCCGCGCGCAATGCGGCGAGGTCGCTGCGATCTGCAAGAGCGATCGCAAAGAGGCGATCGGCATCGGGCACGTCCGCCGGCATCGGTGCAGGTGCCAGCCGCAGTGCATAATCCGGCGGCAAGCCAAGCAGGAGATGAAGCTCGGAACGCGCGGCCGCGAGATTGGTCTGGGCGCTGCGATAATTGCTCTGGGCATCGAGCGCGGCGATACGCGATGACTGGGCCTGATCGGGCGAAATATCCCCGCGGCCGGCCGCCCTCAAATAGCGTTCGAACAGCGCTTCACTGGCATCGGCGCTGGTCGCGCTATTGGCGAGCGCCTGCTCGAGCGCGAGTACGCGCACCGCCTGCAGCCGCGCATTGCACGCGGTCTGCCATTCGGACCAGGCCAAGTCCAGCCGGACCTGCCGCGCCTCGGCGACGGCTTGGGCGCGCTGCACTTTTTTCGTGCGGAGCGCACTGAGGCTAAAGCCCAGCGCCCCCGTGATATTGTCGAGCGGGTCAGGGCCCGACAATATATGATCGACGCCAAAGCTGAAGCTGGGGTCCGGAAGAAGTCCGGCAGCAAAGACCTGTGCGTCGCTCACCCCGGCACGGGAGCGCTGCGCTTTGAGATCGGGATTGGCGATCACCGCAAGGATTGCAACGCCGTTGGGATCGAGTGGCGCCGACAAATCGAGCGCGACCGGCTTCAGATAAGGTCGCACAATGGTCGCCGCATCGCGCGACACAATATCGTTCAGCGGCGCCTGAAGCGACGGCGCAGCAAGAGGGTTGGCGAGGAGTGGCCGCGGCTCATAGTGAGCACATGCCGCCAGTGGCAAGAACAGCAACAGCGCCGTCGAGGTCCAGAACCGCTTGGTCATGCTCGAACGATACCCCCTTCGTGTCTAGCAACTCACCCATAACAGCTCACCATCATTCGGATATATGAGAATGTCCCGTTTCGACATTGGGGCGTTGACGCCGCCAGAACACGAGACCCGCACCGCGGAAGACAACGGCGGACGCCCTGTTTCCCCTATCATGCGGGCAATCGCAATGAGCACGTCGCCAGCGGTGATCAGGCCACCCCCCAGCCAGGCCCGGATCAACCGACTCTCCGCGAGGAACTGGACCCCGAACAACGCGCGCGACGATGCGCGCGCTTGATCATCTGGATGAAGTGCAGCGCTTCGGGGCGCAGTGCGGCTTTCGGCGCCGAGGCAAAGGAGACCGAACCATGCGCCTCGCCGGGAATATGGGCTGGAACGGTCAGCCCGTCGCCGATCCCGTGCCGGCGCGCCTCGGACAATATTTCATCATCGTCAGGCCGCGGCGCGGTGTAGCGCGAGAGATCGTGCCAATAGAAGCCGGACAAGCTCCTCTGGCTCGCGCGATGAACGGGATCGGACAGACCGAGCCGCCGCTCGTCGAACCAGCGCGCCCATTCCTCGGGGTAATTGTGGATGCGGATGCCCCGCTCGGGCGCCGCGAGAAAATCGATATGATGCGATAGCGCAAACCAGGAGCAGCCGACGCGCGCGCAAGCGTCTTGCAGCAGGTCATTCAGACCGGCCTGATCTTTCACCCGCATAACCGCATGCGCGAAAGCGTGCGCGGCATCGATCGTCGGCATTGCGACCCATGGCAGTGCGAGGCCGGTGTCGCCAAGCCAGCGGCCCGCACTGCCCCTCGTCGATGCCGACGGGCCAGCCCTCTCAACCAGGCGACCCGCCAGCGACGGTGATCGCCGCTGGTCCAGACGATCGATTAGCCGCGCGATGATGCAAATGGCTTTGATATATTTCAAATATATTCAGCGAATAGAACCAGACTGGGGATTGTTACTACTTTATGACATCAGCTAACCGACTGCTTCGCCATCGCCCGGTCGAGAACTGCTTCCCGCTGCCGCCGCAACCGGATGGTAGAAAAGGATCGACAAATTTCGGCATTAATGGCATGCAAACAGGGCAGTCTGGATCACGCTCTTGCAGATGTGTGGGACAACGTCTCGCGGATATGTAATTGTAAAAGCATTACAATTACATGGGTTTGAAATTCGAAACCCACCCTGTCCGCCAAATGCCTGTCTCAACACATCCTGAGCCGTTCAATAAATAGCCCTTATCCTAAAGGGTTATTCGGCACTCTGGCCCCCACGCACGCCCCGGGACCCCGGCTGGTCGATTTGTACATCGGGACGAGATGCGGGAGAGAATCAGCCATGAGGAAACTAACTGTATCTGCGGTGAAACGCGTCACCAGATGGATGGACGCACTGCCCTCCTGTATCGGCTCAATGCTGCTGGATCTCTCTCGCGGCAGGCGGGCTCTGGGAATCGATATTGCACCCGCATTTTGTCGCGCGGTCCTGGCCGCCCGAGTGGCCAAGCTCGCCAACGCAGAAGCCAGGCGGGCATCAAGAGGCCGAGCGCCTCGGCCCTCCCGTCAGGCTGTTCGATCGGGACGGTGCCGCTCGGACCTCCTGCGCTTTCGGAGCGCCGTTTGCTCGGGTTTGTCGGCTTCGGTTCCTCAACACGGCGGATCAGGAGTATCGCACTAGGGCGTCTGCGGCGAACTGACTTGTTGTCAGTCACTACTCTCTTGCCGAACAGGCTAGAAGGACGCTCGTCCAAAGGGGCAGATTTTTATGCTCGTCAATGCGTGAAGAATTCAATGTCGACGCTCAGTTCGATTTCCGCCGGCATGTCATCCGGAATGGCAGGAAGAGGTTGCGCGCGCTTGAGCGTGTCGATGGCCGCGCGATCGAGCATGGCCGAGCCGGAAGACCGGCTTAAGCGGCTCGATAGCAGACGGCCCTGCCGGTTCATCCGGAACCTCACCTGCGCCACGCCCTGCTGACCGCGCGCGCGGGCCGCCGCCGGATAACGGCGAAATTTTTCGAGATGGGCAAGCAACAACGCCTGCCACGTCGACTTCACATTTGTGGCGGCGCGGCTGGCCGGAGGCGCGGGCACCGATTTGGGCGCCGTCGTCTCGGTGACAGGCTCGACGGCTCTTGCCTGCTCGGACGGTTGCCGCGCGGAATTGCCGGGCACGGGAAGCAGCGGTGTATCGGGTTGCGGCAGCTTGTCCTGCGATTTTGGCGGGCTTGCGACGCGCTGTATCTGTTCGGGTCCCTCAGGAACCTCACGGACAGGTTCGGCAGGCGCCTCGAGGCGTTCGAGGTTCACGACGGTCAAGGGTTGGGTCGCGGCAACCATCGCGGGAACGCGAGGCAGGCTCAGAAAGGCCGCGGCAACGAATGTGAGCAAGACCGCGGCGGTGCCACCTGTCCCTGCAAGCCGCGAACGCCAATCTGCAGCTTGATAGACGTGATCCATGGGCCGGCCTCGAACCGCCACAATGCCAGCAGTATCGACGATCCCGCCAATGTCCGCGTCGGGCCGGGGCGAAGCAGCCACCGGGCTCGCACGGGTCCCTTCGTCCAACAACGCCGCACTCCTCACGACACAGCGACCGGTTCGGGCCGCCGCGCGATCCAGACCGCCCAGAAGAGAAGAAAGATGCCAATCGCGCACGAGACAGCCCAGCCGGGCCGGACGTGCAGCCAGAAAATCGCGAAGCCCGCAGCCATGCCGAGGCTGGCCAAAATCTTGGCGCGGCGCGGCACCGCCCGGCGCTCGCGCCACGCGCGCAGGCCGGGTCCGAAACGCGGATGGCCGAGGAGCCACGCTTCCAGGCGTGGTGACGACTTTGCAAAGCAGGGCAGCGCGAGCAGCATGAAGTCAACCGTCGGAAGCAAGGGCACGACCATTCCGACGAAGCCCACGCCCACGAGCAGCAGGCCAAGAGTCAGCCAGGCCAGTCGTGCCGCGCGTCCTCGCCGCACGGCGCCGGCACCGGGCTTAACGGAGACGGACATCGGCGAGCGCCTGCACGCGCGCGAACGCCGCATTGGCGCCGGCCACCGCGCGCGCTTCCTCGTCGGGCGTCAGGCTCGTCGCATCGAGACCCGCGGTGAACGCCCGCCAGTGCGCTGCCGGACCTTCGGGCGCCGGGGCAAGATGGCGCGCGCCATACTGATCGGACAAGCCGATTTTGGCGACCTCCTTGCGCAGCAGGGCGGCGCCCATATTCGATCCTTCCGCGACATAGAGCCAGCCGAGGGCGGTTGCCGGGTCGATGCTCCCCGGCCTGAATGCGGGTTCGGAGTCTTCCGCCGGGACGGCACGCTCCAAATCGGCAAGATCGGCGGCAATCAGGGCAAGACGGCGGCGGGTCTCCAGACCGGGGAGAAGCGCCTGCAACGCGCCATCGTCATAAAGCGCCTCGATATCGCGGTGGAACAGAAACTGGACCTCGACGAAGCGTGCATAGCCCTCAAGGCTGTCGAACGCCGCCGCCGCCATGATCGAGCGGTCGAGCCGGTCGTGCATTTGATGGGTCTGCGCCTTCAGCCGCTTTGAGCGTGGCAGCTCGGACGATATGTCGAGAGTGGAAACAAGAATCATGAAAACAGCCTTCTGATGGAGACGATGGGTGCGGCCTTCGACAGGAAGGCCGCCACCTCAAAAGCGATAGGCAATGCCGACGCGGACCGACTGGCTGACGGGATCCCGGCTGGCGCGTCGGCCATCAACAACCGAGGCGGACCGGGTGACCGTTGTTTCGACGACGGTGCGAACACCGGTCACGGGGTCGACGACCGTCTGCCGCTGGATATAGTTCGGCATCACCCCCGCCCGCGCGTCATCGAAACGATATTCCTTGCGGCCGAAATCGCTGCGCAGATATTCGGCGCGCACCGACCAGCGATCGCTGAGCGCGAGCTCACCGCCAAGACCGCCGACCCAGCCCATATGGGTTCTGCGATCTTCTTCGGCGAAGCTGAGAATGGTGCGGCTCGGATTCTGGACTGCTGTGGCGCCGACGAATTGTTGGCGCTCGACCGCATCGCGCCGCCAGGTCAGGCCTGCGGTTCCGTATAGAAGAATCCGGCCCAACGACTGCCCGACGCGGGCCCGCAGACTTCCATGCCAGACGTTGCTGCCCCGGTAGACCGCCTCGACATTGTTGAAGTTGGCAAGGATGCTGCTCTCGGCAGCGAGATAATTATTGCTGCCCTTCGAGGTGCCTTTGCCAAAGTCGCCTTCCAGGCCGAAAACGAGACCACTCGCGAGTTGCCAGTTGTAGCCGGCGACTCCGCCGAAGGTCAGGCCGCCATCGTCGAAACGCCCGCTCTCGGGCGAGGCAGCACCATTTTCTCGCACCACAACCGAACTCGCATCGACATCGGCATAGCCCGAAACGGCGCCCACATAGAGGCCGGACCAGTCGCCGTCGAAAGCCTCCAGCCGCGACTGGTGCGGCAAGGCGTCGCGTTCGTTCGAGCGCTGCGGCCCGCCGAAGCGGCCCGTCACGCTCAGACGAACGAGGCGGCCCGGCGAGGGCGTGCGCGCACGGCTCAATGCATCGAGATAATAGCGATTGCCGATATTCTCGACGCTCGCGCCGAGCGTCAGATGCTCGCCGATATCGAAATTACCGAACAAATCAAACACCGCATAGGGCGACCATTCCGACGCGACGCTGCTGCCATTGTAGAGAGCCCGGCGACCGACGGCGCGCTTGCCGGCGAACACGGTGCGCGCGCCCAGCGTCAGGCGATCCGACAGTAAACGGCCGCCCAGCGTGACCGCTCCCGAATATTTCGCGGGCACCGCCTCGGACTTGTAATCTTCGCCGCTGGTGAAATGGCCGCACGGCAGATAGCTGTTCTCGCCGGTCGGATTGCAGAACTGGACGTCGGTGTAATAGTTGAACTGCCCCTGCAGAAACAGGCCCCGCCAGTTATAATCGACCGACGCCTCGATCCCGCGGAACTTCACCTCGGGAATGTTGGTGTAAGTGCGGTAATTGGTCGGCAGCCCGAAAGCGGTGCCATATTCGCGCATGATGAAGTCAGAGTAATGATTGTCGAAATAGACCAGCTTGGTCTTCAATCGATCATCACCGAACACGCCGTCGCGCAGAACATTGATACCGAGTTCGATGTTGCGCGACTTTTCGGGGCGCAGCAGCGGGTTGGGCCGGATCAGCGAATCCATGTCGAGCAAGGTTTCGCGCAAGGTGGCCGGACGCCAGCCTTGGGCATAGGTCACGAACAGCTGGATGCCGTCCGACGGCGTGACGGTGAAAGCCGCACGCGGGTTCACCCTGTCGCCCTTCAGCCTCAGTTCGTCATCGCCGCGCCAGTTGACGCCGCTCGTCCGGAACCATTCGTAGCTGAGCCCGCCCGAGAGTCGGGCCCAGTCGGTGAGGTCGAGATCGGCATTGGCATGAACGCGCCCGAGCTTGCGAGTTCCATCAAAGAAGAGGTTGTCGCCCCAAGGGGGGACCGGCTCGGTCCGGTTCGAGCTGTTTTCAACCGAATATTGCCCGCCATATTTAAGCGCCAGTTCGCCGAGTGGCGTTCCGATCAGCGACAGGTTCCAGATATCTACGCCCTTGGTGACGCTTTCCGACCTCAGATTGTAAGCGCCCCAATAGTCATTCACATCGCTGACCCATGCCTCGGCGCGCAAGTCGATCAGTTCGTTGTCGGCGGGCTTCCAGCGATATTTGGCGGTGTAGACATTGGAAAGAACGTCGCTGAGCGGCGCTTGCTCGATCCACGACCACTGACTGAACGGATTGTTGGCGTCGGGATATTCCTCGCCGTGCTTGCTGTCGTAGCGAATATATCCAAGCTCGATCGCATGACCGTCGCCGAAGCGGGCGGTCGCCTTAAGCAGGGCGGCCTGCGTGTCGCGAGAGGTGTTGAACACCTCTCCGCCCTTCTTGTAGAGCGAGATCGGATGCTCCGTGACGACGCCGGTGCGGCTCACCAGCTCGGTTCGATCATTGCCTTTGGTGCCCGCGGTGTAGTTGCCGTTGCGCCGTTCGACGAAGGCTCCCACCAGTTCGAAATTCTCGCCGCGATAAGCGGCCGCGATGCTGAGGTTTCTTGCATCGGTCGTGAAGCCGCCGCGCTCGAAGCGCTGCACGCGTGTGCCCGTGGCCGGCGGTTCGAGGCTGTTGTCGCCGATCCCCGCCTTGAGGCGCACACCGAATTTGTTGTCCTCGCCGACAAGGTCATGCGCGACGATCGTCCGCATATTGACCACGCCGCCCATCGCACCTGCACCATAGGCGCCGTCCGAGGGCCCCTTGCTGATATCGATACCACCGATCAGATCGGGATCGATGAAGGTACGGCTGCTGGTGCCGCCATAGCCGCGATAGGTGCTGGTTTGTTGCATAGCGCCGTCGATCAGCGTCGCGACGCGGCCCATGCCCTGAAGCCCGCGGATGTTGAGATCGAGCGACTGGCCGTTGCGATTGCCGGCGGACGCGATCCCCGGTGTGCTCAGGAAAATGTCGCCGGTCGAACTCGGCGGGACGCGGTCGATCTGCTCACGGCTGACATGTGCGGCGCTGCCGGGCGTGCGGTAGGGCTCAATCGCGGCGGTTTCGCGCGAGGAGCCCGCACGGCTGCCGGCGCCCCCGGCGCTTGCGTCCGCGCTCCCTTCAACGCGCAGCGTGCCAAGCTGGATCGACCCTTCGCTCGCCTGCGGTGCGGGCTCGAGCGTGAAGTTGTTCTGGCCCGTCTTGCGATAGGTCAGCCCCGTGCCAGCGAGCAACCGCGACAGAGCTGCTACTGCCGAGGTTTCGCCGGAAATCGCGGACGATCTTTTGCCCACGGAAAGGCTGCTGGGATAGCTGATCAGGAGGCCAGTTTGGGCCATCAGTTGCTGGACGGCCGTGTCGAGCGGCTGTGCGGCAATGGCGATGCTCCGCTGGGCCTGGGCGTGCGCGAGCGGCACCGCGACAGGTGCGACGCCAGCCAGCAATGCAGCGGCCAGACGGACATGCGACGCGATCATGATCTTCCCCTTGACGGACCGCATCGCCCCTTCGGCAATGCTAATGCAAGTCAGTCTCATAAAAGAGACGCGGGAAGATGGGTGATCCTGCAATTTTTTCCGAATTTTTCAGCGGAGGATCAAAAGGCGGTCGGTTACGCGCGACAGCCGCGTGCCCGAAAGGCGCGCCAATTCTTTCATCGCGATCACGGGATCATCAAGGCTGAGCCCCCCACTGACACGAAGCGAGGCAGCGCGATCATTCGTCACGACGATCCAGCCGCGATGATAGCGGCGCAGTTCCTCGACCACTTCGCCCAGCGGCCGGTTCGAGAAATAAAGTCGCCCATCGGTCCAGCCAAAGGTTTCAAGCTCATTGATCCGTTGCACCGATCCGAGATGGCCGTTCTTCAACGCGCCGCCCTCGCCTGCCCCGAGGATCAGCGCAGGGTTTTCGCCGCTGACCCGCATGTCGACAATGCCCTCTGCGACGGCAACATGCTCGCCATCTTCATCGCGCGAAACGGAAAAGCGGGTCCCAATGTCGCGAATGACGGCGTCTCCGCTCAAAAGCCGCAAGGGGCGTTCGTCGTCGGCAACCGCGATCGACACGCGGCCTCGCAGCAGCCGGATGTCGCGGCGATCACGGTCGATCGATACGTCGATCGCCGAGCCGCTATCGAGGATCAGCCGCGTGCCATCGTCGAGCCGCATCGCAGCGATCTCACCAACCGGCGCCGAATGATCCGCCGGCCAGGCCAGCGTCGTGCCCGACAACCGGAGCGATCCTGCAGTGGCAATTGTAAGACAGAGCGCCATCGCCGCCGCGCCAGCCACCGTCCGCCTCGTACGCGGCCGCGCACGCTTCACGGCCCCGGCGAAAGCGACCGAGCCCCATAAGCGCTCGATCCGCGCGTAGGCCTGTTCATGTTGCGAATCCGCAGAACGCCAGGAGGCCAGCGCGGCCGCGTCGACATTGCCGCCGCGTGCCGCAACGAACCAGCCAAGCGCCGCCTGATCGACTTCGGACAATGTCGGCGCTGACCCCATGCTCTCCTCGCGCGCTTGTTTCTTTATTCCCAGACGCACTGGCACCCCCGATCCTGCAACGCGGGTCACAGCTCGTCCTCGACCAGCATGGTCAGGCATTGCGCGATGGCGCGCTCAAGGTCGTTCGAGACCGTGCGCACCGAGATGCCGAGCTTTGCCGCGATCCGGGGGTAGGTCCATCCTTCCACCCGGCTGAGCAGCAGAACCTGCCGCGCGCGCGCTGGAAGACGGCGGAGCACCGCTTCATATCTCCGCTGCCGTTCGGCCTCGATCAGCATCGCGTCGGCGAGCGGCGCGTCGGAAGCCACCTGAAGCGCGGCATCGTCAATCGATGCCGCTTCGAGATGCGCGCGGACCTTGCGGCGGCGCAGATGGTCGATCGTGAGATTGGCGGCGATGCGGTGCAGATAGGCCTTCAGGCTGCGGATCGGCGTCCGCGCCTCATCCTCGGCCGCCACCTGCGCCAGTGCGCGAATCCACGCTTCCTGGACGATATCCTCGGCATCGGTGCGCGAGCGGACGCGCGCCTCGACGCTTGCCACCAGCCCCCGCTGATGCTCGCGCACCGCGCCGGTGATGCGACGATCGGTCAGGACAACCCGACAAGATGACTGGAGGAACGCATGCCTGCGAGCTAGCTGTATTGCGAATTAATCGCAATAAGGAAATTATGCTACAACCGCGATGCGAACACCGCATCTACAATGCACCATTTTGGCCATTTTGAGACTGTTCTCTTTTGGGGGGGAGAAATCTGAAACGCCCTCGACCACCGCATTATACGGGAAAAGCTGATTTTCGTGTCGGATGCGCCTTCAAATAGTCCGTTATCTGGACGGCAAATCGATGCCGCCCATTGCGGTGCGATCTGTCGAGCTGCCGGCGATGGCTATTTCCGGCATGACGCGCCGCCAAATTTCGCGACCTGATCGGCTACCACGCGCGTTGCGCCCTTCTCATTCCGACCGGTCATGGTCAGCCGCAGACTGAAGCCTGACGCATTGTAGGTACCCGTCCGGGCGATGCTAACCGCCCCGCTTTTCTTGGTTTGGCACGACATGATATCGTCGATCCGACCGCCTGCGACTACCGACTTCACGATCGTGCATTTCATCTCGGGCTTGGGCCTCAGCAGCGCCGCCACGCCGGTCTTCGCGTCGGCCGCCGCGAGGCACATACGCTCGGTCTTCGATTGGCCGCGCGCCATTTTCAGCAAAAGACCCGGCGTGCCTGGCGAGACGAGTTCGACGACAGTTCCCTTGATATTCCAAGCCCCGGGCTGCAGCGCCTGCGCAGAAACGACAGCGGGCACAGCGAGAAAAATGAGCATGATCGAGTAGCCCGTGGCGGCAAAACGGGTCGTCGGGCCGATATCAAAGAAACTCATACATTCTCCATGCCGATGTTTTTGCTGCGAAAAAATTCCGACAGGCGAGCGCCAAAGGCAAGCGCCGACATTTTTGTCAATGATTCCCTCCGGTCGATGATGCCGCGCTTTCCCGACTTGTCGTTGCCGATCAAACCATTCGCCCTTTCGAGCGCTCAGGCGATCTGCTGCCAGACGAGGAGCGCCCGGCTCTGTCCGAATGCGACGACCCGGCCGCTACAGCCTGCCGCGACGCTGGTCCTCACTGACCTTGAGAACCGAAGTCTTCCGGATATTTTCCGGTTGCAGCCTTTCCCAAAGCCCACCGCGGCCATCTTCGCGCCCACGCTCTTCTTCGCGTTGCAGCCACTGCTCGGCGCTTCTGATCCGGTCGGGATGGATTTCGTCGAGCAGCGCATAGTCGCGCTGGATGACATCATATTTCCACTGGTTCCAGAAGCCGGTGAAATTGTCGCGGAACGTCATCGTGCTCTTGTCGTCGGGGTCGGCATTATATCCTGCCGGCAGGTCGGCCGCCGCCTTGAGCGGGCCACCGAAATAGTCCGCGATATCGGTATCGATGAACCGCGCCGGCCGGCCGGTCACACGTTCGAAGGCAGCGGCGAGTTCGGCATATTTGACGGGCTCGATCGCGACTTCGAGATTCATGCCGTTCGCACGCCCGGGATTATCGAAAAGCCACCGCGCATAATAGGCGCAGTCCTCAAGGGCGACATGGACCACGGCGCCATCGCCGAGCGGTACCCGCCACGTCACGACACCGTCCTCAATCCGCGGTGTCATTGGCGTGCCGTTCGAAATGGCCATTTCCATATAGGGCCCGGTGGTGAACAGCGCAGCGCCCATCCGTTCATGGTTGGCCTCATTCTGCATCAAGACCCATTCGCCGATCCGGCCCTTGCCGTCATAATGACCGGTGCGGAATTTCGAGTCATATCCCGCCTTCTTCAGGGTATAGTCGAGGTTGCCGTAGACGAAGAATTTGACGCCCTCCTCTAGGGCGATCTCATACGCGCGGATCGCCCAATAGATTTCGGTCTTCTCACCGGTGTTGAAGCCGTCGATGTTGACATAAGCGCCGTCGCAAGCGCGAAACCCCTGTCGCAGCGTTTCTTCGTCGGCGAAGGTGCCTTCGAGGATTTCCACATTGCCCATTTCGAGAAGCGCGCGGGCACGCGCAGACCCCGGATCGCGGCTGAGCGCCAGCACAGAATAGCGGCCGTCGCCGACCAGCCCGCGCACGACGGGCAGCCCTTGCGCGCCCGTCGCGCCGATGACGAAAATTTTCGAGACATTGTGAGATGACATGAGCCGACTCCAGCAGTTGATGTCGGCGAACGTAACTCTTATAATAGGAGCATACAAGCTACAATAATAAGAGTTACTATCATCCCTCATGCGAAGGCTGACAGAATGCGCTCCAAAGGTTTTGACGGTATGGTCTGCTCGATCGCAGACGTCATGGGCGCCCTCGGCGATCGCTGGGGGATACTCGTCATGCGCGATATCCTGCTCGGGCTGAAACGATATGATGATCTTCAGCGTTCGACGGGTGCGACGCACGCAACCCTGTCTGACCGGCTGAAACAGCTCACCGAGAACGGCCTCGTCGACCGCCAGCGGTATCAGACGCGGCCCGAACGCTTCGAATATGTGCCTACCAGAAAGGGATATGACATCGGCTTGCTGATGCAGGCGATGGTCCAGATTGGCGACGGGTGGAAGCGCGCGAGCGGAGAGGCGCCTCCGCTGCGCTTCATCGATGCCCGATCGGGCCAAGGTACGAAACTCGCGGTGATCAACGCCGAAACCGGTGACTTGATCAGGTCCCCGCAAATCGCCGCCGCGCCGGGACCCGGCGCGGACGAGGTCATGATATGGCGCCTCGCCCGCAGCGCCGAAACTACGGACCAACGGCCTGTCGGAGAGACGAAGCGATAAAAGCGACACGACTGGCGGACAAAGGCTGTTCTGGCTACTAGCGGGACGGAACTTACAGGTCTCGTGATCGCGCGCCGTCAATAGCCGACGGTGAAACGCTGGCGAATGTGCCCGGACTTTTCGATCTCGTCGACGAACGCCACCGCGAAATCCTCGAACGAAATGCGGCTACCGTCCGGGCCCACGAGAAGCTCGTCCTTGCCAAGACGGAAAGTGCCCGTGCGCTCGCCTTCGAAAATTTCCGCGGACGGCGACAAAAAGCTCCAGTCGAGATCGTCCGTGCGCTTCAGTAGTTCCAGGAACTCCGCACCCTTGGATGCTTCGGCCTTATAGGCTTCCGGGAAATCCGGCGAATCGATCAGTGGGTTACCACCGGCGAGCAGGCTTCCGGCGCCGCCCATGACGACATAGCGCCGCACGCCCGATGCGCGCACGGCGCCGATCAAGGTATTCGCGTCGCTTGCGGTAAAGTGCACAGCGCTGACCACGGCGTCGTGTCCCCGCAGCAGGCCGGTTAGGCCGGCCTCGTCGAATACGTCGCCCTTGACCGCGTTTACACCGGGCAGTGCGGAAATCCGGTCCGGGTTGCGGGCGATAGCGGTGACCTGGTGTCCGCGATCGGAAAGCTCTTTCAATATCCGTGATCCTCCGCGTCCCGACGCACCGATCAAAGCAATATTGGCCATTTGAAACTCCTTGGTCTTCATTCTATATCAGGTCCATAATCTGGACCAGTGCCCAGATATGATCGTCAAATGATTGTCACAAGGAGTCACTTTGGAGTGACCTTGGAAGGGACGCGGCAGGTGTGGTGTCGATGAACGTAAGGAATCTGAGAGAAGTCTGCCCGATCCGGGGCGTTCTCGACCGGGTCGGAGACCAGTGGAGCTTTCTCGTGCTCAACATGCTTGGCGAGAAGATGATGCGTTTCAACGAACTTCTGCGCGCCATAGGCGATATTTCGCGGCAGATGTTGTCGAAAACGCTGAAGCGGCTGGAGGAAGACGGGTTCATCACGCGCACCCTTTACCCCGAAGTGCCGCCCCGGGTGGAGTATGCGCTGACTGATCTTGGCCGTTCCTTTATGGAACCGATGCAGGCGCTCGTTGTCTGGGCCGATACCCATCATCCGCAGATCAAGGCTGCACGCAGCGCCGCTCAAGCGGCCTGAGACAGGAGTGCCCGGCCATGGGCCGCAGGCGGCTTTCCCTTCACGGCGCCCGCCCAAGCCCTCAACCCCGCGCCCTTGCTGGCGGAGCACTTACCGCTGATGTTGGCCGATTGCGGTCAGACAGCTCCAGCCGGAGATCAAGATAGCCGACATTCCGCACAATGCTCCGGCGATGATCGGAATCGACCGGACAGTTCCGTTATCGAGCCTTGGAAGCCGACGCCCACGAGAAACACCGACAACGCGCCGGGAAGGTCGACGTTTTATCGTGACAGCAGCAGTTCGAATCGTTCGCAAGCAATTTCGAGGTCGTCGTTGACGATGTAGGCACTGCCAGCCAGCACTCGCCGATAATATGCTTCATGTGCCGTCCGCCACCATTCAAGGGTGAGATCCCCCTCGCCCTCATCCTGGGCAAAAGCGGCATCGACCTCACAAAATCGCCTGATTTCAACCGATATGGTGCGAATAATTGCTTTCGCTTCGCCGGCCCAGTTCGTGACAATGGCGTAGTCGCCGGGGCGAGGTATCGGATCTCCCGCCAGTTCGGCAAGAGAGATGGCGGTCGCGCGCTTGCGTTCCGTTACGACCAACTCGGCACAGAGATCGGCGTCAGCCTGATTGTCGCAGAAGTGGAAACTGATCGGGCAATCAGCAGGCGCAGCGGGATTCGCTGCACGATAAACATTCCAAAGTTCGATGACGGAAGGGTGCATTGATGTCGTGTAGCGGCGCTCACATTCATATTCAATTGGGTAACAATAATGCCCGCACCATAATCATGCGGTGTGGATCAACCACGCATCACCATCCCTCCGACCCCTATCCTAACGCAGAAACTGGCCGCTTGCGGACTGGCAGCTTTTGGCGGGAAATTGGGAGAAGCGGGCGTTCGTGATGCGCTGCTTTGCTTTGGCGGCTAACGACCGGTTGTGGAGGTTCACAAGATGTCCGACGAAGAGAATATAGCCGCCGTCGCTACACCGCCATTTCACGCAGTTCGATGCTGCCTGCCTGACGACGAAAGCCAAGACCGAGCCGAGCCGAGCCGAGCCGATCAAAATGTGCGCAAGGAACTGATTTTTAATAGAAATACTTGAGAAGGCGAGGGATTCGAGCCCTCGCCCCCACCCTTGACAAGGTTACGGGCCTACAAATGCGGGCGCAGAGCGCATCTCGCGTGCAACGAATGGGGGCTTTCGGGCGCAAGTCCCGGCGCCGGTTGCGGCCAAGATCGGGCGCAAAGCAGCTGTAGATCGAGCGTGTCGCCGATGCATCTTCTCATGGAGTTTATGGAATGAACCGGCGCTCTTGGAGCTTCATCGTTCTATTACGTACAACCGAAACGCAGGGCTTCTCGAAATCGCCGCGAATACCCCCAAACTGCGTCAGAAAAACCAGGAAATCTCACTTATGATATTGAAAACAAAGGTTGTAGTTTTCACGATCACCTTGAGCCTAGCCCAATCGAATCACTATAAATATTTATTTCATTGAATTTTTAGAAAATGGTGGGCCCGGCAGGACTCGAACCCGCAACCTAGCCGTTATGAGCGGCCAGCTCTAACCGTTGAGCTACAGGCCCCCGTGGGGATGAGCGGGCGATAGCGGAGCGTATGGCGCATTGGCAAGCGCAACGATCAGGCGGGCGCCGCTTTGGCGTCGGCCATGGCCAAAATCTCCGCCGCCGTCGTCGTTTCTACGCCCCGGCGGGCGAGATGATCGAGCACAACGTCCCACCAGCGATAGAAACGGTCGAGATCGGCGGGGCTGCGGACATAGGGCGTATTGCCGGGTTGCAGCGACGGCGAATGAAAGGAGAAGGTCAGGACAGGCAGGCGCAGGTCGATCGCGATGTCGATCGCCCGGCATGCCCGCTCGGCCGGTATGCCTTCAGGGGTCAGCGCGATCCGCTCGACGAGGCCAAAGCGGGCAAACGCGGCCCCGGCACGCGATCCTGGCCGAGCAAAGCGGTGATAGAGCCCCGGCCCCACGCGGCCGAGCAGGCCGCCGAACAATGTCGTCACGGGCACTTCGAGCACTGCAGCCCGATTTGTCCGGACTCGCCACGGATGAAGCGACGCCGCGCGATAGTCGGGGCCATGGCCACCGCGATAATCAAAGCCCGCGCGCACCGACGTGTCACAGCGGAAACCGAGTTCGGCGAGCATTTCGGCCGTGTCAGGGCCCAGCCCGTAACGCCCGGCACGATAGACGGTCGGAGCGGCTCCGAAACGATCGCGGATTGCACCATGCAGCACCGCCATTTTCGCGCGCTGCAAATCCACCGGAAGGTTGCCGGTGTAGCTGTTATAGGCGTTCACATCCTCATCATATGGTGGTGTCACCCACGGATGAAGCTGCGCCCCGATTTCGCAGCGGCCTGCGGCTCGCGCGCCGCCCAGAATCTCCACCGCGCGGTCGTCAGCAACGATCGGCCAATCGACGAGATAAATGGGCCGGACCGTAGCACGGTCGAAATAAGCCTGACATTCGGCGAGCGCCGGGACCGAATCAAGGCGATAGCCGGTGCGCGCGAAGGGGGCGTCCCAGTCGAAATCCTCTTCGGTGTCTATGGTAACCCAGAAACGCGGCCGTTCGCCATCGGCCAACACGACGCGATCGCGCGCGGCCGGATATGCAAAGAAACTGCCCGCCGATTCCACCGCGCCTCCCCCCTTTTGCACCGCCGCCCCCGGCCAGCGCTATTCACCCAGCTTGACATCCAGCTCGACACTGCCGCCCGGGTTGGCTGAGGGCAGATGCAAGGTCAAGGCGTTATGCCCAATGTCGAGCCGTCCGCCCGCGCTGCGCGCGAGGCTGTCGACGAGCCGCAGCGAGAAGCCGAGGCTGAGAATGGCGGCGCCCGGTGCTTCGCCGTCGGGACTGAACCCTGGATCGAGCAGATCCGCAGCCGTTGCAAAACGAATCGCGACGGGACGGACGATGCGCAATTGCAGCATGTCGTCATGCCCGGGTTCCGTCACCAATTGCCCGACCAGGACAGTTCCCGGTTCGGAAATGTCGACAAGCGCCGTCAACAGGCGACCGATCATCCGCCGCGAATTGGCGTCGTCCGACCGGGCAAGAAAGGGGCCTCCAACGCGCGAAATACTAAGGTCGATGTGCTGTTCAGCCAACAAGGGCGCAAGGTCGCTTTCGACATGTGCCATGACCATGCCGATATCGATCGTTTCGTCCGTCGCCGGGGCGCCGGGCGCCTCCTGACCGGTACGGGTCGCAGTGTGGAGGTCATCGATGATCGCCTCGACCGAGGCAGAGTCGGCGACGATCGTTTCGGCCATCGCACGATAGGTGCCACTCACCGGCCCGAACATCTGGCTCGAGATAATTTGCGCAAAGCCCGATATCGCATTGAGCGGGCTACGAAGTTCATGGATCAGCTGACGGATCGAATCGCCCGGGTCGACAGAATCGACCGAAGCGGGCCGACCATAGGGAATTTCATTACCGCGCGGGCGTCGCGCGCTTCCTCGATAGCCGCGGAATTGCCCGGTCGCCGGATCGAACCACGGCAAGGCCGAAAAACGCCATTCGCCCGATTCGGCAGCCGCGCCCTCCAGCACCATGCGTGCGCTGATGATTTCGGCGCGATGCCGAAAAGCGCCCGCGGCGACGCCATCGGTGCCCGGCTCATCGCCGAATGCCGCCTCGGCGATCGACAGGCCGATCGCCGCACCGCGCATGATTCCGTCGATCCAGTTGATGACTCCGTCGGGGCCGGTTTCAAACAGAAAGGCCGCACGTGGGACTTGCTGCTCCTGCGAAGCGCTTGAGGTCCGCATCGACGGCTGGCTGCGCGTTGATTGATATTTATCGATGCGACGGACCAGCTCGCTGATCTGACTCGGCCCGGTGTCGACCGGTACCGCGGCTGCAACGGCCTGTGTGACGGGCGGCGCGACCTCGCTCGCCTCCTCCGCCTGCGGCAGCGCGACCGATCCTGCACCCAGGCTGACCAGCGCGCGTCGTACGGCGTCGGACAGGTCGTTGCGCCCCGCGAGAATCGAGCGCGCCATCGCCCCCGTTGCCGGCAGAAGCGCCGTCCAGTCAGCATCGGAGAGTCGTGCCTGGCGCAGCATCGCGGCCGAAACGGCGGGCACATCATTTGCATAAAAGGCAACAAGCGGCGCGAAACGGCCGTGGCGCGAAACCGCCTGCGCGCAATCCCGGCGAATATTTTCGGGAACCTGGGGGCGCAAAGCCGAGAGCGCATGGAAACTGCGGCGAATATCATCATCACCCAGTTGATTGCCGCGCTGTGCGAGAATATCGGTTAATTGGCGCCACACAGCAATGCTGGCGCGTCGATCCGCTGGCGCCTGGCGCAAGATAGTCGCGATCATCGTGTCAGCAGTCACGCAAAGTCGGCCCCACACTCTTAACGTTGGTTAGCGTAAAATTAGCGGCTAGCGTGAATCCGCCAGTCGTGAAAGTGCCTTCGCCCTGCGCGTCACATTGTGGGACAATTGCAATCGGCTGAAATAATATTATGGTCACCGCAGTTTTAGAAAGCGGATGTTTCAAAGATGGCAAGCCAGAAATTCGACCAGATCGATTTACAGATACTCGGCGAACTCCAGAAGAACGGACGAATGACGAACGTCGAGCTGGCCCAGATGGTCGGTTTGACTGCCCCGCCCTGCCTGCGCCGGGTGCGGGCGCTGGAAGAATCGGGAGTGATCCGATCCTATCATGCCGACCTCGACGCGGCGAAGCTGGGCTATGGCATCACTGTCTTTGCGATGGTCAGCCTGCGCAGCCAAGCCGAAGCCGATCTGAAAGCGTTCGAAGATTATGTCGGCGAACTCGCCGAGGTGCGCGAATGCTATATGCTCAACGGCGAAATCGACTTTCTGCTGAAAGTCGTCGCGCGCGACCTTCAGAGTTTCCAGTCTTTCCTGACCGCACATCTGACGTCGGCGCCCAACGTCACCAGCGTGAAGACATCGCTGACGATTCGCACCGCGAAGCAACTCGCCGGAATTCCCGTCGAATCATAACCGCACGGCGTTGACACCAAAGAAAAGGGCGCTGCTCCATCGGGAGCGGCGCCCTTTTCATTTTTCTGCCGAAACGAAGTGGGCTCAGCCGCCCGTTGCCGGTGCGGCCGCCGGAGCGCCCTTGGTCTTGACGTGGATCGTCCACAGCTGGGCGAGCCGCTGTCGGGGCCCCTGTACCTTGGCAAAACTGGCGAGCGCCGCGTCATTCTGGCCCGCGAGCGCCTGGGCGACGCCAAGGCGATACAGGACCAGCGGGTCGGACCCGCCGCTCGCTTTCAGCGCCGCTTCATAGAGCGGGATGGCCTTCGCCGCCTGACCATTGCCAACCAAAGCATCGGCAGTGGCACGCGCTGCCTTCGGATTGCTGAGAGTTGCAGGCTTGCCGGCGTCGGCGGTCACCGCAGCGGCATCGCTTGCCGCGCGGGGTTCCTGCGAGCTCAGGATACCGGTAAAATGGGTATCGCTCTTCGGGATAACGCCTTTGGCCTGCCCCTGCTTCACGACAGCAACCACTTCGCTCGGATAGCCGGCATCGATCGCAAGCGCTGCATATTCGGCATATTCAGGCCGGTCGGTCATGGAGTCGGTGGCGCGCATCAGGCGCAGAACGTCGAGGTTGAGATCCTTGTCGCCGCCTGCCTGCTGCAACATGATATAGAGCAGATTCCGCCACGTTGCGGGGGCCGGGTAATCCTGAACACGCATCGTCAGCGCGTCGATCATGTCATTCGTCCGCTTGGCCTTCTGGAAAGCCTGCGCCGGGCGGACGAACAATTCTTCCGACGGACGCTTGCCCGCTGCACGATCGGCCTCGATCGCAGCCTTGGCGATCGCCCAGCCCTGATCGACCTGTCCGGCGTTGAGATAGCTGTCCATCAACATGGCCGACAGGCCCGCCTCGGTGGAACCGGCAGTGCGCGCCGCCTCCAGCCGCTGGATCGCCTTTGCATAATTTTTGGCGCCATAGGCAAAATTGCCCGAGAAGAAGTTATAGACGGCCACGCTTTCCGGCGGCGTAAGTCCGGAATCGATCATGGCGTCGAGACCCTGCGCCTGCAGCGTCTGGTCCTTGTTCAAAATGCCGAGCTGCAACTGATAATTGGCGAGCAGATATTTGTCTTCCGGAGTCGTGGCCGTCGACTGGCCTTCGGTCAGCGCCGCCTGCAACGCAGCGGCGTCTTTCGCCGCCGTCGCGTCCATCATCTTCTTGACCGCAGGCGAGAACTCCTTGCTGGCGCTCATTCCGCCCTTTTTGGTCTCTTGCTTCTTCGGCTTTTCTTTTGCGGCGGCGGGGGTTGCGGGCGCCATCAGCGCGAGGCCGAGCACAGCGGCCATCGCCGTCGCGGGCATCAGGCGGAAACGGTTGAACATCGAAAACTCTCCTTTGTATCGGCCGCCTCGCCTGAACGCAGTTACGGGTTCGGCCGCGGTTCCTAAACGCGGCTAAACGCGTCGCGTTGCCATGGCAAGACAGCGGTTGTTGATATTTCCCTGTTACCGAGCGGCTGAACGGCAATTGAACCCGTATCGGCGGGTTCAGGCGATGGCATCGATCGCCGCGTTGATCTGGCGAAGCACGGCGGGATCGCCCGGTGCGCCCGCCATCGCCTCTTCGGCAAGTTCGATCAGCGATATGATGCCAAAGGTGGCAGCGAGCCCCTTCAGACGCAGCGCAGCAACGTTCCAGTTGGCGTCGCAGCGGGCTCGGCGCATCAGGTCGGCAAGATCGCGTGCGCTCGCTGCAAATACGGCACGCAAATCCATCGCCATCGCCGGATCGTCCCCGATCGCGGCGGCCAAATACCGGTCAAGGGGCCCGCTATCGAACGACATTCCACAGGATTGACATTGTGCAGTTAAGTTTCCGTTTCGCGCAAAGCATTTGATGCTAGAATGGCACGATGACCGGAGAAAAGAAAATCGTCGGATTGTGGCGGGAATCCGCGGCAAGCCAGGAAGCCGACATGCAGGCGCCGGCGGAGGCCGCGGCGCCCGAATCCGTGTCGGCACCCGACGCCCCCGCACCTGCCGATCGCGACTGGCTCGACATGTCGGCCCTCGCCGAAACCGACGCCGCGGACGCATCCGAAGAGACAGCGGCGCCATCGCAATGGCGCGATCGCACCGCACCCGCGCTGCTGCTGATGCTCGGTATAGGCTGGACCGGTTTTGCGCTGGCGGCCTCGACCGGAAATTTCGCGCGGAGTCCTGCATTTTCCGAATGGCCCGGGCTGCTCGCGGTCATCGCGATGCCGCTGACGTTGCTCACGGTGCTGTGGATGGCTTTGTTGCGCTCGAGTCGCTCCGAGCAGGCGCGGTTCGCCCGTGTCGCAAAGGCCCTGCGCAACGAGAATATGGCGCTCAACCAGTCGATGCATTCGCTGGGTCTCCACTTGGTCGATGCCCAACGCCAGCTTGGCGAACAGGCAAGGCTCATCCAGAATATGGGGCTCGATACCGTCGCGCGGCTCAACGAAAGCAGCGACAAGCTTGCCGGCAACGCCTCGGTCATTGCCAATGCCCATGACCAGCTCGCGCGATCGGGCGATGTGGCGTTGCAACGGATGGACGGCCTGCTCGCCGGATTGCCGCGCATTGACGATGTCGCGCAGCGGCTGGCGGTCAATTTCCGCGAAGCCGGGCTCGTTGCGCATCAGCAGGGCGCGAATCTCGAAGCCAAGCTGGCATCGCTCGCCGAGGAAGCCGCAAAGACGGCAGAGACCGGCGAAGCATCGGCGGCGAGCCTGCACGAAGCCATGTATGCCCTTGAGGAACAAGCCAAGCTGGCCGAAACCGGGCTGCTCACCGCATCGGCACAGGTTACCGGCGCGCATGGCGCGGCGCTGGCACAGATGACGAAGCTCGCCGCTTCGGCACGCGACGATATGAACGCGACGGTCGCGACGCTGACCGGACAGATGGGCACGACCTGGCAGCAGTTCCGCGAAGGCGTGGACGACGCCGCCACGTTAATGGACGCCCGTCTGGCCACCGCGCGCGAAGCCGGCGATGCGATGAGCGCCCAGCTCGCGGCGCATGGCGACGCCAGCGAGGCGCTGGCATCGCGCATCGCGGCGCATGTCAAGCAGGTCGAACAGCAGCTCGAAGTTCTCGACGTCAGCGTTTCGGCAAGCACCGGCGTGATCGGCCGCGCGATCGAAGATACCAGGACGCAGCTCACCGCCTTCACGGGCGAGGTCCAGAGCGGAAATGCATCGGCGCATCAGCTGATCACTCATGCCGAATCGCTGTTGCTTGCGCTTGATGCCGTGACCCGCGAGATCGACGAAACCCTGCCACATGCGCTCGATCGCATCACCGCGCACGGTACGACGACGCAGACCGCATTGTCGCAACTGCGTCCGCTGCTCGACGCATCCGAACTGGTCGCGCAATCGACGCTGTCGCACGTCAATGCGGTACACGCGACGCTTCAGACGAACGAAGCGCAGATGAGCGATCAGGCCACCAGCCAGCAAGCACTGGTCGAACGGATCAACGCGTCACTGGCCAACGCCGATGATGCACTGGCAAAGCTGCGCAGCGGAGCTGACGACTTCTCCGACCAGAGTGGCGCCCGGATGATCGCGACGCTGGACGAGGTTCGCTCGACCGCAGAGGCGGCCGCCGACGAGGCGCGCCAGACGCTCGACCGGCTCGTCACCGGCGCGCGCGACACGATGGAAGCAACTGCAAGAGAAGCTGTCGATGCCGCGTTCAAGACCGAAATCATGGCGCAGCTCACCGCGATCGAGGAGGCCTCGCAGCGTGCGGTCGCCGCCGCGAATGCCGCCGCCGACCGGCTGATGCGCCAGCTGATCACGGTGATGGACACGAGCGCGAGCGTCGAGGCACGCGTCGCCGAGGCCGAACAGGCGATCGCGGCGTCCGACCGCGATTCACTGGCGAAACAGGTCGGCCTGCTGACCGAAGCGCTGAAATCGACCGCGATCGATGTCACCAAGATCCTGTCGCGCGAAGTCAGCGATGCCGCCTGGGATGCCTATCTGAAGGGCGACCGCGGCATTTTTGCCCGGCGTGCGGTCAAGCTGATCGAAAATGGCGAGGCGAAGGAAGTCCTGCGCCTGTACCAAGGCGACGAGGGTTTCCACGCCGCGGTCAACCAGTTCATTCATGATTTCGAAGCGATGCTGCGCGTGCTGATCGGCGCGCGCGACGGGTCTGCGATCAGCGTCACCTTGCTGTCGTCGGATATCGGCAAGCTGTATGTCGCGCTGGCGCAGGCGATCGACCGCCTGCGGGGATAGTCAACTCCCTCGTTGCGACCCGGCTTTCCCCGGGGTCGCAACGAGGAGTAGCTTTACGTCCGTCCGCTGAACACGTCTGGATCGGCCCAGCCATTCGTGAAGGCGATATAATAGACCACAAAAAGGCCTGTCGCGACGATCGTGATCTGGAGCAGGACGCGCCCCGGACGAAAGATTGCGGGCGCGCCCGCATCCTGTCCGCTCACCATCGGCTGATTGTCATCGCTCGCGCGGCGGCCGTGAAAAGGCAGCACGAGAAACGCGCTGAGCGCCCAGAAGAGCAGATAGATGGCGAACGCCGAAGTCACATTCATTGCGTCTGTCCTCAGATATCGACGAGCATCACGTCGACAATGGGTTTCTTGCCCGTCCAGTCGGTCGCGACGCGGCGCACCGCCAGCCGGACTGCCTCGCGCAGCCGGTCGCGCTCCTTCGCCGGCGCGGTTGCGGCCTTCTGCACCGCTTCGCGCATTTCGTCGATGAAGGCTTCGCGCTCATCCTCGACCGGAACGCCGCGGTAGCTGACCGAGCTTTCGACGAAGCGCTTCTTGGAGAAGATCGCGGCAACCGCAATATGGCCGTGCAGCGCGATCTTGCGGCGTTCGTTGATCGTCTCGCCATCGGCCGGCATGATCACGTCGCCGTCGAGGATCAGGCGACCCGAGCGGACGCGCTCGATGATCTTCACCGGGCCGGGCGACAGGCGGCACAGATCGCCATTTTCCTGCACCAGCATGCCGGGTACGCCCCGTTCGAGCGCGAAGCGCGCCTGTTCGTGCATGTGGCGGATCTCGCCATGCACCGGCAGCACCAGCTTCGGACGCAGCCAGCCATAGAGCGCCGCCAGTTCGGGTTGGCCCGGATGGCCGCTGACATGAATATGCGCCTGTTTCTCGGTCACGGTCAGCACGTCCTTGGCGGCGAGCTGGTTCATGATCCGTCCGATCGCGACCTCGTTGCCGGGGATCTGCTTCGAAGAGAAGATCACCGTGTCGCCGGCCTGAAGCTTGATCTGGTGCCCGTCGGACGCCATGCGACCGAGTGCCGCGCGGGTTTCACCCTGCCCGCCTGTCGCGATAACCATCAACTTGTCGCGCGGCAGCCGCATCGCGTCGTCGAAATCGACCGTCGGCGGGAAATCCTTCAAATAGCCAGCCGAGCGCGCGACGCCGAGGATGCGGTCGAGCGAACGCCCCGCGACGCACAGCGTACGCCCGGTTTCGACCGCGACCCGGCCCAGCGTTGCCAGTCGCGCGGCGTTGGAGGCGAAGGTGGTGACGATGACGCGCCCGCGCGCCTCGCCCACCGCTTTCAGCAGACCGTCGTGGAGGTCGCCCTCGCTGCCCGACGCTTCGGCGTTGAACGCGTTGGTCGAATCGCAGACGAGAACGTCGACGCCCTCATCACCGATCGCGGTCAGCGCCGCAGCGCTCGACGGGGTGCCGAGCACCGGATCGGCGTCGAGTTTCCAGTCGCCCGTGTGGAACACGCGGCCATAAGGGGTGTCGATCACCGCCGCGCTCATCTCGAGGATCGAGTGGGCGAGCGGCATTAGGCGGATGCCGAACGGACCAAGCTGGAACTGCGCGTCGATGTCGACGGTGTGGATCTTGACCTCTTTCTCCAGCCCTTCTTCGGCGAGCTTGTGCGCGATCAGCCCCGCAGTGAAGCGGTTGGCGTAAAGCGGTACTCCGAGGTCGGCTGCAAGATAGGGCAAGGCCCCGATGTGATCCTCATGCCCGTGGGTCAGGATGATACCGAGCAGATCCTTCTTGCGATCCTCAATGAATTCGAGGTCGGGCATGATGATGTCGATGCCGGGATAATCATGGGTGCCAAAGGTCACACCGAGGTCGAGCATGATCCATTTGCCGTCGCAGCCATAAAGATTGGCGTTCATCCCGATCTCGCCCGATCCGCCGAGCGCGAGGAAAAGAAGTTCTTTGCCGGGAACGGTCATACTGCGGCCCCCCGCTGTGCGTAGAGGTGCATCAATCCGTTCAGCGTCAGATCGGGTTCGATCCGGTCGAACAAATGCGCCTGTTCCTGGAACAGGGTCGCCAGGCCACCCGTCGCAATGACGGTGAGCGGCTTGCCGATCTCGGCCTTCAAACGGCCAATCAGCCCTTCCATCATCGATACATAACCCCAATAGACGCCAATGAGCATCTGACTCTCGGTAGTGCGACCGATAACGCTATTCGTGGCAGGCGCTTCAATTGCGATGCGCGGCAGCTTGGCCGCGGCAGCAACGAGCGCCTCGAGTGACAAATTGACCCCGGGCGCGATGATCCCGCCCATATAGGCGCCGTCGGGGCCGATATGGTCGAGCGTCGTCGCGGTGCCGAAACTGATGACAAGCTTGTCGGTTCCCGGCGCGGCAGCCTGCGCCGAGATCGCGTTGACCGCGCGGTCAGCGCCGACCGACTGCGGCTCGTCGACCTTGAGCGCGATCCCCCAGGTCACTGGCGCGCGCCCGGCGACAAGCGCGTCGACGCCAAAATATTTGACCGACAGCAGCTGGAGGTTGTGCAGTGCGCGCGGCACGACGGTCGAGATGATCACCGCATCGACATCGCCGCGCTCATAACCCTCGATCCGCAGCAACTGGTCGAGCCAGACCGCATATTCGTCGGCGGTGCGGCGGTCGTCGGTTGCAATGCGCCAGCGGGCAAGCATCTCTGCGCCCTCGAACAGTGCGAATTTGGCGTTGGTGTTTCCGACATCGATCGCGAGAAGCATCGTCAATTCCTTCCCGACACGGGTCGTTGCAATTCGACATCACCCGCATGGATCAACATGACCTCTCCGCCCGCGCGGCGCAAGCGCAGCGCCCCGTCGGGCGCGAGGCCATCGAATGTGCCGTCGATACCCTGTTCGGACACGCGCAGCGGAGTCCCGATCGGGTGTGCCTGCGTGGTCCACGTTGCGACGATACGATCAATTCCCGCGTTCCGCCACGTCCACAGCGCATCGGTCAGCGCAATGGCCAGCACTTCGGCAAAGCGGTCGCGGTCGATCGTCACGCCCTTGTCGGCGAAGCAGACAGTCGGACGATCGGGCAGTTCGGGTGACGACACCAGATTGACGCCCATGCCGATGACGATGCTGTCGCCGACCCGCTCGAGCAGGATGCCGGTGCATTTGACGCCTTCGATCAGCAGATCGTTCGGCCATTTGAGCTTTGCATCGACGTCGGGGGCCAATGTGGCGACCGCCTTCGCCAGCGCGACACCGGCGACGAGCGATAGCCCCGCCGGCGACGGATCGCCCGCGGTCAGATGAACCACTGTCGATCCCATGAAATTGCCGAGCCCGTCGCCCCATGCGCGGCCTAGACGGCCGCGCCCGGCGGTCTGGCGGTCGGCGACCAGCCAATGCCCTTCCCCGACATGCTCTCCGCCTGCCAGCCGCGCCAGCAGGTCGGCGTTGGTCGAACCTGTCTGCGCGATCCGCTCTATCGGCGGGATCAGAAGAGCACCGACGCGGCGCTGGCCGAAATCACCGCCAGCACAGGGATGAACAAATAGCCGATGACCGACAGCCACATCGCGCTCGCGCCGACGATGGCGCCCTCGACGGCATTGCCGCCGCCGGTGACTTCGACGTCCGACCGGTCATCGAAGTACATCGTTTTGATGATCGCGATATAATAGAAAGCACCGATCACCGAGGCGACGATACCTGCGACCGCCAGCGGGACGAGGTTCGCATTCACCGCTGCCTCGAACACCAGATACTTCGGCCAGAAACCGAAGAGCGGGGGGATGCCTGCGAGGCTGAGCAGGAACACCGCCATCGCCGCGGCAAGCCCGGGACGATATTCGGACAGCCCCGCAAGCGCCGGTATGCTTTCGATCTGGTTGCCCTGAGCATCGCGCAATTGCAGCACGACGAGGAACGAACCGATCGTCGTCACGACATAGACGAGCAAATAGGTCAGCACCGCCTGCACGCCCGCCTGCGTTCCCGCAGCAAGGCCGATGAGGATGAAGCCGACATTGTTGATCGACGAATAGGCAAGCAGGCGCTTGATATTCTTCTGTCCGATCGCGCCGACCGCGCCGAGAATGATCGATGCGAGCGCAAGGAAGATGACGATCTGTTGCCACGCGCCGATCGCAGGGCCCATCGCCTCGATCACGACGCGGGTCATCAGCGCCATGGCAGCAACCTTGGGCGCGCTGGCGAAGAAGGTTGTCACCGGGGTCGGCGCTCCTTCATAAACGTCGGGCGTCCACATATGGAACGGCACGGCGCTGACCTTGAAGCCGAGGCCCGCAAGCACGAAGACGATGCCAAAGATCAGCCCGATGTTGAGCTCGCCACCCATCGCTTTTGCGATACCGGCAAAAGCGGTTGTGCCCGAAAAGCCGTAGAGCAGCGAAATGCCGTAAAGCAGCATGCCCGATGCGAGCGCGCCGAGGATGAAATACTTAAGGCCCGCTTCGCTCGACCGCTCGTCGTTGCGCATGAAGCTGGCGAGGACATAGGCGGCAAGGCTGTTGAGCTCGAGCCCGACATAAAGCGTCATCAGGTCGCGCGAGGACGCCATGATGCCCATGCCCAGCGTCGCGAACAGGATCAGCGCCGGATATTCGGCGCGCATCCCGCTGGCAAAGAAGCGCGGGGCGATCAGGATTGACACGAAGCTCGCAGCATAGATGAGCAACTTGGTGAAACCGCCGAAGTTGTCGACCGACAGCGTGCCCGAAAAGACCGAGGTTTCGACCCCGAACAGCGCGACGACGGCAGCCGCAGCGGCGGCCAGCGTCAGCAAGGCGCTGAGCTGATAGATACCGACCTGACGGTCACCCATGAAGGTGCCAAGCATCAGCGTGACAAGCCCGCCGATCGTCAGGATCAGTTCTGGCCAGATGAGCATGAGATCGGCGGTCATTGGACGCCTCCCGCATGATGCGCTTCGCCGTGAGGGGCTTCCGCAGCCTTGGGTTTGCCAGCGGCCAGATGCGCGTCACCCGCAGGCTTCGCAGGCGCGAGGCGCGCGACGACCGTGGTCACATCACCGCGCATCGGCGCGAGGAAGCTTTCGGGATAGACACCCATCCACAGCGCCACGGCGGCCAGCGGCGCCAGGATCGCCCATTCGCGGGGGTTGAGATCGGGCATCGCCTTCACATCGTCCTTGGTCAGTTCGCCGAATATGATCCGGCGGTAGAGATAGAGCATATAGGCGGCCCCCAGGATGATCCCGGTGGTGCAGACGAAGGCAACCCAGCTCGAGGCTTCGTAAATGCCCGCGAGGCTCAGGAATTCGCCAACGAAACCGCTGGTGCCTGGCAAGCCGATCGACGCCATGGTGAACAGCATGAAAAACAGCGCATAGGCAGGCATGTTCACCGCAAGTCCGCCGTAACGGTCAATCTCGCGCGTGTGGAGCCGGTCATAGATGACGCCGACGCAGAAGAAGAGCGCAGCCGAGACGACACCATGGCTGAGCATGATGATCAGCGCGCCTTCGATGCCCTGCTGGTTGAAGGCGAACAGGCCAGCGGTGACGATCGCCATGTGGGCGACCGACGAGTAAGCGATCAGCTTCTTCATGTCGCTCTGCACCAGCGCGACGAGGCTCGTATAGACCACCGCGATCATCGAAAGGCCAAAGACAACCCACATCAACTGCGCCGACGCGTCGGGGAACATCGGCATCATGAAGCGGATGAAGCCGTATGCGCCAAGCTTGAGCAACACGCCCGCGAGGATCATCGAGCCTGCAGTCGGCGCCTGCACGTGCGCGTCGGGAAGCCAGGTGTGGACGGGCCACATCGGCATCTTGACCGCAAGGCTGGCGAAGAAGGCAAGCCACAGCCACGTCTGCATCTGAACCGGGAAATCATAGTTCAGCAGCGTCGGAATATCGGTCGTGCCTGCTTCTGCGATCATCGCAATGATCGCGATCAGCATCAGAACCGATCCGAGCAGCGTGTAGAGGAAGAATTTGAACGCCGCATATTTGCGGTTCGCACCGCCCCAGATGCCGATGATGAAATACATCGGGATCAGGCCGGCTTCGAAGAAGATGTAAAAGAGCAGCAAATCCTGCGCCATGAAGACGCCGATCATGACGACTTCCACGATCAGGAACATCGCCATGTAGAGGCCGACGCGCTTCTTGATCGATTCCCAGCTGGCGAGGATGCACAGCGGCATCAGAAAGACGCTGAGCATGATCAGCATGAGCGCCATGCCGTCGATGCCGAGCGCCCACTGGAAGCGGCCGAACAGGTCGATACGCTCGACAAACTGCCACTGTGCGCCTCCGATGTCGAACTGCGCCCACAGGGCAATGCCCAGTGCAAGGTCGATCAATGTCGCGCCGAGTGCGACCCAGCGCGCCGACTTGTCGCCGACGAACAGGCAGGCGATGGCGGCGGCCGCGGGGACCGCCAGCATCAGCGAAAGGATTCCCACCCCGCCGCTCACAGGAAATTCACCATGGCCCAGCTGGCGAGCCCGACAAGACCCAGCAGCATCACGAACGCATATCCATAAACATAACCCGATTGCAGCCGCACCGCGAGCCGCGTTCCGCCCTGGACGAGCGCCGCGGCGCCGTCTGGGCCGAAGCGGTCGATCGTCTGTTCATCGCCGCGCTTCCAGAAGAAGCGGCCGATCGCGAACGCCGGCTTGACGAAAATGATGTTGTACAGCTCGTCAAAATACCATTTGTTGAACAGGAATTTGTGGAGCAGTCCGAATTGCGCGACGAAACGCGCCGGCAGCGTGGTGTTGCGAATATAGCTGTTCCACGCGAGGAAAAGGCCGATCGCCATCACCGTGAACGGCGTCCATTTAACCCACAAAGGCACTTCGTGCGCGGCGTGCATCAGATGTTCGTCGAACGCCAGCATGCTGCCCTTCCAGAACGCCATCCCCTCTTCGGGATAGATGAACTGGTGGTGGAAGGCGATGCCTGCAAACACAGCGCCGACCGACAACAGGACCAACGGGATCAGCATGCTGATCGGGCTTTCGTGCGGGTGATAGCCCGCCGTGCCGTCGCTGTGCGCGTCGTGATGATGGTGATCACCGTGCGCAGCATGGGCATGATCGTCATGGCCGTGGCCGTGATCGTCATGAACCGCGTGCTGGATATGCTCGCTCTGTTCCCAGCGCGCTTTGCCATAGAAGGTCAGGAATACGAGGCGCCACGAATAGAAGCTGGTGAGGAAGGCGACGAAAATGCCGACCCAGAAAGCCGCTACCCCGCCGCCGCCGCTTGCAAAAGCGGCCTCGAGGATGCCATCCTTCGAATAGAATCCCGCAAAGCCTGCAACGCCGGCGATACCGACGCCGGTGATCGCCAGCGTACCAAGCATCATCGCCCAGAAGGTGATCGGGATCTGCTTCCGCAGATTGCCGTAATAACGCATGTCCTGTTCGTGGTGCATAGCATGGATGACCGAACCGGCACCAAGGAACAGCAATGCCTTGAAGAAAGCGTGCGTGAACAGGTGGAACATTGCCGCGCCATAAGCACCCGCGCCCGCAGCGAAGAACATGTAACCTAGCTGCGAACAGGTCGAATAAGCGATAACGCGCTTGATGTCCCACTGCGTCGTCGCGACGGTCGCGGCGAAGAGGCAGGTTGCAGCACCAACGAACATCACGACGCCCTGCGCGACGTCCGAGGTTTCGAACATCGGCGACAGACGGCAAACCATGAACACGCCCGCAGTAACCATCGTCGCGGCGTGGATCAGCGCCGACACGGGGGTCGGGCCTTCCATCGCGTCGGGAAGCCAGGTGTGCAGGCCAAGCTGCGCCGACTTGCCCATCGCGCCGATGAACAGCAGCAGGCAGAGGATCGTCATCGTGTCGAGACGCATGCCAAGGAAGCTGATCGTCGAACCCGCCATGCCCGGTGCGGCAGCCAGAATCTCGGGGATCGAGACGGTGCCGAACACGAGGAACGTGCCGAAGATGCCGAGCATGAAGCCCAGATCGCCGACGCGGTTGACGACGAACGCCTTGATCGCGGCGGCATTGGCGCTGGGCTTTTTATACCAGAAGCCGATGAGCAGATAGGATGCGAGGCCGACGCCTTCCCAGCCGAAGAACATCTGGACCAGATTGTTCGCGGTCACGAGCATCAGCATCGCGAAGGTGAAGAGCGAGAGATAAGCGAAGAAACGCGGCTGGTCCGGGTCTTCCTCCATATAGCCCCAGCTATACAGATGGACGAGCGCCGAGACGGTCGTGATGACGACGAGCATCACCGCGGTCAGCGTGTCGACGCGCAATTCCCAGTTGAACTGGAGCGCGCCCGACGACACCCAATGGAGCACCGGGGTCACCGTCGCTTCGCCGCTGCCCGTCACGAACGACAGGAAAATTGGCCAGCTCAGGGCGCAGCTGGTGAACAGCGCGCCCGTCGTGATGAGTTTCGACGCAAAGGGGCCGATGGCACGTTGGCCAAGCCCTGCGACAAGTGCCGCGAGCAGCGGCAGGAAAACGATCGCCTGAATCACCGGCTTATCCCTTCATCCGGTTGGCATCGTCGACGGCAATCGTGCCGCGGCCGCGGAAGTAAATGACGATGATGGCGAGCCCGATCGCCGCTTCACCAGCGGCCACCGTCAGCACGAACATCGAGAAGACCTGCCCGACAAGATCGCCGAGCGCGGCGCTGAACGCGACAAGGTTGATGTTCACCGCCAGCAGGATGAGTTCGATCGCCATCAGAATGACGATGATATTCTTGCGGTTGATGAAGATGCCCAGCACGCCCAGCGTGAACAGCACCGCCGAAACGGCGAGATAATGGCCGACCGAAATCACAATTCCATCCCCTGCCCGACGCCCGGATCGACCAGCCGCGTCGCATCCTGCGGGCGGCGGCGATTCTGCGCCGAGATATTCTGGGTGCGCGCCCCGCCGCGTTGGCGATGCGTCAGCACGATCGCGCCGATCATCGCGACGAGAAGGACGATACCCGCCGCCTCGAACAGGAAGATATAGCGCGTATAAAGAAGCTCACCGACCTGCTCGATATTGCTCTTGTCGGTCACCACCGGAGCGGCACGCGACGCAAGGTCGATCCCGCCCGCGCTCCACGCGCCCAGCGCAAAGATCAGCTCCGCCACCAAGATGATCGCGACGAGCGCGCCCAGCGGCAGATAGCGGACGAAACCGGCGCGCAGTTCGGCGAAATCGATGTTGAGCATCATCACGACGAACAGGAATAACACCGCGACCGCGCCGACATAGACGATGATCAGAAGCATCGCGATGAACTCGGCCCCCGCGAGGAGCATCAGCCCCGCCGCGTTGAAGAAGGCGAGGATCAACCACATGACGCTGTGGACCGGGTTGCGCGCGAAGATAACCATCGCGGCCGACGCGATCACAAGCGTCGCGAAGAGATAAAAGGCAGCTAGCTGAATCATATGCGCCGCCCCCTAGCGGTAGGGCGCGTCGGCGGCAAGATTCGCCGCGATCGCGCGTTCCCATTTGTCGCCATTGGCGAGCAGTTTAGCCTTGTCATAAAGCAGTTCTTCGCGCGTTTCGGTCGCGAATTCGAAATTCGGCCCCTCGACCACCGCATCGACCGGGCATGCTTCCTGGCAAAAGCCGCAATAGATGCACTTGGTCATGTCGATGTCGTAGCGCGTCGTGCGGCGCGAGCCGTCATCGCGCGGTTCGGCCTCGATCGTGATCGCCTGCGCCGGGCACACCGCTTCGCACAGCTTGCACGCGATGCAGCGTTCCTCGCCGTTCGGATAGCGACGCAGCGCATGCTCGCCGCGGAAACGCGGTGACAGCGGGTTCTTTTCGAAGGGATAGTTGATCGTCGCCTTCGGCTTGAAGAAATATTGCAGCGTGAGGGCGTGTGCCTTCACAAACTCCCACAAGGTGAAGCTTTTGACGAGATGGGCGATGGTGCTCATTGGTCGTTCGATTCTTTTTCGATGGGCTTCTGATCGACAGAGCTATGCTTGCAGAGGCCGATCGCGGAGAATTTGTCAGAAAAACCGCCATAAACGGCCACGGAAACGTCCCCGTTTCCAATCTTCCTTGCTTCGATATGCAGTCCTTGACGGAATTCGCCGTTTTCGATCCAGCCAAGGCTCTGCTGCCCTTCGCCCCGATCGATGCCCGCCCGATCCTGATATTGTTCAGGATAGTTCCCGGCGAGGTTCTTCGGATCCTCGGTGACCTCAATCCGGCGCGGTGTCCAGCCCTGCAATCCGTCCCGAGACAATATCCCCCGCCCACCTGTTACCCGAAAGGCAAAGGGATAAACTTGGCCTTCCATGTCGTGCAGACGACAAGTGAAGGACTCCAACGGACGCGCCAGCAGCAGGTTCGCTACGGGCGGGCCCCCGTTAGCGGCAACAGCCGCTGCAAGAACAGCCAGCGTACTCACCCGTACCTCGTCAGCATCAGATAGCCGGAGATCAGGAAGATCCAGAAAAGCGAAATCGGCAGGAAAACCTTCCAGCCCAGCCGCATCAGCTGGTCATAGCGATAGCGCGGGACGGTTGCCTTGACCCAGCTGAAGACGAAGAAGAAGAACAGGATCTTTGCGAACAGCCAGACGACGCCCGGAACCGCATAGAGCGGCGCCCAGTCGATCGGGGGCAGCCAGCCGCCCCAGAAGAGCACCGCGTTGAGCGTGCACATCAGCAGGACGTTGGCATATTCGCCGAGCCAGAAGAGCGCGAAGGCCATCGACGAATATTCGGTCTGATAGCCCGCGACGAGTTCGCTTTCCGCTTCGGTCAGATCGAACGGCGCGCGCGCGGTTTCGGCGAGCGACGAGATCAGGAACATCACCGCGAGCGGGAAGAGCAGCAGGTTGAAGCCGAAGGCGTTGACGATGCCGAGCCCGTGGCCCTGCTGCGCCTTGACAATCTCGTTCATGTTGAAGCTGTCGGCGAAGAGCACGACACCGACGAGAATGAACCCGATCGAGACTTCGTAGCTGATCATCTGCGCCGAAGCGCGCATCGCCGAGAAGAAGGGGTACTTGGAGTTCGACGCCCAGCCCGACAGGATCACGCCGTACACGCCCAGCGACGAAATCGCGAGGATGTAGAGCAGCCCGACGTTGATATCGGCGAGCACCGCGCCCGAATTGAACGGGATCACCGCCCATGCGAGCAATGCCACGGTGAAGGTGATGATCGGCGCGATCAGGAACAGGCCCCTGTTGGCGCCGCTCGGAATGATCGTTTCCTGAAGGAAGACTTTCAGGCCGTCGGCGAAGCTCTGCAGCAGGCCGAAGGGACCGACGACGTTCGGACCACGGCGCAGCGCGATCGCCGCCCAGATCTTGCGGTCGGCATAGATGATCATCGCCACGCTGAGCATCAGCGGCAGCGCGATCAGCAAGATGCCCGCAACGGTCGCAACGCCCCACGCCCATTCATAGGGCATGCCAAGGCTTTGGAAAAATTCGGTCATTTCCCTGCCCCGTCCTGGTTCCGCCAGCCATTATGCGGGCCGGGCTTCTCCGATTTGCGCGGGTTAAACCCGCGCCAGACGGCATAGCCCATGCCCGAAAGCAGGATGGTGGCGATGGCATGTACCGGGGTCATTCTGCGGCCTCCGCATAGTCGGCGCCATGGAGGATTTCCTCCGAGCAGCGGTTCATCGTCGGCGACGCGCGGCAGATGGCGTTGGTGAGGTAGAAATCCTTGATCGGCGACGGAATTTCGCGCGCCTCGGGTTTGGCGGGAAGCTTCGGCGGCGCCCAGCCATAATCGGCGAGCCCTTCGACGCCGAGCGCCGGCACCGCGGCAACCATCGCCGCGCGGCACGCGTCGAAGCTGTCGAAGCCGACCGCCACGCCCAGCGTATCGGCGAGCGCCCGGAAAATGCTCCAATCCTCGCGTGCGTCACCCGGTGCGAACACCGCCTTGTCGCTGCGCTGGACGCGGCCTTCGGTGTTGACCGTCGTGAAGTCCTTTTCGGTCCATGCCGCTGCCGGCAGGATGACATCGGCGGCATGCGCGCCTTTGTCGCCATGATGGCCGACATAGACTTTCAGCGTGTCGGCGAAGTTCGTGAAGTCGACTTCGTCGGCGCCAAGGAAGAAGGCGAGCTTCGGCTTGGCCGCAACCACATCCTTGATCCCGCCGGGCAGCCCGTAACCGAGCATCAGCGAACCCATGCGCGCGGCCGAGAAATGCACGACGTTAAAACCGTTCCAGCCGTCCTTGATCGCGCCGACCGACTTCGCGAGGTCGAGCGCTGCGCCATGAACGCCGGGCACCGACAGCGCGCCGCCGCCGAAGATCAGCATCGGCCGCTCGGCGCTCTTGAGCGCATCGAGCGCGGCCTTGGGCAGCTTGGCGACCAGCGAAGCGTCGTTGCCCAGCCATTCGACCTTATAGGTCAGGTCGGTTTCAGCACCGATGCCGAACACTTTTGCGCCCTTCTTCCACGCCGCCTTGCGGACGCGCGTGTTGATGAGCGGTGCTTCCCAGCGCAGATTCGTGCCGACGAGCAGGATCACATCGGCATTTTCCGCCTCGGCGATCGTCGTGTTGAAATTGACCGCCGCCAGGCTGGTGACGTCATAGTCGAGCCCGGTTTGACGACCTTCGAGCAGGTTGCCGCCGAGCGCGTTGACCAGCGCCTTGGCGGCGAACATCGTTTCGCAATCGGCCATGTCGCCCGCGATCGCGGCGACCGAAGCTCCGGCGTTCGCAGCCTTGATCGCTTCGAACGCTTCGGCCCATGTTGCGGGCTGGAGCGCGCCGTCCTTGCGGACATAGGGCTGGTCGAGGCGGCGGCGGATCAGGCCGTCGACATGGTGGCGCGTCTTGTCGCTCGCCCATTCCTCGTTCACGTCGTCGTTGACCCGCGGCAGCACGCGCAGGACCTGACGGCCGCGCGCATCGATGCGGACGTTGGTGCCGACGGCATCCATCATGTCGATGCCGAGCGTCTTGGTGAGTTCCCACGGCCGCGCTTCGAAAGCATAGGGCTTCGACGTCAGCGCGCCGACGGGGCACAGATCGATGACATTGCCCGACAACTCGCTCGCAACCGCGCGCTCGAGGTAGGACGTGATCTGCATATTCTCGCCGCGACCGATCGCGCCGATGTCTTCGACGCCCGCAACTTCCTCCGCAAAGCGGACACAGCGCGTGCACTGGATGCAGCGGGTCATCACCGTCTTGACGATGGGGCCCATATATTTCTCGGTGACGGCGCGCTTATTCTCGTCATAGCGCGTCGCGCCGCGACCATAGGCGACCGACTGGTCCTGCAAATCGCATTCGCCGCCCTGATCGCAGATCGGGCAGTCGAGCGGGTGATTGATGAGCAGAAACTCCATCACCCCTTCGCGGGCCTTCTTCACCATCGGGCTGTCGGTCTTGATCACCTGCCCCTCGGCGGTCGGCAGCGCGCACGAAGCCTGCGGCTTCGGCGGTCCCGGCGACACTTCGACGAGGCACATACGGCAATTGCCGGCGATGCTCAGGCGCTCATGATAGCAAAAACGCGGAATTTCTTTCCCCGCCAGCTCGCACGCCTGCAGAACGGTTGCGCCCTGCGGAACTTCGAGTTCTACGCCATCTACGGTAACTTTAGGCATTATTCGGCTGCCTCCAGAGCGCCGCCATTCTCGCGAATGCGGCGTTCGATCTCGGGACGGAAATGCTTGATCAGACCCTGGATCGGCCACGCCGCCGCGTCGCCGAGCGCGCAGATGGTGTGGCCTTCGACCTGCTTGGTGACGTCAAACAACGTGTCGATTTCGCTGATGTCGGCGTCGCCGGTGCGCAGCCGTTCCATCACGCGCCACATCCAGCCTGTGCCTTCGCGGCACGGGGTGCACTGACCGCAGCTTTCATGCTTGTAGAAATAGCTGATCCGGCTGATCGCCTGAACAACGTCGGTGGATTTATCCATGACGATCGCGGCGGCAGTGCCGAGACCTGATCCAACGGCTTTGAGGCCGTCGAAATCCATCGGACAATCCATGATTTCGGCTGCCGGAACCAGCGGAACCGATGAACCGCCGGGGATCACCGCGAGCAAATTATCCCAGCCGCCACGAATGCCGCCGCAATGCTTGTCGATCAGTTCGCGGAAGGTGATGCTCATCTCTTCCTCGACGACGCACGGCGTGTTCACATGGCCGCTGATTTGGAAGAGTTTGGTGCCCTTGTTATTTTCCCGCCCGAAACCGGAGAACCAGGTCGCGCCGCGCCGCAGGATCGTCGGAACGACCGCGATGCTCTCGACATTGTTCACCGTCGTCGGGCAGCCATAAAGGCCTGCGCCCGCCGGGAACGGAGGCTTCAGGCGCGGCTGGCCTTTTTTGCCTTCGAGGCTTTCGATCATCGCGGTTTCTTCGCCGCAGATATAGGCGCCGGCGCCGCGGTGGACGAAGACGTCGAAATCATAGCCCGATTTCGCGGCATTCTTGCCGAGCAGGCCGGCGTCATACGCCTCCTGCACCGCGGCGAAGAGCGTCTCGGCCTCGCGGATGAACTCGCCGCGAATATAGATGTACGCCGCACGCGCGCGCATCGCAAAACCCGCGATCAGCGCGCCTTCGATCAGCTTGTGCGGATCGTGTCGGATGATCTCGCGGTCCTTGCACGAACCGGGTTCGGATTCGTCGGCGTTGATGACGAGGAAGCTCGGGCGATCGGCGCGCGGCTCCTTCGGCATGAACGACCATTTCAGGCCGGTGGGAAAGCCCGCGCCGCCGCGGCCGCGCAGACCCGACGCCTTGATCTCTTCGATGATCGCGTCCTGGCCGCGCTGGATCAGCGCCTTGGTATTGTCCCAGTCACCACGCGCCTGCGCAGATTTCAGATTCCACGGCTGATAGCCATAGAGGTTGGTGAAGATGCGGTCCTTATCGGCGAGCATCGCTTACCACTCCTTCCGATAGTCGTGGTTGGCCGACACCATATCCTTGAGCGACGTCGGGCCGCCTTCGGGATCGCTCGTCAGGCGCTTCGGATTCTGCGTGCCGGTCTTGGGCTGTTCGCCCGCCGCCAGCGCTTCGAGGATGCGCGTCATGCTGTCATAATCAAGATCTTCGAAATTATCGTCGTTGATCTGGACCATCGGCGCGTTGGTGCAGGTGCCCATGCACTCGACCTCGGTCAGCGTGAACAGCCCGTCGGGCGTCGTCTTGCCCTTGGTCATGCCGCGGTTCTTGCACGCCGCCATGACATCGTCCGACCCGCGCAGCAGGCACGGCGTCGTGCCGCACACCTGCACATGATAACGGCCGACCGGCACGAGGTTGTACATCGTATAGAAGGTCACGACCTCATAGGCGCGCATGTACGGCATATCGAGCTGCGCCGCGACATATTCGATCACCGGCACAGGCAACCAACCCTGTGTCTGCGTTTCGGCACCGACCTGGCGCTGCGCGAGGTCGAGCAGCGGCATCACCGCCGAGCGCTGACGCCCTGCGGGATAGCGCGCGATGATCGCCTTTGCCTTTTCGGCATTTTCCGCCGTCCATGCAAAAGCGCCCCAGCGCGCGCGGACTTCGGTTTCGTCGGGGATTTGGGGTGCGTCAGCCATTACTCAATTTCCGAAAATCGCGCATCGCTAGAGCGGCGAACCAGACAGCCGCAGCAGCTCCAATAGCGCTAACAAATTCTCCGGCGAGTGGCTCTACCAAAGCCAAAAGCCGCCCTGCCGCAAAAACGCCCATGGCGCCAAGCATGCGTGCCGAATTTTGAGACTTGAACCGGCGCATCACCGATCGCACTCCCCGAACACCACATCAATGGCGCCGATGATCGCGGTGGTATCGGCGAGCATATGGCCCTTCGACATCATTTCCATCGCTTGCAGATGCGAGAATGCCGTCGGGCGGATCTTGCAGCGATACGGCTTGTTGGTGCCGTCGCTGACCAGATAGACGCCGAATTCGCCCTTGGGACTTTCGGTCGCGACATAGACTTCGCCCGCGGGAACGTGGAAACCCTCGGTATAGAGTTTAAAGTGATGGATCAGCGATTCCATCGACTGCTTCATCTCGCCGCGCTTTGGCGGCACGACCTTGCGGTCGAGGCTGGCGACGGGGCCGGTGGGCATGTCGCGCAGGCACTGCTTGATGATCTTCGCCGACTGATAAACTTCCTCGACGCGGACCATGAAGCGATCATAGCAATCGCCGCGGGTGCCGACGGGAATGTCGAATTCCATCCTGGCATAGGCGTCATAGGGCTGCGACTTGCGCAAATCCCATGCGATCCCGCTGCCGCGGATCAGCGGGCCGGAGAAGCCCCAGGCCAGCGCATCTTCCTTGCTCACCGTCGCGATATCGACGTTGCGCTGTTTGAAGATGCGGTTGTCGATGACCAGGCTCATCGCGTCGCCGAACAGCTTCGGCAGGCGCTTTTCGACCCATTCGCCGATGTCGTAGAGCAGCCGTTCGGGCACATCCTGATGGACGCCGCCGGGACGGAAATAAGCGCTGTGCATCCGCGCGCCCGAGGCGCGTTCGAAGAAGTTGAGGCAATCCTCGCGCAGTTCGAACACCCACAGGTTCGGGGTCATCGCGCCGACGTCCATGACGTGCGACCCGATGTTGAGCATGTGGTTGCAGATGCGCGTCAGCTCGGCGAACAGCACGCGCAGATATTGGCCGCGCGCCGGAACTTCGAGGTTGAGCAGCTTCTCGATCGCGAGGACATAGCTATGCTCCATCGCGAGCGGCGAGCAATAATCGAGCCGGTCGAAATAGGGCAGAGCCTGCAAATAGGTCTTATACTCGATCAGCTTTTCGGTGCCGCGGTGGAGCAGCCCGACGTGCGGATCGACGCGCTCGATGATCTCGCCATCGAGTTCGAGCACCAGACGCAGCACGCCGTGTGCCGCCGGATGCTGCGGGCCGAAGTTGATCGTGTAATTGGTGACGGCCTGATCGCCCGCAGTATCGGCCGTATCGACCGGATAACCTTCGAACATGTCGCCGCCGTAATGTTTGATGTTCGGGGACTCGGTCATGCCTTATCTCCCTTGGGCTTGCGCGGAGCGCGCGGCTTGGCCGGAGCTTTGACCTTCGCGCCATCCTTGCTCGGCTTGGCCGCGGCCTTATCGACCTTGGCGCCGGCACCGGTTTGCGCGGGGCTTTCGGTGGTTTTCGGGGTCGGCGGCGGCGGAGCCTTCGCCTTGTCGTCGGCGGCCTTCACCTGCGCTGCGGTCATCGGGGTCGGTGCGCCCTTCCCCGGCGCTTCGCCCGTTCCGCCGGCCTTTTCGTCGCCCGGCAGCACATAATCGGCGCCTTCCCACGGCGACATAAAGTCGAAGTTGCGGAAATCCTGCGCCAGCCGCACGGGTTCGTAAACGACGCGCTTGTCTTCTTCGCTGTAGCGCAGCTCGGTATAGCCGGTCAGCGGGAAGTCCTTGCGCTGCGGATGCCCCTGAAAACCATAGTCGGTCAGGATGCGACGCAGATCGGGATTGCCCGCGAACATCACGCCATACATGTCGAACACTTCGCGCTCGAGCCAGCCGGCGACCGGCCACACCGGCACGATGCTCGGCACCGGAGTCGCTTCGTCGGTGCAGACCCGGACGCGCAGGCGATGGTTCTTGGTGACGCTGAGCAGGTGATAGACGACTTCGAAGCGGTTGGCGCGGTCGGGATAATCCACGCCCGCGATTTCCATCAGCTGCTGATATTCGAGCTTGTCGCGCAGCGCGATCATCACCCCGGCGATCGCTTCGCGTTCGACGGTGATGCTGTCTTCATCGGCAGCGAAAACATGGACGAGCAGGTCGGCGCCAAGCGCAGCCTTGATCGCGTCGCCAAGCCCCGAACGGGGTGCGACGAGGGGAGCATTGTGAGCCATCAGCGTTCGATCGTCCCGGTGCGGCGAATCTTCCGCTGCAACTGCATCACGCCATAAAGCAAGGCTTCGGCGGTCGGCGGGCATCCGGGGACATAAATATCCACGGGCACGATCCGGTCGCAACCGCGCACCACCGAATAGCTGTAATGATAATAGCCGCCGCCATTGGCGCAGCTGCCCATCGAAATCACATATTTCGGGTTCGACATCTGGTCGTACACGCGGCGCAGCGCCGGGGCCATTTTGTTGCACAGTGTGCCCGCGACGATCATCACGTCCGACTGGCGCGGCGAGGCACGCGGCGCAGCGCCGAAACGCTCCATGTCATAGCGCGGCATGTTGACGTGGATCATCTCGACCGCGCAGCAAGCGAGACCAAAGGTCATCCACCAGAGCGAGCCGGTGCGCGCCCAGTTGAACAGATCCTCGGTCGAGGTGACAAGGAAGCCCTTGTCGCCGACTTCGCTGTTGAGGTCGTCAAAAAAGCCGGCGTCGGGGTTTGTCCCCGGCGCCACTGGCATCAATCCGGGGTTGGTCCCCGCGGCCACCGGCATCTGGCCGGGCATCAGGATGCTCGAATTGCTCATTCCCAATCCAAAGCCCCTTTCTTCCAGGCATAGACAAGGCCGAGTGAAAGCTCGGCGAGGAAAATCATCATCGTGGCCCAACCGGCCCAGCCGATATTCTCGAGGCTGACCGCCCACGGGAACAGATAGGCCGCTTCAAGATCGAAGATGATGAAGAGGATGGCGACAAGATAGAAGCGGACATCGAACTGGCTGCGCGCATCCTCGAACGCCGGGAAGCCGCATTCATATTCGGTCAGCTTCGCCGGATCAGGCTGGTGCGCGCCCGTCAGCCTCGCCACACCCATCGGCAAAAAGACGAAGGCGGAGGACAGAAGGAGCGCGATCGCAAGAAAGATCAGGATCGGCAGATATTGCGTCAGATCGACCATGGGGGGCTCGCAGTTCAGTTGTTCATAAACGGAGTGTCTTGGCACCCTTGTTGCGGGCGCTTTAGGCCAGCGCGCCGCGCCTCGCAAGCATTGCGGGCAGGAAATTTCGGCCCCCGATGGCCAAAAGCTGGTGACAGGCCCCAAGCCTGTGATACGCGGGCCAAAGTGGGTCGGTTCGCTGCGCATTTTCGGCGCCGCTTCGAATTGAGGAGTTTCCATGAAATCATATATTTCTCGCGCTGCTTTCGCATTGGGCGCAGCCGTCATTTTCGCAGCAGCGCCGGCTCAGGCCGAACTGATCAACGCCAAGAACCCGGCGAAAATCAAGGAGATCGTCGAGTCGCAGGGCTGGCCCGCGACCTTGATCACCAAGGCGGACGACGACCCCTATATCGAAAGCAATCGCAACGGCCTGAAATTCCTCGTCCTGTTCATGAACTGCGAGGACAACAAGAACTGCAAGACGCTGCAATATTATATGGGATTCAGCGACGCGAAGGACGTCACGATCGAAAAGCTGAATCAGTGGAACAAGGACAAGCGCTTTGCCCGCGCATATCGCGACGATGCGGGCGATCCGGTGCTCGAAATGGACGTCGATCTCGACTTTGCGGGCATCCCGCGTGAAAATGTCGGCGAAACGCTCAACACCTGGGCCTCGCTGATGGACAGCTATCGCGAGTATGTCTTCGGAAAAGAAGAAGAATAGGAACAGACCGCCCCTCCCTCATCGAGGGAGGGGCCAGTCGTCAGGCGTTACGCAGCGCGCCCGCCACCAGCTTTTGCAGCTTCGAATGCACCGCGGCGCTGCCGGCGATATATTCACTGCGTTCGATCGCACGATCGCCACCACGGAAATCGCTGACAAAGCCGCCGGCTTCGCGCACGAGCAGCATGCCCGCGGCGACATCCCAAATCTGAAGATCGCTTTCCCAGAAACCGTCGTAGCGGCCCGCGGCGACCCATGCGAGGTCGAGGCTGGCGGCGCCGAAGCGGCGGATGCCGGCGACTTCGGGCGCGACGGCGCCGAAAATGCGACTCCACTGACCCATATTGCCGTGGCCCATATAGGGGATGCCGGTAGAGATCAGACATTCGTTGAGGTAACGGCGCGACGCAACGCGCAGGCGACGGTCGTGAAGCCATGCGCCGCGGCCACGCTCGGCCCAATAGCTTTCGTCGGTGACGGGCTGATACACCAGCGCCGCGGTGACATCACCCCAGCCGCCGCCGATCTTCGGTTCCTGCACCGCGATCGAAATCGCGAAATGCGGGATGGCGTGGAGGAAGTTCGAGGTGCCGTCGAGCGGATCGACGATGAAGCGCGGCTTGCCCGGATCGCCTTCAATCTCGCCGGCCTCTTCCATCAGGAAGCCCCAGCCGGGGCGCGCATAGCTCAATTCTTCATAGAGTGTGCGCTCGGCAGCCTGGTCGGCCTTCGACACGAAATCGGCGGGCCCCTTTTGCGAGACCTGCAGATGCTCGATTTCGCCAAAATCGCGGCGGAGCTTGGTGCCGGCCTTGCGTGCGGCGCGTTCCATGACGGTGATGATGCCGGATATGGCCATGATCAATCCACTAGTTTGAGGTTATATGTATAAAAATCGGCTTCGCGCTGCCAGCCGCCCGTTTCATAGACATGCTGCGCGCGTATGTTGGTCGTTTGCGTCGACAGGGTCAGCCTGACGGCGCCCTGCCCCCGTGCATGTTCGACCGCTGCGTCGATCAATGCCTTCCCGACCTTGCTGCCGCGCGCTTCGTCCGCGACGTACAGGTCGTTCAGAATACAGATCGGAGCCATGCCAACCGAGGTGAAGCTCGGGAACAGCTGGGTGAACCCAGCCGCCCGACCTTGCCACTCCGCGAGCAATATGACCGAGTCGCCCCGAGTCAGCCGGGCCTTGATAAAGCCCGCGCTCCCGGTCGGGTCGGCGGCACGTCCGTAAAATTGCCGGTACAGATCGAAAAGCGGCGCGACGCTTTCAAGGTCGCTCAGCGCCGCCTTTCGTATGTCCGGTATATCGGTCACGACTTACTCTGCGCGACGGACATATTCGCGGTCATAGACATGCACCACGATGCGCGTGCCGGCGGTGATGTGCGGCGGCACCATCACGCGCACACCATTGTCGAGAATCGCGGGCTTGTACGACGACGATGCGGTCTGCCCCTTCACCACCGCATCGGCCTCAACGATCGTCGCTTCGATCGTTTCGGGCAGTTCGACCGAGATCGGGCGCTCTTCCCAAAGCTCGAGAACGACGTCCATGCCGTCCTGCAGGAATTCATGCGCGTCGCCGACGACATCCTTCGAGATATTGATCTGTTCGAACGTGTCCTTGTCCATGAACACCAGATCGTCGCCCTCGGCGTAAAGGAACTGGAAATCCTTGGTGTCGAGACGGACCTTTTCCACCGTATCCGCGCTACGGAAGCGGTTGTTGAGCTTGCGCCCGTCGATGAGGTTCTTGGCTTCCACCTGCATATAGGCGCCGCCCTTGCCCGGCTGGGTGTGCTGGATCTTGGTGACCTTCCAGATCCCCTTTTCATATTCGATAATATTGCCGGGACGGATTTCAACACCGGTGATTTTCATCGCGCACACTCACTAGACAAGGATGGAAAGAGCAGAGCAGCGCCCCTTCGGGCGCAGCTATCAGGTGCGCGCCTTTAGCCGCGCAGACGCCGAAGGGCAAGGTGCCGCATCACGGCGTCGCGACGACCATGCGCCGCGTGCGGCGATAGCTGTGCCAGACGAGACCGACGAACAGCAGCAATCCGACCCACGGCGCATAAGGCGCATAGCCCTCGCCGACCACGGCGAGCGGCGCATCGCTGCCGCTCCCCGCGACGATCCCGGCATAAAGAACGCCGAACAGGCTTTCGCCGACGATCATCCCCGTTGCGGTCAGCACGCCCATGCGGTGCGCAAAGCCCGCGTTCGACCGCTTCGATGCCCAGCGGTCGTAGAACCAGCCGCCAACCGCACCGATGATCACCGGCAGAATCACCGACATCGGCAGATAAATTCCGATACCGATGGCGAGCGGCGGAAGCCGCAGCTTGCCCGCGCGGCCGAGCAGTTCGTCGACGATGATGAAGCCGACACCCGCCAACGCGCCATAGCCGAGCATCGTCCAGTTGAGATTGCCACCGAGCACGCCCTGCGCAAGCGAAGAGATCAATCCCGCCTGCGGCGCGGCAAGCGCGTTCGGCCCCGCCCCCGGCGCGCCGACAAAGCCCAATGTCTCGTTGAGCACATTGAGCACCGGCGGGACGACCAGCGAGCCAAAGATCACGCCGATAATCAGCGCGACCTGCTGTTTCCACGGCGTCGCGCCGACGAGCTGGCCGGTCTTGAGGTCCTGAAGATTGTCGTTGGAAATCGTCGCGATCCCGAACACGAGACCCGTGACGATCAGCGCATAGGCGACCATCGCGTTAATCTCTTCCTCACCGCCGGCACGGCCGAGCAGGCCGAGAAGAAGAAGCGACGAAGCGATGATCGCGAGGATGCCGATCCCCGACACCGGCGAATTCGACGCGCCGATCAGGCCCGCCATATAGCCGGTGACCGACGCGATCATGAGACCCACGACGATAATGAACAGGATCGCGCCCGCAATCAAAGTCATCGACGATCCGGCGAGCGGTCCGCCCGCCAGCACCGACCAGAGCAACCAGCCGATCGGCAGCATCAAGGCCACCGATCCGCCGAACACCCAGCCGATCGGCATATCCTGTTCTTCTATGGCCAGCGCATGACCGCCCTGTCGCGCGCGCGATGCGGCCATCGCCGAACGGATACCGCCAAGCACCGGCCCCGCAATCTTCATCAAGGTCCAGATTGCGGCGATCGCAATCACGCCCGCGCCAAAAAAGCGCACATCGGCGCGGAACACCGTGTTCGCCAGCGTCTCGGGATCGCCAACGCCGCCCTGCGTCAGGATCGGCAGCAACACCCACCAGCCGGTAATGAGGCCGACAAGCTGCGCCATGCCGACCGACAGGCCGACCAGATGGCCGACCCCGAACAGGGCAAAGGCAAGCCCGCCCGCAACCCCCGTTGCACCGGTGCCAACGGCGAACCAGCGCGCGACTTCGGCACCCGCCAGCTTCATCTGGGTGAGCAGGGTAAAGCCCGCCGCAACGATGCTGTTCCACAGCAGCGCCGACAATCCGGCGCGATTCTCGGCCGCACCCTCGGCGCTCCCCGCACCGACCTGCAACACTTCGGCAGCGGCACGGCCTTCGGGATAGGGAAGATCCGAATCGACAACGAGCGCGCGGCGCAGAGGCACCGAAAAGAGCACCCCCAATATTCCGCCAAGCATCGTGATCGCGGTGGTCGTAACCATCGGGAAACCCTGCCAATAGCCGACCATCACCAGCCCCGGCAAAACGAAGATGATCGCCGCGAGCGTTCCCGCCGCGCTGGCGATCGTCTGGACGATATTATTCTCGAGGATCGTGCCGCCCGACATCAGCCGCAGCAGCGCCATCGAGATCACCGCCGCGGGGATCGAGGTCGCGAAGGTCAATCCGACCTTCAGCCCCAGATAGACGTTCGCCGCGGTGAACATCAGCGTCAGAACGCCGCCGAGCAGGATCGCGCGCAGCGTCAGTTCACGCACCTTGGCGCCCGATGTGCTGGTGTCAGTCATAAATATTTCCCCGGCGGCGGTGCTGCGACACGCCGCATTTTCCACAAATCAAAAGGCGACGAAGCGAAGCCGATTTGACGCATCGATCCAATATGTTCGCTGGTACCGCTGCCATTAGAGGCCCCATGATGAGCATCGATCTTCCAGAATTGACGCCCCTGCCCCGCCGCAAGGTGAACGCCGCCCCCCGCCGTCCGATCCCCTGCGCTGGCCTGTTCGGCTGGCGCAAGGACCAGGCGCCTTCGGGCGCGGAAGATCGGACAGAGAAGCCGTCCGACCGCAACTATCTGGCCGATTGAGGCGACAGCAGCGCATCGAATGCGCGCACGGCGGCCCCCGGTCCTTCGGGATGCGCCCATACCGCCGACGACACGGCGAGGAAATCGGCCCCCGCTTCAATCAGAGCCGGCGCATTCTCGGGCGTAATCCCGCCAATCGCGACGCACGGCAGTTCAAACATGCCCTGCCACCATTCGAGGATTTCGGGGTCAGCATGATGCTCGACCGTCTTGGTCGTCGTCGGAAAAAAGGCGCCGAACGCGACATAGTCTGCGCCCGCTTCGCCCGCTTCCATCGCGAAATGGCGGCTGTTGTGGCAGGTTACGCCGATTTGCGCTTCGGGTCCAAGCAGTTGGCGCGCTTCCTTCAGGTCGCCATCATCCTGCCCCAGATGCAGGCCGTCGGCGCCGAGTCGCTTGGCGAGCGCTATATCGTCGTTGACGATGAAGGCGACGTCATGCGTCGCGCAGATCGCCTGCAATGGTTCGGCGAGCCGCGCGGCCTCGTGCTGGTCCATGTCCTTGACGCGAAACTGAAAGGCGGCGACCGGCGCGGCGCTCAACGCCTCTTCCAGACGGGCGGGAAAATCGCCGCCGACGTCGAGCGGCGAGATCAGATAAAGCTGGCAATCGGGTATGGTCATGGCGGGTTCATAGCGACGCCGTCAGATACGAGCAAATGCAGAACGCTCCCCGCCTCGCCCTTTCTGGGGCCGCCGCCGCGCTGGCCCTCTCCGCCTGCGCCACCACGACGTCGCAAACGCCGCTTCCCGAGGCCAGGAATGTCGCGCTCGGTCAGCAGGCCTATGCCGACGGCCCCATCGTCCAGCCGGTCGAAGTGCTGGAGGACAGCCGCTGTCCCGCAAATGTCGCCTGCGTCTGGGCCGGACGGGTTCGGGTCAAAATGCTGTGGATTCGCTCGGGCGGCCGCCAGCAGGAATTTGAAGTAACGCTGGGGCAGCGCACTCCGCTCGCCGACGGATCGATCCTGCTCGAACGCGTCACCCCGGAGCGATCAGGTGCCGCCAAGGTCATCAAACCCGCCGACTATCGCTTCGATTTCCGCTTCGACGGCGGTTATTGAGTTAAAGCACCCGCGCGAGGACGAAGCCGTCCCATTTCTTCGCACCGACCGTCTGCACCGCAGTCGCGTCGAGTCGCGGATCGGCGGCCAGCATGTCGAACAGTGTGCGCGTGCCGACGATGCGTTCATCTTCGCTGTCGGCGTCGATGATCCCGCCTTCGCGCACGACATTGTCGACGATAATCGTCGTACCCGAACGGCCGAGCCGGATCGCCTCGGCGACATAATGGGCGTTGTTCTGCTTGTCGGCGTCGATGAAGATGAAGTCGAAGGGCGTTTCGCCCGTCATCGCGGCAAGACTTTCGCTCGCCGGGCCGACGCGGATGTCGACCTTTGTCGACACGCCTGCCCGTTCGAGATTTTCGCGGGCGACCTTTGCGTGATGCGGTTCGAGTTCCAGCGTCATAAGCTGTCCGCCCTCGGGCAGCGCGCGCGCCAGCCAGATCGCCGAATAACCTCCGAGCGTGCCGATCTCCAATATGCGCCGCGCACCGCTGATCTGCGCGAGCAGGGACAGCATCTTGCCCTGCGTCGCCGACACGTCGATCGGCGGCAGTCCCTCAGCGGCATTATGGGCCAGTGCGGCGGCCAGCGCGTCGTCGTCGCCGAGCAATTTCCCGGCGATATAATCGTCAACGGCGCGCCAGCCGTCTGCCATCAGGCGACCGATGCGGCGTGAATCTCGTCGATCGCACCGCCAAGCGAGGCGTCGAATTCGTCGTCGCTCATCTGGTGGCGCAGGTCAGCGAGCAGCGCGCGGCTGAAGCTGGCGATGATGCCGGGGTTCTTGGCGAGTTCTACGCAGGCTTCGGGGCGCGCAAAGCCGCCCGACAGCGCGACGACGCGCAAGACCTTGGGATGATCGACCAGCGGCTGGAACAGACCGGCCTCGGTCGGCAGCGAAAGCTTCAGCATCACGGGTGCGCCGTCCCAGTTTTCGAGCGCGGTCAGGATTTCGGTCAGCAACAGGCGGTCGGCGCCGTCGCGTTCGGCACTCTTGATGTTCACTTCGGGCTCGATCATCGGCATCAGACCGTGCGCCGCGATGCGCTTCGCTTCCGCGAACTGCTGTTCGACAATCGCCTTGATGCCCGCGGCATTGGCGAGATTGACGACGCTGCGCATCTTGGTGCCGAACACGCCCTTGGCGACCGCACGCTCGCACAGCGCGTCGAGTTCGGGGTTCGCCTTCATCAACTGGACACCGTCGGCTTCGTCTTCGAGGCCCTTGTCGACCTTCAGGAACGGCACAACGCCGCGCTCCCAAAGCAGCGCCGGAACCGGCTTGCCGCCCGCTTCGCCGTCCATCGTGCGTTCAAACAGGATCGCACCGATCACCTTGTCGCCGTTGAAGCAGGGCGCGGTGACGATGCGGCTGCGCATCGCGTGGATCAGACCGAACATTTCTTCGTCGTTCGAGAAAGCATCCTCTTCGATGCCATAGCCCTTCAACGCCTTGGGCGTCGATCCGCCGCTCTGGTCGAGTGCGGCGATAAAGCCCTGACCCGATTTAATCTGTTCGAGCATGGCGGCGTTGGCGGTGGTCATAACATCTCCGATGGTTTGCATACGTATGTGGCAGCGCGCATAGCCATCCCGTCGACGGGATGCAAATGCGCGCGAAACTCAGGCTTTGAGGGCGTCGACCCCGGGCAGCGGCTTGCCTTCCATCCATTCGAGGAAGGCGCCGCCAGCCGTTGAAACAAAGGTAAAATCCTGCCCGACCCCGGCATGGTTGAGCGCCGCGACGGTATCGCCGCCGCCGGCGACCGACACCAGGCTGCCTTCGCGGGTCAGTGCCGCAGCGGTCTTGGCCAGCGCAACCGTCGCCATGTCGAACGGCGGCGTCTCGAACGCGCCGAGCGGGCCGTTCCACACGAGAGTGCGGCAATTTTTGAGGACGTCGGCGAGCGCCTCGACGGCGGCGGGGCCGACATCGAGGATCATTTCGTCGGCGGCGACTTCATGGACATTGACGGTCCGCGTCGGCGGGTTCGGGGCGAACTCCTTTGCCACCACGACGTCATAGGGAAGATGGATCGTGCATCCGGCCTTGTCGGCGGCGTCGAAGATCGCGTTGGCGGTATCGACCAGATCATGCTCGCAAAGCGACTTGCCGACATTGACCCCGCGTGCGGCGAGGAAGGTGTTCGCCATGCCGCCACCGATGATCAGATGATCGACCTTGCCGACGAGATTGCGCAGCACGTCGATCTTCGACGACACTTTCGCGCCGCCGACGACGGCGGCAACCGGATGCGCCGGATTGCCGAGCGCGGCGTCGAGCGCCTTGAGTTCGGCCTCCATCGCGCGGCCCGCATAAGCAGGCAGACGGCGCGCAATGCCCTCGGTCGAGCCATGCGCGCGGTGCGCGGCCGAGAAGGCGTCGTTGACGTAGAGATCGCCGATTTCAGCGAGCGCGTCGGCGAACGCCGGATCGTTCTTTTCCTCACCCGCATGGAATCGGGTGTTTTCGAGCACCGCGACATCACCGGCGGCGAGCACGGTGAGGCCTGCTTTCGCGCCCTCGCCGACGCAATCGGGGATGAACATCACCGAATGGCCCAGCACATCCTCGAGCCCGCCCATGACGAGGCTCAAGGATTGCGTCGGGTTTTTCGCGCCCTTCGGCCGCCCGAAATGGGCGAGCAGAAGGACGATCGCGCCCTTTTCGGACAGCTCGCGGATCGTCGGCACGGCGGCCTGTATCCGCGTTGCGTCGCTGACCGCGCCTTCGAACATCGGAACATTCAGGTCGACACGGACAAGCACGCGCTTGCCGGTGACGTCGCCGATATCATCGAGGGTCTTGAACGCGGTCATCGACTTATACTCCGTAGCTCAGAGGAACTTCGCGACCACGCCCGCGGTGTCGATCATGCGGTTCGAGAAGCCCCACTCATTGTCATACCAGCTGAGCACGCGCACCAGCTTGCCGTCGATCACCGCGGTCTCGAGGGCGTCGATGGTCGAGCTGTCGGCATTATGGTTGAAGTCGATCGAAACCAGCGGCTCCTCGGTATAGCCCAGCACGCCCTTGAGCGGGCCTTCTGCGGCGGCCTTGAGCAGTGCGTTGACTTCCTCCTTCGTGGTCTCGCGCGACGGCGTGAAGGTGAGGTCGACGACCGAGACATTCGGGGTCGGGACGCGGATCGACGAACCGTCGAGCTTGCCCTTGAGTTCGGGCAGAACCAGACCAACGGCAACCGCCGCACCGGTCGAGGTCGGGATCATCGACATCGCGGCCGCGCGGGCACGACGCGGATCATCGTGGATCTGGTCGAGGATCTTCTGGTCGTTGGTATAGGCGTGGATCGTCGTCATCAGGCCGCGCTCGATACCGATCGCCTCATGCAGCACCTTGGCAAAAGGCGCGAGGCAGTTGGTGGTGCACGACGCGTTCGAGATGATCAGATGATCGGCGGTGATCTTGTCGTCGTTGACGCCGTAAACGACGGTCAGATCGACTTCCTTGGCGGGCGCCGAAATCAACACGCGCTTCGCGCCGGCATCGAGATGCTTCTGGCCGCCGGCCTTGTTGGTGAAGAATCCGGTGCATTCCATCACAATGTCGATGCCGTTTGCGGCATGCGGCAGAGCGGCGGGATCGCGCTCGGCGGTCACCTGGATGCGCTTGCCATTGATGATCAGGTCGTTGCCGTCGACTTCGACGGTCCCGTTGAACGCGCCATGCACCGAGTCATTGCGGAGCAGACGGGCATTCGCCTTGGCATCGCCCAGATCGTTGATCGACACCAGTTCGAGATCATGGTCGGTACGCTCCAGAATGGCGCGCGCCACGTTGCGGCCGATGCGTCCGAAACCGTTGATTGCGACTTTCACTGCCATATCGAAAAATCCTTTCTGAAGAGAGTATCGGTCGGCTTATGCGCCGAGCCGGGCCAGGATCCGGGGGGTGATCTTCTCGACCGTCAGGCCGAAATGATCGTAAAGATCGTCGATCGGTGCCGAGGCGCCGAAGCTGTCGATGCCGAAACGCAGGCCGTCGCGGCCGGTGTAGCGTTCCCAGCCAAAGGTCGTGCCCGCTTCGATCGAAACGGTCAGCACGCCCGCCGGCAGGATATCAGCCTGATAGGCGGCGGTCTGTTCGTCGAACAATTCGGTCGAGACCATCGAGACAACGTCGGCGCCATGGCCTGCGGCCTCGAGCTTGTCAGCGATTTCGAGCGCCAGCGACACTTCCGAACCCGTTGCGACAAGGACGACCTTGCGGGCCGCGGTCGCGCCGCGCAGGCGGTAACCGCCTTTCGCGCAAAGATTTTCGCTGACGTCATGACGCAGCGCCGGAAGATTCTGACGCGTCAGCGCAAGCAGCGACGGACGATCAGCCTGTGCCAGCGCGAGCGCCCAGCATTCGGCGGTTTCGACCGCGTCGGCAGGGCGCATGACGAGCAGGTTCGGCATCGCGCGGAGCGATTGCAGATGCTCGATCGGCTGGTGGGTCGGGCCGTCTTCGCCCAGCCCGATGCTGTCGTGGGTCATCACATAGACGACGCGCTGCTGCTGCAACGCCGACAGGCGGATCGCGCCGCGGCAATAGTCGGCAAAGACGAGGAAGGTGCCGCCGTAAGGCACTACGCCGCCGTGCAGCGCCATGCCGTTCATCGCGGCGGCCATGCCGAATTCGCGGATGCCATAATAGATATAGCGACCCGAATAATCGTCTTTTGTCAGCGGCTTGGTCGATGAAGTTTTGGTGTTGTTCGAACCGGTGAGATCGGCGCTGCCGCCGATCAGTGCCGCGATATCGGCGGTCAGCGCGCCGAGCGTGTTTTCCGACGCCTTGCGGGTCGCGACCTTCGGCGGCTCGGCGACGAGGCCGTCGAGATAGGCCTTGAACGCATCGCCCGGAACGATCTTGCCGGCGATCCGGTCAGAAAATTCCGTTTTCTTTTCGTTGCTTGCGAGGCGATCATTCCATTCGGAATGAAGCGCCTTGCCGCGTGCGCCAAAGCCGGCCCAGGTCGCGGCAATATCGGCCGGAATGACGAAGGGTTCGGACGTCCAGCCGAGTTCCTTGCGCGCAGCGGCAATCTCGTCGGAGCCCAGCGGCGAGCCGTGGGTGGCCGACGTGCCCTGCTTGTTCGGCGCGCCGAAACCGATGATCGTGCGGCACGCGATCAGCGACGGGCGCGGGTCGGCAAGTGTGGCGTCGATCGCACGGCGAATGTCGGCGGGATCATGGCCGTCGCAGCTTTCGACGTGCCAGCCGGTCGCCACATAACGCGCCGCAATATCTTCGCTGCTCGACAGGTCGATCGATCCGTCGATGGTGATCTTGTTGTCATCCCACAGCACGGTCAGGCGGCCGAGGCCGAGATGCCCGGCAAGCCCGATGGCTTCGTGGTTGATGCCTTCCATCAGGCAGCCGTCGCCAGCGATCACCCAAGTACGGTGGTCGACCAGATCGTCGCCGTAAAGCGCGTTCAGATGGCGTTCGGCAATCGCCATACCGACCGAGGTCGCAAGGCCCTGCCCCAGCGGGCCGGTCGTCGTTTCGACGCCCGCGAGCTCGAAATTCTCGGGATGTCCAGCGCACGGGCTGTGCAGCTGGCGGAAATTGCGAATGTCGTCGATCGTCGGCTGCGCATAGCCCGCGAGGTGAAGCGTCGCATAAGCGAGCATCGAACCATGGCCCGCCGACAGGACGAATCGGTCGCGATCGGCCCAATGCGGGTCGGTCGGATCAAATTTCAGATAGTCCGAATAAAGGACCGTCGCGACGTCGGCCATGCCCATGGGCATCCCCGGATGACCGCTGTTTGCGGCCTGTACGGCGTCCATCGCGAGTGCGCGGATGGCATTGGCGAGCTGACGTTCGGGCTGTGTCATTATTCCCCCGGAATGGATGGGTAAGCGCCCGGGCCCAAATAGACTCTGGGCGTCCGGATCGGATGCGCACAGCCCTTTGCGGCGCGGGGGTCAGGAGTCAACCGCTGGCGGCAGAAAATCGACGTATTTTGGACCGACTGGACAATTGCACGCGCTTCGCCGCGCTGCTAACCCATGCATATGGAACTCGATCTCGACGAATCCAGCTTGGCCATTGGCCGGATCGAACGCGCGCTCAGCCGTATTGAAAGGGCTTTGACCGAGCGGGCGAACCGCCCCGCGCTCTCCCAAGCGGCTCAAGTGGACGACCAATCGGCGCTGAAAGCCGAAGTCGTCGCCGTCATCGGCGAACTCGACCGATTGATTGCGGAGGCTGACCGTGGCTGATGTCAAACTGACTATCGCCGGGCGCCCTTATGACGTCCATTGCGCCGACGGACAGGAGCAACAGCTGGTCCAGCTGGCATCGGTCGTCGATGAGAAGGCGCGCGGCATTCAGGGCGGAACCGAAGTACGCCAGCTGCTGTTCGCGGCGCTGATGCTCGCCGACGAAGCGCAGGAAACCAAGGGCAAGATCGCAAAAGCCGAACCCCAGTCCGACTCGCTCCGCGCCGCGGTCGCCCTCGCCGAAAGTCGCGAGGCCACAGCACGCGACGAACTGCGCTCGGCGATCGAGCGCGAACAGGCGGCGCTGAAGGAACTGGAAGCCGTAAGGCAATCGGCATCGGCGGCGCCTGCGCAGGTCCGCCCCGCGCATGAGCGCGCGCTGCTGCAAATCGCCGACCGGATCGAGGCGCTGGCCACAAAGGTTGAGCAACTCCCTTGAGCCGACGCGCCTGCGCGCCTACATAGGGGGTGGCGGGTACTGCCCGGCACGAGCTTTTGCGAAAATCCCTGAGGCGATACATCATCCTAGGGAGCTGTCCCTGCCCGGACCCTGGTCCGACGCACATGGTTCCCACCTGACGTTACTGGCGTCAGAGGATCTTCCAGCAAACGACCTCGGCGGTCCCGCCAACCGATTCTGAACTGTCGTGAGGAGGCCCGGAGAAGGCGATGCCCGACCTGTCCGCCGACCTCGCTCTGCAAAAGCAGAAATTGCGCGAGAAATTGCGCTTTCGCCGACGCCACTTCGCCGCGAATCTCGACGAGATAACGCAGCTTCTGGCGTTCCGCGCGCCGCCGGCACTGCTCGCCGACCTGTTGAACGCACATAACAGCATCGGCGCCTATGCCGGATGCGACGGCGAGCCCGACATATTGCCGATGCTGGCGCAATGGACCGACGAAGGCCGCATCGCCCTGCCGCATCATGCTGGCCGCATCGACACCATGACCTTCCGCCGCTGGCAAAGCGGCGCAGAAGTGGTGAAAGGGCCGTGGGGCACCCACCAGCCCGCCGACACAGCCGAAGCGACCCTCCCCGGCCTGATTCTCTGCCCGCTGGTCGGATTCGACCGCCACGGGGGACGGATTGGTCAGGGAGGCGGTCACTATGACCGCTATTTCGCCGCGCACCCCGCCGCGTTGCGGATCGGCATCGCCTGGTCGGTGCAGGAAGTAGACGCGGTGCCATCCGAATCAACCGACATCGCACTCGACGCGGTGCTGACCGAACAAGAACTCGTCATCTGTGGAGACCGTCTGTGAGCAATGAACCCGCCAACCCTCAGCCGACCTGGCGCAAGCCCGCGGGCATGTTCCTGATCCTGCTGCTGATCACTGTGTGGGCGGTCATCATCGTCAGCTTGTCACCATGGGTCGGCACCTGGCACGTGCTGTTGCAGGGCGTCTTCTATCTGGTGACCGGGGTGATCTGGATCATGCCGCTGAAGCCCCTGCTCCGCTGGATGGAATTGGGGACCTGGCGCGACTAGGAATCGGAATCGCCCAGCGTGCCAAAGCACGCGCCGAAGGGCGCACCCAAGTGCTTGCGATATCGAATATTTAGAAGAGAGGCTGCGCCATTCCGGTCAGAATCGACAGGGAATGGCGCGAGTGACGGGGCTCGAACCCGCGACCTCCGGCGTGACAGGCCGGCGCTCTAACCAACTGAGCTACACCCGCTTGCGCTTGGGAGCCGCGCCAATATGACCCCTGCCCCGACCTGTCAAGCGAGGCCATGATGCGGATCGCACATGTGTTGCAATGCGCGCGCGCCAACGGGCGCACCCAAGTGCTTGCGATATCAAATTTTAGAAGAGAGGTTGCCCCATTCCGGCCGAATTCGGCAGGGAATGGCGCGAGTGACGGGGCTCGAACCCGCGACCTCCGGCGTGACAGGCCGGCGCTCTAACCAACTGAGCTACAC
>NZ_JBXAQR010000002.1:78696-240074 GCF_058807415.1 Sphingopyxis sp. GW821-FHT12C06 | reverse complement strand
ACACCCGCTTGCGCTTGGGAGCCGCGCCAATATGGCCCCTGCCCCGACCTGTCAACCGTCGCTTTCAGACTTGGTGCGATTTAAGCGATCGCGCATCTCGTCAACGGCGGTCAGCGTGCCCCGTTCGAACAGGAAGCCTCCCAAGTCCGGCGTCCCGGTCGACTGCAAAACGGTCTGCAAAATTAACAGCAGCGGAACCGCCAGCAAAGCTCCCGGGGCTCCCCACACCCAGCCCCAGAAGCTCAATGACACGAGAATCAGCAGCGGATTGATCGTCAGACGCTTTCCGAGCACCAATGGCGTGATCAGATTCGCCTCGACCGTATGGACGCCGATGAAGATGATCGCAGGCAATAGTGCGATGCCGACGGCATCGAACGTCATGAGCCCGCCCAGCCCCAACAGCACCGCGGCGACGATCGGCCCCAGATAGGGCACAAAATTGCACAGCGACACGATGCCGCCCCACATGAAGGGCGACGGCATACCCAGCGCCCACAGCATCAGCGCGACGGCCAATCCAAGGATCGCGTTGATCATCGTGATCGTCGCCAGATAGTCGGCGGTTGCATCGACGACATTCTGGATCACCCGCGCGGTCTGCATCGCGCCGTCAAAGCTGCCGCGGCGGCGAATCGTGCCTTTGCGGAGCCGCGTCCAGCCGGCGAGGAAGAAAAAGATCACCAGCACCGCAAAGAAAAGCTGGATCGCCGCCGCTGGCGCCGCCGAGATGAAATAGTCGAAGACCGACGTAGGCGCCGTCGCGGCCACCGCCTGTGCCGTCGCCTCGGTCCCGCTCGCCACCGACGTCAGCGACCGATCGATGAACCGCTGCAGCGTCGAATAAAAATCGATCAGCGGTGCGAGATTGCTTTGAATCCGCGGAATCGATTCGGGAAGCCGCGCAAACCAGCCGGTCGCCGGGACGACGATGATCGCCAGCGCTGCATTGACCAGCATCAGGAAGGTGGTGAGCGAGAGGAAGGACGCCAACCCCGACGGCACTCCGCGCCGTTCGAGCCATTCAAGGAGCGGCACCAGCGCGATGGCGATGACGATCGCGGCCGTCAGCGGCAGGAAAAACTCCGCGCCCGCCTGCAACGCAAAGGGCAGCCCCAGGCAGAAAGCCGCACCAAATAGTAACGCCAGCGCCGCGAGCAGGCGATCGCGGCGAAAATCGTCGATCTCGATCTGATGCAGGGGATTGGTACGCGGCGTGCGCGCTTCCTTCGTGCCCCTATCCTCTGCCACCCCGTCCTTCTCCTGCGCAATTTTGTGCATCCTACGCGAGCTTTATCCGTCGCACCAGCAGGTCGATTTGAGGCGAGCCCGTGTCGGCCCTTGTCCCTCTTTGGAGCAGAACCAGCAATTTCCTCCACGTCCTTAACCGGAAATTACCCTTTTTCTCCGATTGCAGGCTTCAAGGACCAGCTATCGGAGTATCACATCATGATGAAAGCGCCTGTGGGGGGCGCGAAGCATCATCGGCTTCTTCCCTCTTGTTCGTTTATCGGCCTGCTCGCCGCGCTCGCGCTGCCAGCGCAGGCTCAGGCACAATCGACGCCGCCGGCCACGCGTGCAGGGACGACGATCAGCAACACCGCCACCGCAACCTTCGACGCCGGAGGCGGCCCGCAAACGGTCGATTCGAACCGTGTCGACCTGCTCGTTGACGAATTGCTCGACGTCACCGTCGCGTCGAACAACCCGACCGATGTTCCAACGCCGCCGGGCGCGACGAGTCAGGTTCTGAGTTTCCGTGTGACCAACACCGGCAACGGCGCCGAAAATTTCGTGCTGAGCACGGTCGCCAACGCCGGCGGCGACAATTATGACCCCGTCGTCACCCAGATCTATATCGACGCCAACGGCGACAACGTGTTCGATGCCAATGTCGACACGCTTTATGTACCCGGCACCGGCGACCCGCTGCTCCAGCCCGAGACCGCGATCACGGTTTTCGTCATCGCGACGACGCCGGGTACCGTCGTCGACGGCAATCGTGGCATCGTCAGCCTTGTCGCTGCGGCGAAGACGGGCACCGGCACGCCCGGGCGCAGCTTCGCCGGTCAGGGCGAAGGCGGCGGCGATGCGGTGGTCGGCTCAACCGGCGCCGATGCAGATGATGACGGCGCCTTCATCGTCAATGCAGCGACAGTGACCCTCGTCAAATCGGCGACCGTGACCAACGCGCTTGGAACGACCGATCCGGTCCCCGGCGCGACGATCACCTATAGCATCGTCGCAACCGTCGCGGGGAGCGGATCGGTCAGCGGCCTCGCGATCATCGACAATATTCCCGCAGATACAATCTACGCCCCCGGCTCGATCACACTCGGCGGCGCTGCACTGTCCGACGCGGCCGACGCCGACGCGGGCGATTACAACGGCACGCGGATAAATGTCGCGCTCGGCAGCGTTGCCGGCGGCCAGACCCGCACCGTCACCTTCCGAACCACAATCCAATGATGGAGATGTCCATGCGTACCGCCCTTGTCTTCTGTTTGGTCGCGCTGCTGCCCGGTCAGGCCCTCGCTGCCAACCAGGTCGCGCTCAACAACAGCGTGTTCGTCGAACGCGTCTCCACCGACGCGAGCGGCAAGCAGCGCGTCCTGCTCGAAGAACCGAAAGTTGTCGTTCCGGGCGACCGCCTCGTCTTCGTGCTCAACTACCGGAATGCCGGCGCCCAGCCCGCCGACAAATTCGTGATCACCAATCCGATGCCGTCGGCGGTTCGCTTTGCCGACGCGGGAAACACGCAATCGCTCGTCTCGGTCGACGGCGGCAAGCAGTGGGGACTGCTTGCCGACCTGACCGTTGCGATGGCCGACGGCACCCGCCGCGCTGCGCAGCCCGCCGACGTCACGCACGTCCGCTGGGCGTTCCAGAAACCGATCCCGGTAGGGGGAACCGGCAAGCTCATGTTCCGGGGGGTCGTAAAATAGCTCTGTAAAACAAGCCGCTTAACGGCTGCCGGCGGTGGGGATCAGGCAGCCAATTCCAGTCCAGGAGCTCAGCTATGACCAGCATGCTGAACTATATGGGCCTCGGTATGGCGGCATGCGCAAGCATCGTCGCGACCCCGGCATTCGCCAATGGGACGACCGCAGGCACATCGATCACCAATACCGCAACCGTCGACTATCAGGTCGGCGGCATCGCCCAGGGGCAGCAAAGCGCCTCGAACAGCTTCGTCGTCGACCGCAAGATCAATTTGCTCGTCGAAGAAGTCGGCAATGCAACAACCGAAGTTTCGCCCGGCCAGACCAGTGCGGTGACGACCTTCCAGCTGACCAACAGCTCGAACGAGGTCCTCGACTTCCTGCTCACCGCTTCGCAGATCACCAGCGGCGCGGCAAAACATGGCGGCGCCGACAGCTTCAACGCGACCAATGTCCGCATTTATCGCGACGCGGCGACCGGCACGGTGGGCAGCTATGACGTCGGCGACGCACTCGTCACCTATATCGACGAACTCACCACCGATACGCCGATCCGGCTGTTCGTCGTCGCCGACATTCCCGCGGGCCTTCCCACCGGGGCGGTCGCAGGCATCCAGCTTCGCGCCACCGCGCTCGAAGGCGGCACGGCGGGAACGCAGGGCGCTGCCGTCGCTCAAACCGCAGGCGCCAACACCGCGGGCAAGGATACGGTCTTTGCCGATGGCGTCGGCGTCAACGACGCCAACCGCGACGCCTCACACAGCGACGCCGACGACTATACGGTCAAGACGGCGACGCTGACCGTCACCAAATCGAGCCGGGTCGTTTCGGACCCGTTCAACGGCACGACCAACCCGAAACTCATCCCAGGCGCGACGGTCGAATATTGCATCGCGGTGGCGAACGCCGCCGGGGGCGCCGATGCGACCGCGGTCGCGATCAACGACAGCGTACCGGGGCAACTTGCCTTCGTCGCGGGATCGATCCGGCTGAACGGGACCGTCACCAGCGGCACCTGTAACGCCGACGGGGCGACGGGGGGCAGTTATGCCGCGCCCATCGTGTCGGGGACGATTGCGACGATCGCCGCGGGCGCTGCGCGCACGCTGATCTTCCAGGCCCTCGTCAACTGATCGGCGTGCCGAAGGGGGCAGCGGGCGCGGGCTGAACAGCCCGCCACCTCTGCCCCCTTCGGGGCTTGCCATGCGCAACACCCAAAAACTCTTGGCCCTCGCGACCGCCCTGGTTGCGGCAGCGATGCTGCCTGCGGCAACCCCGGCGCACGCGCAGGTGATCTCCAACACGGCGTCGGCGCACTGGATTCAGGGCAACGACGGCGCGGAAACGCTGTCGAATCGCGTCGATGTGACGGTGAAAAATCGGCCGTCCGAAACGCCGACGATCACCACCTACCGGATCACCGACCGGGGCGGTGACAAAATGGTACCGCTCGCTCCGACACCGTGCGGCATTGCCGGCGGCACCGGGCGCGGCGGCGGGCTGATCCAGCTTGGCGGCGTCTATACCGGCATGCCCACCAATCCCGCTTCGCTTCAAAGCAGCAACAGCTTTCGCGCCGGAGAAATGCTTGTTGTGGAGGTCAAGCTCGCGTCGGCCAATGTCGATCCGCAGCAGCGCGACACTCTGCCCGTCGTCCTCGAACTCGAAAATGGCGACCGCGAACAGATCACCCTCACCGAAACCGCGCCGAACAGCGGCGAGTTCGTCGGCATCATCAACACGATCGGCGTTCCCCCCGCGGTCGTGGCGGGCGATTGCCGCCTGTCGGTCAACCCCGGCGCGCCGCTGACGCTGAAGGTCGCCGATCAGGTGAACGCCAGCCTCGTCGCGCTCGCGACGATCGACTTCCTCGTCGATCCGTTCGGCATCGTCTTCGACAGCGGCGACGGCGCCCCGGCCGCGGGAAGCCGCGTGACGATTGTTGACGCGGCGACGGGGCAGCCCGCGCAGGTCTTCGGCGACGACGGCACCTCAGCCTATCCCGCGAGCATGATCACCGGGCAGAGCGTCACCGATGCAGGCGGCACAACCTACAACTTCCCGGCGGGCGACTATCGCTTTCCCTTCGTCGCGCCAGGCATCTACCGCCTTGTCGTCGAGCCGCCGTCGCCCTTCACCGCACCGTCGAAATCGAGCCCCGGCGATCTTTCGGGCCTGCGCCGACCCGACGATGGCCTGCCCTTTACGATCACCAACGCAAGCTATGGCCATATTTTTACGCTCGACAGCCCTGCCCCCGTCCGCGTCGACATTCCGGTTGACCAGGCGGGCCTGCCGCTGGTCCTCAGCAAGACGACCTCGACCCAGATAGCGGTGCCCGGCGATGTAATCCAATATCGCATCGAGGTCGGGAACCGCGACGCCCGCCGCACCACCGGCGCCGTCACCGTGCGCGATATACTGCCTGCAGGCATGCGCCTGCGCGCCGACACCGTGCGCGCCAACGGCGTCCGTGTCACAGCCGATGTCGCCGCCAACGGCCGCGAGTTCGCCGTCACCCTGCCCGGTGTCACCCCGTCGCGATCGATCCTACTCACCTATCTCGCCGAAGTCATTGTGTCGGCGCAGCCGGGCAATGCGCTCAACCGTGCCACCGCGACCGACAATCGCGGATCGACGAGCAATGTCGCCGAGGCGACCATCGCGATCAAGCGCGACCAGCTCGGCGACCGGATGACGATCATCGGTCGCATCACCGACGGCGGTTGCAGCGTCGATCCGGGCAAGGCCGAGGGTGTCGCCGGGGTGCGCGTGATGCTGCAGGACGGCAGCTACACCGTCACCGACATCGATGGCCGCTATCATTTCGAAGGCGTCCGTCCCGGACTGCACGTCGTGCAGATCGATCCGTCAACCCTGCCGCTCGACCGCGAGGCGATCGACTGCACGCGCGGAACACAGAGCGCGGGCAGCGCAATCTCGCGCTTCGTCGAGGGCCGCGGCGGCGCCCTCAAACGCGCAGACTTCCGCGTCCAGGCCAGCGCCCCGCGCGACGCGCCCAAAACCATCGCAATCGCGGCAGCGCCGGTGCTGAGCGATCCCGACGCTGCGGGCGCCAATCGCGACTGGCTGGCGGGCGAAACGCCGGGCATCGGCTGGCTCTTCCCCGCTCCCGACCATAATCCCCGCGCCAAGTCGGTCCGCGCCGCGATCAAGCATCTGCCCGGCCAGACGGTGACGCTGACGATCAACGGCAAGCCCGTCGACGATCTGAGCTTCGAAGGCACGCGCAAATCGGCCGACGGCGCCGCGGCGGTCAGCCTGTGGCGCGGCATCGAAATTCGCGAGGGCGAAAACCGTCTTGTCGCCGTCGTGAAGGATGCGAACGGCGCCACGGTCGAGACGCTCGAACGGCCGGTTCATTATTCGATCACCCCGATGCGCGCGACGCTGGTTCGCGAAAAGTCGGTGCTGATCGCCGATGGCGTGACGCGTCCGGTGATCGCGGTGCGCCTGACCGACCGCGACGGCAAGCCGGTGCGGCACGGCCTGACCGGCGATTTCAGCGTCCCCGCGCCCTATTATCCCGCGGTCGAAGCCGATGCGCAGCAGGCACGCCAACTCGCGGGCCTCGAACGCGCGCAGCCGATCTGGAAGATCGACGGCGACGACGGCATCGCGATGATCGAACTCGAACCGACGACCGCCTCGGGGACGCTGGCGATGGACTTCAGCTTCCGCGACGACAAGGTCGAGCGCAAGCAGACGATCGAAACCTGGCTCGATCCGGGCAATCGGCCGTGGACCGTCGTCGGCTTTGCCGCGGGGACGCTCGGATACAACACCCTCGACGACCGGATGGAACCGGTGGCGGAGACACTGGACGATCTCAACGCCGACGCGCGCCTCGCGCTCTATGCCAAGGGCCGCGTTCAGGGCAAATGGCTGATGACGCTGGCCTATGACAGCGACAAGGACAAGGATGACACGCGGTTCGGCGGCGTGATCGACCCGCGCGCCTATTACACCATTTACGCCGACCGCAACGAGACGCGCTATGACGCCGCATCGGTGCGCAAACTCTATCTGCGCCTCGAACGTCCACAATTTTACGCGATGTTCGGCGATATCGAGACCGGTATTTCGGAACCGCAGCTCGCCCGCTATCAGCGTGCGCTGAACGGCGGCAAGGCCGAGTATCGCGGCCGCAATCTCGCCGCGACCGCCTTCGCCGCCGACACGCCCTATCGTTTCCGCCGCGACGAGATTCAGGGCAATGGCCTGACCGGCCCATATCAGCTCGGCGCCAAGGACATTCTGCCGAACAGCGAGCGGATCGTCATCGAAACGCGCGACCGGTTGCACAGCGAGCGCATTATCGAAAGCGTCAGCCTGTCGCGCCACGTCGATTATGACATCGACTATCTGTCGGGCACGCTACGTTTCCGCGAACCCGTGCTCAGCCGCTCGTCGAACCTCGACCCGCAGTTCATCGTAGCCGAATATGAGGTCGACGGCGTCGGCCAACGCGTGCTCAACGCCGGCGGCCGCGTCAGCTATCAATCGACCGACGAGAAACTCCGCGTCGGCGCGACCTTCATCCACGACGAGGATGGCAATGCCAAAACCAACCTCGGCGGCATTGATGCACGCTATCGCCCGAACATAGACACCGAGGTTCGCGCCGAACTCGCGGTGAGCGACGCCAAAGCCGCCAACGGCAGCACGGCCTCCGCCGGAACCGCGAAAGCCTGGCTGGTCGAGGCCGAGCATCACAGCAGCAACGCCGACTTCCTCGCCTATGTCCGCGAGCGCGAGGCCGGCTTTGGCGCTGGACAGCTTAATCGCGGCGAGGATGGCACGCGCAAATTCGGCTTCGACGCGCGGCTGCGCGCGACGCGCAAGCTGTCGCTGACCGGCAGCGCGTGGCAGGAAGATTATCTCGACACCAATGCCCGCCGCCGCGCCGCACGCGCTCTCGTCGAATATGACAATGGCTCCACCGTCGCGCGCGCCGGGCTGACCCACGCCGACGACCGGCTGAGCGACGGCACCCGCAACACATCGAACATCGTCCAGCTTGGCGCGACCCAGCGGCTGATGAACAAGCGCCTCGAACTCGACGCGCAGACCGAATTCGCCTTGGGCGGCAGGGATGCGAACGTCGATTTCCCGACCCGCCACCGCCTCGGCGCACGCTACGCGATCACCCGCGACGTCAATCTGGTCGGCAGCTACGAGATTGCCGACGGCGACACGATCAGGGCGCGCACCGCGCGGCTCGGCTTCGACCTGTCGCCGTGGGCCGGCGCGCGGCTGCTCGCGACCGCTAACCAGCAGGATATCGGCGAATATGGCCCGCGCAGCTTCGCCGCTTACGGCCTGTCGCAATCGCTGCGGCTCGGCGCGCGCTGGTCGGTCGATATCTCGGTCGACGGCAACCGCACCCTCGGCGGCGTTCGCGCCAAGGATATCCTCAACCCTGACCATCCGGTGGCATCGGGCGGCTTCCTCGGAGGCAATGGCACGCTGACCGAGGACTTTCTCGCGATCAGCACCGGCGCCACATACCGCGCCGATCGCTGGACCCTCACCGGCCGCGCGGAATATCGCGATGGCGAGCTCGCCAATCGCGCCGGCCTGACCCTCGGCGGGCTCCGCCAACTCGGCGAAGGCCGCGCGCTCGGCGCGCTCTTCACCTATGCCAAGGCGAGCGGCAACGGCACCACGCCGACCACCGAGGTCTTCCAGTTCGAAATGAGCTGGGCGCACCGCCCTGCGGCGTCGCGCATATCATGGCTCAACAAGAGCGAATTTCGTTCGGATAAAGTCCGCGGCGCGATCGCGGGTCAGGCCGGCCCGATCGGTGGTCCATCGCTGACGATCGACGGCGATGCCACGAGCCGCCGCCTGCTCAACAGCCTGTCGGTCAACTGGAGCCCGCTCGGCGAACGTGGAATCGGTAACGGCGATGGCTGGTATGAACGCGCCGAAATCGGAGTCTTCTGGGGCACACGCTATAATTTCGACCGTTTCGGCGCCGACGACATCAAGGGCTGGTCGAACCTGATCGGCGCGGACTTCCGCTTCAACCTTGGCGAGCATGTCGATGTCGGCGCGTCGGGTACCGTTCGGGTTGGCACCGACGCCGATACCGTCAGCTGGGCGGGCGGCCCGACGCTGACGCTGGCGCCGATGAAGAATGCGAACATCAGCTTCGGCTACAATTTCGCGGGCTTCCACGACCGCGATTTCGAGGAAGCGCGTTATTCGCGCTCGGGCGCCTATGTGACCTTCAAGCTGAAGTTCGACCAGACGAGCTTTGCGGGACTGGGGCTGTAACTGGCCCAAAAAACCGTTCGCATCGAGCGAAGTCGAGATGCCCCTCGTCAGCGCGCGCCTTCGGGGTGTCTCGACTTCGCTCGACACGAACGGGTTTGGGTTAGCTCAATCAGCGAACAGCAGAACCGGCGTTTCGACCAACTTCTTCAATGCCTGGACATAGCTCGCGGCATCCCAGCCATCGACGACGCGGTGGTCGCAGCTGATCGACAGGTTCATCAGCTTGGCGCGGCGAATCTCGTCGCCGTCAAACACCGGACGCTCGACGATCTTGTTCGGACCGATGATCGCCACTTCAGGCCGGTTGATCACCGGGGTCGTCGCAATCCCGCCGAGCGGCCCCAGCGAGGTGATCGTCAGCGTCGATCCCGACAATTCGTCGACCTTCGCCTTGCCGGTACGCGCGGCTTCGGCAAGCCGCCCGATTTCGCTCGCGAGCTGCCAGACATTCATATCCTGCGCGTCGCGGATCACCGGGACCATCAGCCCGGCATCGGTCTGCGTCGCCATGCCGAGATGCACCGCACCATGGCGCGTCACGATACCCGCTTCGTCGTCGTAGCGCGCGTTGATCATCGGGAATTGCGGGATGGTCCGGCAGATCGCGACGATCAGGAAGGGCAGCATCGTCAGCTTCGGACGCCCGCCACGGTTGGCGTTCAAATCGGCGCGCATCTCTTCGAGCGCGGTGACGTCCATTTCGTCGACATAGGTGAAGTGCGGGATCGCGCGCTTCGACGCCGCCATATTCTCGGCGATCTTGCGGCGCATCCCGATGACCTTGATCGGCTCGTCGGCGCGGGCGCGCGATGCACCAGGGGCATGATAGCCCTGTCCGCCGCTGTAGCGCAGGAAGGCGTCGAGATCGGCATGGCGGATGCGGTCGCCCTCGGCGTGGACCTGACCCAGATCGACGCCCAGATCCTTCGCACGCGCGCGGACCGCGGGCGATGCGAGGACAGCGCGGCCATGATCGGTCGCTACGACCGGCACGGGTGCAGGAGCAGGCGTCGGTGCGGGAGCCGCGACCGGTGCCGGGGTCGCAACCTCGGCGACAGCGATTTCCTCGGCCCCCGGCGTCTCCGCGACGATTTCCTGTTCGACCGGCGTATCGGCCGGCGGCACCTCATCATCGCTGTCGTCGCCATCGGTCTCGATCACCGCGAGCGTGGAGCCGATCGGGATCAGATCGCCGACCTCGCCCGCCAGTTCGACGACAATCCCCGACACCGGCGATTCCATTTCGACGGTCGCCTTGTCGGTCATCATGTCGGCAAGCTGTGCGTCCTCTTCGACGCGCTCGCCGATCTTGACGTGCCATGCGACGATCTCGGCCTCGGCGATGCCTTCGCCGATGTCGGGCAGACGGAATGAATAGCGGGCCATGACGTCAGTCCTTCAAAATCTTGTTCAGCGCGGTCGCAATGCGGACCGGCCCGGGGAAATAGGCCCATTCGAGGCTATGCGGATAGGGTGTGTCAAACCCGGTCACGCGCTCGACCGGCGCCTCGAGATGATAGAAGCAGCGTTCCTGCACCAGCGCCGCAAGTTCGGCGCCGAAGCCCGAGGTGCGCGTCGCTTCATGGATAATCAGGCAGCGGCCGGTTTTCTTCACCGACGTCTCGATCGCCTCGATATCGAGCGGCACCAATGTGCGCAGGTCGATGATCTCGGCATCGATCTCGAGTTCGTCGATGATCGTCTTCGCGACATGGACCATCGTGCCATAGACCAGCACGGTCACCGCCTCGCCTTCGCGGATCGTCGCTGCCTTGCCGAGTTCGATGCGATAATGCCCCTCGGGCACCGCGCTCGCATCATGCTTCGACCAAGGCTCGACCGGACGGTCGTAATAGCCGCTGAACGGGCCGTTATAGATGCGTTTGGGCTCGAGGAAGACGACGGGATCATTGTCCTCGATCGCCGCAATCAACAGACCCTTGGCATCATAGGGGTTCGACGGGATCACCGTCTTGACGCCGCAGATATGCGTCATGATGCTTTCGGGCGACTGGCTGTGCGTCTGGCCGCCGAAAATGCCGCCGCCGAACGGCGTGCGTACCGTCATCGGGCAGATATAGTCGTTCGCCGATCGATAGCGCAGGCGCGCCGCCTCGCTGACCAGCTGGTCGAGCCCGGGATAGATATAGTCGGCGAACTGGATTTCGGGAACCGGGCGCAGGCCGTAGGCACCCATGCCGACCGCGACGCCGATGATGCCGCATTCGTTGATCGGCGTATCGAATACCCGCGTCTTGCCATGTTTTTTCTGCAAGCCCGCGGTGGCGCGAAAGACGCCGCCGAAAAAGCCGACATCCTCGCCCATCACCACGACCTTGTCGTCGCGCGCCAGCATGACGTCCATCGCGCTGTTGATCGCCTCGATCATGTTCATCGTCTTGGTTTCGCTGCTCATCATTCGGGCTTCCAACCGGGGCCGAACTTGGCCTCTTGCTCTGCCAGCATCTGCTTGCTCTGCTCGACAAGGTGCCAAGGCATCTCCTCGAATACGTCCTGGAACATGGTTTCAAAGGGCTGGTGCATGCCGTGACCCAGTATGCCGAGCTTTTCCGACTGCTTCTGCGTCGTCTTGACTAGGTCCTCGAGTTCGCCACGCAGCGCCTCGTGCCGCTCGCCATCCCATTCGCCAAGCGTTTCGAGATGCTGGCGCAGCCGGGCGATCGGATCGCCGAACGGCCAGATCGTCGGCTCTTCGGCGGGACGATACGCGGTCGGATCGTCCGACGTGCTATGCCCTTCGCTGCGATAGGTGAAATGCTCGATCAGGGTCGGGCCGTTGTTCGTCCGCGCCCGATCCGCCGCCCATTGCGTCGCGGCATAGACCGCAAGCGGATCATTGCCGTCGATACGCAGCCCGGCGATGCCATAACCCACCGCGCGTGCCGCGAAGGTCGTCCGCTCGCCGCCGGCAAAGCCCGAGAAGCTGGAGATCGCCCACTGATTGTTGACGACGTTGAAGATCACCGGCGCGTTATAGACGGTCGCAAAGGTCAGCGCCGAGTGGAAGTCGCCCTCGGCCGACGACCCCTCGCCGCACCAAACGGTCGCGATCCGGCTGTCGCCCTTTGACGCCGACGCCATCGCCCAGCCCACCGCCTGCGGATATTGCGTCGCGAGGTTGCCCGACACGCTGAAAAAGCCATGTTCGGGTGCCGAATACATGATCGGCAACTGCCGCCCGAGCAGATGGTCACCGCGATTCGAGTAAATCTGGTTCATCATCTGGATCAGCGGATAATCGCGCGCGATCAAAATGCCCTGCTGGCGATAGCTGGGAAAGCACATGTCGCCGCGGTCGAGCGCCAGCGTCGACGCGACCGACGTTGCCTCTTCGCCGGTGCACTTCATGTAGAAGCTGGTCTTGCCCTGCCGCTGGGCGCGGAACATGCGGTCGTCGAACGCGCGCACCAGCATCATGTAACGCAGCATAACGCGCAGCCGCTCGGGCGAGAGCTTCGGATCCCACTGCCCCTTCGCCTGCCCGTCGAAATCGAGCACGCGGACGAGGCCGTAGCACAGGTCGCGCATCGCATCGGGCTTCGTGTCTTCGCCGGGGCGCGGAGTCGCCTCGACCGCCGGCACGACAATATCGCCGAAATCGGGGGTATCACCGGGCCGATAGCGCGGTTCGGGAATGTGAAGCGACAACGGCGGCAGGTTGCTCGCCGGGCGTCGATCGGTGTCGGGCATGCCTAAATCCCTCCCGGCGCGAATCACGCACCGTCTAGTTATATTTCAATGTGGCGACATATTATTACCGTCGCCAGATCATTGCAATGCCCGCGTCAGACCGCGACCGGCGCCGCGATATGCGCCTGCGGCGCATAGGATTCGACGCCGAAATCCTCGAATTTATAATCGAAAATGCTCGCCGGCCGATTGAGGATGCGCAGCTTCGGGGCGCCTTCGGGCACCCGCGACAACTGCTGTTCGACCAATTCGGCGTGGTTGAGATAAAGATGCACATCGCCGCCGGTCCACACCAGCTCATGCGCGTGCAAATCGCACTGCTGCGCGATCATCCGCGTCAGCAACGCCGCCTCGAAAACGTTGAAGGCAAAACCAAGCCCCAGATCGCACGACCGCTGGAACAACATGCACGACAGCCCGCCATCGCTGCGAACATGGAATTGATAGGTCATGTGACACGGCGGCAACGCCATGCGGTCGAGATCGGCGACATTCCAGCCTGTGAAGATATGCCGCCGCGACCCCGGATTGTTGCGCAGCGATGTGATCAGGGCGGAAATCTGGTTGTGCCCCTCCGCCATACGGCGAAACAGCCCCTCGCCTGCGGCTTCGTAGCGCGGCCAATTTACCCATTGATGGCCATAGACAGGCCCCAGGTCGCCCCACGCCGCAGCGAATGCGTCGTCAGCCAGGATTCGCGCCTCAAATTCCGCCGCATCGATGCCCTCACCCGTCTCGCGGCGAAAACGCTCGAGCGGCCAGTCGGTCCAGATCCGCACCCCCTGCGCGATCAGTGGACGGATATTGGTGTTGCCGGTCAGGAACCACAGCATCTCGCGCAGCGCGGTCTTCCAATAGACGCGCTTCGTGGTCAGCAGCGGGATCGCATCGTCCTTCAACGAGAATCGCATCGTCTCACCGAACAGCGACCGCGTACCAACGCCGGTGCGATCGACGCGTTCATCGCCCTCCACCCAGATGCGGCGCATCAGGTCGAGATATTGCAATTCATAGTGGATGGATTCGGACAAGATTCGCTCCCGGTTTGGCAGTTCTTTGCTAGGCCGCGCGCAGCGGCGCGACAAGTGCGCCAAAGGGGGGATAGCAACTCCTGTCCGATACGGGCCAGTCGGCAATTGGCGCGACCTGCCCCGGCGCGCATGCTCGCGCCACGATGACCCTGTTCGCATCCGCCGGCGAAATGCCAACTCCCTATGCCGCCGCGGGCTTCGTGCCGCGCAAAGCCGAGGATGACATCGTGCGGCAATTGCTGCGCCCCTGCTTCCCCTCCGAAGACGAAGCGTTGCTCCTCGCCGGATTCGACATATATGACCGGCTCGTCGCGCTGGAGCACGCCGACGGCGACGGTATCGGCCGCTGCAGCATCCCGCCGCGCTGTTGGCAGGGTTTACTGAGGCGAGGTGTCGCAACTGTCCTGATGGCGCATAATCATCCGTCCGGCGCAGCGTGGCCCAGCAACGCTGACATCCGCTGCACCCACGAAACGGCCCAATTCCTGCGCTTTCTCGACATCGAGCTGACCGATCATCTGATCTTCGTCGACGCAGGCCATTTCAGCTTTCGGCAGGCACAACTCATGTAGAAACGTCAATTCTCGCATAGGCGATGATTGCCGCTTGAAGTTCCTGAAAGGCGCGTCTAGAGGACCGCCCTGCCTTCGCACCGGCCCGCCGGTGCAAAGAACGGTCGGGGAGTAGCTCAGCCTGGTAGAGCACTGTCTTCGGGAGGCAGGGGCCGGAGGTTCGAATCCTCTCTCCCCGACCAATTCTTTCCTTTGCAATCGCTACATTTGCAAACGGTAGCGCCTCCGGTGACAAGCCGGGGCTCCGGCTCCATTCCGGTGAATCGCCCTGCAGCAAGGGCTTTGCTTTCATCGACGATCGCGGGCCAGTGCGAGCCCTGAACTGACGGGATTTGGTGGCGCTTGAAGGTCACGGCGGTGGGCCTTATACCGCCAGGCATCATGCGCCCTTCCGCTCGACCGGAAGCGGTGACATCACACCGCGCGGCCAAATGAACGCTCGCCCCATCCGCCACCAAAGCTGTCATTGGAGAGTCTCAAGAAAAACCCCGCCGAAGCGGGGTCAGTTTGTTTGAGGCTCGCTACCGTTCTGGGCATTTACACGGCAATGACCGCTCGAAACCGATTTGCCCTGCTGCCGGCCAGATGTCAATTTGACTCTAAAGTAATACAAATGACCTGCGACGATTGAGATCGTTCTTGATCAGAGGGAGCACCACCTGTCAGGCGATACCATGCTCCGCCGCCTGCCTTCATGCCGCATGAACCTGAATTCTGGACGAATCGCAAACAGACGCTATGAAAGGCCCCAACGGAACACGCCGATGCACAAAACTGCGTGCGAACGCGGAGGATTGGCGATTTCGGGAGACAGGGGTAGGAGGTTCATATCCTCTCGCCCCGACCAGTTTCTTTCCCGTTCCATGTCGCGCCCGAATAACGGTCGCACATCGCGGGCATGACACCTCATCACGGAGTTTGATGCGCAGCAACTGAATCGCCACCGCTCAAGCGGACAACGGACCGGCTCACACGCCGGAATTCTTTCTGTGCATTGCATATTCGTGGAAAACTCATGGACAAAAATGACGTGACGATCCGGGCCTATTCGGCTGCGGACAAGAAATTGCTGTCGGCAATCTGGTATCGGGCCTCACTGGAAGCGCATGACTTCCTTGGCCAGGCGCGCCTGCGCGAACAGCGCAAGCTCATCGAAGACATTTATCTGGAAAAAGCCGAAACTTGGGTCGCCTGCATCGATGGCCGGCCCGTCGGCTTTGCCGGCTTGCTTGACACCTTCGTTGGCGGGCTGTTTGTCGACCCGTCGGCACAGGGCCACGGCATTGGCCGACAGTTGATCGACCATGCGCTGGCGTTGAAAGGCCAGCTTGTGCTGGAAGTTTACGCCGACAATGTGCAGGCCTGCACCTTCTATCGCCAGCTCGGCTTCTGCGAAATATCGCGGCGCCCGAAGGATGACGATGACCTTCCGTTCGAGAATATCCTGATGCGCCTCGGCGGATAAATACTCAATGAGGCGAGAATTTGCGCTGCCTCTTGTATCGCGACGCATCCCATCCTAGATTGGTGCTACGCCGCCGTGGTTTCCCCCTTTCCATCGCGGCGAGTGCCCCGTCTCCGGACGCGGGTGCGTCCTCCCTGGACCCTGGCCACCTCGTGCCTCGTGCGCGAGGTGGTTTTTTATGTGGCGCAGCTATTCCGCTGCTTGCGGCAGCGCGTCGCGGCCCGGTTCAGCCCGTCCGGCATCAGCCACCAGTTCGCCAAACCATTGCGTCAGCCCGGCCATACGCGCCACATCGACCGTGCGGTCGGGTGCAAGATACAGGCTGCGGTCGATTTCAATCTGCACGGCGTGCGTCCCCTGATCGGGTTGCCCATGGGTGCGAACGATATGCCCGCCGGCATAGGGCAGGTTGCGCGTCACCGGGACGTTCAGTCGCTGCGCCGCCTTCATCACCAGATCGACAAGCCAGTCGGCCGAACTGCAACCGAACCGGTCGCCGACGACGATCCGCGCGCCATGTCCGGGCTGTCCCGCGGGAATCGGCGGCATGCTGTGCAAGTCGATCAGGATCGCATGACCATGCCGGTCGCGCGCCGCTGCGAGTTCGCCGGTAAGAGCGGCATGATAGGGCCGATGCAACGATTCGAGCCGCCAATGCAGCCCCGCCGCGTCGATTGGTCTTTTCCACAAAGGTCCGCAATCGGCGAGCCGCGTCGGCACGATCCCCAGCCCCGCACGCTCCTTGCGCCCCGGCGCGGAAAATTCCTGGCGCAACGATGGATCGACCTCGCCCGGCGCCATCTGCCCTTCCCCGCGATTGCAATCGGCGACCGCGCGCGCCCACAGCGCCTCGACGACAACCGCCCCAGCATCCTGCGCATCGGCAGCGATCCGGTCGCACCAGCTATCCTCCAGCCGTTCGAGCATCGGCTGCGGTACGCGCGCTGCGGCAAGAATCTCCGGCGGATAGACGCGCCCCGCGTGCGGCACCGACACGACGACCGGGCTGCTCACTGCGGGCCGGTTGACAGAAATGGCGGCGAGCGGGATGGTGTGGCGCGGCATCGCTCATGGGTGGCAAATAACCCGCCGCGAATCCAGCCTCATGGCTATTTGTTAAATCTCTCGCGCTAAGACAGCAGCTTCGTTGCAAGGGTGCGGATGCACCAGACGCGGCATCGCCGCGGGACCAGGGGACATATTTCAGCATGATTCGCATTTTGCTGGCCGAAGATGATGATGTGATGCGCGAATATCTCGCGCGGGCGCTAACCAGCGCCGGATATCATGTCACCGCGGTCGATCGCGGCACCGCCGCTGTACCTTATATCGATTCGGGAACCTTCGACCTTTTGCTGTCGGATATCGTCATGCCCGAAATGGACGGGATCGAGCTCGCACAATACAGCGCGAAGGTCGCACCGCAGACGCAGGTGATGTTCATTACCGGCTTTGCCGCGGTTTCGCTGCGCGCCGAGGAAAATGTGCCGCAAGCCAAGCTGCTCTCCAAGCCCTTTCACCTCAAGGATCTGGTGCGCGAAGTCGACAATATGTTCGGCCGCGCCGACCGGTCGAGCCAACAATAAAATCATCTCTGCACGCGAAGGGGTTGCCAAGCCGCATCGAGGTGAGTAGTGGCCGCGTCACCCCAAGGGATGGGCGTGTAGCTCAGTGGTAGAGCACTGTGTTGACATCGCAGGGGTCGCAAGTTCAATCCTTGCCACGCCCACCATTAAAAACGCCGCCGACCTGAAGGTTCGGCGGCGTTTTTGCTTTCAGATCAGGCCATTCCGCGTGCGACGTCGCCGCGCGATGCATCGCCGACCTGCGACCCGCCATCGCAATCGAGAATCGTGCCGGTGATATAACCCGCCGCGGGTGAGCACAGGAACACCGCCGATTCGGCCACCTCGGAAATCTTGCCCCAGCGCTTCATCGCGATACGATCATAATGCGCCTGGCGTGTTGCGGCATCGGGCGCGAGGCGTGCCATGCCTTCGGTATCGGCGATCGGCCCCGGCGAAATGCCGTTCACGCGCACCTCGGGCCCCCATTCGAGCGCGAGGACGCGAATCAGCTGATTGATCCCGGCCTTGGCGGCGCAGGCATGCGCCTGCAGCGCCGAGGCGTTGACCGCCTGCCCCGCCGTGATCGCGATCAACGACGCACCGGGGCGATTGAGCAGGTCGTGACAACCGCGAAACACATTGAAGGTGCCGTTGAGGTCGATGTCGACGACGGTCCGAAACGCGTTGGCCGACATGCCGAGCGCGGGCGCGAGGAAATTGCCCGCGGCCCCCGAAATCACGATGTCCATCGGCCCCAGCTTGTCGGCGACCGTTTCCATCGCCCCGCGAATCGCATCATAGTCGCGAACGTCGGCCGACAGGCCGATCGCACCCGCACCGATTTCGGCCGCAGCGCGCGCCGCCTTGTCGGGATCGCGCCCCGCGACCGCGACCATCGCACCCAGTTCGGCGAATCGCTTGGCAATCCCCAGATTGATCCCGCTCGTTCCTCCGGCGACGAACGCCGTCTTGCCTGCCAGCAGATTGTCCCGAAATGTCGTCATGCCGTTCCTCTCCTTCGCTGCGATCTGCCCGCGCCAACCACAATGCGGGGTTGACGGATCGGGATCAGTCGCCTTTTGAAACTGGAACAGACAGCAAGGACGATGTGATGGCAAGTAGTGGACCGACGTCGAACAGTTTCATCTCACAGCGGCTGAAGCTCCACTATGTCGATTGGGGCAATCGCGGCGCGCCGCCACTCCTGCTCGTCCACGGTGGTCGCGACCATTGCCGCAACTGGGACTGGGTCGCCGAAAAGCTGCGCGACCGTTATCATGTCATCGCGCCCGACCTGCGCGGCCACGGCGACAGCGCCTGGTCGCCCGACGGCAACTACCCCATGGACGGCTTCGTCTATGACCTCGCGCAACTGATCCACCAGCTCGACCTTGGCCCGGTGGCGATTGTCGCCCATTCGATGGGCGGCAATATCGCGCTGCGCTACACCGGCCTCTATCCCGAAAATGTCCGCAAGCTGGTTGCGATCGAAGGGCTGGGCGCCTCGCCGAAGGTGATGGCCGAACGCGCGACCAAGCCCTTCGCCGAACATTTTCGCAAGTGGATCGACGACAAGCGCCAGGCGGCGGGGCGCTCGCCGCGCCGCTACGCCACGCTCGACGATGCGCTGGCGCGGATGATGGGCGAGAACGCCTATCTGACCGCCGAACAGGCACGCCACCTGACGATCCACGGGATCAGCCGCAACGAGGATGGCAGCTGGAGCTGGAAGTTCGACAATTATCTGAACGTCTGGCCCGCGTTCGACGTGCCGCACGACGCAATCGCCGCGCTGTGGTCGGCGATCACCTGCCCCACCCTCTTGCTCTATGGCGCCGACAGCTGGGCATCGAATCCGGAGCGAGATGGTCGCCTCAAGCATTTCAACAATGCGAAGGTGATCGAGTTTGAAAACGCCGGCCACTGGCTGCACCACGACCAGTTCGACAGGTTCATGTCCACGCTAGACGAATTCCTTTAAGCAGGTGGCCTGATCGCACGCAGCTCGCGCGCGAAGGTTGGGGCGACGCCATGGCCTATACGGGGCAGATTTCTCCACAGCAGCGCGCCCTGTCGGCCAGCGCGGCATTGCTTGCAGTGATCGCGGTCGGCGCGGGGCTCGCCAGCGGCCTCGACCTCGATGTCGTGCGCAAGGCGAGCGAGGCGATCAGCGCCATCGCCATCCCTGTACCCGTCCCGCCGCGCGAAGAGCCGGTGCCACAGAAAGCCGTTGCCGAAAAAGCCAGCGGCAAGGCGTCGGTGGCGAACAAGCATGCCAAGGCGGCGCAAGTCGTCGCCCCCACGCCCAAGCTGCCTCCCGTCACCCCGCCCCCGATCGCAGCCGCCCCGCGCCCCGGCACCGGCAATGACGCCTCGGCGGGCGCAACTCCCAACCCTGGGCCGGGATCGGGCGCAGGTGGGCGCGGTGACGGCACCGGCGCGGGCGGTGCGGGCAGCGGCACTGGGGGCGGATCGAAAGCGGCCTGGCGCAGCGGCACCATCACCGACCGCGACTATCCGCGCGATGCGAGTCAGGCGAAGATTGGCGGCGAGGTCGAGACGCGCTTCACGATCCAGCCGACCGGCCGCGTCAGCGGGTGCCGCGTCACGCGATCGAGCGGCGACGCCTCGCTCGACGCCACCACCTGCCGCCTGATCGAGGAACGCTTCCGTTTCAAACCCGCGACCAATGCCGCGGGCGACGCGATCGCCAGCCAATATGGCTGGCGGCAAAGCTGGTGGCTCGAACGGCGGCGCTGAGGAAAATTCCGCGCTGCACGCCGGCGCGCAAGAGCCAGTGCGGCCATGCCCGCAACGATTTGTGACAGCGATGCGAATAATTCGCAATAGACATTGACTCTGCAATCTATTCGCAATAGCGGCGCCTCCGAAGCAATAAGGGGTAAAGCCGTGAAAAAGTCGACGTCCGCCACATTCCTCGCCATGTCCTGCGTCGGGAGCATCATCAGCGCCCCCGCCATGGCGGCCGATATCGACGCCGATGCGTCGGCCGATGCGGATCAGGAACGCGAGACGATCATCGTCAACGGCCAACAGGTGCAGATTGACACCCCCAAGGCGGTCGCCCCGCTGATCGACACCCCGCGCTCGATCGTCGTGGTGGACAAACAGGTGATCAAGGAAACCGGATCGGCAACGCTGGTCGAAGCGCTGCGGACCGTCCCCGGCATCACCTTCGGCGCGGCCGAGGGCGGAAACCCGCTCGGCGACCGTCCCTTCATCCGCGGTTTCGACAGCCAGGGCAGCACCTATCTCGACGGTGTCCGGGACATCGGCGCGCAGAGCCGCGAAGTGTTCGCGATCGAACAAATTCAGGTCGTGCGCGGGTCCGATTCGACCCTCGGTGGACGCGGCAGCGCGGGCGGTTCGCTGAACATCGTTTCAAAGCTGCCCCGCAACGAGAATTTCGTCGGTGGCTCGGTTACGGTCGGCACCGACAATTACAAGCGCATCACCGGTGACGTGAACTATGTCATTGGCAGCAATGTCGCGCTGCGCATCAACGGCATGTGGCACGATCAGGATGTCGCCGGCCGCGACGCGATCTACCAGAAACGTTGGGGCATCGCGCCGTCGCTGACCATTGGCGTCGACGGACCGACCAAACTGACGGCTTCCTATTATCATCTCGACACCGACGAAATGCCCGACAGCGGCATTCCCTATTTCTACACGATCGGGAACGCGCCGCTGGGCGACAAAGTCTATTCCGAACCGCTGATCGGCAAGGTCACTACGCGCGGGGGCGTAACCGGGACGGTCGATCGCAGCACCTTCTATGGCCTCGTCAACCGGGACTTCCGCGACAGCAAGACCGATCAGCTAACGCTGCGTTTCGATCATGACTTCGGCAACGGCATCAAATTCCGGAACACATCGCGCTACAATTACTCGAACCAGGCCTATATTTTCACGCAGCCCGACGATCAGCAGGGCAATGTCTTCGGTAACGCCTCAGCATCCGCGCCCGCAAACATCACGGCCGGCGGCGGCTATGTGTGGCGCCGCGCCAACACGCGTTACGGCTATACCTCGAGCATGACCAACCAGACCGATCTGTTTGGCAAGTTCAACACGGGCGGCATCGAACACAGCTTTGCCACCGGCCTCGAGCTGTCTTCAGAAAAGGCGCGCCGCGGCACGTTCGTCGTCACAACCCGCAATTTCGCAACGCCCGTGGCAGCGACCCCGGTCGCCGCCGCAGCTTGCAACAATGTTCAGGTCGCCACCTTCAACTGCACCAGCCTGTTCAATCCGAACCCCAATGATCCGTGGGTGAATTACGTCGATGGCAATTACGCCGCCATTGGCCCGATCACCAAGACGCTGCCAATTCAGGAGACACGCAACGATTCGACCACCAAGTCGGTCTATGCGTTCGACTCAATGGCTATCGGCGAGACGCTGATCGTCAACCTCGGCATCCGTTTCGACAGCTTCAAATCGACCGTGACCCCCGGGCAGGCCGCAACGGCGACGAGCACATTCTCGCTGAGCCGCAAGGATGACATCGTCAATTATCAGGCTGGCCTGATCTACAAGCCTGCGTCGAACATCAGCCTCTACGCATCCTACGCCACGTCGGCGACGCCGCCGAACAGCCTCCTCGGCGAAGGTCAGGAAGGGAATGGCCTTGGGACGACCAACACCCCTGCAGCGATTGACCTGCTGAACTCGCTCAAGGTCGAGAAGACCAAATCCTATGAACTCGGCGCCAAAGCCGATCTCTTCGGATCGCGCCTGTCGCTGACCGCCGCAGCATTCCGGACGGATACGCAAAATGCCCGGGTGACCGGCGAGAATAACACTGTCCAGTTTATCGGTGAACGCAAGATTCAAGGCATCGAGCTCGGCTTCAACGGAACCATCCTTCCCGGCTGGACCGTCTTCGGCGGCTATTCCTATCTGGATGCAAAGATCGTCGATGGTGGCTTTACCGCGCTGACCGCCCCGGCGATTACGGAAACCGTCGGCGGCGTAACCACTACGATACAAGGCGCGAAAACCGTTCTGGTTCCGTCGGTCAACAATGGCAAACGGTTCCCGCAAACCGCCAAGAACAGCTTCACCGTCTGGAGCAATGTTGAACCGATCAAGGGCCTGACGCTGGGCGGCGGCGCCTTCTACACCAGTCGCGTCTTTGGCGGATATTCGGACAATCGTTCGGCCACCCAGACTGCCGCAGGCGTCGTCACCGTCAATCCGGCGACCAAGGTGATGTACCGCAGCATCCCCGGCTATTGGCGCTTCGACGCCCGGATTGGCTATGTCATCAACGATCAGCTCGATCTGTCGGTCAACGTCAACAATCTGACCAACAAGGTCTATTTCAACCAGGCCTATACCGCGCATTATGCCAGCATCGCACCGGGTCGTTCGGCCATTGCGACGCTGAACTTCAAATACTAAAGCCGGGCCATGACGACGCTCGACATGGACCGGCTGAAAGCGATGAGCGCGGATGAAATATCCGCGCTGCTTTCCCCCGGCCATGCCGAGCGTCCCGTCGTGATCCGCCTCGCCGCGGAGGCGGGGTTCGCCGACGCGCAGGCGACCCTGGGTCAAATGCTGCTCGACGGCGACGGCGTCGCGCGCGATCCGCAAAAGGCGATCGGCTGGTTCGGCAAAGCTGCCGAACAGGGGCATGCGATGGCGATCAACATGATCGGCCGCTGCTATGACCAGGGCTGGGGCGTCGATATCGACAAGGCGCGCGCCGCCGAATGGTTCCGGATCGCCGCCGACATGGGGCTCGACTGGGCCCAATATAATTATGCGACCCTCCTCGCGCTCGGCGAAGGCGTGGCCGAGGACAAGCCCGCGGCGCTGGCGTTGCTCCGGCAAGCGGCGGCGCAGGGCAATGCCAAGGCTGTCAACTTCGTCGGCAGCTTCTATGAAGATGGCTGGGTGGTCGATCGCGACTTGGGCGTCGCCGCCGACCATTACCGCCAAGCCGCCGAGGGAGGCGATTTTCGTGCCCGCTTCAACCACGCGCGGATGCTCGCGGACGCGGGCGATATCGACGGCGCGCTGCATTGGCTGGCGCGCGTCAGCGAAAGCGCGACCCCGGCCTTCATGGCCAAGGCGGCGGCGTGGCTGGCGGCATCGGACACGGACCGGCTGCGGACCGAAGGCGTCACGGCGCTGGGCAGCGCTGGCGCGTCTTCATCATGCTGATTTCGGTTCCCGACTTGCTCGATGCCGAGGGCGTTGCCCGCGTCAGGGGCATCATCGATGCGGCGGAATGGATCGACGGCAACGCCACATCGGGGGCGCAATCGGCGCTGGCGAAGCAGAACGAGCAGCTTCCCGAGGGGAGTGCCGCTGCGCGCGATGCCAGCAAAATCATTCTCGACGCGCTGGGCAACTCACCCCTCTTTTTTGCGGCGGCGCTCCCGCTCAAAGTCTTTCCGCCCCTGTTCAATCGCTACGGCGAAGGGCAGACCTTTGGCACCCATGTCGACAATGCAATCCGCATCCAGCGCGGGTCCGATTTTCGCCTGCGCAGCGACCTGTCGGCCACGGTCTTCCTCGAAGACCCCGACGCCTATGATGGCGGCGTGCTGGTGATCGAGGATCATTATGGGCCGCAGCAGGTCAAGCTCCCCGCCGGACATGCGGTCGTCTATCCCTCGTCCAGCCTGCACCATGTCACCCCGGTGACGCGCGGCACGCGGGTCGCGTCCTTTTTCTGGCTCCAGTCGATGGTGCGCGATGCCGGGGCGCGGCGGATGCTGTTCGACCTCGACCAGTCGGTGCAAAGGCTGACCGGCCAATTGGGCGGCACCGACCGCTCGGTGATCGAACTCACCGGTCTCTACCATAATCTGCTGCGCCGCTGGGCCGACAGCTAAGCCAGCATCGCACGCCAGCCGTGCGACAGATATTCGCGCCGCCCCGCGACCACGCACACCGCCAGCGCCTGCTCGTCAGCCAGCGCGATCGCCGCCTGCGACCCAAGCACGGTCAGCGCGGTCGCCCAGCCGTCAGCCATCATGCAACTGCGATGCAGCACCGTAACCGACGACACATTATGGACGACCGGACGTCCCGTTCGCGGGTCGAAACTGTGCGAATACCGGACGCCATCGACCTCAAAACCCCGCCGATAATTGCCTGACGTCGCAACCGACAGATCGTGAAGCGCGATGCGATAGGGCGCGAGCGATGACGATGGCGGCATTTCGGTGTCGACCCACCAGGGCTGGCCGTCGGGCCTGATCCCCTCACCGCGCAGTTCGCCGCCAACCTCGATCAGGAAATGGCGGACGCCTGCGCCCAGCAACCATTCGGCGGCCAAATCGACACCATAGCCCTTGGCGATGCCCGACAGGTCGAGCGCGGCGTCTTCGGTCCGGCGAACCCGGCGTTCGGGCGCGTCATAGTCGATCGAATGATTGGCCGGCCCGGCGGCGACGGCAGGAAGCTGGTCAACGGGCCCAGCGGCACCGAAACCCCATTGTTCCGTTAGGCGGCCAAGGCAGGGATCGAATGCGCCACCACTGGCCTGCGATATACCGAGCGCAGCGTCGATCACCGTAGCGAACTCGACCGGTATCGCCTGCCATATATTCGGTGGCGCCCCGTTGAAGCGCGAGAGGTCCGAACCCGCTTCCCACTGGCTCATCTGCGCAACAACGCGGTCGAACCGCGCCTGCACAGCCGCAGCGGCCCCCGCGGGCGGCCACACGGCCTGCAGCGACCAGCTCGTCCCCATGGTCTCGCCAGTGAAGCTTTCAATCGCCGCCCCGGCGTCGCGCCCGGCAAAGGCCGCGGGCGTCAACGCGCGGGGGATCAATATGCGGTCGGTCAGGGCGCGAGCACTTCCAGCGTCGTGACATAACTTGCGCGGCGCTGCAGCGGCGGCTCGCCCGTCGCACCTTCGGGGCGCTCGGCCTGCGGAGTCGTAACGTTGACCCAATACATGCCGGGTTCGGTCCAGTTCACATCGACCTTGCCCTGGGCATCGGTCTTGAGGTTCACCTCACCCAGATCATTGCGATAACGGACGCCGCCCGGGATCACCGTCACCGACAGGCCCGCTGCCGGCTTGCCGTCGAGCAGGAACTGGAAGCTCGCGGTTTCGCCCGCGATCAGATCATTGGGGTGCGTCACCGGTGCGAGTTCGATGCCCTTGCCGGTCGGCTTGAACAGCGTCGTCGTCGGCTCGCCGACGGTCACGAAAATCTCGTTGCGATTGTTCGATTCCGCGGTCTTCACATTGGTCGCGCCGGCAGGCAGACGCTCCGCCAGATTGGCGGCGGTCGTCCCGCGCGGCAGGCGTTCGGTCTTGCCGCCCAGATCATAGCTGCCCATCAGCCCGTCAGAGACCGACGCGATCCGCCAGGTTCCCTTTTGCGTCAGATGGACGTCGAAGGTGCTGCGGTAGCGGCCCGTTGCCTTATTCTCGATCGCGGCTTCGGTCCCGTCGGGCGCCCACGCCTTGACCGCGTCGAGGCGCAGCGGCTGATGCTCGAAATAGAAGAGGTCGTTCGATACCGCGGCGTCGACGGTCACCCAGACATCGTCACCCGATAGCACGGTCGACGACGGCAGCATCCACTGCCGGTGCGCGCTCGCCGGAACGACGGCGATCGCGGCCAGTGCGACGGTCGCAGCGAAACCCCAGATTTTCCTGTTCATCATCCTGTCCTTTTTTCTGCCTTAGCGGAAGGAGACCGAAACGGCCCCCAGCTCGGTCGTCCCTACGGCGCGTCCCCCTGCCCCTGCCTTGCCCGGCCAAGTGAAGGGAATGCGCAACACTTCGCGGCCGCCGACCTCGCGCGCCGCTTCAATGAGCAGCGTGTATTGGCCAGGCGCGAGCGCGCCGAGCTGGGCGCGCGTAAAGGATATTTTCTGCGTTCCGGGTGCACGGGTCGCGCCGGTGATGCCATTGGCGGGGAAGGTCAGCGACCGGCCCGACGCGCGCCACCACTGGCGAACGTCACGAAGCCATTTGGTGCCTTCATTCGCCTTCATGTCATGGTCGTACCAGACGGCAACCGTCTTGGCGGTGGCGCCCGGCTTTTCGACCCAGAAGGCGATATACGGCTTGTGATATTCGGCGACCTTCAGCCGCGGGATGGTGACCGTCACATCCATGACGCCGGGATCGGCCGCGAATGCAGGCGTAGCAAGGGCCGTCGCGAGACCGGCGGAGCCGCCGATCAGGAGGGCGCTGTAGGAAAGCTGCATCGAAATTCTCCTAATGAATGAAGATGACGGCGATGACTGCCGGAATGACAACCCCCGCGCCGACGAGCGGCCAGGTGCTTTTCCGCTTGGCCGAATGAAGTTGCAGCAGGAACAGGCCGGTGATCGCAAAGACCAGGCAGGCGCCCGCAAAAATGTCGATGAACAGGCTCCACTCGCCGCCCGAATTGCGGCCCTTGTGAAGATCGTTGAGATAGGAAATCCATCCGCGGCTGGTGATCTCGGCGTTCGCCTCGCCGGTCGCGAGGTCGATCGCGACCCACGCGTCGCCACCGGGGCGCGGCGCCGCCAGATAGACTTCTTCGGCCGACCATTCGGCCTCTGCCCTCGCACGCACCGGAAAATTCGCCTCAACCCACTGGACGACCGGCGCGGGCAGCGGTGCCTTTGCGTCAGCCGGAACGGCGGCGGCGAGCTGCTTCAGCAGCGGCGGCGACAACTGCGCCGCCTTCTGGGTGATGACTGGCGTGCCTTCGATATCGGCGGCGTGGTTCAGCGTGAAACCGGTGATCGCGAACAGCAGCAGGCCGATCAGGCTGATCGCCGAACTCATCCAGTGCCAGGTGTGCAGCTGTTTGAGCCAGAAGCTCTTGCTGCTCTTCTTCTTGGTCGCAGGTCGCGGGGAGGTCATCTGGTGCATGCGGACAATCTGGGCTGGAAGGATCAGCGGGCACTATCGAGAACGATTCGCAATTACAACAACTATCGACGCTTTTTATTGCCCTTGATCTTCGCCGAAAAAGGCCGTTGCGCCCGTACGGGCATGGATGGAACCGCGATAATATTCAGCAATCCAACTCGGCGAGCCACTGCCCGATCATCCGCTGGCCCGCGGCAACCGCCCCGGGACCAAATGCAGCGTGATCGGCCCGCATCGCGGCATCGCTGCGCCCCGCCTCGATCAAAGCGCCGGGCCATTGCCGAACCCATTCCTCAAATCGCGGGTCGCACCCCATTTCGGCGTGGAACTGCAGCGCCAAGATGTTCGGCCCGCGACGAAAAGCCTGATGGGCATAGGCTTGGCTTGAGCCCAACAACTCCACCCCATCCGGCAGGTCGAACGTATCGCCATGCCAATGGAGAAGCGGAACGCCGTCGAGGTGGCGAAGCGGAGACGCCGGATCGACGAAGCTCAGCGGGTGAAAGCCGACTTCCTTGACCGGCCCCTCGTAAACCGGCGCGCCAAGCGCCGCCGCGATCATCTGCGCGCCAAAGCACACCCCGAGCGTCGGCAGCCCCGCCTCGAGCCGCCGGGCGAGGCGACGCAACTGGCACGATATCCAGGGATATTGCTGCTGCTCATAGACTCCCATCGGCCCACCCATCATGATCAACAGGTCCGGATCGCAAAGATCGACCGCACTGAACGCAGGGTCGTCAACATCAACCCGGTCGAGTTGATATCCGGCCGCTTCAACAGGTTCGCGATAACCCGCGATCCCTTCGTGCGGCACATGGCGGATAATGAGTCCCTTTTTGGTCATCAAAGTTTGTCGATTGCCTTGGGCCGGAGGGCGATGAATAGAGGCTTGTTAAGCTGTTTCGAGCGCCCCCTGTCTAGCCAATGGGAATACCCGCTGTCACTCTACTAAAGAAGTAGAGATACTGTTGCGGCCCTTAGCTGAGCTTGGCTTCCCTCAACGACGGACCGCCGTGTCCCCTATCGTTGCCGTACACGGCCATTTCTGCTTCCCAACGGCACCTGAATATCGCCGCGGGCTTGACTAAACCGGCAGAGACGGCACGAGCGGAGCATCCCCCTTACCCGATTTGGACATTGATTGCCGCCATGACGCACAACCGCCTTCCCGACGACATCGACCCGTTTCGCGCCATAGAGATCAGCCAACTGGCGCAGAAGATGCGTCGCGACGGCGGATCGATCATCCATATGGAATTTGGCCAGCCGTCAGCAGGCGCGCCACAGGGCGCCGTCGCCGCCACGATCAACGCGCTCGGCAACCCCGCCAGCATGATGGGATATTGGGAAAGCGCGCCGCTCTGCGAGCGCATCGCCCGCCATTATCGCGAACAATATGGCGTCGACGTCGCCCCCGAACAGATCATCCTGACCTGCGGCGCCTCGCCCGCGCTCGTCCTCGCACTGCTCACCGTCTTTCGGCCCGGAAGCCGCGTGATGACCGCGCGGCCAGGCTATGTCGCCTATCGCAATTCGCTGCGCGCGCTGTCGATGACACCGGTCGAGGTTGCGTGCGGCGCCGAGGATCGCTTCCAGATCAACGCCCGCCACATTCGCGATGCGACGGAGGCCCCCGACGGGCTGATCGTCGCCAGTCCGGCCAATCCGACCGGCACCATCATCCCGCCAAACGAGTTGGCGGACATTGTCGCGGCGTGCAAAGAGCGCGGTGTCCAGATCATCTCGGACGAAATCTATCATCGCCTCAGCTACGGAATCGAAACCCATTCGGTGCTGAGTTACGATCCCGATGCCTTCGTCATCAACAGCTTCTCGAAATATTATGGTATGCCCGGCTGGCGCCTCGGCTGGCTCGTCTGCCCGAAGCCCTATGTCAGCGCGGCGCGCGCGCGCGTCGGCAATCTTTTCCTCTCGCCCCCCGCCCTCAGTCAGCATGCGGCCTTGGCGGCATTCGACTGTGAGCCTGAACTCGACGCGCGGGTCGAAGTCTATCGCCGCAATCGTGTGCTGTTGATCGAAGCGCTGACAAGCCTCGGCATCACCGACGTCGCCCCATCCGACGGGGCTTTCTATGTCTATGCATCGATCGCCCATTTGACCGACGACAGCATCGCATTCTGCAAAAAGCTGCTCGCCGACACCGGCCTCGCGACCGCGCCGGGCGTCGATTTCGATCCGGAAAACGGGCATCGTTTCATCCGTTTCAGCTATGCCCTGACGAACGAACTGGTCGAGGACGCCTGCCAGCGCTTTACGGCATGGATGGAGCGGGAGTTTCCGGCAACGCCACGCCGCGCCTGACCGCGCTACCACGCGCGCTCTTCCGCCGGTCCGTCATCGCACCAGGTCCATCGGTTCCCGGTGCGATGGCGCGCGCTCGCCGAAATCGGTACTCCACGCCTCGCTCTACCGATTCCGTCTGGTTAGTTCTCCGCAACCGGCATTGCCAATTCGCAAAGCGGGACGGCGCACCACGGACCATCATGGCCTTGTTCGCATCGGTGCGGACAATTGGGGAGGATCCGCAACAGGCATGTCTTCCGGCATGGCGCGCTACCCCCTTTGCGAAAGAAGGAGAAGACCATGATCAGGAAAGTCATGCTTGCGGTGTCGACGCTGACACTCGCTGTCGCCGGGGTTCCGGCATTGGCGCAACAGAATCAGGACAATGACAACACCACCACGGGTGCGTCGGGCAACCATAGCGACACGACCGTTGTGAATGATCTCATCGACCTGTTCGTTCAAGACAATGCAGCCGACAGCTATTCGGATGATGACCAGGACAATGACGGCAATGGGTCCGGCAACGGAAACAATCTCGTCATCGCCAGCCAATCCCTGAATGCGGTCAACACCAACAAATATCTCGACGAAGTCGTCGATCTGGATGGTGAAGACGGGTCCGAAACCCCCGTTGGCTACAACAGCGGCAACAACTCGATCCGCGGCAATGCCTTTGCCGCCTATGCGGGCATCATGAACGCAGCCTGGAACACCGGCATCAATGCCAATACCCAGGCGGCAACCAACATTGCAGCCCAGGGCACTGTGTCCTTCGGCGAATGCTGTGCAGCCGCTGACGGTGGCGGAGACGGCGGAGACTGAGCCCCCCGGAGATGGCCGGTTCGCCCGACCCGGGCGGCCGGTCATCCTGTTTGCGAGCCTTACAGGAGCGCCTCGCCATGAAGTATCTGATATTATCCGCAGCTTTCGCTGCGGCGAGTCTTTCCGCACCGGCGCTTGGGCAAACCACCGCGCCCGGCGCCCCGTCGGACACTGCGATGGTCGATGCAGATAGCATGTCGTCGCCTCCATCGACGACTGCAGCCCAACGCGATCCCAAGTCCCCCATGTTGACCAACGAGGAACTGGACACGCTCCGCGGTGGCGAAACGCTGGTGATCACCAATCAGACGCTGAACGCGATTACGAGCGGCAACATCCTGAACGGCGACTATGCGGCCGGCGCGGTGACGCTGAGCGACAACGCCCTGTCCAACTTCAATGGCGTCGGCAATCTTCTGATCAACACGGGCGCGCAGGTCAGCGTGCAAAGCGGTATGAATCTGACCATCAACCTCGCCAATTGACCGCCGCATGCGACCGCTTCTTGCCTTGATCGCCGGTGCCCTGTGCACCCAGATGGCGCCGCCTGCGGTCGCCGAAGTCCGATTGGGCAACAATGAAGCGGGCGGCAGCTATGCAGTCCAGGTGATGACCTGGTGGGACATTCCCTTTCGTTCCGTCGTGCGCCAACGCTATGACTTCAGTTGCGGATCCGCGGCGATCGCAACCCTCCTTACCTTTCACTATGGCCAGCCGACATCGGAAACGGCGCCCTTTCGTGCGATGTGGGAAGTCGGCGACCGCGAGGCGATCCGCAAGGTTGGCTTCTCGATGCTCGACATGAAAAACTACCTGAAGTCGCGCGGCTATCGCGCCGAAGGTTTTCGCATCAACATCGACCAGTTGCGCGACGTGAAACGCCCCACCATCGCCCTTCTGGATCTCAACGGCTTCAAGCATTTTGTCGTCATCAAAGGACTGAAGGGCGATCGCGTGCTGACCGGCGACTCGGTCCTCGGCCTCAACGAATATGCGCTCAGCGATTTCGAAAAGCACTGGAACGGCATCCTTCTGGCAATCGTCGACGGAGCCGACCGCCGCCCCGTCTTCAACCTCGCCGGCGACTGGGGCCCCTGGTCCAAAGCGCCGCTGGAAGAAGATGGCGCGCTGCATGTGTCAGCCGGCGATCTCACCACCAATCTACCCCCGAAATATCAGCTGACGCCGCAAATCCTTCTCGATGTCCGTGTTGGCACGGTGAAATGAGGAATATGATGCGCAGGAACCTCCATATCCTTGCTTTCGCGCCGCTCTTGTTGGTCGCAAGCGAGGCCGCCGCCGAAGACCCGCTCCTCGAGGCTGCAACGGTTTCCGATGAGGTTCTTGCAACCCAGCGCGGCGGCTTTTCATGGAACGATATGCAGATCTCGTTCGGCGCCGACATCCGAAGCTTTGTGAATGATCAGCTCGCGCTACGCACGATCGTCAGCTGGACCGCGAATGGCGCCACAGTCGATCGCTATGTTTCGCCCTCGCTGACAGCCGCCGACGCATCGCATATTCAAGCCGGAATATTGACCAGTGGCGGCATCCAGATGCGCGTTGGCGATGAATCGGTATTCCTCGCCAACAACGGGCAGACCGCACTCATCCACTCAACCGACGCGATCCAGAACGTCTTGATCAACACCGCCAGCAGCGTGAACCTGGCGCAGCAAGTTGACGCCACACTCGACGTCTCGGGCTATGACGGTTTTCGCAATGCTCTCGCCATGACACGGATCAGCGACGCGATCGGCAGTGCGGTGAGTGCCGGCTCTCTCGGCGCGCTCAACAACTGACTTTAGCGATGATCAGCTGAACGGCATCCGTATCGTGATGCTGACATCGGGCGCGTCCTCGGTCACCCCGAATTCAAATCCGAAGTTCAGTACGTCACGCAGTGACAGGCGATAGGACATGCCAAGGTTCAGCGAGCCGACATGGAGATATTTGGATTTTTGACGGGTATCGCCGATTTCGGATTTCGTCGGGAATATATAGTTATGACGATAGCCCAGCGAGAAAGAAAAGCGAGGATTGAGCGCGAAGCCAAAGCCCAGGTTGGCAGAGATTGCATCGCCCGGATCAACCCGCCCGACCAGCACATCACCGACCATTTTGTTCACATTCCGGGGGATGTGGTACAGATAGGCGACCCCGCCGTAAATCACCGCCGGGTCAGATGGCATCAGGAAGTTGAGACCGGGCTGAACCGCCCAGAATCCCGATCCGGTGGCAAGACCGGTCGCGACGCCGAATTCATCATAGCCGATATCAAACGGCCCTTTGCCCGTATCAGACTTGACCCGCAGCGACCCGATGAAGATCGGCTTTTGTCCCACTGGCCGGTTGAACTGATAGCGCACCGCGAATTCGGCATCGCCAATCCCGTGCTCGCGAAGCGCGATCTGCCGGACAATGCCTTCATCGCGCTGCTGGGCCACCTCGATCCGGTCGTTGCGGTAGAGATAGGGTGCGCGAAGCTCTACCTCCAGCCGATCGGTAAGGCCGTATCGGAGCGAAGCCGTACCGACGACAGTATCGCGGTCAGCGTCGGTCGCCTCAATCAGGCCGATCTGAATACCGGGAATCAGTTCAATGCCGCGGAACACCAGGCGGTTGGTCGATGACCGCGTATATTCGAACGACGGCTCGAAAACGAGCTTTCCAGCGGGCGTAAGCACCCCCTGCCCCTCCGGCACCGCCGCCACGCGCTGCTCGGTCCCCGGTTCCGGTGGCGGCGCTTCACCAACCGGACTGTCGGGTAAGGAAACCGTGCTGGACCCCGGCCCCGGCAGTACCGGGTCGATGCCCTGGGCCAGACCGGCACCGCGCATCGAATCGAGCGGCCGGTCCGCGAGCGCCAGCAAGCTCAGCTTGTCGATCTGCACCTGTTGTTGGGCAAGGTGCTGCTGCATCTTCTCGATCTGGTTGCGCTGCTCGGCAATCATCGCGCTTTGCCTGTCGATCAATTGTCGTTGCTCGTCGATGATCTGCCTTTGCTGGCCTGTCTCGACGGCCACCGCGACGGCCGCCGGCGCTTCCGGCGTTGCTCCGCCAGGCGAAACCGACGCCGCACCACTCCACGACGCGGTAACGTCGAGAAAGGCCAGATTGCCGCAATGGCATTCCAGCGGCGGCAACGTACCCGCTTCCGCACGGTCCGAGGCAACCAAGGTGGACAAGCCGACGAAGGCCGTGCAGCTGTGGAACAGCAACGGCGTGGCCCAGCCCTTTGTCATAATCTCTCTCCCCGGGGATGAACAGCAAGGCTCGACGGCCCAGCCGTATGCAATCGGTCGATCGCAGCCTCGACCTCCTCGCCTGCGGCGCTGCGCAGGCCCTCGACGTCGATGATCCGGCACATCTGCGGCCCGTCCAACTCGATCAGCCCGCGGCGAACGAAGCCTGAAATCGTGCGGCTGACAGTGTGGATGGTAAGCCCAAGATGGTCGGCGATATCGCTTCGCGTCATCGGCAGAGGGACGCTTTCCGGTGATTCAAGCCGCTCCGCCGCTATCAGCAGAAAGGCAGCGACCCGCTCGTTCGCATTCCGGCGGCCGAGCAGGAAAATACACTGGTTTGCGCTCTCCAGCGCCCGTTCGAGAGCATGGTTCTGCCACGATGAGTCCAGTTCACTCGCGGTAACGAAACGGCGACTCAAAATGGCATTTGTCACCGCCTCGGCTGCGGCATCGCGCCGACCGCATTCGACTCCGAAAGCGTCGCCCTTGTAGAAAAAGCCAGTCAGCTGGCGATGCCCGTCGATGTGGAAACGGCAGGTTCGGACAATGCCCGAGACGACCTCGAACCAGCAGTCGCTGCGATCGCCCTGAAAGAAAATGATTTCGCCTTTGCGGAACCGAAGCTCGGTTTCTTGACCGTGCTCTCCAGGGCGCAAACCGGCCCGTAACTCTTGCACGCCACGTCTCCCCCAATCAGAAATTGGACTTCTGCGGCGACCCCTTATGGAGCGACTTTGTTGCCTGGACCGATTTTAGTCCATCCGGTCAAACGCGTAGGAATTGGCGTGCACGATCAGCGTAGGAAAAATACGTGGGTGTTTTCCGATGGTGCAGAGAGGTTGAATTTTACCGCATTTTCGATTCATAATGTGCTAAGGATATTTTTTGCGATCGTGCAAATGGGTCACCGCGATCAATTCTGTCGCGATAACGCCACAAAATGATCGCAAAATACAATTGTGTGAGCATTCCAAGTCGATAAATGCCACGGGTCGCTGTTCGTCCGCGCCATAAGCGCTAGGGGAGAATGGCTGTGCAACGGGACCAACTTTTTTCGGAGCCGCATCTTACTGCTCGTGAGCATCAAATATTAGAACTTGTCGCAATGGGACAATCGGCAAAAGAGATCGCGATCGAAATCAGCATCGCTCCCCGAACCGTCGAACGACATATCGAGAATGTGCGACTTAAACTGAACGCTCGCAACCGGGCGCATCTGATCACTCAAGCCATATGCCTGGGCATTTTAACGATCGACGGATCGGCGTCCGCGAACGGCATGCCGCTTCTGATCTGATCGAAGGGCTTTCCAGCACCCTCAACTGTAAATTCGTACCGCCAGAACCTGTGTCATGACACGCCGCGTATCCGCTGGATCAAAATGGCTCCGCTCAATGCTGCAACGGCAGCCAAGGCATACAGGACCGGATATCCGGCATAGCTGACGACCAATCCCGCCAAGGCCGGTGCCAGAACCTGCGGCAGTGAATTTGCGACGTTGAGCACGCCAAGGTCACGCCCCCGATCGGCATCACTCGGCAGAATCTGGGTGATCAATGCGAATTCCGCCGATGTATAGATGCCGAAGCCTGCCCCGATCACCGCCGCCGCGATCAGCGCACCGCTCCAGCCCGGACTCGCCGCAAGCATGGCCATGCCCGATGCCAGGATCAGCCCGGCAACAATGACAAATATCCTGCGCCGCCCCAGCTTGTCGGACAAAATCCCGGCAGGTATCATGAAGACTATCATCGCCCCGACATTGACGGCTGTCATGATGACGACGTCCCCAGCCGGATTGGGACGATGGACGATGTCGCCCAGATAATAGAGCAGATAGAGCGTGCCGACGGCATAGGCGAGGTTGAACGTGAAACGCGCAATCCACGCCCATCCCAGATCGGGATGTTTGCGCGGATCGATCCAGAAGCCCGAGAGAAAGCTCCGCCAGGAAAAAGCGGGGCGATGGCGGCGATCGAGTATGATATCGCGGCGAAACAGCAAATAGGGAGCAGCGGTCACGACCAGAACCGCGGCACAGGCCAGATAGCCCAGAGCGATGCTCGGGAGCACCGCCTCGGCAACCGCAACGCCGCCAACGACACCCCCGATTTGCGCAAAACCCAGCCACGCTCCCACGGCACCGCGCTGGGCGACGGGAACCTGGTCGGGCACGGCGGCTACCAGGGCCGCGAACATCGCATTGAGCGCGATCTGGGCGAGGCACCACCCCAGGATCATAGCCGCGAGACTATCCGCCGTAGCGAGGAGGGCCAGGCTCAGCGCGCCTCCCACGACGCCAAACAACACCCAGGGCAGCCGACGTCCGAAACGCGAGACGGTCCGGTCGGACAGCGCCCCGAAAAGCGGATTCGAGATCATGGAACAGGCCGCGCCCGCAGCCGAAACAATTCCAAGGACCGCCACCTTGTTTTCCGGTGCGATCGCTTGGGCCTGCAGGCCGAGAAGAAGCTGAATGGGGCCGAACAGGGCAACCCACAGCCCGAAATTGGCACCCGACAGCGCGCCAATCCACGGCCATCCAACTCGCCCCTTTTTCTCCGGCGCTGGAGCGGATTGACGGTCCGATATCACCTGGGCGCGGTCGAATGCGCAAGAATCAGATCCCGATACCAGAAATAGGAATCCTTCGGGGTCCGCATCAAGGTGTCAAAATCGACATGGACCAACCCGAAACGCTGCTCATAACCCGCCGCCCATTCGAAATTGTCGAGCAGCGACCAGACGAAATAGCCGCGCACGTCGGCGCCATCGTCGATCGCCTTGCCCAACGCGCGCAAATGCCCGTCGAGATAGGCGATCCGGCGGTGGTCCTCCACGCACCCTGCCACGTTCGGACCATCCGCGTAGGAACAGCCATTTTCGGTGATGTAAATCGGCGGCAGGGCCGCACCATAGCGGCTGCGCAGCGAACCGATGATTTCGCCCAAACCGTCCGGTACGACGGGCCAGTCGAAATCGGTACGCGGATAGCCGTCGATTTCCGGCAAGTCGAACGGAAGGTCGGATGGCATCTCCACCCCGTCGACGTAACGAACCTTGCCCGTTGGCGCACCGACACGCACCGGATTATAGTAGTTGAGCCCATACCAGTCGAGCGGTGCCGAGATGATCTTGAGATCCTCTTCGACCGGCCCCGGCATCATGGCCTCAAAACCTTCCGGATAACGCCCCAGCAACAGCGGGTCCGAGAACAGCCAGTTGAAGATCGTCTCATAAAGCGCAGCGGCGCCCTGGTCTTCGGCGGCACCGCTTGCCGGCCAGGCGGGCGCCTGGTTGTTCGCAATACCGATCTCGCGCCCACCGGCGGCGCGGAGCGCCTGCAAGGCAAGCCCGTGCGCCAGCAATTGATGATGGGCCACGGGCATCGCCCCCAACCCCAGCGTACGCCCCGGGGCATGCGCGCCCACGCCATAGGCGAAACTCGTCACCACTGTCGGTTCGTTCATGGTGATCCACATGCCCACGCGATCGGCCAGCCGGGCCCCGGCGATCGCCGCATAGTCGGCAAATCGATACGCCGTATCGCGATTGAGCCAACCGCCCTCATCTTCGAGTGCCTGCGGCGTGTCCCAGTGAAAAAGCGTCGGAACGGGGACAATGCCCGCCGCGCACAGTTCATCAACCAGCCGGTCGTAGAATTCGAGCCCCGCCGGATTGGGATCACCGCGTCCGCCGGGCTGTATCCGCGGCCAGGCGATCGAAAACCGGTAGTGGGTTACGCCAAGCGCCTTCATCAGCGCCACATCTTCCGGATAGCGGTGATAATGGTCGGTCGCGATCGCGCCGGTCGATCCATCTGCGATTCGGCCCGCTTGATTGCAGAAGACATCCCAAGTCGATGGACCTCGCCCCCCTTCGGCTACGGCGCCTTCAATCTGATAGGCCGACGTCGAAACCCCCCAGCGAAAATGCGGCGGAAAATTTGGCTGTGCTGGCTTGGCCATGATACCTACCCAATTGGACATATGGAGAAGGGCCGCCGAGAACAATGCGCGGCGCCCTGCCCGCGCGCCCTGTCCTCACCCCCTGAACATCTTTGCGACAGCGACATATCATAGTGATAACTATGTTTTGTCAACACGCCAGTGATGAACGATGAGGATCGGGATGAGTGCCAATTGATGTCGGGAGGTCAAAAACAGCGCAAGGCAAGGCCAGTGGCCCGCTATGCACTGGTGTGAATTGAAAAGTGGCGGAGGCGGAGGGATTCGAACCCTCGGTACCGGATTTACCAGTACGACGGTTTAGCAAACCGTTGGTTTCAGCCACTCACCCACGCCTCCGCATGGCCTGTCGCGCTAGCAACAGTCTGGCCTAGGCGGGCGCTATAGCCAGCACTTCATCGCCCCGCAACGCCAAACATTGCCCTTTTTGCATCCATCGACGCTTTGGCGGCGAAAATGATTCATTCCGGCGCAATTTCGACTCGGGTCATCGCCGGTTCATTGCTCGAGCGCCAAATCAGGCCATGATTGGATCAGGTTTCGGCGCCGCGCGCCGTACGATTTTTGGGGGTATTATGCGGAACACGATCAGCAGTTTTGCGATCACGGCTTTTGCGGCAATCGGCCTTGCCCTGGCGCCGATGCCTGCCGCTGCGCAGATGCAGGAAGTCGACCCCAATGCGGCGATCGACGCCGATCTCGACAGGCCCGCCCCGCCACCTGCAAGCGGTGATTCGACGGGGAGCGATATCAACAGCGACCTCGCCACTGGCGACGAACAATATGGTCAGGTGGTGGGCACCAACGATACAGCTACGGTTTCGGGAACGAACTCCGCCGCCGTGACCAACACCGCTCCCCCGGGCACGACGTACAAAAAAGACGATCTGATCGGCGCCGCCGAGGGCGTGTTCGGCAAGGGTGCACAGGGCCTCGCGGGCCTGATTGAAGATATTCTGAAGAAGCAGGGCGAACCCAACGCCTATATCGTCGGGCGCGAGGCTGGCGGCGCACTGGTTGTCGGTGTCCGCTATGGCTCGGGCACGCTCCACCACAAGGTCGAGGGCGATCTACCCGCCTATTGGACGGGACCGTCGATCGGCTTCGACGCCGGAGCCAATGCCGGCAATACCTTCGTTCTCGTCTATAATCTGTTCGACAGCGAGGATCTGTACAAGCGCTATCCGGCGGGCGAAGGCGCCGCCTATCTGATCGGCGGCTTCAACGCGAGCTACCTGCGCCGTGGCGATGTCGTGCTGATCCCCATCCGCGTCGGCGTTGGCGCGCGCCTTGGCGCAAACGTCGGCTATATGAAGTTCCGCAAGAAGCAGAACTGGGTCCCCTTCTAAGAAGTAGCCGCTCGCCACGGGGGCGATAGCCCGCGCTTCGGCGCGGGCTTTTTCTTTGCCCGTCACCCGCGCCGGGCTCCGATTGCGAGCCATTCCCGATTGCTGTACGCTTTGAGCCATCGACCGTCGGCCTCAAAGGGGATGGCGCGTGGCTTTCATGACAAATGCGCGGATCGCTGGCTTTGCGTTCCTTTTCTATATCGCAGCGGGGATCGCCAGCATGGCGATGACGCGGGTGCCACATGCCGCCGAAACCCTCGGCTTGTTCACCGCCTTGTCCGCCGTAGTTCTGGGAGTAACCCTCTACGCCATAACGCGCGGCGCCGGGCGTGAAATCGCCCTGCTTGGCCTTGCTTGTCGTATTGTCGAAGCAGGCGCCGGAGAGGGCATCTTCTTCTTCGCGGTCGGCAGCACGGCCTTCGCCTGGCTGCTCCTGCGCGGGCAGATGGTGCCGGCGCCACTCGCATGGCTCGGTCTCGCCACATCGCTTCTGCTGATGATATTGATCCCGCTTCAGCAATTCGGGCTTTTTGGCGGACCGATGAACTGGTCTTCGGCAGCAACCTGGATCGCGTGGCTACCGATGCTGATTTACGAGGTCACATTGGGATTCTGGTTGCTGATAAAGGGTGCCAAACCACCCGCACCAGCCGTCGACACCGCCAGCTAGTCGCCCTCAAAGGCAATCAGCGTCTCACACACGAGGCCCGCAGCCTCCAGTCGCTGCGATCCGCCCAGATCGGGCAGGTCGATGACGAACAGCGCTGCAGCGACTTCCACGCCGACGCTCTGCATCAGCGCTGCCGTCGCCAGGATCGTCCCGCCGGTTGCAAGCAGATCATCGACGAGAACGACGCGGTGACCGGGCAGAATCGCACCTTCGTGCAGTTCGAGCCGGTCAACGCCATATTCGAGTTCATAGTCCACGCCAATCGTAACGCCGGGCAGTTTGCCCGCCTTGCGGACCGGAACAAGGCCGAGCCCCATCGCGGTCGCCATCGCGGCGCCGAACAGAAAGCCGCGCGCCTCAACCGCGACGATGGCATCAGGGCGGTGAACTGCCGCCAACGCACTTAATCGGCGCACGCTTTCGGCAAAGCCGACCGCGTCGCCGATCAATGTGGTGATATCGCGAAACCGGATGCCCGGCTTGGGAAAGTCCGGGATCGTGCGGACCAGCGACGCGAGGTCAAGGTCCGGTTGAGGCGGAAGGGCGATCATCTGGAACAATCGCCCTTCCCGGGCCTCAATGCTTCTTGTCAGCCCAGATGTTCCGATAGGACAAATAGGTCAGCACGGTGAAGATCAGCAGGAAGAAGAAGGCTGCCCAACCCACCTGCACACGCTTCACCAGCTTGGGTTCTGCGGTCCAGACGAGAAATGCGGTTACATCCTTCGCCATCTGATCGACAGTCGCCTTCGTACCGTCGGCGTAGGTCACCTGACCATTGGTCAGCGGCGGCGCCATCGCGAGGTTGAGGTTGGCGAAATAGGGGTTGTAGTGCAGCCCCGTGCCCGGCTTGAGTTCAGCCGGAAGCTTGGCTGGCGGATTCTGGAATCCGGTCAGCAGCGAATAGATGTAATCCTTGCCGCCTTCACGCGCCTTGGTGATCAGCGAAAGATCCGGCGGAAGCGCATTGTTGTTCGCAGCGCGCGCCGCAGTTTCATTCGCATAGGGCGACGGGAAATAATCCGACGACAGGCCATCACGCGTTGCCGGCTCACCCGTGTCGGGGTTGATCGACGGAACCTGGAAGCCCTTGGCAAAGGTCTTCACCTGACCATCGGTATAACCCAGATCCTTGATATCGCGAAAAGCGACGAGGTGCAGGCTGTGGCAGGCCGAGCAGACTTCCTTGTACACCTGCATCCCGCGCTGAAGCTGCTGCTTGTCCCAGTGCGGCGCGAGGCCGTCACTGGCAAGCTTCAGCGGCTTGGGCTCTTTGTGAAAGTCGTGCGCGACATTGTGTTCATTGGACAACGGCGTCGTGAAAATCGCGAACACCAGTGCCGTGATGAAACCAAGACCGACGAGAAATCCGAGCGGACGAACCATGGCTGTATCAGCTCCTATTAAAGTCCGGCGCTCAGGCCGTTGCCGAAGCCGACGAGGTGTCGGTGGCGTGTTTGGCGAGAACCGCTTCGGTGATCGAGTTCGGCATCGGGAGCGGACGTTCGATCCGCGAAACGATGGGAAGGATCACCAGGAAGTGAGCGAAATAGTAGATCGCGCCGAGCTGGCTAAGGATCACATACGGCTGCTCGGCCGGCTGCATACCACAGAACCCGAGGATCAGCACGTCGACGACGAGGGCCCAGAAGAACCAGCGATACAGCGGACGATAGGTCGACGACTTGATCGGCGAGCTGTCAAGCCAGGGCAGGAAGAACAGCACGGCGATCGAAGCGAACATCGCAATGACGCCCCACAGCTTCGCGTCAATCCACAGGAAGTTGAAGGTGAAGGCCTTCAGGATCGCGTAGAAGGGCAGGAAATACCATTCGGGAACGATATGCGCCGGCGTCGACAGCGAGTTCGCCGGAATATAGTTGTCGGCATGACCCAGCATGTTCGGGCTGAAGAAAGTCAGCGCGACGAAGACCAGCAGGAAGATGCCCAGTCCGAAACCATCCTTCGCGGTGTAATAGGGATGGAACGGGACGGTATCCTGCTCATCCTTCACCTCGATACCGGTCGGATTGCTCGAGCCCGGAATGTGCAGCGCCCAGATATGCAGGATGACGACACCCAGGATCACGAACGGCAGCAAATAGTGCAGCGAGAAGAAACGGTTGAGCGTCGCATTATCGGGGACGAAGCCGCCGAGAAGCCATTCGCGGATCGGTTCGCCGACGACAGGAATCGCCGAGAAGAAGCCGGTAATCACCTGCGCGCCCCAGAAGCTCATCTGGCCCCACGGAAGCACATAGCCCATGAAACCGGTCGCCATCATGAGGAGGAAGATTACCACCCCGAGCAGCCACACCATTTCGCGCGGCGCCTTGTACGAACCGTAATAAAGGCCGCGGAAAATGTGGAGATAGACCACGATGAAGAACATGCTCGCGCCGTTCATATGCGCATAGCGGATGAACCAGCCGGCATTCACGTCGCGCATGATATGCTCGACCGAATTGAAGGCGACGCCCGCATTGGCGGCATAATGCATCGCCAGGACGATACCGGTGATGATCTGGATCGCCAGTGCGGCACCGGCGAGAACGCCGAAGTTCCAGAAATAGTTCAGGTTGCGCGGAACGGGGTAGCCCGCACCGATCGCGTTGTAGACGAGACGCGGCATTGGCAGCTTCTCGTCAATCCACTGCATCAAAGGATGCTGGGGCTGATATTGCTTGGCCCAGGGAAAGCTCATCTTATCTCGCTCCTCAGCCGATCGTCACGACGGTGTCGCTGGTAAATTCATAGGGCGGCACGACCAGATTCTTGGGCGCCGGCCCCTTACGGATGCGGGCCGCGGTGTCATAGTGCGACCCGTGGCACGGGCAGAAATAACCGCCGAAATCGCCGCGGTTCTCACCTTCGGCAGCACCGAGGGGAACGCAACCCAAATGGGTGCAAACGCCCAGCGTGATCAGCCAGTTTTCCTTGCCCGGCTTGGTGCGCTGATCGATCGTTTCGGGATCGCGCAGATCGCCGAGCGCCACAGCTTTGGCTTCGGCAATTTCCTTGGCCACCAGGTTGCGGACGAACACCGGCTGCTTGCGCCAGCTGGTCTTGATAGCCTGCCCCGGCTGGATCGCCGAAATGTCGATTTCGGTCGACGACAGCGCGAGCACGTCGGCCGACGGGTTCATCTGGTTGACGAGCGGCAGGACAACCGCCGCCGCACCGACACCTGCGAAACTCACTGCCGCAATATTGATGAAGTCCCGGCGCCGCACGCCATCTTCGATGCCGGCATTGAGTTCGGTTTCACTAGCCATTCGACTGCCCTTGCATGGGTGAACTGACAAAGTTCTCGGAAAGTCGGACCGCCTGTGTTGCGCACGCACAAAAGCGACGCGTCCCGGCGGCCCCTCCGGGAATTGCGGGCCTGATAGCCGCACATCCGGGGCTTGCCAACAGGCAATTTCCCTTCTTTTCGCCGCACGCCGACACGACCGCGATACCCCTCGCGTCCTTCCAACCCAACGGCTATGGCATCTCCATGGAAATTGCCCTGTTTCAGCCGGATATTGCAGGAAATGTCGGCACGACATTGCGCACCGCCGCCTGCTTCGGCGTGCCCGCGCATATTATCGAGCCCTGTGGCTTTCCCTTTTCCGACCATGCCCTTAAGCGCGCGGGCATGGACTATGCGGTTCGCGCCAATGTTCGCCGCCACCCCGACTGGCGCAGCTTTCATGCATCGATCACGGCGGAAGATCTGCGCCCGGTGCTGTTGACCACCGCAGGCGCGACTCCCCTGCCCGACTTTGTATTCACGCCTCATGATGTCCTTTTGCTCGGTGCCGAATCCTCGGGCGTCCCGCCTTATGTCCATGATACGGCGGCAGCGCGGGTCGCAATTCCGATGCAGGCGGGCTTTCGCTCCTTGAATGTCGCGGTGGCGGCTGGCATCGCGCTCGCCGAAGCTCTCAGACAGACGAAAGGCTTTCCGGCATGATCTCGCTCGATTCCCAGCAACAGACGGCGCGCACCTGGTTCGAATCGCTGCGCGACCGAATCTGCGCCGAATTCGAAGCGATCGAGACCGAAGCCGGCAGCGATGCACGCTTCGCCTATACGCCGTGGGACCGCGAGGCCGACGGGCTTGATCCCGGCGCGGGCGGCGGCGGCGTACGCGGCGTGATGACCGGAGAGGTTTTTGAAAAGGTCGGCGTTAATGTGTCGACCGTCGGCGGTCAGTTCGCGCCCGACTTCGCTCAATCGATTCACGGCGCGGCCGATGACCCCAGCTTTTTCGCGACGGGCATCAGCCTCGTCGCGCATATGAAGAACCCGCATGTGCCCGCGGTGCATATGAACACGCGCTTCCTGGTCACGACCAGGCGCTGGTTCGGCGGCGGCGCCGATCTCAACCCGCCGATTCCTTATGCCGAGGATACGGACGCCTTTCATGCGCGGCTGCGCGCGGCCTGCGCACCCTTTGGTCCCGACGTGTATGAACGCTATGCAAAATGGGCCGATGACTATTTCTATATCCCGCATCGCGGGGTTCACCGGGGCGTTGGCGGGATTTTCTACGACCATCTCGAAGCCGGCGACGACGCCGAGTTCGACCGCAGTTTCCAGTTCACCCAGGGGGTCGGCGAGGCATTTCTGGACATTTTCCCGCAAATCGTCCGGCGAAGGATGAACCATCCCTTCACCGGGGCGGAGCGCGAAGAACAGCTCATCTGGCGCGGACGCTACGCCGAATTCAACCTCGTCTATGATCGCGGAACGCTGTTCGGACTCAAGACCGGCGGCAATATCGACGCGATCCTGATGAGCTTGCCGCCGCTCGCCAAATGGAGCTGAGACAGCAATAGGGCGCCCCGTTGCCGGAGCGCCCTATTTTCTTTCCGACACACCAGGATCAGGCGAAGACATCGCCCTGGCTGCCTTGCCCCAAAGCGCGATAGATGCCCGCGGGCACGCCGACCTGCAAATAGGCCATCGGGACGGTCAGAAGCAACGCGCCAACGACAAGGCCGATGATCGATCCGCCGCTGGGGACACCGCCGCCCGCGAACATCGACACTCCGACGATCATCATCAGGATCATGGCAAGGACGAAGAGCGCGATACCCAGCAAAACGAAATAGCCGACAATCTTCCACTGCGACGCCGCGGTCATACGCCATGATTCGCCGAGCCCGGTCAACACGTTGAATGTCCGCTGATCGGCCATGACCGGCCCCGTGCAGCAGAAGCGCGCCGCAATCCAGATCATGAACAGAAAGAACAGCGGCATCAGGAGCAAAAGAAGCATGCCGGTGCCAGCGATCGCGGCCTGGCTGGGCTGCTCGCCCATCATCATCGGCATGAGCGCGCTGCCAAAGACCAGGAACGCAACCGCAGCGAAGATGATCACCACAACGGCGCTGAGCAACAGCACCGGCAGTGCGGCGATCAGACCATAACCCAACGCTGAACCGAGTGGTTCGGCGCCCTGGGCCAGTCCGATCCGCCACGACGCGAAATAACTGCCCGTCTGGAGAACATAGTTGGCCAGGCTCATCAGGATCGCGATCGCGCCCATCGCCATCATTCCGCCACCAGTAACAAAGCTCATCGGATCGGTCATCGCCGCCCCGCCGCCAAGCGCGAATTGCAGTATCAGGGGGATAACGATCCCCACTCCGATCAGGGCAATGGCATGATTGAGGCCCTGCCCCGCGAAAAAGCTGGTCGCACAGGACCACGCCTGACCAATGCTAATCCGATTCATCGTCACTTCCCCCTTGTGAAGCAGCCCGACTGCGTTTGCACCGCACTCATGCAAAAACATTCTCGGCATCGCGGACCGCCAGTTGGCGATAGGTCGCGGCGGCAATCGCCACCGATATGAGGCCGCCGATGGCCGCGACGACGCCCTGGACAAACCCGGTCAGCATGCGTCCGATCCCGTCGCCCGTTCCCGCCACAGCGCCGACAAGCCCACCGACCAGCGTCGCAACAACCACGATCACCAGAGCAACCAGAAACATGAACAGGAAAATCCGCCAGCCATTGTCCCTGGTCAGCGCCCAGCCCGTCTGAAGCGCGGTGATCGGGTTGCGCACCTCGCGGTCGGCGATCACCGGCGACACCACCGCAAGCCTGCCCCAGAAATAGGCGCTAAGACCAAGAAGCAGGATCAGACCGATCAGCACGAGCAGCATGGACACCGCCCCGCCGCCCGCAGCGATGCCCGGCACAAGGAGCAGCAATGCGCCAAGCCCCAGCGCAACACCCATGATCAGCTGGACGGCGATCATCGTCGGGATCATCTTGATCGCAAAGAGCAGCGCGTCGCCGACGCTGGTGCCCGATCGCGACAACCATAACCGCAGGATACCTACACCACCAATCGCGGAAACAATGCTGACCAGAAGCTGATAGGGGACCGCCTGTCCGGCATTTTCACGAAACGCCGCCATGACCTGCTCCAAACTCGCACCGTCGGCGGGGGCAATCGGCGTCGGGCCGAACCAGCCGACTGCCAATGTCGGCAGGAACAGGAAAACAGCGGCGATGGCGCCGGTCAGTGCGCTATGCGAACGCAGCAAGACCTTGCTGTCGTCCCAAGCTGCACCCATATCGAATTTCGGCATCAATACTCCATTTCCACCTGATTGTTGTGCCCGGGAGCCTGACGCGCTTGATCCCCGTTGTCCAGCCTTGTGGGTCGATTCAGGCCCCGCCTCTTGCACTCGTTCGCGCAGGCGGGCAGGACGCGGCGCGATGAGCCGTTTGCAGCAACCCGAATGGACCGTTTCGCCGGGCCTGACCGATTACCCCGCCGCGCTCGCCGATATGGAAGCGCGCGCGGCCGCGATCTACGCCGGCGAGGCCAGCGAACGCATCTGGCTGCTCGAACACCCCCCGCTATATACGGCGGGCACGAGTTCGGATCCCGCCGAACTGCTCGATCCGCGCTTTCCCGTTTATGACGCGGGACGCGGCGGGCGTTATACCTATCATGGCCCGGGCCAGCGGGTCGGCTATGTCCAGTTCGACCTCACGAAACGCGGCCGCGACGTGCGTGCCTATGTCTCCGCGCTCGAAGGCTGGGTGATCGACGCGCTGGCCCAGCTCGGAGTCGCGGCCCGCCGCGCAGATGGCCGCATCGGCATCTGGACCGACGATCTGTACGGTCGCGAGGCCAAGATCGGTGCGATCGGTGTGCGCGTGAAGCGCTGGGTCACGATGCACGGCTTTTCGCTCAACATCGCGCCCGACATGGCGCATTTCGGTGGCATTGTTCCGTGCGGAATCGCCGAATTCCCCGTCACCAGCCTTGCCGCGTTAGGCAAAACCGCAAGTTTTGCCGACGTCGATGCCGCATTGACGGATGCCCTGCCCGCCTTCCTCGACAAGCTTCAAGCGAAGGATTAGGAACGGCGCATGACGCGCACCCTTTTCTCTTCACTCCTCCTTCTCTCGCTCGCGGCCTGCGGAGGCGGCGAACCCGCTGGCAAGTCGACAGCCAAGCTCGACGCTGTCGAGGTTCAGCCCGGCTCGATCAGCGATTCGATGATCATTCTCGACAACGCCGCAAGCGACGGCACTGCGGTCGATAACAGCGTTCCCGACGATGGAACGAAAAAGGACGCGACGAAATCCAAGGATGCCACCGCCGAGGAAGGCGACAATGTGGCTGACACCGCAACCGTCGATGCGGTCGCAGTCCCCGCCGTCCCAAAAACCGTCACCGAGCCTGCCGCCAAGAAGGCCGAATAGCGCCTAGCGCAACCCTAGGCTCTTGTGCGCCTGTAACGACAGCCGCCAGCGCGGGTCGTCCATCACGAGATCGATGCAGCGCTGAACATTGTCTGCGGCATTCGGATCGTCGAGCGGCTGAACCAGCCGATGCTCGAAATCGAGCCCCGCGAGCCGTTCGACGTCGCTGCCGGGCTGCGGCCAAACAAGCTTCAATTCGTCGCCGCTCAACTGCACGAGCTCGCTTCCGGCCTTCGGACTGATACAGATCCAGTCGATGCTGCGCGGGACCGCGAGCGTGCCGTTGGATTCGATCGCGACGGTAAAGCCCTCGCGATGGAGTGCCTCGATCAGCGCATCGTCGACCTGGAGCATCGGCTCGCCCCCGGTCAGAACGACATAACGGTCGTCGAAACCCTCGCCCCAATTTTCGGCGATCACCGCTGCCAGTGCCGCGGCATCGGCATATTTGCCGCCGAGCGTGCCGTCGGTGCCGACGAAATCGGTGTCGCAGAATTTGCACACCGCCTTGGCGCGATCGACCTCGCGCCCGGTCCACAAATTGCACCCGGCGAAGCGGCAGAAGACTGCGCGGCGACCCGCCTGCGCGCCCTCGCCTTGCAGGGTCAGGAAAATCTCTTTGACGGCATAGGCCATCGATCAGGCCGTCACGGCGTAACGGGTCGGGTCTGCCAGCCCGGCGTCAGCGAAGCCCTTGCTCCGCAAACGGCAGCTGTCGCACAGGCCGCAATGCAGCCCCTCGGGGGTCGGATCGTAACAGGACCAGCTCATCCCCGCGTCCATTCCCAGCCGCGTCGCTTCGGCCGCGATGTCGGCCTTGGTCATATATTGCAGCGGCGCGTGGATGCGGAAGGCGACGCCAATGTCGCCGTCGCGCGTCGCGAGCCGTGCCAGGTCCTCGAAACCCGCGATGAAGTCGGGACGGCAGTCGGGATAGCCCGAATAGTCGAGCGCGTTGACGCCGATGACAATGTCCTGCGCCTGCCGCGCTTCGGCCAGCCCCAGCGTCAGCGACAGAAAGATCAGGTTGCGCGCCGGGACATAGGTGATGGGAACATCGCTGCTCATGCCATCCTTCGGCACGTCGATATCGGCGGTCAGCGCCGAGCCGCCGAAACGGCGCAGATCGAGCGGTAGGACGATATGTTCGGCCGCGCCGATGCTTTCAGCAATGCGCGCCGCCGATTCCAGCTCGACGCGGTGGCGCTGGTTATAGTCGATCGTCAGCGCGACGATCCGCGCACCCGCTTCGCGCGCGAGCCCCGCGCACACCATCGAATCGAGCCCGCCCGACAAAAGAACGATCAGGGTTTTTCCGGAAATATCTTGCATCGGCGCCCGATACGCCTGCTCCAATGACCGCGCAAGAGGCGGCTTGTTGCAGCGCACCAAAGAAACGGGCCGCACGGCTTTCGCGATACGGCCCAGGTCGGCATGAAGCCGTTTAGGGAGGTGTGACACACATCCATATGTCACCCCTCCTGTTTAGGGACGAAGGGTTAACCCCAGCTTACCGATAGACAGGCGTCAGCAGCCGCCGGTTCGGCGGGCTTCGATCGACTGCGAAAAGGGCTTGCCGTCGGCAATGCCCTGCGTGTCGATCTGCACCAGACGATTGGTTTCGCTGCGAATACTGGTCCGCCCATGCCCTGCGCCCGGGCAGGTATAATGCACCGTCACCGAGGTCGGCGTGTCCTCGATGACATAGCGCGAACAATTCGACCGCGGATGATAAATCTGGATCATCCGCCGCGCGTCGCCGACGCATATCGTTTGCAGGACAGCATCCTTGCCGCGCTCGCGCAGTTGCCAGCTTCCTTTTTCAAGCCGGTCGAGCATCGTCAACGAGGGCGCCTGCGCCGGCACCGCCGGCGCGACCGCAAGCGCGCAAGCAGCCAAAGTCCATCGCATAAAGGGAGAGAAGATCGCCATTTCCACCTGTCCGTTGGTCGCCCGAAAGCGAACGAAATTGCGACCCTGTTTGACACAAGGTAGCGATGGGGGTGCACGATTTCAACCGCTTGGCGCCAAATTGCCTCGTCTTGTCGTCAGCAGGGCCCGGCTGCAAAGCCGCCTTCAGCTGTGCGTCGCGATTTCTTCCAATGGAATCGGGAATATGCGCGAGCAAAAGGCGCAGTCGACGACGACATTGCCGGCTTCGTCGGCCATGTCCTGCCGCTCCGCCTCCGGGAACTGCGCCAACACGCCCGCGAAATAGTCATTGCTGCACCGGCAGCCGCGCGAAAGCATCGCCCCCGGAGCGACCCGCACCTCTTCCTCGTGGAACAACCGCCATGCCAGCGTCTCGAGCGACGTGGCAGGATCGGTGAGTTCGCTATCCTTGAGCGTCCCCGCGATCGTTCGCGCATGATCCCATTGGGGATAGTCGTGACGGAGATGCAGCCGGTCGCGATCGACCTCGCCTTCGGGGAGGTGCTGGAGCAGCAATCCGCCCGCGACGCAGCCCGCCTCTGCATCATGTCGCGCGGCAAGCTTGAGCAGGCTGGGAATTTGTTCGGATTGTTCGAAATAATGTTCGGCGGCGGTTCCGATCGACGATCCTTCCAGCGGAACGATGCCCTGATAGCGCTCGCCGCTGGTCGCCTGGTCAAAGGTGATCGCAAGGAAGCCTTCGCCGAACAGCGCGAATAGCGTCGGATCGGCCCCTACCTCCGCCAGCCGCTCGGCATCGAATTTCAGATAGCCACGCAATTCGCCGCCGCGATAATCGCACACGAGCAATTCGATCGGACCGCCACCGGTCTGCGCCTGCAGCGTCAACTGCCCGTTTTCATCCTTCAGTGTCGATCCGAGCAGGACCGTCAGCACCAGCGCTTCGGCGAGCAATTTCTCGGCAACCGGCGGATAATTATGCGCCGCGATGATCGTGTTCAGCACAGGCCCCAGCCGCACCAAACGCCCGCGCACGTGCCGCGCGGCGATGGTGAAGACGAGAGGCTGGTCGAACCAGGTTTCGATGATTTCGCTCACGACTGGCGGCTCACAATTTTTCAAAGGCCCAAAGCAGGACGGATTTTTGCGCGTGGACGCGGTTTTCCGCCTCGTCCCATATGCGCGACTGCGGCCCGTCGATCACGGCATCGACCACTTCTTCGCCGCGATGCGCGGGCAGACAGTGGAGGAACAACGCATCGCCCTTTGCCGCCGCCATCAGCCGTTCATCGACCTGATAGGGCGCCATTGCCGCAAGCTTGTTGTGCGCGTGATCCTGCCCCATCGACACCCAGGTGTCGGTGACCACCAGATCGGCTCCGGCAACGGCCTCGCGGGCGTCGCGTACGATATCGATGCGCGCGCCCTTGGCGCGGGCCGCTTCGACAAAGCTGGCGTCGGGATCATAGCCCTGCGGACAGCCTGCACGGACGTTGAAACCAAATAATCCTGCGGCTTCGATCAACGACGACAGGACATTGTTGCCGTCACCAAGCCACGCAAGCTCGAGCCCCGGCAACGCCTTGCCCTGCTCGACGACAGTGAGCAGGTCGGCGACGATCTGGCATGGGTGCGACAGGTCTGTCAGGCCGTTGATCACCGGGACGGTGGCATGCGCCGCCAGTTCCTCGATCTTGGCATGATCGTCGGTGCGGATCATGATCGCGTCGGCATAGCGTGACAGGACGCGCGCGGTATCGGCGATCGTCTCGCCTCGGCCGAGTTGGGTCGTGCCCGCATCGAGGATCATCGGTACGCCGCCGAGCTGACGGATGGCGATGTCGAACGACGCGCGGGTGCGGGTCGAGTTTTTTTCGAACACCATCGCCAGCACATGATCGGCAAGCGGCTTGTCGGCGTCGGGCTTTGCCTTCGGCCAACCGGCGCGTGCGGCCTTGCGATCGATAGCGTCAGCGAGCATCGCCGCGACGGCGTCGCCGCCCGCGTCGGACAGGTTCAGGAAATTCCGCATCATGCCCTCCGTTCTACAGGAACGGAAAACATCAGGACTCAGGCGGCGTGTAGCTCGCCGCACCCGCTGACAGTTTCTCGATGAATTCGTCGATATGAGCCTGCTCGATGTTGAGCGGCGGCAGAACGCGGACGACATTTTCGCCGGCCGCGACCGTCAGCAGGCCGTGATTGTCGCGCAGATGCGCGACGAAAGCACGGCTGTCCGACGTCAGCTTGAGGCCGAGCATCAGGCCCATTCCGCGCACGCTCTCGAACAAATTGTCGTGGTTCGGGATCAGCTGTTCGAGCGCACCGCGCAGCCGCTCGCCGGTCGCCTTGACCTGATCGAGAAAGCCCTCTTCCAGCACGACGTCGAGCACCGCCTGCCCCGCCGCCATCGCAAGCGGGTTGCCGCCATAGGTCGAGCCATGGGTGCCGATCACCATCCCGCGCGCGGCCTTTTCGGTGGCGAGGCACGCACCCATCGGGAAGCCGCCGCCGATCCCCTTGGCGCTTGCAAGGATGTCGGGAACGACGCCAAACTCTTCATAGGCATAGAGCGATCCGGTGCGGGCAACGCCGCACTGCACTTCGTCGAAGACCAGCATCAGGTCGCGCTTGTCGCAAATATCGCGCAGCGCCTGAAGGAACGGCTGCGAAGCCGGACGGATACCGCCTTCGCCCTGGATCGGTTCGATCAGGAAGCCAGCCGTGTTGTCGTCGACCAGATCGAGCGCGGCGTTGAGATCGTCGAACGGCGCATAGGCAAAGCCGGGCAGCAACGGATCGAAACCCTTGCGCAGCTTTTCCTGATTGGTCGCCGAAATCGTCCCCAGCGTGCGCCCGTGGAACGCATTGTTGAAGGTGATGAGATTATGCTTTTCGGCGTTGCCCGCGCTCGAATGATAGGCGCGCGCGGTCTTGATCGCGCATTCGACCGCTTCGGCACCCGAATTGGTGAAGAAGACGGTGTCGGCAAAAGTATGCTCGACCAGCCGCGCCGCATAGGCCTCGCCCTGCGGGCTGCCATAGAGGTTCGACACATGAATCAGCGTCGCGGCCTGATCCTGGATCGCCTTGGTCAGATGCGGGTGACCGTGGCCGAGCAGGTTCACCGCAATGCCGCTCGCGAAGTCCAGATAGCGCTCGCCTCGTTCGCCGAACAGATATGCGCCTTCGCCGCGCACGGGACGCACTGCGCACCGGGGGTAAACGGGCATCAGCGGCGTGATCGACATGGGCGTGGCACCTTTCAGACTAAAGTAAAAAGGCGACCCCATACGGGCCGCCCTTGGTCGGACCGACCCTATACCGTCCCTGCCCGAGCCGCGTCAACACGAGGGACGCTAAAGCGAGCGCGCCGCCTCCATCGTCAACGCGAGCGAATGTTTGCGCGCGTCATGATCATACATCGACGACGCGACAATCACCTCATCGACCCCCGTCCGCGCAACAAACGCCTTCAACCCGGCCGCAACATCGTCGACCGTGCCGGTGGCCGAACATTGCAGTACGTGGTCGAGTATCGCCCTCGCATTAGGCGGCAAGCTGTCCTTATAGCCCGCGAGCGGCGGCTTCATGCGTCCCGGATTTCCGGTACGCAGTGCGACAAAGGCCTGTTGCTGGGTCGAAGCGAGAAGTTCGGCTTCTGCGCGGCTGTCGGCCGCGAAGACGTTGAAGGCCGCTGCGGCATAGGGCGCCGCCAGTTGCGCCGACGGTTTGAACTGGCGGCGATAAATTTCGAGCGCTTCGTCGAGTGCGTCGGGTGCGAAGTGGCTGGCGAAGGCGTAAGGCAGCCCAAGCATTGCGGCGAGTTGCGCGCCAAACGTGCTCGATCCCAAAATCCACAGCGGGACGTTTGTCCCCTCGCCCGGCACTGCACGGATGCCGAGGCGATCGTCGCCGGCGAGAAAGGCTTGCAGCTCGACGACAGCCTGCGGAAACTGCCGCTCGTCGCTCGAAAGATTACGGCGGAGCGCGCGGGCGACCACGCCATCGGATCCCGACGCACGGCCAAGACCCAGATCGACGCGAGCGGGGAAGAGAGCCTCGAGCGTCCCGAACTGTTCGGCGATCACCATCGGCGCATGGTTGGGCAGCATGATGCCGCCGGCGCCGATGCGGATACTCGAAGTCGCCTGCCCGATATGCGCGAGCACCACCGCGGTCGCGGCGCTGGCGATGCCGGTCATGCCATGATGTTCAGCGACCCAGAACCGATGATAGCCAAGTACTTCGGCATGTTTCGCGAGATCGGCGGCGTTGGCGAGGGATTGAGAGATCGAACCGGTGTCAGTTACGGGGACGAGGTCGAGGAAGGAGAGTTTCACCATGCAACTGATATGCGGTGGCGGTGGCGAAGGTTCAAGACACCATCGTCGGCCTGCGAAGGCGAGGCGACAGAATCAGGCCCGCTCGTCCTTCGGCGAATCCATCAGCACATATGTGGTGATCGCATTGACCTGCGGCAGCACGCCGAGCACCTCGGTATGGAAATGCTTGTAGGCGGCAAGGTCGGCCGCCTCGACACGCAGCAGATATTCGATCGCGCCGGTGGTGTTGTGGCATTCGCGGACTTCAGGCGCGACCGCCATCGCGGCTTCGAAGCCTTCCTGCGCATCCTTGGTGTGGCTCGACAGGCCAATCGTCACATAGGCGATGAAGGTCGCGCCGGTCTTTGCCGGGTCGATCCGCGCGCGATAGCCCTTGATCACGCCGCTGCGTTCGAGTTCCTGCACCCGGCGCAGGCACGCCGACGGCGACAGACCGACGCGATCGGCGAGTTCGATATTCGAGATTCGCCCGTCGTGCGACAACTCGCGCAATATCTTGCGGCCGATGGCATCAATATCGATCATAGGTTGCATGATATAGCTTTTACGTGGACATGTTTGCAACACTTCGCCGCCAAAACCGCATTATGTTGCGCGCATGAACCAGACCACCCTTCTCGCGCTCTCGGCCTTTGCCCTCGTCTCGTCGATCACGCCGGGCCCCAACAATCTGATGCTGATGTCGTCGGGTGCCAATTTCGGCCTGCGCCGAACGGTACCGCACGCGCTGGGCGTGGGGATCGGCTTCACCCTGATGATCATACTGGTTGGCGTCGGCCTGATGGGGCTGTTCGACCTGTTTCCGATACTGAACACCGTGCTGAAGGTGGCCAGCGTCGCCTATCTGCTGTGGCTCGCGTGGAAGATCGCCAACGCCGCCGCGCCCGACACCGCAGGCAGCACCAGCGGCAAGCCGATGACCTTCATGCAGGCAGTGCTGTTTCAGTGGGTCAATCCCAAGGCCTGGTCGATGGCGCTGACCGCGATCGCGCTTTATGCGCCCGACCGTAATATTGCCGCAGTGCTGCTCGTTGCGGTCGTGTTCGGGGTCATCAACCTGCCGTCGACCAGCCTGTGGGCGGTGATGGGACAGGTATTGCGCGGCTGGCTGTCCAGTCCCGCCCGGCTGCGCATTTTCAACTGGACGATGGCGGCGATGCTCGTGGGATCGCTCGCCCTGCTCATCTGATTGCAAGCCCAAGCCACGCAACCTATGCACGGCGCTTCCCCTTCCTGACCGGAGAGAAGAGCCATGAAAAACCGCCGTCTGGGCAAAAGCGCGATCCATGTGTCCGACATCTGCATGGGGACGATGACCTTCGGCAGCCAGGCCGACGAAGCAACGGCATTTCGCGTTCTCGACCGCTGTTTCGAAGCGGGGATCAATTTTTACGACACCGCTGAAGGCTATCCTGTGCCGCCCGACGTCAAATGGGTCGGCCGCACAGAGGAAATCGTCGGTCGGTGGATGAAGACCAAGAATCGCGACGCGATCATCCTGGCAACCAAGGTTTCGGGGTCGAGCGAGCTCTGGTTCAAATCGCCATGCCGCGGCGGGATGACCGCGCTCGACCGCCACAATATCATGAAAGCGATCGACGACAGCCTGACGCGGCTTCAGACCGATTATATCGATCTGTACCAAACCCATTGGCCCGACCCCGACGCCCCCTATGAGGAGGTGATGGATGTGCTCGACGAACTGGTTCGCGCCGGCAAGATCCGCATTCTTGGCTGTTCGAACGAGACGAGTTGGGGATTGATGAAATCGCTCGCGGCGTCGGAGAAGCTAGGCGCGGCGCGCTTCCAGACGATCCAGAATAATTACAGCCTGAACAACCGCCGTTTCGAGGATGAATTAAAGCAGGTGTGCCGACAGGAAGGCGTCAGCCTGATCCCCTATTCGCCGCTCGCCGGCGGGGTGTTGTCAGGCAAATATCAGGGCGGTGCGACCCCCGACGGTGCGCGCTTCTCGAAATATCTGAAGATGGAGGGGCGGCAAAGAGAGATGGGGCTCCGCTTCGTCAACGAAAGGAGCCTTGCCGCGACCGAGCGTTATCTGGCGATCGCCGAAGCGGCCGGACTGCACCCGGTGACGATGGCGACGGCGTGGTCGAAGCAGCATGACTTCGTCGCCTCGACGATCGTCGGGGTGAGCGCCGACGATCAGCTCGACCCGATCCTCGCCGCGATCGACCTGACACTACCCAAGGATGTGATGACGGCGCTCCACCGGGTGAGCCGCGACATCCTTTATCCAATGGGGTGACGGGCTTGCGCGGTATATTGTCCACGCTATCCTGACCAGATCATCTGAAAGGAAATTCGCATGTCCCCCACCCGTCGCGTTCTGTTCGCCTTTGCCGCTTTCACCGGAGCGATCAGCGCGGCACACGCCGCCGATCCGACGATGTTCCGCGACGCGGGATGCGGATGCTGCCTCAAGTGGCTGGAGCAGGTTAAGGCTTCCTTCGGGCAGAATGTGGAGGTCGTCAACGCGGCCGACATGACCGCGGTGAAGGACAAGCAAGGCGTGCCCGAAGCGCTGCGGTCGTGCCACACCGTCCTCGTCGGCGGCTATGTGATCGAGGGCCATGTACCCGCAAAGGAGATTACGCGGCTGCTCCGCGAAAAGCCCAAAGGCGTGAAAGGACTGGCCGTCGGCGGGATGCCGACGGGGTCGCCGGGGATGGAGCATGGCGACCATCGCGAGGCCTATCAGGTCATGAGCTTTGGCCCCGGCGGCCAGCGCGTTTACGCAAGCTATGCCGCCAGCGGCGGCGCACACGCGCACTGAACGAGAGGCGCGGCGAGATAGTCCATGCTCTTTCGCGTCGCCATCCTTGAGAAGATAAAGACGGGCGAGGTCACGCTGGCCTTCCGCCGTTGGCGAAAGCCCACGGTGAAAGCCGGCGGACGGCTGCGCACCGCGATCGGCGAACTGGCGATAGATGCTGTCACCCCTTGCGATGCTGACGCGATCTCCGGACGCGATGCGGTGGCAGCGGGGTTTTCCGGACGCGATGCGCTGCTCGCCGAGCTTCGGCAGCGCGATGAGGGGACATTGTATCGCATTGCCTTTCGCCTTGCGGGCCCCGACAGCCGGGTTGCGCTGCGCACCCATGGCAATCTCTCACCCGCCGAGATTGATGCAATCGCCGCGCGACTGGCGAAGCTCGACCAGAGCGGCGATCAACCATGGACCCACGCGGTCCTCCGCACCATCGCCGAACGCGCCGGTACGGCGGCGCGAGACATCGCGGCGGCCTTCGGCGTCGAGAAGGATGTGCTCAAACGCAACATCCGCAAGCTCAAGGAACTCGGTCTGACCGAAAGCCTCGAGGTTGGCTATCGACTGTCGCCGCGCGGCAAGGCCTTTCTCGACTCCCTGCCCCGTCCCTAGAGGCTCGTCTTGAACAGATCGAGCATCCGGCTCCACGCCTTTTCGGCGGCCGCTTCGTTGTAGACGCGGCCGTCGGGCGGACACCAGCCGTGCATCGTTCCCGCATAGACCTCGACCTCGTGCCATTGCTTGCGGGGTTCGAGGACGGCCTTGAGCAGCAGCTTCTCATTCGGTGATTTCTGGTCGTCATCGGCCGCGATCGCAAAGAGATAGCCCGCGTTGGTGCCAGAGATCAGCAGGTGCGGACTGTCGGGCTTGTCGGTACCGACCCCGCCGCCGTGGAAGCTCGCCGCCGCGCCGACGCGACCGGGTTTCAGCGCCGCGGTGAAGATCGTCATCGCGCCACCCATGCAATAGCCGCTGGTGCCGATCTTGCGCTTCGTATCGACTTCCGGCTGCGCGTCGAGGAAAGCGAGATGCGCCCCTGCGTCGGTGTCGACGAGCGTCTTGTTCAGTTGTTTCAGATAGCCGAACAGCCGTTCGCGCACCGGGGGATCGTTGAAGTCGCTGGTCGCCGAGACGACCGGCGATTTTTCCCAGCGGTAGAAGGGGTTCACGCACAGCACCGCATAGCCCTCACCCGCCAGCCGGTCGGCCATCTGGCGGAACGCGGGTCTGAGCCCACGAATATCGGGCCAGATCAGCACGGCGGGGTGCTTGCCAGTCGCCGGGGCGACGAAATACGCATCGGCGGTGCCGTCGGCGGTTTTGATGCTGACGTCGCGGCCCTTCACCGGTTTTCCGGCCATCGCATGGGCGGGAAGCGAAGCGGCGAGCACGCCCGCACCCGCGAGCGCGGTGAAGCTGCGGCGCGCGACGGGCATGCCTGCGCGGTCGCGTTCGGCTTCGGTATTTTCATCGCACATGAGGGCTCTCCTTGGATGGGGCGGATTTTGAGAATGGCGGAAAACTACGCAACTTCATTCCGGATTCGTGTGTGGGACGGGTCGCCAGTTGGCCGAACCGACATTGCGCGCAGCAGCGCGACAAATGTGAAGGGATCGGACCGCGGGCATGAAGCGAAGCTAACGCAGCTGTCTTTTGCAGGACAGGGATTTTTCAATCCTTCCTTGCGCTGCAGACATGGGGCGTGGCAGCGCGACGCGCTGACCGAGGGGCTTGGCGCGGACGTCGCTGCCCTCCTCATCGCTACGCGACAGGGAGGGCTATACTGGCGATCTCGTCGAAGCTCGGCGCCACATGATGTACCCCGGCCCCGCAAAAGCCGATGACAGTCATCCCGGCCCCGCGCGCGGCTTGCGCTCCGGTCGGCGAATCCTCGATCGCGAGGCACGCCGCGGGGTCGACCCCAAGGCCTTTGGCGGCGGCAAGATAGATGTCGGGGTGCGGCTTGCCGCGATCCCAGCCATCGGCGCTGTAGACATGAACACCGAAATGATGCGCGAGGCCGAAACGATCGAGCGATGCGGCGATATAGGCGAGACTGCTCGACGAAGCGATCGCACGTGGGTGGTCGCCGAGTCTGTTCAAAAATTCGGGTGCGCCCGGCACCGGCGCAAAGCCGTCGGCGAACATCCTGAGCGCGCGTTCGCGGTGCCGTTCGCGAAAGTCGGATGGCAGCGGACGGCCAAAGCGCAAGACGATGCGGCGTTCGGTTTCCTGCCAATTATGACCGCAATAGTCGCGCAGGCAATCTTCGTAAGTCGTCGGCAGGCCGATCGCGGTCAGGCTTTCGGCAAGCGTCTTGTTCGCGCGCACCTCGCTGTCGGCGATGACGCCGTCGAAATCGAAAATGATCGCGGAGAAACTCACAAAGACGCTCCCTGTTTATACGAATGCAATATCTTCGGCCCAAAGGACCGGGCAACAGGAGACAGCAGAATGAAGTTCATTTCCCTCAAGTCGCGCGGCGGCAATTATCTGGTCGTCGCCGAAAATGTCGCGTGGCTCCGTGCCTATGAAAATGGCCAGACGCAAGTCGGCATGGTCGGCGGCGCACCCTTGCTCGTCGCGGGCGAACTCGAGGACATCGCCGCGTCGATTTTGGCGCAGGTGAACGGGTCGGAGTGACGCCCCTATATCCGCCTGGTCCGCACGGCAGGCCTGATTTTCACATTCTCGTCGCGGATCAGCCGGTTATAGTCGGCCGATCCCACCGGATAGATGGCAAGACGACCTTCGGCATCATGATAAATGCCCCAACCAAACTGCTTGGGCAGTGGTGAAACGCGCAGGCAAGCCCGGGACTTCGAGAAATACTCCACCCGGGTTTCGGCGGTATCGGACAGTCCATTCTTTGCAACATGGACCGCATAGAGAAGGTCGTCACTGGTCAAGGCATAGGGATTGTCATGCAGCAGCGCATACTGGCGCCCTGCAATGCTGTCAGGCCTGGGCGGAACGATGCCCGCTTCAGCCACGCTATCAGGCGCGATGGTTATGAAGGTGGAATGATAGTTGGTGGTGTGCAACGCCTGACCTTTCGCATGATATGCCGGCAGAACGACCGGCCGGACCACCGTGCCCTTGAAGTTTCGCCGGATCGCCTGGCGCGTGACGACTTCATGCTGATTGTTCGCGTCATTGCGAGCGAAGCGAAGCAATCTCGAGCCATCAGCCTTGCTCAAGGCTGATGGCTCGAGATTGCCGCGTCGCTTCGCTCATCGCAACAATGATTTGAAGCGATGCCGACCGTCGTTCGGAGCGAATGGATCGGCAAGAGCCGTTCCTGCACCGACACAGCTTGCACAATGACCCGGGGCATAACGGCCGCAGATGGCCGTTGAACCTGTCGGCTTTTGGGGAACAGGCAGGTGTACTCCGGCTATCGCACAAACGTCAGGGTCGAAATGTGCTGGAGCTTGGCTACGGGCTTTGCCGCCACGACCCCTGCCGCCGCTTCGCCGTGCGATACGCCAAGAACGTAACGCCCCTTCCCCATGTCGGGCACTATAATTCGGCCTGCTCCATCTGCTTCAACCGATTTCTGCCAATGGTCGGGCGTAATCATGTTCACCTTCGCCCCCGCCAGCGGACGGCCGCGAAACTGCACGGTGAATTCGTCGGCGCCGGGACGGACCGGGACGAGTTCGAGATCGAGCTTCGCTTCACCCTCGCTGCGACCAGCGCGCGCATAGAAGATCGCACCCGTCATGCCGCCATCCGACTCCCAGGGGGCGAAAACGCTGTCGTCGCGGACCCGGACGTCGCCCGCCGCGCCCAGCGCCGCCTCGAGGTGATTGGCACGCCGCACGGTCGCGGTCGGTTCCGCCGCGTTCGTCAGGAAAACCAGCGGCGTCTTCAGCCGGTGCAGTTCGGGATCGCCGGCGGCGGGGACAGGCTCGGCCGGTTCGCCAAGATAGATGCGCGCGGCGCCTGCGCCGTCGCGCTCGACCCACACTTCATGGGCGGCGGCCGGCGGCGCCAGGACGGTCGCGGCAAAGATGAACGGCAAGGCGTTACGCATCAATTTTCTCCTCTGGTGGCGATTGTCGATTTTTTCGTCGAAGCAGAATTCGCACGCCGCGCGCGGACGCAGAGCCACGCGACCACGCCCCACGCGCCAATGCTGAGGTGACCGAACCACGCGACGGCGCCATAGGCTGCGCCGAACGCAAAGCTGTCGAGCAGGAAGACCGCGAGCAACAGCGCATAGCCGCCAATGCGCACGCGGCGCGATGCGGCGGGCGCGAGCTTGCGACCTGCCATATCCGCCTGATGCCGCGGCATCGAGATGGCGAGAAGCGCAAAGCCGCAAAGCGCGAGCAGGATGGCGAGCCAATGGATCATGCCGCCACCGCCGTTTCGGGCGCCTGCGACGCCCGCCGCGGGGCGCGCACCGATCGTGGGCGTGCCGCCTTGCGCGCCGCCCAGCCGAAGCCCGCCGCGAGCAGCAGCATAACGGCGTCGAAGGCGACGAACAGCCAGTCCCCCGCCGCGAGACTCGCGAACAGGTTGCGCGGCGTCGTCAGCGCGTTGACGAACGGGACCGCCGCGAACAGCAGCGCCGCGAAGGCAAGCGCCTCAACCCACGCGCGCTGCGCCGGGCGGACCAAGGCCCAGAGCAGCACCGCCCCCCAGGCAACGAACAGGCTATGGACCTCCCAGTCGGCGCGCGCCTCCATGCGCAGCGGCAACAGGCGATTGGCGAGAAAATAGGTCGCGAGCCCCGCCCCCAGCCCGGCGATCGCAGCGACGTTCAGCCGCTCGACCAGACGAAAGCCCAAATGCGGCCGCGCGGGATCGGGAAGCCGCGCGCGGCGCTTGACCGTCCAGAGGACCAACCCGCTGCCGACCATGATCGTGCCGCCGATGCCCGACAGGAAATAGAGCCAGCGCAACCCCCATTCGGCGAACCGCCCGGCATGGAGGCCGATCATCACGCTCTCGGTCTTTAGCGCGGCCCCCTTGGGCACGCTCGCGTCGAGCCGCCGTCCGTTGGTGCCGTCAAGCGTCAGCGCAGGCCCGCGTGAACCGATCGCATCCTCGGGCGCGCGGGTCAGCGAAACCGTCGCGGTCGCATCGCCGGGGTTGGAGACGCTGAGAAAGCCGACGCTGGCGCCTTGCCATTCGGCCGACGCCGTCCGCATCATCGCCCCGACGGGCGCAAGCGGCGCGGCTCGTCCGCTGCGTTCAACCTCTTCCGACCGGCCAAAGACAGTCTCGAAGAAGCTGTCGGGGCTCGAATAATTGGCGGCAATTCCCCACGGCATATAAAGCGTCGCCAGCGTGACCAGCCCGGTGAAGGTGATCATCAGGTAAAAGGGCAAGGCCAGCACGGCGGTGACATTATGCGCGTCAAGCCAACTGCGCTGTCCCTTGCCGAAGCGGAGCATGAAGAAATCGGCGAAAATCTTCTTGTGCGTGATGACGCCTGAAATGATCGCGACGAGCATGAACATCGCCGCAATGCCCACCAGATAGCGCGCCCAGATCACCGGCAGATAATGGAGATCGAAGTGAAAGCGGTAGAGGAAGGTCCCACCGCGTGTCTCGCGCGCCTCGATCTGGTGGCCCTGCCCGTCCAGCGTCGCGCTCGTGTCGCGGCGGCTGCCGCGCGGACGGTCGCCCTCGGGCTGCCAGAAAACCTGCGTCGTCGCGCTCCGGCTGTTCGGCGGCGTGATAAACCACCGCTTGGCGTCGGGCGCCGTGGTCTGGAGGAAACGCACCGCCCCCTCGGCCGCGACGACAGGATCGGGGCGCCCCGTAACCTCGGGCTGCATCCAGCGGGTGATCTCGTCCTGAAAATAGGCCGCAGTACCGGTCGCGAACATGGCGAAGAGCAACCAGCCCAGCAGCAAGCCCGTCCAGGTGTGAAGCCAGGCCATCGATTGGCGGAAACTTTCCTTCACAGCCGCCCCCCCGTCGCGATCGAAAGCCAGAGCCCGCCGCCAAGGACCAGCCCCGCACCCGCCATCCAAAGCCAGAGCCGCGCGACCGAGCGCACCGCGAAAGCGGTCAGCGCCAGCACCGCGAACAGCGCGAAGGAAAAGAGCGTCGCCGCGACGCTGGCCTCTTCCGGCCGCATCGGGAGCAGCCGCGCGAGGCACGCGATGGCGAGCGACGTCAGCAGATAATTGGCGGGGATTGCCGCGAGCGTCCGTGCCGCCACATTCCAGCGGCTCACCCCTTTGGGCCGGGAAGCCTTGGTCGCCATCGCTCAGAACCTCCGTGCGAGGCTGATCATGAAGGTGCGCGGCTCGCCGGGGGTCGTGCGGGTCAGCGAAGCGGTCGGGAAATAGCGCTCGTTGAAGATGTTGCGGATGTTCGCCTGCACCGACCAGTCATCGAAGCGATAGAAGAGCGCCGCATCGACCAGCGCATAGCCCTTGAGATAGAAGGGCGTCGAGGTCGCCGAAGCGGTGCTCGCAGGCCGGTTGCTTTCATGATGCACCCCCAACCCCGCGCCGAGATTGGCAAGCGGCCCCTGCTGGATCGTGTAACGGCCCCACAGGTTAACGATATGGCGCGGCACGCTCGACAGGCGCGCGCCGACGAGTAGCCGGGAATCGGCGGTGACCTTCGCATCGAGATAACTGTAGGCGGCGGTCAGTTCGACCCCAGGCAGCGGGCGCCAGCCACCCTCCAGTTCGATCCCGCGCGTCCGCTGCTCGCCGGTCAGCACATAGGTGTTCGGCGGCGCCGTGGGTGAGAGATCGGAGGTCGCGACATTGGTGCGCGTGAGTTCGAACAGGGTCGCCATCGCGCGCAGCGATCCGTCGGGGCGCGCCACCTTGATCCCGGCTTCATAATTGACGCCGCGTTCGGGCGGCAGCGTCGATCCGTCGGACGCACGGTAGCTGCCCTGCGGATTGAAGGATTTGGCATAGTTGGCATAGAGCGATACCACCTCGCCCAGCATCAGCGTCGCGCCGGCACGCGGGCTGAAGGCAGTATCGACCACCTCGGGATTGGCGGTGCCATTGTTGGTGATCGCACTCGACGCCCGGTCCCAGCGCCCGCCAAGCGTGACCGTCAGCCGCTCGCCGACCTTGATATGGTCCTGAAGGTAAAAGCCGCGCTGCTTGGTGACGCTGGCATAGGTCGTGCCGGGCACCGCGGGGTTGGGCGCGCTGACCGTGCCATAGACCGGATTATAGAGGTCGAGCCAATAGGGCCCCGGATCGAAGACATTGGTCTGGTCGCTGTCGCGATGACCATAGTCGATCCCCGCAAGCACATAATGGCTCAGCGGCCCGGTCGCGAAACGCAGGCTGAGATTGGTATCGACCCGGAAATATTCGCCATTCTCCTCGAACGGACCATAATAGAAGCGGCCGACCGAGCGGAAATCGGGCGAGATGCTGCTGATGAACAGCCAATTGTCCCAGCTGTTGTGGAAATCCTGATAGCGCAGCGACTGGTGGATCGCGATCGCATCGCTGAACTTGTGGTCGGCGACATAGCCGACGCTCCAATAATCATTGTCCTGCACCGCCGGATATTTTCCGTCGTTGATCGAGCGCTTGATCGAAACGGGCCCGTTCGGATTGGGCAGCGCGGTGCCATAGGCGGTCGTCGGCGACCAAGGGTTGATCTTGTCGTCGACATAGCGGCCGAGCAAAGTGATGCTGGTATCGGGGCCGGGCTTCCACGTCAGCGAGGGCGCAAGAAAAATCCGCCGCTGCCCCGAATAATCGACGAAGAAATCCTGGTCGCGATAGACCGCGGTCAACCGCGCGAGCAGGCTGCCATCGGCGACGAGCGGCGCGTTGCCGTCGACCTGCATCTCGAACAGTTCATAGGATCCGCCGGCGATCGACATGTCGAGGAACGCCTCGTCGCGCGGTCGCTTGCTGACGAGGTTTACGATGCCCGATAGCGGCCCCTGCCCGAACAGCCCCGACGCCGGCCCCTTGACCACCTCGACGCGTTCAAGCGCCGCCATTTCGGACGTTCCATAGCCGGTGTCGTCGAGCAGCCCGTCGAGATAGGTGGCGCCGGTCGAGGCGTTGAAACCGCGAATGTTGAAGCCGTCGAAAAAGCCGTACGTGTTATTGCGCGACACCCCGGCGACGTTGAACAGCGCGTCGCCCAGTCGGCGCACACCTTGATCCTCCAGTAACTGTTCGGACAGGATCGAAATCGCCTGCGATGTTTCGAGCACCGGAATATCAGCCTTGGATGCGATCGCGCCCTCATGGACGCGGTGCCCGGAGACGACAATGTCGTCGCGGCGCATCGACGCACTCTCCGTATCCGCCTCGTGACCGCTTGCCGGAACGGCGGAAAGACACAGAATTACAACGGCCGGAAGACCAAGTCTAAGATGCGCCACCATTACCCCTTTTCGATGATTCGGGTCGCATCTAAAGATATTGAGAATTGATCGCAACTATATTGCGAATGATTCGCGATCTCAAATGTGATCCGGGATGAGCGTCGAAACCCGGGCGGCAACCCCTGGCAAGATTTCTCCAACGGCAGGTCGACTGGAAATGGTGAAAGGCCCACAATCATAGAGGATGTTCGTGTCGAGCCGGTTCCTCGCAAATTCGGCAATCCACGATGAAGCACCGGGTGCCGAGCAGGACGATTGAATCACGCATAACCGGCCTCAGCCGCTTCGCTCCATCGCGAAAGGGCAGCTTTCAGGCGCTTCTCGAGAATTTCGCGACGCCCGCACGGGGGCCCAAAGCCACCGATGCCGGACGAAAATTGTTTGTAATGCCGCTCAGGGACAATCCGGCGGGCGGAAATCCTGTGCCCGCCCCGTCACAGTTCCGGCAATGCCCACCTGGCGAAGTTCACTCCACCGTAACCGATTTCGCCAGATTCCGCGGCTGATCGACGTCCGTGCCTTTGGCCACGGCAACATGATAGGCCAAGAGCTGCACCGGCACCGCGTATACCAACGGCGCGATCAACGGGTGAACTTTGGGCATTTCGATCGTCGCCATGCAGCCGTCGCCGGCTTCGGCAAGGCCTTCGGCATCGCTGATCAGCACGACCTTGCCGCCCCGCGCCATGACTTCCTGCATGTTGCTGACGGTCTTTTCGAACAGCGGGCCGCTGGGCGCGAGGACGATCACCGGGACAGCTTCGTCGATCAGTGCGATCGGTCCGTGCTTCATTTCACCCGAAGCATAGCCTTCGGCGTGGATATAGCTGATTTCCTTAAGCTTTAGCGCGCCTTCGAGCGCGAGCGGATAATCAGGACCGCGGCCCAGATAAAGCACGTCGCGCGCGGGGGCGACGAGGTGCGCCATCGCGGCGATTTCCTCGTCATGCGCCAGCGCAGCGTTGAGCGCGGCGGGGGCTTCGATCAGATGCTTGACGATGTCGCGCTCCTGCGCCGCGTCGAGCTTGCCCTTCTTCAGCGCGAGGTGCGCGGCGAGCGCAGCGAGCACCGCGAGCTGGCAGGTGAAGGCCTTGGTCGAGGCGACGCCGATTTCGGGGCCGGCGTGGGTCGGAAGCAGCAGGTCGGCTTCGCGCGCCATGCTGCTGGTGGGCACGTTGACGACGACCGCGATCGTCTGGCCATTCGCCTTGCAATGGCGCAGCGCCGCGAGCGTGTCGGCGGTCTCCCCCGATTGCGAAATGAAGAGTGCGAGCCCGCCGGGTTGCAGCACCGGGTCGCGGTAACGGAACTCCGACGCAACATCGATGTCGACGGGGACGCGCGCGAAGGTTTCGAACCAGTATTTGGCGACCATTCCGGCGTAGAAGCTGGTGCCACACGCGACGATGGTGATGCGGTCGATCTTGCTGAGGTCGAAATCCATCTGCGGCAGCGCGACCGTCTGCTCGAGCGGGCGGATGTAGGAGGAGAGCGTCTGCGCGACCACGGTCGGCTGCTCGAAAATCTCCTTCTGCATGAAGTGGCGATAATTGCCCTTTTCGATCGTCGCGGCGGTGAGACCCGATGTCGTAACTTCACGGGAGACCGGATTGTTTTCGCTGTCGAAAATTTGCGCACCCTCGCAGGTGATGACGACCCAGTCGCCTTCGTCGAGATAGGCGATTTTCTGCGTCAGCGGCGCGAGCGCGAGCGCGTCGGAGCCGAGATAGGTTTCCCCCTCGCCATAGCCGACGACAAGTGGCGAACCGAGCCGAGCGCCGATCAGCATGTCGGGATGGCTGCGAAAGGCGATCGCGAGCGCGAAGGCGCCGCGCAATTGCGGCAGCACGGCTTGCACGGCTTCCTGCGGCGACTTGCCCGCCTCGACCTGTTCGCTGACGAGATGCGCGACGACTTCGGTGTCGGTCTCGCTTTCGAATTTGCGGCCGCGCGCGGTCAGCGCTTCGCGGAGCGGTTTGAAATTCTCGATGATGCCATTGTGGACCAGCGCGACCTCGCCCGTCGCATGGGGGTGCGCGTTGCTGGTGGTCGGCGCGCCGTGGGTCGCCCAGCGCGTGTGGGCAATGCCGATCAGGCCGGGCGCGGGGTTGCCCGCGAGCTCCTTGACCAGATTGTTCAGCTTGCCCTCGGCGCGGCGGCGGATGAGCTGGCCGTCCAGAACGGTGCAGACCCCTGCACTGTCATAGCCGCGATATTCCATGCGCTTGAGGCCTTCGACCAGCCGGTCCGCGACCTGGTCCTTGCCGACAATTCCGATAATTCCGCACATGGATTTTGGCTTTCGTTAGAGCGTGTAGGGAATGCGAATACCCGGCATCGCGGCCGGAAACACCTTGATATTGCGGGTCACGAGAATGCGGCCCGAGATTTGTGCGGTCGCGAGGACGAGCGCGTCGCAGAGGGTCAACCCCTTGCGCTCGGCGCGGAGCGCAGCGGCGCGGCGCGCGACGGCATCGCCAATCTCTTCGACCGCGAAACAGCCGAGGAAGGCCTCAACCGCCTTCACCGATGCAGGATCGGCAGCGGACATGACTTCGGTCCAGCTGATCCGGCTGACGCTTTTGCGTCCGGCACGGCGGATTTCACTGCGCGCAGCCTCGACGCCGTTCAATGCGTCGATCAGAATATCGCTGTCGAATTGCGCCGCGATCATTCGCGTTTTCCGCGCAGGCGACGCTGATATTTCAGCCCGTCGCCGATGTCGTCACGCGTGCGCCAGATGCCGAACGCATTGTCGATCGCATCACCCGAGCTGTCGGCACGGTACGCCGCGACCGCGCGCCGCACGAGCTCGGCACGCGAAACGCCCTGCTCGGCCGCGAGTGCGTCGAGCCAGTGAAGGTCGTCATCGGGAAGGTCGGCGAGGAACCGCATCGCAGCCTGATATCATATGATGATATCAAATCAAGCGCGCTGCAAATTCCGATCGACGAAGACCATCGCGAACTGCACCGGGTCGGCAGGCTGGCCATTGCCGGCCTCGAAGCGCGCCTTGCCGTCTTCCCAGATTTGCCGGATCTGCGCGGGAAGTTCGGGGGTGAATTTCATCTGCTGTTCGACGATCTGCGTCCAGCTACCCGTCGCGCTGAAGCTCTGGCGGAGTTGCGGCTCCATCGCCTTGCAATAATCCGCGGTCGGCGTGTCGAGATGGCCGATCGCGTTCAGCACCCAGGCGTCGACAAAGCGCAGGAAGGGCTTGTCGGTGTAGCGGTCGGTCAATTCATATCTCCATCATCATGGCCAGAGGCCTTAGATGGGTTTGCCTTGCCAGCGCGCAACCCCCTTGTCGATGGCGACGAACAGCGCGGCGAGGCCCGATATGCCGATCAGGAGCAGGACGATGTTGCGCAGAAACTCGGGAAAGGTCAGCGTCACCGGGTTCAGGAAATAATAGGCGTACCAGCCATCGAACGCGCCGCGCGCGAGGGCGTAGAGAAAATAAAGGAAACCCGGCACGACGCCCCAGACGATATCGCGCCAGCCGAGCGTCCCGTCGCGCGCGACCAGCCAGAAGAGCAGGAACAGCAGCGGGGTAGCGTCGTGGAGCGCATGGTTGGCGACGGCGTCCCAGCCGTCCAGCTGCGCAAGATGGCGCAGCGCCAGCGAGTAGGTGATGCCGACGAGCAGGATCGTCACCAGCGCCGAAAACCGCATCCGCGCCGACGCGAGCCTGTGATCCGGCGCCAGCGCGGCGGCGCTCGCGACGACGGCGATGAAGATGTTGGTGAGGATGGTGAAAAAGCCCACGAAACGCCAGATTGCGGCGGCTGCCGACTGTCCGGTGTCCGCAAATTGCCCGATCAGCAGGATGAGTTGCAGCGTCAGCCCGAGCCAGGCGACCAATGCCGTGATCGCAGCCAATAGTCTCGCCATCTGCCCGTCCCCTTTATCGCCCGGTTCGCCACTCGCTTTGCAATAGTCCGAAAATCAGGGAATCGCGCACCCCGATGTGGGTTTCCCATTCGCTGCGCAAATGGCCTTCGCGCTGAAAGCCCAGTCGTTCGAGGAGGCCGATCGAGCCCGTATTTTCGGGATCGGTGTCGGCGAAGATGCGGCGCAGTTCCAGCTCGGTAAAACCATATTCGATCACGCGCCCCACTGCCTCGCGCGCGATGCCGCCGCGCCATTGGTCGCGGTGCAGGATATAGCCGATTTCTTTCACCGCGGGCTTGCCATCGATCAGGATCACCCAGCCGAGCGCGACATCGTCGCCGGCGGTGATCGCCCAGCATTCAAAGCCCTGCCCGTCGGTCGCATTGCTCGCAACATATTCGGCGGTTTCGGCCAGCGACTGGTGCGGCCCGCTCGACCACCAGATCATCACCTCGGGATCCGACAGCACCGGGAACAACGCCTCGGCGTCATCGGCGCGGACCTGGCGCAGCACAAGGCGATCGGTGGTTAGCGTGGGTGCGGGCATGGCGTTACTTTCCGGCCTTTTTCTTGCGCATCGCGTCGTGGAAGCGGTCGGCCCAGCCGGGTTTGACCAGTTGCTCGCCGCGCACCAGCCGGAGCTCGCCGTCGGCGACGTCGATCGTCACCGCGCTGCCGGCGGCGACGATCGCGTCGCGGCCGATCTTCACCGGCGCGATGAGCGCGCTGTTCGATCCGATGAAGGCGTTTTCGCCGATCACCGTTTGATATTTGAAATAGCCATCATAATTGCAGGTGATCGTCCCCGCGCCGATGTTCGCGCGCGCGCCGACGGTCACGTCGCCCAAATAGGTGAGATGGTTCGCCTTGGCGCCCTTGCCCAGATGCGCTTTCTTGGTTTCGACGAAATTGCCAATCTTGGCCTTTTCCTCGAGGATCGTACCGGGGCGGAGACGCGCGAAGGGGCCGATTTCGCAGCCCGCGGCGATGCTGGCGCCCTCGATATGGCTGTTGGCGCGGATCTTCACATCGTCGGCGACCGTCACGCCGGGGCCGAAGAAGACATTGGGTTCAATCGTCACGTCGCGGCCGAGCTTTGTGTCCCACGCGAACCACACGGTGTCGGGGGCGATCAGGCTGGCGCCGTCGGTCATCGCCTGCACACGGCGGCGCGCTTGCCATTCGCCCTCCATCGCGGCGAGCTCGGCGCGGCTGTTCACCCCGGCGACTTCCGTCGCATCGGTTTCGACCACCACCACCCGCGCGCCCTCGGCTATCGCGCCCATCGCGACGTCGGGAAGATAATACTCGCCCGCAGCATTGTCGTTGCCAACGGCTTCGAGCAGGCGCCACATGTCGCTGGCGTCGGCGACGATCACTCCTGAATTGCACAGGTCAACCGCGCGCTCCCCGGCGCTCGCATCCTTGTGCTCGACCATCTTCAGCACATTGCCGTCGGCGTCGGCGATGATCCGCCCATAGGCACCGGTGTCGTGCGGCCGGAAACCAAGCACGGCAACCTGCGCTCCGCCTTTCAGCGCCTCGGACAGACGAAGGACAGTCTCGGCGGTCAGCATCGGACAATCTCCGAAGCAGACGAGGACGGTGCCCTCAAAATCGGCGAGCGCATTCCTGGCCTGAAGCGCAGCATGCGCAGTGCCGAGTTGCGGATCCTGCACCGCAACAAGCGCGCCCGTCCCGGCCAATGCGGCTTCGACCTGCTCGCGCTTGTCGCCAACAACGACAACGGTCGCGGCAGGTGGCAGTGCAGAAAAACTGCCAAGCAGATGCATCAGCATCGGCCGCCCTGCGATCGGATGCAGCACCTTGTGCAGGTCGGACTTCATGCGGGTGCCTTTGCCCGCAGCAAGGATGATGGCGGCGATGGGATGGGTCATGCCGTTGCCATGCCAGCAAATCATTGCGGTTTCCAGAGCATCGCGCCATGCGCGGTGCATGAATGATTTCCCTTTCCGCATTGTCGGCTTCGATCTCGACGGCACGCTGGTCGACAGTCTGGGCGACCTCACCGCCGCGCTGAACCATGCGCTGGGGCTTGCCGGACGGCCGCCGGTCGTCGCCGACGCTGTGCGGTCGATGGTCGGGCTGGGCGCACGGCACATGCTCGAACGCGGGCTGGCGGCAGGCGGTGCGGTCGCAGAGGATCAATTCCAGCGGCTCTACGATGCGCTGCTTGTCTATTATGAAGCCCATATCGCGGTGCACAGCCGCCCCTACCCCGGCCTGATCACGGCGCTCGACCGGCTCGATGCACTGGGGGTGCAGACCGCGGTCGTCACCAACAAGGTCGAGCGACTGGCGCGCCCGTTGCTCGGCGAACTCGGGCTCGCCGATCGCATGGCGGCGATCATCGGCGGCGACACCATGGGGCCGGGCAACGCCAAGCCCTCGCCCGCGCCGATCCACGCGATGATCGAGCAATGCGGCGGCGGGCGCGCCGTCTTTGTCGGCGACAGCATTTACGACATCATGGCCGCGAAGAATGCGGGCGTGATCAGCATCGCGGTCAGTTTCGGCTTCCCCAACCAGCCGGTCGGGGAACTTGGGGCCGACCATGTCATCGATCATTATGACGAGCTGCTGCCGCTGCTCGAGCGACTTTAGCCGCCGACCGCCCTCGCCGCTTCGTCGATCAGCGCCGCAACCTCGGCCGGCCTCGACGCAAGCGACGCATGGCTGGCAGGCAAGGTGATCACCTTTTTCGCGTTCATCCGGCCCGACATCATCGCCTGATTGTCGGGGTGGATCATCCGGTCCTCGCTCGAAATCTGATACCAGCAATCCCGGTTCCGCCACGCCGGGTTCGAAATCGTGTCGCCGAAGGTCGTGGCGAGGGGCGCCTTTTGCGTCACCGCCATCACCCGCGCTTCATCGGCGCTGAGGTCCTGGCAGAAATTCTCGTGATATTTGTCCTTGAGCACCCACAGATAGCCGTCGCTGTCGGGGGCCAGCGCAGCCGCGCCAGCGGGCAGATTCTGCTGGGTGATGCCACCCGGCGACTCGCCATCATCGGGGGCGAAGGCGGCGATATAGACGAGCCCTGCAACATTGGGATGGTTGCCCGCGCCGGTGATCACCGCGCCGCCATAGCTGTGCCCGACGAGCAGCACCGGGCCATCGTGCTGCGCGATCATTTTGGTGACGCGCCCGACATCATCGGCCAACGAGGTGAGTGGCATTTCGACCGCTTCAAGCGATGTATGGCCCAAGGCGTCAAGCGCGGGGATCACCTTGCTCCAATGCGCCGCGCCGCCCCAGAAGCCGTGAACGAGAATGATTGCCGGACTTGTCATGCGATCTCTCCTGCCGTGTGACGGTCAGGACATAGCACAGGATTATGACGCTCCCGAATCGGCGCGGTGGTCAGCGTTTGCGCCACTTGGTCCACAAATGGCGCGCGAGCATGACGGGCGGCATGCGCAGCCAGTGCGAGCGGATGTAGAAGGCCTGTTGCAACACGAAATGCGTCGCACGGCCCCAGTCGTCGCGCGCGAGCAGGCGGCGGCGGAACCAGATGTCGGTCGGGTCGTGCCTGTCCCAACCGGCGGGTAGCCGCGCTCCGTAGATGTCACGCGCGAGCCGCGCTGCGCGGTGCACCGCTGCGCCCAGCCCATGCATCGCGGCGCGTTTGTCGAGCCCGCCCCAGAACCCCGGATCGGCGTCGGCAAAATCGCGCGTCAGGCAATGAAAGTCCCACAGGTTGCGCAGCCCCCCCTGCAAATCGCCGTCGGCGATCAGATGCGCCGCGCAGTGGCATACCATATCGGCGGGGTTGAGGACCCGGAAGCCTCCCGGCGCCCTGATCGCATCGCCGACCAGCGCGAGCGCGTCGGGCGTGGCGCGGTGCGTGCGCGGCAGGATCGTGTGGTGCACGTCGATCATCCGGTCGCGATCCTTGTGAATCAGCGGCGGCAACTCGTGCATATGATCGCGATAATAGGCGTCGTCATAGGCGTCCTGCTTCACCCATTCCCACCCGTCGATTAGCGCCAGATTTTCGGCACGACCAATATCGTGCCACGGCACCAATATGTCGAGGTCGCCGATCTGACGCCCCGCAGCGCAGGACAGCTGGGCGGCGGCATAGGCGGTGCCCTTGAGCAGCACGAACTCGACCCCCGCCGGATCGAGCGAGCGGCGCGCCATTTCGGCCTCCCACAGCGCCTGCGCGGTCGCGACCTTCGCCGCAGCGCGCTGATCGGCGAACAGCGATGCGACATGCAGCGGCAAATCGGCGGCCTCGAGGCGGTACGCGAGCGTCGCGAGCATCGCCTCGGCGCGCGCGACTCCGATCACGCCTTCCCAGTCGCGTGAGGCGAGCGACGCGGCTTCGTGGCGTTCGGCGAGCAGGTCGATGAGGGTCTGGACCGCGCTCACTTGATCGCCTCGGCCCAAAGTTGTTCCACCAGCGCGATCCCGCTCGCGCTGTCGGGATAGCTGATTCCGAACGCCGGGGTTTCGCGGACGAGCCGGGTCAAAGCGGCAAAGCCCGCCTCCCCCAGCGCAACATAGTTGGTCGACGCTTCGGTCAGGCGGACGAACGCCTCCCCCTCGCCCATCCGCTCGATCGCGACGTCACCGCCGAAGCGCGGGAAGAGCAGCAGCGCGGGGCGCACGGGTTCGTGCATCGCGGCGATGGCGTCGGGCCGCGGGATCAGGTGGCAGATATCGCCCTTCGGTGTCGCGGCGAGCAGCGGGCCGAGCCGCGCCGGATCGACGCGCGCAGCGACCTCGGCGATAGCTTCATTCTTCAGGCTGACCGCGCGCGGGAAAGCGAGCGCGTCGCCGCTGGCGGGATCGACCAGCGTGAATTCGTCGCCCATCAGCCGCCAATCGCCCTCGCCCAGCAACGCCGCGAGGGTCGACTTGCCCGATCCCGATTCGCCCGACATCAACAGCGCGCGGCCGTCCCTCGCCACCCCGCTCGCGTGGAGGAGCATGTGGCGCCGCCAGCCCAATGCGACCTGCAAATTCATCGCCATCTCGGCAGCGAGCAACCCCATGGAGAGCGGCAGCGGGAGCGCGTCGGGAACGATGAAATCGCCGCCGATGTGCACCGAAGGCCGCAGCCAGCGTCGCCACGGCCGCGCCGCGAACAGCCGCACCGTCGCGTCGGCGGGGCGCGCATCATCCTGTGGATAGCTGGCGTAAAGCTGATCGAGCGCCGCGATCGGCGCGGCCCAGTCGCTACCGATGCGGAACTGGACGGGGCCGACGGCGATCCGCGTGCTGTACTTCACGCCCGTTCCACCAGTCCCATCGCGGCGAGTTCGCTCAGCCGTTCGGCGACGATCGCGCGGGTGTCACCTTCGCCGTCGAGATCGAAGGCGTTGGCCAGGCGTGCGATCAACGCGGTGGCATCGCACGGAACATCGTCCATCACATTCAGCATTTCGGGCATCGGCGATACGACCAGATGCGTCTGCATCGACCGGCGGTCGAAAATGGCGGTGAGTTCGCCCAGCGGCTCGACGCGCAGCGCACCCGGCGGCGCAGCGCGATAGGCGCGATCAGGCATAGTTTTCGGCGGCTCTCGTCAGCTTTGCAAGAATAGCCAACAGAGTTGCGCGCTCGCTCGCACTGAGGTTCGATTCGAGCTGCGCTTCGCTCGCGAGCGCTGCGGGCACGATTGCGTCATAAAGCGAACGGCCCGTTTCCGTGAGTTCGAGATGGTGCGAGCGCCCGTCGGCCTCATGTGCCTGCCGCGCGATCAGTTGCCGGTCGGCGAGCGCTTTGGCGGCGCGATTGACCGTCACCTTGTCCATACGGGTCGCGGCGACCAGTTCGCGCTGGGTCTTGGGTTGCCCCTCCCCCAGCACCGCCATCAGCCGCCATTCGGGAATCTTGAGCCCGAAACGATTCTGATATTCAGCCGCGATCCGTTCCGACAATGCATTCGACGCAATCGACAGGCGATAGGGCAGGAAATTGTCGAGGTTCAGTTTCTTGGCGGTCATGGCTCTTCCTTATCGCCTGTTCGCCGTCTGTGAAGGTCAGAAAGTGACGCGCGCGCCGATCCACAAGGTCCGCGGCGTCGCGCGTTCGACGATGCCCGAGGAGGAGATGGCGGCGGGGACCAGTTCGTCGAACAGATTCTCGCCGCGCGCCTCGACGCTGATCGCCTCGGCAAGCTGCCACGACAGGCCTCCATCCAGCGTCAGCGCGTCGCCGAGTTGCTGCAAGCCCAGATCATCCTCATTCTGCTTGCCAATGTAGCGTAGCGTCGCGAAGCCGCCGAACGGGCTGCGGGCGTTGCTGCGCAGCGATACGCTACCGCCATGTTTGGCGATCTGCGCCGGGCTGCGGCCGTCGAGCAGCGCGGCGGCACCCGAGGCATCAACCTTGGCGTCGGTGAAGGCCCAGGTCGCGCGCAGCGTCAGCGGGCCGATCGGCTGCTCGGCGCTGAATTCAACGCCCTTGCTGTCGATCGCATCCAGATTCTGCCGCTGATTAAGGTTCGGCGCCAGCGTTACATTGGCGATGGCATTGGTCAGATGGTTGGCGAAGAGCGTCGCCGACAATTTGGTATCGCCATTGTCCCAGTCGATCCCGACCTCGCCACCCCACAGTCGTTCGGGCTTCAACATCTCGTTCGCGAGGGTAGTTTCGGCACCGACGCGGAACGGGCGATAAAGTTCGTTGAGTGTCGGCAGGCGCCAGCCGCGATAGCCTGCGGCGCGCAGCGAGAGATTGTCCGATGTCCAGCGCACGCCGGCGCGGCCGCTGCCTTCCCAGCCCTGCCGCGCGTTGAAGCGAAGGTCGGTGATGGTGCTGCCACCAATATTGCGCTCGTTCCGAAAGCCTTCACCCAGCCACCAGCGATCGACGCGGCCGCTGAGCGTCCAGAGGAAGCCGTCATAGCGGTCGCCCGAGGTCCATTCGGCAAAGGCGCCCACGGTGTCGCTGCTGCCACCCGCGATCCGGTGGCGGCCGGGGACAAGTCCGGTGAAGAAATAATCCTCCTCGGTCTGCCCCGTCGTGCGACGCCAGTCAGCGCCAAGACGAAGCGATTGCGATGGCCGCAGTTCGAAGCGCACGCCGAGACCGGTTGCGGGAACCTCCTGATAGAGCGCAGGGGTGACGCTGTTGCGGTTCCCCGCGACGCTTGCGAAACCCGATTTAAAGTCGCGAAGCTGGACATAGGCAAGCACAAGCCACGGCGTTTCGCCGGAGTGGACGAAGCGCAGGCTGGCGTCGACGCCATAGGTCCGGCTGTCGGTAAAATCGCCCCCGCGATCGCGCTTGTCGGAGAAACCACGCAGACTCGCCTCAATGCGGCTGTTGTCGCCCGCATCGAAACGCAGGCGCAGGCCGAGCCCGCCCTGTTGATAGGGTGCAGCGCGATCGGCGCCGCCGCGCTGGCCCTTCACGACCGGAATAAAGCCGTCACCGCGGCTATAGCGGCCATCGACGGCGATCTTTCCACTGCCGATATTTCCGCCCACCGATGCAGAGACGTCCCAACCGTTGCGGCTACCGTAGGCGAGACTCGCTTCGGCGCCTTCGGTCATCGTCGAATGGAGACCGATGGTTCCCGCAAGCGCACCGGCACCATCCACGCCACTGCCGCCGCCACGGGTGACGATGATCCCGCCGAGATTGATCGCATCATAGGCCGACCAAGCGACCCAGCCGCCGAAGGGGTCGGCCTGCGGCACGCCATCCAGCGTGACGAACGCGCGCGCCGACGCATTGCCGCCAAGCCCGCGCAGCGTCACTCCCTGGCTTGTCGGATGCGCCGAACGACTGTCCGAACGGCGAAATTGGACAAGCCCCGCTTCGTCGCGAAGGCGGTTCTCGACGCGCGCCCCGAAACCGGGAGCAAGGTTGGTAAGGAACGCGGCGCTCTGGACTGCATCGCTAGCAGGCCGACTCAACACGCCGCTACCGTTGACGACGATGTCTTCCTTGGGGAGCGTATAATAAACACAGCAAGACGAGGTGTCGGTGTCGTCCACGTCAACGGTCTGGGCTATGGCCGCCGCCGGCATCGCCAGCAGCGCGCTCCCCGTCAGCAGCCGGATCACGCGGGCTTGACCGCGTCGGGGTGGGCTTTTTGAAACGCGTCCACTTCCATGCATGCGGCGTCGATTTCGACGAGCCGCGGATAGGCGTCGAGCGGCACCTCGAACCGGCGCGCATTATACATCTGCGGGACGAGGCAGCAGTCGGCGATGCCGGGCGTGTCGCCGCCGAGATAGCGCCCCTCGCCGGCCATCGCCTCGAGCGCTTCGAAACCCTGTGCGATCCAGGTCGCGATCCAGCGGTCCTTGGTCTGTTCGTTGAGCCCCAGATCGCGGGTCAGATATTTGAGGACGCGCAGGTTGTTCAGCGGATGAATGTCGCTCGCGATCACCTGTGCCTGTGCCAGCGCGACCGCGCGCGGCATTGGCTCGTCGGGGATCAGGCGCGGTTCGGGAAAAGCGCGGTCGAGCCAGTCGATGATCGCCATGCTCTGGATGATCGGTTCGCCATCGACCACGAGCATCGGGACAAAGCCCTGCGCATTTTGCGCCAGATAGGCGTCGCTCTTCTGCTCGCCCGCGATCAGGCTGACTTCGACGCGTTCGAACTCAAGCCTTTTGAGCTGGAGCGCGATGCGAACACGAAAGCTGGCCGAAGAGCGAAAATAGTCGTGGAGAACGAGTTTGGTCATGGCGGCTAGTCATGCGACGCTTTCGACATCTCCGCAATCCATTGCCGCAGCAAAGCCACGCCTTCCTTGTGCACCGTCGACCGCCCGACCTCGGGCATCGCGATGCCGGGATCGAGGCTTTCCATGCGATAGATCAGGAAACTGTGATCGGGGTCGCCCGGCGCGATCGCGAAATCCATTCCGCCGCTGCCGCGCCCCGCTGCGGTGGGACGCTTGCCGAGGCCGTAATTGACCCCGGCGGGATCGTCGGTCCAGCGCAGGAACAGGCCGCTGTTCGACGCGCTGCCCTGCGGATTATGACAATGCGCGCAATTGACGTCGAGATAGGCGCGCGCGCGCGCCGCAACCGGACCGCTTTCGGGATCGTCCCAGCGCGGCATAACGGGCTTCAGCGCGGCGGGATCGGCGAAATATCGACCGGCGAAGTTCGTCGGCAGCACGAAGTTGCGCGCCTTCGGCCCGATCGGTTCGATCACCCCGCTTTTGCTGTGACATTCCTTGCACTGATTCTTGTTGGGCACGCCATAACGGATGCTGTGCGCCTGTCCGTCGGGGCTTTTGAAGCTCACCGGTACGCGCCGTCCGGCGACCGCCAGCGTCGCATCCTTGCCGTCGGAGTCCCAGATATAGGGCAGCGCCAGCCAGCCATCGGCGCGGTGGATCAGCAGCCGCGTTTCGACCGGACGGCCGCCATTGAAATCGGGCCAGCCAAAGCTTTTGACGATCACCGTCCCGACCGGGAAAGCGATCGTGCCATCCGCGCCAACGCTCGCCTTCTTGCCCGCCGGAATCCAGAGCAAGCGGTGTTTGTCGGCATAGTCGCTGAACAACGGGGTGTTCAGCGTATAGGGCGCCAGCGCTTCGAGCGGCTGCGTCGATCCCGGCCTGAACAGCGCGAATTCCGACAATTTGGCGGGCATCGCCGCTCCGTCGATCACCGCCTGATTGGGCACAGGAACCGGGACGGCGACGACACCGCTGGCGCACAGCATCGCCGCGGCAAGGGCTGCGGCAATGCGTTTCACTGGACCTTGGCTTCCATGGCCGCAGGCAAGGTGACGCCGGGCAAGGCCGCCGGGGCGGTGCCCTTGAGGTCAACGCGGCTCGGCTTCGCCGCGCTCTGCGGCATTTTGAGGTCGGGCAGGTTCAGCGACAGCACGCCCACATCCTCATTCACCACCGCATCGCCGGTACCGTCCCACAGGATCGGCGAGATCGATCCCCCCATAGCCTTTGCGATTTCGGCGCCGCCCGGGAAGGCCGGGGCAAAGCCCGCCTTGCCATGCTGGTTGTCGCGGACAACGATCGCGCGCGGCAGCGGCTGATATTTCGCATCGGTATAGGCATAACGATAGCCGACGATTGACACGTTCGACGTGCCGTTCTGGTCGAACAGATTATCGAAAATCTCGACATTGCGGTTCGCCATCACGAGGACGCCGGTCCCGGTGGGGACGCTCGCGACGATATTGCCCTTTGGCGCGAAGTTCGGCGTGCTGTTGTCGCGAACGTCATTGTCGAACACGCGAACATTGTGACCGCCCTGCATCGGCAGGCTGGGCAGGTCGAACACCAGAATGCCACCGGTGTTCTTCGTTGCGATATTGTCGTGAACATCGGCGTCGTAGCTGTTCTCGATCTCGATCCCCGCAACATTTTCGATCGCGGTCGAATCGCGGACGATGATATTCTTCGACTGGCCGACATAGATGCCCGCGTCGGACGCTCCGCGTACAAAGACACTGTCGATCAGGACATTGGTGCTTTCGACCGGGTAAATGCCATAGGCGCCGTTGGTTTCCTTCGGCCCCGCGGTCCATTCGACGCGCACCTGATGATAAACGATGCGGTCGGCGCCCTTCGACTTGATACCGTCACCCTTGGTATTGAGCACAGCGAAATCGGTCAGGAACACGTCGTCGGAGGTCACGAGAAGCCCCTCGCCCGCACCCTGCTGGCCCGAAAAATCGAGAATCGAACCGTCGGTCCCCGCCCCGGCACCACGCAGCGTAACGTTCGCAACGTCGAGCGACAAACCATCGGTCAGCTTCCAGGTCCCCGCGCCCAGTTCGACGACATCACCCGGTTGCGCGAGGATCAATGCCTCCTGCAGCTTTTCATTGGCATCGGGCGTTGTCGCACTGACGCTGATCGTTTTGGCAGCCGCGGGCGCCGCCACAAGCGTTGCGACGGCCAAGCTCAGACAGGCCGTGCGCGGCAGGTGATAGAATCGCATGTATCTCTCCCATATTTTTGCCCTACATGCGTCAAGACTGCACCGATGCCAAGCACACTGCTGACACTGGTGTAGATAAAAACGAGGAGCGGTTGCTTGATTCAAAAATTCGCATTTATTCTGCTAGCTTTAGCTATCTTTCCTGCAAAGGCAATAGCGGCGCCCGCGCCGATCACCGGTCGCTGGGCGACCGATGACGGCAAGGCGATCATCGAGATCATGCCATGTGGCGCCAAAATATGCGGCCGCGTCGTCCGCCTGCTGATCAAGGAACCCCCCGGCGGGCAGCGCGACGAGCGCAACCCCGACAAGGCGAAGCGCAGCCGTCTGGTCGAAGGGTTGCAGATTTACTGGGATGTCGTGCCCGACGGCGCGGGCTGGAAAGGCCCGGGCTATAGCCCCGAGGACGGGCGCTATTACAAGGCGCACATGCGCGCCAACGGCAACAAGCTGACGTTGAAGGGCTGCGTGTCAGTCTTTTGCAAGACCATCACCTGGACGCGCATGAAGTGAGCCGATTCCCCCTCCCGCTTGCGGGAGGGGAGTTTTCGTTAAGGTACGTCGCCCAGTATCCAGTCGACCCCCGCCGCCACATGGATGCGCGTCGTGTCGTAAATCGGCAGGATATTGGCGTCGGGGTCCACCAGCATGACGAGTTCGGTGCAAGCGAGCACGATCGCCTGGATATCCTGCTTCGCAATGTCAGTGATGAAGGTACGCATGGTGCGGCGCGAATTTTCGGTCACCTTGCCCTGCATCAACTCGTCATAGATGATGCGGTCGATTTCCTCGACGCGTGCCGGGTCGAACGGCGCGAGCGTCAAGCCGTGGCGCACCAGCGCCTGGCGAAACCAGGGTTCGGTCATCACGTTGCGCGTACCGATCACCGCAGCCGACTTGACCTTGTCGGCCTGCATCTTCTCGCCGGTTTCATCGACGATATGGAGCAGCGGGATCGAGATCGCCGCAGAGATGTCGTCGGCAATCTTGTGCATCGAATTGGCGGCGATCATCAACGCGGTGGCGCCCCCGGCCTCGAGCCGCTGCGCCGAGGCGATCAGCACCTCTTTCGCATACGCCCACTGTTCGGGCGTACTCAGCCGCGACAGGTCGCAATAATTCAGGCTTTCGAGCAGAATCGGCGCCGAACAGGACGTCCCGATGCGTTTCTGCACGCCCTTGTTGAGGTGCCGGTAGTAAAGCTCGGTCGATGCCCAGCTGATGCCGCCGATCAGGCCGATTTTGCGCATAAGGTCCCTTGTTCAAAAACACGTCGCCCCCGCAAGTGCAGGGGCCGCTATCGAGGCAGTGCAAAGCCGCCAGCGGCCCCTGCCTTCGCAGGGGCGACGATTATTGTCTAGTGCCCGCCGCCGTTGAGCGCCTTGACGATGTCGTCGGCCATTTTCTTGGCATCGCCGAGCAGCATCATCGTCTGGTCCATATAGAAGACGTCATTGTCGACGCCGGCGTAGCCGACGCCGCCCATCGAGCGCTTCACGAACAGCACAGTCTTCGCTTTTTCGACGTCGAGTACGGGCATTCCGTAGATCGGCGAGGTTTTGTCGGTCTTCGCCGACGGGTTGGTCACGTCGTTGGCGCCAATGACGAAAGCGACGTCGCACTGGGCGAATTCGCCGTTGATGTCTTCGAGTTCGAACACCTCGTCATAAGGCACGTTCGCTTCGGCGAGCAGCACGTTCATGTGGCCAGGCATGCGGCCAGCGACCGGATGGATCGCGTATTTGACGTTCACGCCCTCTTTCTTGAGCAGGTCGCCCATTTCGCGCAGCGCATGCTGTGCCTGTGCGACCGCCATGCCATAACCGGGAACGATGATGACATTTTCGGCCTGGCTCATCAGGAAGGCCGCGTCGTCGGCGCTGCCCGGTTTCCAGGGACGCTGTTCGGTCGAACCGCCCCCCGAAGCCGCCGCGTCGGCGCCAAAGCCGCCCGCGATCACACTGATGAAGCTGCGGTTCATCGCGCGGCACATGATGTACGACAGGATCGCGCCCGACGAGCCGACGAGCGCGCCGGTGATGATCATCGCGGTGTTGCCGAGGGTGAAGCCCATCGCCGCCGCGGCCCAGCCCGAATAGCTGTTGAGCATCGACACGACGACCGGCATGTCGGCGCCCCCGATCGGGATGATCAGCAGGAAGCCAATGACGAAGCTGAGACCCGTGATCGTCCAGAACACCCACGGCGACTGGTCGAAGGTGAAATAGGCCGTGAGCCCAATGATCGCGGCGAGCGTGCCGAGGTTGATGATGTGCCGGCCCGGCAGCATGATCGGCGAACCCGACATATTGCCGTTGAGCTTGAGGAAGGCGATGACCGAGCCCGAGAAGGTGATCGCACCGATCGCGATGCCAAGGCCCATTTCGACACGGCTGACGGTAAAAATCTGTCCCGCCGCGTCGGCGATGCCGAATGCCTGCGGGTTGAGATAGGCCGCCGCCGCCACGGCGACCGCGGCGAGACCGACGAGACTGTGGAAAGCCGCAACGAGCTGCGGCATCGCCGTCATCGCAATCCGTCGCGCCATCACGATACCGATGACGGCACCGATGCCGATGGCTGCGAGAATTTCGATCAGTGCGACGGAGTCGAGCGAGAAGGCGTAGGAGTCTTCGCTAATTACCTCATAGGTTCCCGGCGCATGCGTCAGCAATGTGGTGACGACCGCGATCGCCATACCTGCCATGCCGAAGCGATTGCCGCTTTGCGCGGTTGCCGGGCTCGACAGCCCGCGCAGCGCGAGGATGAAAAGAACGCCCGCTACCAGATAGGCGACAGCCGCCCAGGGGTTGACGGCAAGGCCATGTTCGCCGGTCGCGGCGGAAAGGATCGACTGGACATCCATCTCAGCGCACCTTTTTCTTGTACATCGCTAGCATGCGCGCGGTGACCGCGAAGCCACCGAAGATGTTGATGCTCGCCATCACAACAGCGGCGAGGCCGAGCCATTTCGACGAAGCCGATCCCGCGGCAGCACTGGCAATCAGCGCGCCGACGATAATCACGGAGGAAATGGCGTTGGTGACACTCATCAGCGGCGTATGCAGCGCCGGGGTCACCGACCAGACGACAAAATAGCCGACAAAACAGGCCAGGACGAAAATCGAAAAAATGGCGATGAAATCCACGCGCGCTCCCCTGCTGATTCCGCGAGCGCATCTCTTGCCGTCAGGATGCGGGCCTGTCGACTCCTAAGCGGCCAAAAAAGAGGGGCCGCGTTACCCAAGGCGGGAAATGCGGCCCCTTCAGGACATAAAATGTCGCAAAACCGGCCAAACCGGTCCAATTTTTACTTGATAGCCAGATCAGCCAAGGGTGGGCATCAGTACGCCGTTGATGACATGCACCATCCCGCTCGACTGTTCGACATCGGGCTGGGTGACGAAACCGCTGCTGCCCTGTGTGCCGTCGATCTTGATATTGCCCTGTACCTCGGTGAAAGTCAGCGTTTCGCCGGCAACGGTGGTCAATGTTGCCTTGCCGCCGCCGGCCTTGATCTTGGCATAGAGATCCTCGGCGGTCACGCGGCCCGGGACGACGTGATAACTCAGCACCTTCGCCAGCGACGCGGTGTTGACGGGGTTCATCAGCCAGTCGGTCATCGACTGCGGCAGTGCGGCAAATGCCTGATCGGTCGGCGCGAAGAGGGTGAACGGGCCTTCGCCCAGCTTTTCGGAAACGCCCGCCGTGGCCAGGGCTGCGGCCAGCTTCTGAAGTTCGGGCGAGGCGGTAGCGATTTCGGCGGTGATGCCGGTCGGCTGTGCGGAGCCGGCAATGTCGGCAACGGCATCGTCCGAGACGGCGACGTCAGCCCCGATCTCGGCTTCGACGGGCGCGGTTTCATCCTGCGCATATACAGGCGACACAGCAGCGGCACCCAGAGCAACGAGTGCAAAAAGGGGAACAGCGAAAAGCTTCGCAGGCATCATCAGTCATTCTCCGGTTATGATAGTTCGGGGTTTGGAAAACCCTGAACGCATCCTAACCATCGAAAGTTTCATGAAAAGGCCGAATTCGGCCTTTTCATGCCAATATCAACCCAGCAGTCGCTCGTTCACGACCTTGCCGCCCTGCGTCAGGCGCACGGCATTGCCGATTTCCTCGTCGAGCACGGGCTTGCCGGCTTCCTTGTCCCAGAAGGCGGACAGGAAGTTGAAGAGATTGCGGCTGAACAGCGCACTGGTGTCGGCGGGCATCAGCGCAGCGATATTGCTCGCCCCGATTACGGTGACGCCGTGGATACGCTTCGCTTCGCCCGAAACCGAGCCTTCGACATTGCCGCCGCTTTCGGCGGCCATGTCGACGATTACGCTGCCGGTGCGCATCGTCGCGAGCTGCGCGTCGGAGATCAGCCGCGGCGCGGGACGCCCCGGGATCAGCGCCGTGGTGATGACGATATCCTGCTTGGCGATGTGCGACGACACGAGTTCGGCCTGCGCCGCCTTATATTCGTCGGACATTTCGGTGGCATAACCGCCCGTACCCTCGCCCTCGATCCCCGCGACCGTCTCGACGAAGATCGGCTTCGCACCGAGCGACATGATCTGTTCCTTGGTCGCGGCGCGCACGTCGGTCGCGCTGACCTGTGCGCCGAGACGGCGGGCGGTCGCGATCGCTTGCAGCCCCGCGACGCCGACGCCCATCACGAACGCCTTGGCGGCGCTGACCGTACCAGCGGCGGTCATCATCATCGGGAAAGCGCGGCCATAGGCGTTCGCCGCCATAAGGACCGCCTTGTAGCCCGCAAGATTTGCCTGGCTGGAGAGGATATCCATCGACTGCGCGCGCGTGATGCGCGGCATGAATTCCATCGCCAGCGCCTCGAGCCCCAGCTTCGCATATTCGTCGACGCGGGCGCGCTCGCCAAAAGGGTTAAGTCCGGCAGCGAGCCACGCCCCGTCGGCGAAGCCCTTGAGCCCCTTGGGGTCGGGGCCCTGGATCGCGAGGATGATATTCGCACCCTTCAGCACATCGGCGCGGCTGCCGACCGTGGCACCGGCGACGCTATAATCGGCATCGGCGACCGAGGCTTGCTCGCCCGCCCCCGCTTCAACAGCCACTTCCGCGCCCAGGCCAATGAATTTCTTGACCGTTTCAGGGGTGGCAGCGACACGAGTCTCGCCAGCGGCGAGCTCTTTCAGCACAGCAATGCGCATGCCGGGGCCGGTCAGGAGATCAACAGGACGACGAAGGCGGCGATGCACGCCGTGATGATCGAGCCGATCTTGAACAGATTGATGAAACCCGCATAGGTATCTTCGGCTGCCTTCATTTCCTGCTGTGCCATCACTTTATCCCCTTGTTCGTCGTCGGGCGCGCATACGCGCGGCCCGGAATCGTCAGAATCGGACGTCGCGCCGGTCTTAGCCACGGCGTTCCATATGCTCAAGTGCCGGTTTGCCCACCGACGCTATTGCGCCAGCAAAAGTCAAACGGCCTTAATCGCCCTTTTACCCCTCTCGCCTATAGGCGATTGATACGGCATAACAACGGCATGACCATGCCGGTACAGGGGCAGAACCACGACCATGACGAGCACGCGTGACACCCGGACGGTGATGATCGTCGACAGCGAGCCTGCGCAGCAGCGCTTTCTGTCAGCACTCGTGTCACGGGGCGGCTGGCGCAGCATCGTCGCGGGCGATACCGACACGGCGCTCGCCAAGCTGGGCACGCAGGAAGGCATGGTGCTCGACGCCGTGCTCGTCGACCAGGGAACGCCGGGGATGCCGATCGCCGAATTCGTCACCGAACTGCGCCGCTGGCGCCCCGCGCTGCCGTTGATCGTCATCACGATGCGCAACGGGGTCGAGGTCGCGGTCAGTTCGATGCGCGCCGGCGCGAGCGATTTCGTCCAGAAACCGATCGCTCCCGACCGCCTGCTCGGCGCGCTCGACCGGGTCGCCTCAACAAGTGGTCCCCAAGGCGAACTTCGCCCGCTCACCGAAAAGCTCCGCGCGCCGCTGGCGTTCGAAGAAATCATCGGATCGAGCCCCAATTTCCGTAGCGCGCTCGCGATCGCCGCCAAAGCCGCGCGCGCGCGCGTCCCGGTGATGATCAACGGCAAGCCCGGCACCGGCAAGGAAGTCTTCGCCCGCGCTATCCACAGCGCCAGCCCGCGCGCGCGCGCCGCACTGGTGATGGTCGATTGCTCGGCGGTATCGCCGGGACTGATCGGTTCCGGCCTGTTCGGCCACGAACGCGGTGCCTTTCCCGGCGCCTTCGACCGCCAGATCGGGCGGCTGGTGCAGGCCGACGGCGGCAGCGTCATCATCGACCATGTCGAATGCATCCCACCCGACACACAGGCGAAGCTCGTCGAATTCCTGAACACCGGCGAAGTCCAGATGATCGGCGGTAGCATCCGCCAGAGCGTCGATGTGCGCATCATCGCGACCAGCACCAGCCCCCTCGACAAGCTGATCGAGGCCGGCCATTTTCGCGAGGATCTTTATTACGCGCTGTCGAGCGCGCAATTCACCCTGCCCTCGCTTTCGGAACGCCGCGGAGATGTCGGCCCGCTCGCGCGCCATCTGCTCGCGCGGATCGGCGGACTTCCCGGCATGGGCCCGATCGGGGTCACCGACGACGCGCTGCGCCTGCTCGCTGCCTATGCCTGGCCGGGCAATGTCCGCCAGTTGCAAGATGTGCTGTTCCGTGCCGCGGTCGAAAGCGAAACCGACGTGCTGACCAGCGCCGACTTTAATGCGATCGAGGCGGCGCTTGGCGGCGGGAGCCGCGCCAGCGACGGCAATATCGCGATCAACGGCGAAGCGATCGGCGTCACCCTCTACCTGCCCGACGGCAACCTCCGCCCGCTCGAGGAAATCGAGGCCGACGTCATCCGCCTCGCGATTGGCCATTATCGCGGCCGGATGAGCGAAGTCGCGCGACGGCTGGGGATTGGCCGCTCGACGCTCTATCGCAAGCTCAGCGATTTGGGGATCGACACAGCGGCCTAGCCCCTTTCGCGCAAGCGGGAATGGGGTCAGGCCGTCAACGCGGCATCCCTCAAGCCGCGCCAGATGCGCAGGGATTGGCGGTTCTCGAGCACATCGTGGACGCGCAGCAACTGTGCGCCGTACGTTACCGCTTGATAATGCAGCGCTATTGTTCCGCCGAGACGTTCGTCGGCCGGGGCCTCATTGTCGAGTGCGCCGATCATTCGCTTGCGGCTTGCCGCGAAAAGCAGCGGACAGCCGAGCGTGTGGAACAGCGCGAGGCCGTTCACCAGCGCCAGATTGTCGCCGATGCCCTTGCCGAAGCCGATGCCCGGATCGACGATGATCTTCGCCGGGTCGATCCCCGCCGCGACGCAGGCCGCAACGCGTTCGGCGAGCATGTCGTAGACGTCGAACAACGGGTTCGCGTAAGTGCCGCCTTCGTGCGGGTCGCTCTTTGCCGAGGGCGCGTGCATCAGTACGACGTGGCAGCCGCTGCTCGCGACGACCTCCATCGCGCGGTCGTCATAGCGCAGCGCCGATATGTCGTTGACGATGGTCGCCCCCGCGCCAAGCGCAGCCTCCATGACCGCCGCCTTGCGGGTGTCGATCGACACCGCGACGCCGCCGCGCGCCAGCGCCGTCACGACGGGTTGAACCCGTTCGATCTCATCGCCTTCCCACACCAAAGGCGCACCGGGGCGGGTGGATTCGCCGCCGACGTCGATGATCGCGGCGCCCGCCGATGCCATCGCAAAGCCATGCTCGATCGCGGCTTCGGTATCGACATGCTTGCCGCCGTCGGAGAAACTGTCGGGGGTGACGTTGAGGATGCCCATCAGCTGCGGCTCGCCCAGCCGCACCGTGCGTTCGCCGAGTTGCAGCGCGCCGCGCGGGCGCGCGACGGCGGCAAGCTGCGCCGAGGCCACGCCTGCCAGCGCATCGGGCATCGCAGCCATCCAGCTGGCGAATTCGGGAACCGGGACGATCGCCGATTGAACGGTCAGACCGTCGCGCAGGCTGACATGCCATGCGGCGAACCAGACCATCGTGTCGGCGATGCGCAGGCAGGCGTCGTCGAGTTCGTGCGGGCGGTCGATGAAACAGGCCGGACGGCAATAGATTTGCGCGGTTGGCGAAGCCTTGCCGAGAACGGCCTTGGTCAGCGGTGCGAACATGCCTCGTCCTTATCCGTCGCCCCCGCGAAGGCGGGAGCCGCCATCGGCGGTGCGCAAGGTTGGCCGCCGCCCCCGCCTTCGCGGGGGCGGCGCGCAATTCCCTACGCTTCGTTCGCCAGCAACCAGTTCTGCCGCACCGTGTCGATCTCGCGCAGCCCGTCGCTGGTATCGACGTGCCAGAAGGTCCAGCCGTTGCAGCTCGGCGCGCCTTGCACCGCGGCGCCCATCTTGTGGATCGATGCCGCCGGATAGCCTTCGCAATCGAGACTGCCGTCGACGCGCACTTTCGCTTTCCAGCGGCGCTTGCTGTCGGTCAGCACCGAGCCCGGGGCGATCATTCCGCCCGAAACCAGCATGCCGAACGCGACGCGCGTTGCGGCCTTGGGCGCCATCATCGTCTTCACCGCGCTCTCGTCGAGCGGCAGCGCCATTTCGATGCGCTCCTTTGCCGCGGCGATATAGTCATCCTCGCGCTCGATGCCGATATAATGGCGGCCGAGGCGCTTCGCGACGGCGCCGGTCGTGCCGGTGCCAAAGAACGGATCGAGGATCACGTCGCCGGGGTTCGAGCAGGCGAGCAGGATGCGATAGAGCAAGGCCTCGGGCTTTTGCGTCGGGTGAACCTTGGTGCCGCCCTTTTTGAGCCGCTCGCCGCCGCCGCAGATCGGGATCAGCCAGTCGGAGCGCATCTGCAGTTCGTCGTTGAGCGTCTTCATCGCGCGGTAATTGAAGGTGTAGCGCGACTTCTCGCCCATCGACGCCCAGATCAGCGTCTCATGCGCATTGGTGAAACGCGTGCCCTTGAAGTTCGGCATCGGGTTCGCCTTGCGCCAGACGATGTCGTTGAGGATCCAGTAGCCATTGTCCTGGAGCGCGGTGCCGACGCGGAAGATATTGTGATAGCTGCCGATCACCCAGATGCTGCCGCCGGGCTTCAGAATACGCTTCGCTTCCTTCAGCCAGCCATGGGTGAAGCGGTCATAGGTCGCAAGGCTGTCGAACTTGTCCCATTCGTCGTTGACCGCATCGACCTGACTGCCGTCGGGGCGATGGAGATCGCCGCCAAGCTGGAGGTTGTACGGCGGATCGGCAAAGATCATGTCGACGCTGGCGGCGGGCAGCGAGCGCATCATTTCGACGCAATCGCCCTGCAGGATGCTGTCAAGCGGAAGCTCGACCGGCGCCGGCTTCGTCGCCCGCGCCTTGACCGCCGGCGCCTTGACCCGTTCCATCACACCCATGTTTTCGCCCCTTGCTCTTATTCGAAAGAAGGCCCTGATGAGTCAGGCGGAGTCCGCCGTCAAGCGCCAGACTCTAGGGATTCCGGGTGACCAAGCGGTTAACGGGATGAGAACGAAAGGAGTCTGGCACACCATATGGAGTCAGTCGCGACTCGGAGACTCAACCACTGGTGGTGTGGCAAAGAGGACTCACCGGCGAAAAATATTTTCGAACTGGCCCTCCCTGTCGCGCTACCAGCGGTTCCACACCTTCTCGGCAAAGCCCGGCAGGTCGCGCACTTGCATCGGCGTGCCGTCGTCGAGGATCACCCTGCCCGAAAACCAGCCGAAAACCTGATCCTGCTCGGTTTTGATCAGCCCCGCATCGACCTTCGCCCAGCGATTGACCGCGGGTATGAATTCCAGCTCGAAACGGCCGTCGTTGCTGGTGAAGCGCCACGGCGCACTGTCGGGCGCGCCTTCGGGCAAGTGGAAGACCACCTGATCGAGCTTGTGCGCGCGGCCGTCGACGAACAGCATATTCTCGCTCGCGGCCGAAGTGTCGCCAAAGCCGTAACCGATGTTGAAACCGAACGGACGGCCATCGACCAGCCCCGATGCCGACCCCCAATACCAGACATTGTCATAAGTCCAGACGCCGCGCCCCCAATCGAGAACCGCAAAGGCATTTTCAGGCACGAAATCATGACTCTCACTGCCAATCTTCACACGCCCGCGCGCCGGCATGCAGTTGATTTTCTGGTTGTAGTAAAAGGCCTGCAGATCGTCGGCGAAGGGGGTCGCGATCACCATCCGGTCCATCTCGGGCTGGTCGAGCCAGATTTCCCCCGACAGTCCCCGCCCCTCGTCATAACCCGGCGCATGGACCGTCAGGCGGCGCCCGCCGGGTTCGTGACGAAAGGCCAGTTCCAGCCCATCCTGTGCGTGAACGATGTCGCCGCTGTCGGCGCTGGGCGGAAGCGCCATCGCGCCCATCGGCTGGGGGATCAGTGCGCCGTGATTGACGAAGCTCTTCCCGCGCAAATCCATCCACGACACGCCGAGAAAACCGGCATAGCCATTGTCCGCGACGGTCAGCGCCAGCCCGAAATCGGCGTCGAGGATGCAATAATAGTCCCATTCCTTGATGCGGACGGGTTCGGCGGCGATTGCTGCACGGTCATAGCGGCGAACCTCGCGGGTCGCATAGCCGGGATCGAGCAGGCGCCCCGCGCCGTCGTGCAGCGCGCCCTCGCGCATCCGCTTTTGTGTCATTGCCCCGCCCTTCTTCTTTATTGCCGCTCAAAGTCCCGGATCGACCCCCGTCAGGTCGACCGAGCGCTCCCACAATTCGCGCGCCAGCTTCGGGTCGCGCGCATCGCGCGTTGCCCGGGCGGGGCCCGAGCGGCCCGACACTTCTCCCAGTCCCTGCGGCCCCAGATAGTCGCCGCCCTGGACGTTCGCGCCGGTCGCCGCCTGCAGAGTTGGCCACGCGCCCTGCGCCGCGCTGTTGAAAAAGGGTGCGGCGAGCGGGGTCATGCTGCGCAGCGGCAGCGGCAGGTGGCGCGTAAGTTCGGTCAACGCGACGCCGGGGTGACACCCAATCGCCTGCGTAGCGCGTCCTGCCGCGCTCAGCCGCCGGTCGAGTTCGAACATATGGAGCAGGTTCGCGAGCTTGCTCGCCTGATAGCGTGGCCATTTGTGGTAGCTGCGGCTGGCGCCGAGATCGCTATAGTCGATCTCGCCGCTCTTGTGCGCGAGGCTGGCAGTGATCACGATGCGGTCGTCGACATGGGGGTGGACCAGCCCGGTGAAGGCGAAGGTGCCGAGGTGGTTGACCCCGAATTGCAACTCATATCCCTGCCTCGTCAGCGTCCGCGGCGGGATCATCACCCCGGCATTGTTGATCAGCACATCGATGCGCGGCCCCGCGAGCACAGCTTCCGCAGCATCCTGCACCTGATCGAGATCGGCGAGGTCGAGCGGCTGAAAGGATAGTTCGGCCTTCGGCACATCTGCGCGGATGCGGTTCATCGCCTCTTCGGCACGGGCCTGATCGCGGCACGCCAGCACGACATGCCCCCCGCGCGCTGCCAGTATCTTCGTTGTTTCAAAACCCAGTCCGGCATTGGCGCCGGTGACGAGGAAGCGTCGCCCGGTCTGCGCGCCGACATCGTCGGCCGTGAATCCGCTGCGCATTACCCACTCCCCCTCTTGAGGTTTTTGGTCAGACCAGCAGCACTTGTGCGACCGGGGCAAAACTGGTCCGATGATGCGGCGTTGCGCCATATTGACGCAGCGCCGCGAGATGCTGGGCGGTACCATAGCCCATATTGCGTTCCCAGCCAAAGCCCGGAAAGTCACTTGCCGCCGCAACCATGAAGCGGTCACGATGCTCCTTGGCGAGGATGCTCGCCGCCGAAATGCAGGGATGGATTGCATCGCCACCGACGATGGTGCGCGCGCTATATTTCCAGCGCGGCAGGCGGTTGCCGTCGACCAGCACCTCGGCAGGCTCGAACCCCAGCGCTTCGACCGCGCGCGTCATCGCGAGGAAGGTCGCCTGCAGGATGTTGATGCGGTCGATTTCCTCGACGCTCGCCTCGCCGATGCCCCAGCGGCAGCGCGCCTTGATTTCGGTTTCCAATATGCCGCGGCGTTTTGCGGACAGCTTCTTGCTGTCGTCGAGGCCCGCGATACCGCCGTCGCAGAGCAATACGGCGGCCGCGACCACGGGGCCCGCGAGCGGACCGCGCCCGGCCTCGTCGACGCCGACGATCATGGATTCCCCTCCGGCTTGCGGGAGGGGGGAGTTAAACCCGCCACGGCGGATAGCGGCGATATTCGCCCGCCTGATAGAGGCACAGGCGATTGCCCGCGGGGTCGGTCAGCCGCGCTTCGCGCCAGCCCCATTCCTCGTCGCGCGGCATCTGGTCGAAACGGACCCCGCGCCGCGCGAGATAGGCGACCCATGCATCGAGCGCGCCGCTCTCCAGATAGGTCGTCGCCCCGCCCGCCGCGCCGTCGCCGACATGAAGCGACAGGGTGACGCCGTTCGCCGCCTCAAAGCGCGCATAGTCATTTTCGGGGCTGTCGACGATCAGCGTCAGCCCCATCTGTTTGTAGAAGGCGACCGACGCGGCATAGTCGCTCGCGGGCAAGGTGAATTGATTGAGCGCGGGACCGGTAAACAGCCCGTCGTTGCGCACTTTTTGATGCCCCATTGGGCCATGGCCTTCGCCGAGCCCCGGCGCATCGAGCAGCGCGAGCCGCACGAAATCGCGCGCGCGCGCCACGGCTGGCTCGAGCGGCATGCCTTGCGCAAGGCCGGTCGCGATCGCGCTTGCCAGCGTGCAGCCGGTGCCGTGGGTGTGCTGCGTGTCGATCCGCGGCGCCTCCCAGCGTGCGACTTCGCCCTCGCCCGGCTCGAGCAGCCGGTCGGTCACGGTGTCGCCCGCGCCGTGCCCGCCCTTGACGAGCAGCGCACAGCCGTGCGCAAGTACTGCGGCTTCGCCGCCCAGCGCGTCGAGTTCGCCAAGGTTGGGCGTCGCCACGCTTGCCCGCGCGAGGAGCTTTTCGAACGCGCGGATCGTGCCGGCATCGGCCAGCACCGACCCGCTCGTCGAGACCATCACGGGGTCGAACACCACCGCCGCGCCCGCAAGATCGGGGCGTGTCAGCCGTTCGGCGACGGCTGCCGCAGTCTCGGCGCTGCCGATCATGCCGATCTTGACCGCATCGACGCCGATATCGGCCACGACGCTGTCGATCTGCATCAACACCATGTCGGTTGGCACGGCATGGACGCCCTGTACGCCCATCGTGTTTTGCGCGGTGATCGCGGCGATCGCGGTCATTGCATGACCGCCGAGCATCGTCACCGTCTTGATGTCGGCCTGTATCCCCGCGCCGCCGCCGCTATCCGACCCGGCGATGATCAGGACGCGTGCGGTCACGAGTGACGACCCGAATGATCGTCACCCCGGACTTGATCCGGGGTCCATGACGCACGAGCGGCGATGGATGCCGGATCAAGTCCGGCATGACGAAAGAGAGGAATGTTCACCCCTTGTGTTTCCGCTCCGTCGAGGCGGGGAATTTCGCCAGCTGCGCGCCTTCGCGCAGCGGCCGGTCGAGCAGGTCGCCGCCGCAATTGGGGCAACGCTCGTCCAGCTTGTCGGCGCAATTCGCGCAAAAGGTGCATTCGAACGAACAGATGAAAGCACCATGGATATCGGCGGGCAAATCACGGCCACACTTCTCGCAATCGGGGCGCATTTCCAACATTTTAGCTTACTGCCTTTCTTACTGCGTCGCAGATGCTGTCGACGACTTGTTCAACCTGGGTCGCATCATCGCCTTCGGCCATGACACGGATGAGGGGTTCGGTGCCCGAGGCGCGGATGACCAGACGCCCCCGACCCGCAAGCGCGGCCTCGCCATCGGCGATCGCCGCCTTGACGGCCGCCTCGTCGAGCGGCTTGCCGCCCGCGAAACGCACATTTTTGAGGAGCTGCGGCACCGGATCGAACTGATGGAGCAATTCGCTGGCGCGCTTGCCCGTGGTCACCAGCTCGGCAAGCACCTGGAGCGCCGCGAGCGTGCCGTCGCCGGTCGTCGCATGATCGGACAGGATCATATGCCCCGACTGTTCGCCGCCGACGTTGAAGCCGCCATTTTTCATGCGTTCGAGGACATGGCGGTCACCGACCTTGGTGCGTTCGAGCCGCAGCCCCTCACCTTCGAGGAAGCGTTCGAGGCCAAGATTCGACATCACGGTCGCGACGACGCCGCCGCCCTTCAGCCGCCCCTGCCGCGCCCAGCTTGCGCCGATCAGCGCCATGATCTGGTCGCCATCGACGATCGCGCCCGCCTCGTCGACGATGATAAGCCGGTCAGCGTCACCGTCGAGCGCGATGCCGATATCGGCACCGCTCGCAACCACGGTTTCCTGAAGCAGCGCAGGCGCGGTCGATCCGCACCGGTCGTTGATATTGATCCCGTTCGGGGTGACGCCGATCGCAACGACGTCGGCGCCCAGCTCCCAGAACACCGTCGGCGCGCTGTTGTATGCCGCGCCATTGGCGCAATCGAGCACGATCTTCAGCCCGTCGAGCCGTACCGACTGCGGCAGGCTCTGTTTCACCGCGTGGATATAGCGACCACGCGCATCCTCGATCCGCTTGGCGCGACCGATCTGTGCCGGTTCGGCAAGCTTGGGTTCGGCGTCGAGCAGCAATTCGATCTGCGCCTCGTCGGCGTCCGACAATTTATAGCCGTCGGGGCCGAACAATTTGATGCCATTGTCATGAAAGGGATTGTGGCTCGCCGACAGCATGACGCCCAGATCGGCGCGCATCGACTGGGTCAGCATCGCGACCGCCGGGGTCGGCATCGGGCCGACCTGCACCACGTCCATGCCCACGCTGGTAAAGCCCGCGACCAGTGCGTTTTCGAGCATATAGCCGGACAGGCGCGTGTCCTTGCCGATCACCACGCGATGCTTGTGGTCGCCGCGCAGGAAATGCGCGCCCGCCGCCATGCCGACGCGCATGGCGACTTCGGCCGTCATCGGAACCTGATTGGTCAGACCGCGGATGCCGTCGGTGCCGAAAAACTTGCGCATGCCACCTCTGCTACCTAAGCCGTGGGAGGAAGAAGGCCTGCCCGGGCTACCGGGACGGCCCTAGGTCACCCTTTTTTGCTTGGCAAGCTGGCCGGGGGATTTGCCGGGAGATTATAGCGTGAAATCGGCATGGATTATCCTCTCGGCGCTGGTCGCCGGGATGCTGCTGGGGATCGGTGTGGAAACGCTGTCGCCTGCGGCGGGGACGGCATCGCTCCCCTATATCGAAACCGTCGGCCTGTTGTGGCTGAAGGCGCTGACGATGACGATCATCCCGTTGATCGTCGCACTGCTCGTCACCGGTATTACCGCGACAGCCGATGCTGCGCGGGCGGGCGCTCTCGCCGGGCGTTCGGTGATGATCTTTCTGGGCGCGATCTTCCTTTCGGGACTGATGTCGCTGCTGATGACGCCGCTGTTGCTGCGCCTTTTCCCCATGTCGGCAGGCGCCGCCGAGGCGCTGCGCCACGGGCTCGGCGGGACGGCCGAAGCGCCGCCTTCACCGACCTTCGCCGACTTCATCCTGGGCCTGATCCCGTCGAACCCGATCGCCGCCGCGGCCGAGACGACGGTGCTGCCGCTGATCGTCTTCACGACCATCTTCGCCTTTGCGATCACCAAGCTCCAGCCCGAACAGCGCGCGACGCTCTCCGGGCTGTTCAGGGCGCTGGGCGACGCAATGCTGATCGTCATCGGCTGGGTGCTCGCGCTCGCGCCGATCGGCGTTTTCGCGCTGGGCTACGCGCTCTCGGTCAAAGCCGGCGTCGCGGCGTTCGGCGGGCTCATCCATTATGTGCTGATCCTGTCCGGCGTCGGCATCAGTTGCCTTCTCCTCGGCCTGCTGCTTGCCTGGCTCGTGGTCGGCATTTCGCTGCCACGTTTTGTCCGGGCGATGGTACCGACGCTCGCGGTCGCGATCAGCACGCAAAGCTCGCTCGCCAGCCTGCCCGCGATGCTCAAGGCAACGGAAGAGCTTGGCGTCGATCCGAAAAAGGCCGACGTCGTGCTGCCTCTCGCGGTCGCGCTGTTCCGTTTCACCAGCCCGGCGATGAACCTGGCGGTCGTCGTCTATGTCGCCTGGCTGTTCGGGATCGAATTGACACCGTGGGAGATGGCGGTCGGCCTGGGCGTCGCGATGGCCGCGGCGCTGAGTTCGGTCAGCCTGCCCGGATCGATCAGTTTCGTCACCTCGATCGCGCCGATCGCGGTGTCGATGGGGGTTCCGGTCGCACCGCTCGGGCTACTCGTCGCGGTCGAGACTTTTCCCGATATCTTCCGAACCCTAGGTAATGTCGTCGGCGATGTCGCCGCGACCAAATATGCCGCCGACGGTGTCGACGACGAACCAGCAGGAGAGGCAATATGAAATATCGCACCCTCGGCCACGGCCTGAAAGTCTCCGCGATCGGCATCGGTTGCATGCCGATGATCAAGGGCGGTAATATCCTGTACGGCGAAGCCGCCGACCTCGATGAATCGACGCGGACGATCCACCGTGCGATCGATCTGGGCGTCACCTTTTTCGACACCGCGCAAATCTATGGCCCGTTCAGCAACGAGGAGTTGCTGGGCGACGCGATCAAGGGCAAGCGCGACGGCCTGATCATCGCAACCAAATTCGGTTTCAGGTTCGAGGGCAACCAGATCGTCGGCGTCGACGGTTCGCCCGCCAACGCTCGCGCCGCGTGCGAAGGTTCACTCCAGCGGCTGGGCATCGACGCGATCGACCTTTTCTATCAGCACCGCGTCGATCCCTCGATCCCGATCGAGGAGGTTGTCGGCGGGATGATGGAGCTGGTGAACGAAGGCAAGGTACGCCACATCGCGCTGTCCGAAGCCGGTCCCGACACGCTGCGCCGCGCCGCCAAGGCTGCGCCGATCACTGCCTTGCAGAGCGAATATTCGATCTGGGAGCGCGATGTGGAGGAAGAGATCCTGGGCGTCTGCCGCGAGCATGGCATCGGATTTGTGCCTTACTCGCCACTCGGCCGCGGCTTCCTCGCGGGCGCGGTGCGCAGCCGCGACGAGTTGCCGGAGAATGATTGGCGCCGCAACGATCCGCGCTATTCGGAAGAGAATTTCCCTGCCAATCTCGCCATCGTCGATGCGATCGGCGCGGTTGCCGACAAGCACAAGGCATCAAAGGCGCAGGTCGCGCTGGCATGGCTGCTCGCACAGGGCGAGGATATCGTCCCGATCCCCGGCACCAAACGCCGGGCGACGATGGAGGACAGCGTCGCCGCCGCCGAGCTGTCGCTGACCGCCGACGATCTCGCCGCGATCGAGGCCGCCGCGCCGCGCGGCGGCACGAGCGGGCCGCGCTACGGTGAACAGGGCATGCGGATGGTGCGGTTGTAGGATAATCGGGAATTGATCGTCATCACCCCGCGAAAGCGGGGACACCTATGATGACAATTCTGGCCGAAAGCAGCCTTTCTGTTTTCGGGCGGCATGTCACGGAAGCAGAGATAGCCCTAGCGAGCCAGTTACTGAGTCCTGCTTCACTGTTTCGAGTCATCGTACAATCGGTCCGTCACCCAACGCACCGCCCAAGCCCATTGGCTATGCTCAGTCGTAGTGCGGGCCGTCCACTTGCGTATTGCTGAAGTTCACGCCGCTCCGCATTGCTACCAAGTCAAAGCGCTTGAAATACGACAATGCCTCGCCCGGCGTGACGCGAACCTCAACGGCACGTACAACTGCCGGGGCAGGCTCAAAGTCAGCGGAACGGAGAAGATATGCCACGAGCGACACGTTGGCTACTGGAGCTCCCCCGCTTTCCCCGGAAGCTATCCTAAACCCCACAACACGCTCACCTTTCTCGGCTTCTCCTCGAGACACTAGCAAATTCTCAAGTGCGACATTGTCTGAGATGTCGGCAGCTACGGTCCCCTTAAAATCGTCATACTGAACGCCAGCGTTAAACGTACCCATTCTGCTTACCCTATTCTGCAAATTCGACTGGTCAATATAGAAAAATACGTAAAGTTATCAAGATATTAAATCCAGTTTTCGAGGATCCTCACGCTTCAACTTCAGCAGAACCAGCCCGGCGGTCCCTAGTGACCAATTGCAGACATGACGATCATCGGAGAGAGGGCCGCTTTCAAACGATCCCGGCGTTCATTCGAGTACCTGATTTCAGGCGCAAAGCCGCTACCGCTCCGCTCGCAAAAAGGATCAAATAGCAGCCTCCAGCGAACCAAATATAGGCGTTCCCTTGAAGGCGAGGGCGAGGATGTTGCTATTCCCGCAACCCCTTCACCTCGCCCATCAGCTCGTCCATCTTGTGATGCAGCCGCATGATCTCCAGCTCGGCGCGCAGGTTGATTTCATAGTCCAGCCCCGCCGCGATCCGGTCCTTCGCCGACTGGCGGTTCTGGCTCATCATGATGATCGGCGCCTGCACCGCCGCGAGTGTCGAGAGCATCAGGTTGAGGAAAATGAACGGATAGGGATCAAACGCGAGCCCCCAGCGCGCCAGTATTTCGGAATTGAGCAGCATCCAGCCGAGCAGAACCACGGTGAACAGGATGATGAAGCCCCACGAGCCGCCGACCGCAGCCACGCGGTCCGACAGGCGGGCGCCGAAACTGGATTCCTGATCGACCAGATCGGCGGCGTCGCGGCTGGTCAGGCGGCGTTCGGCAATGGCGTCGAGAACGCGACGCTCGTCATCGTCGAGTGCCTCGAGCGGCCGTCCGAGCAGACGGAGCGACAGGTCGGCGATCTTCGTCGCATCGTTCATCGCCCTACCCCACCCAACGCCAGATTCCTGCGACCATATAGCCCAGCGCGCCATGCGCCCAGGTCGCAGCAAGCCAGACGACGAGGCCGCCGAACAGCGCGTGCGGCCGGGGAATCGTGTCGCCCCACGATCCGCGCCCACTCAGCTGGCGGGCGAAGGGCACGAAGCTCGTGCGCGCAGCCCAATGGCGCCAGCTATCCCCCATCAGCCGCGCCTTCTTCACATCCTGTCCCGCCGATCCGGCGAGCGCGAGGAAGATGATCGTCGCCGACAGGATGAATTGCCCGGGCGTCGGCACCACCAGCGCGTGCGCGAAGGCCCAGAGCGCGAAACCCCACATCATCGGGTGGCGCGTGATCGCAAAGACGCCGCGCGCGGCGCCTTGCGCAGCGAAGGCCGCATTTGGTGCGGGCAGCGCCGGATTGCCGATCAGCGATCCCATAAACAGCACGCTGGCGAACAGCACCAGCAGCGATGCAAACATCCATAATGCATCGCCGACCACCCACAATGGCGGTTCAGCCGGCATCCCGCGCCACGCCTGCACGAGCATGATGAGCGTTGCGATCGCGACGACCGAATAGACGATCAGAAACGACCGTTCGCCCATCCGGCCCGCCAGCGGCGCGCGCAGCGGGTGCGACAGGACAAGGTGCGACCCGGCGAACAACAGGCATGTTATGACCAGAAGCGACATCGGTTGCATTGGGCCTCTCTTTCTTCCCTCTTCCCCGGTGCCGTGCTGGTCAGGCGCGGCGCCTATCTGTCATAGGCCTTGGGCAGCGCCCCTTCCTGCGGCGTGGCATAACGATCGCGCAAACGATCCTGCCGCGTCGTCAGCGACTGGCGCTTGCCGTCGATCCAGACCATCGTCGGACGGCTGCCAAGCTCGAGCGGATCATCGTCCCAGATGACCACGTCGCCGACACGTCCGGCCCTGAGCGACCCGATGCTGCCGTCCATCCCGACGGCGCGCGCGGGGGCGCTGCTGATCGCGGCAAAAGCCTGGTCCCAGCTCAGCCCGCTCGCTCCCGGAAGCTTGGCCAATCCGACCAAATTCCCGGCATATTGCGCGGTGTAGCCCATTTTGTGCGCATCGTCGTCGTCGAACACACCGACCGACACATCGACCCCGGCGGCCTTCAACCGTCCGGCGTTCGACTGGGTCGCGCCGAGCTGTTCAAAGCTGCCCGGCAGATCGGTCAGCGGGGACACCAGCACCGGCACCTTGGCCGCAGCAATGTCGCGCGCAACGAGCCAGCCCTCGGTCACACCGACGAGGACGAGCTTCAGCGCCGGAAATTCGCCCTTCAGTTTGATGACGTTGACGATATCGACCGCGCGGTCGACGCGGACGAACAGCGGCGTGGTGCCGTCGATCACCCGCACCAGCGCGTCGGCGTCGGCGCGCTGGATCATCGCGTCATTGCCCCACTCCGCAAGCACGGCGGGGTTGCGGGCATAGCTGCGCGCAGCCAGCAATTGCTCGCGGAACAACAGGAAGGTCGCGGCGCGGCTGCCGCCGGCCTTGGCAGCGCCATCCTCGCCAAAGGCAACGAACTGGAGCGCGCGCGGGCGCGTCACCATGTCCATATCGTCAGCGAGGTCAACGACCGCGCCCTGTCCGGCGAACAAATTGCTGCTGCTGCCCGGTGCGACGATCGCGCGGGTAACGCCGGCGGCGCGGTTGACCGCGACGGGCGAGCCCATCGGATTGAGCGCGGGCGCGATATCGAGCCCGGCGGAGAAGCGCGAGCGCCCCGCCGACCGGTCGTTGGTTCCCGACACCGCATCAACCTCGACCAGCCCGACGCGGCTGAACGCCGCGACGATGCCCGGAGTGACCCAGCGGCCTTCGGCGTCGACGCGCTCGATCCCGGCGGGAACGGCGACACCGGCGCCTGCCGCAACGACCTTGCCGCCGCGCACGACGACCGTGCCGCGCTCGATCGGCGCGCTGCCGTCACCGATGACGAGCCGCGCGTTGGTGATCGCGATGTCCTGTGCGGCGACCGGGGCCGTGACGGCCAAAGCCGCAACGGAAAGCAGAAGCGCGCGCATCATTTCACATCCCCTTCGCCCGGCTGGCCGAGTTCGAAATCGCTGACCGGTCGCCGTTTCGGGTCCATCGCATCGAACATCAACGCGCCGTCGATCCACACTTTCTCGGGGCGGGTATAGGCGCTGAACGGATTGCCGTTCCACAGCACGACGTCGGCCATCTTGCCGGGTTTCAAACTGCCCGTCCTGTCACCGATCCCCAGCGCCTTTGCGGGATTATACGACAGCCAGGTCCACGCCTGTTCGTCGCTGATCTGCATCCCCATGCGGCGGCCGGCCTTCAGCGCCTTCGCCGCTTCCTGATTGAGCCGCTGAATCTGGTTGGCATCATCCGAGTGAACGATCGTGCAGGCGCCCGCCTTGTAGGTCAGTGCGATATTTTCAGGCACGCTGTCATAGGCTTCCATCTTGAAGCCCCACCAGTCCGCCCAGAGCGCAGCGCAAATGCCCTCTTTCTTGAGCAGGTCGGCGATCTTGTAGGCTTCGACCGCGTGGTGGAAGGTCGAAACCTTATAGCCGAATTCCTTGCTCATATCGATCACCAGCGCCATTTCATCGGCGCGATAGCAATGATTGTGGACGAGAATTTCGCCCGACAATACGCCCGCGAGCGTTTCCATTGCAAGGTCGCGGTCGACGGCCTTTCCGTCGTCCATCTTCTTCTTATAGGCCGCAGCCTTTGCCCAGGTCGCGCGGTTGACCGCGAAATTGCCCATGCGGGTCGAAGGCATCCTCCCCTTGGCGCCATAGACGCGCTTCGGATTCTCACCGCACGCCATTTTCAGGCCATAGGGTGCGCCGGGGAATTTCATCCCCTGCACCGTGCGCGAGGGCACATTCTTCAGCGTGACCGAACGGCCGCCCATCAGGTTGGCGCTGCCCGGCAGGATCTGCAGCGCCGTCACGCCGCCATTGGCGAGCGCACGGCTGAACCCCGGGTCCTGCGGCCAGACGCTGTGTTCGGTCCAGACTTCGGGGGTGGTCGGGCTGGTCGCTTCATTGCCGTCGTCGTGCGCATCGACGCTGGGTGAGGGATAGTCACCCAAATGGCTGTGAATGTCGATGACACCGGGAGTGACGAACTTGCCAGTGCCGTCATAGACCGCGACATCGTCCGCCGGGATCGGCGTGTCGGGGCCGCCGACCGCCGAGACTTTGCCGTTCACCAGCAGGATCGTCCCATTGTCGATCCGCCCGCCCTCACCGTCGAAGATGGTGACGTTGCGGACCGCCGTGACCCGCCCCGCATAGGGCGTGTAGGTCGACGGATAGGGATCCTTGTTGAACTTGACCGGCTTGTCGGCGGACGCGGCGGGCTTGTCGCCCGCCGAATTCGCTTCACCGCCGCCCGACGCTCCCGTGGCCGCACAACCGGCGAATGCCAGCGACACAGCAGCCAGCAGGCTGCCCTTCACACCCCGGATCATATTTACGCCCCCTTGGCTTCAGGATGGATGCCCGCAGCCTGCGCTTCTCCAATCTCGCCTTGTCCGGCAAGCGCATCGGCATCGCTCAGCGTGTCGAGGTGCATCAGTTTCTTGATCAGCGGCGACACGATGATCACCAGCACGCCAAAACCGACGGCCCACAGACCGATCGTGCTGTAAACGTCGAGCACAAGCGCCTTGCCGGCGCCCTCGCCGCTCGCTTTTTCGGACCCCGTCGCGGCTGCGATCAGGCCGGCGACGAAATTGCCGGTGGCCGAAGCAAAGAACCAGGTGCCCATGATCAGGCTCGCCATATGCGCCGGAGCCAGCCGGTTCATTGCGCTGAGCCCGACCGGCGACAGGCAAAGCTCACCCATGGTGTGGAACAGATAGATGAGGAAGATGAAGAGAACCGGGGTCGCATTGCCCATGCCGACGGCTTCAGCACCCCATTTGAGGGCGTAGAAGCCAAGCCCGAGCTGGAGCATCGCGAGGCCGAATTTGACCGGGGTCGAGGGCTCCATGCCGCGGCGACCGAGCCAGGTCCACAACGTCGCGAACAGCGGCGCGAGCAGAACGATATAGATCGCGTTGATCGACTGGAACACCGACGCCGGGACATTGCCGCGATCGACATAGCGATCGGTGAAGAGATTGAGCGACGAGCCTGCCTGCTCGAACAGGGCCCAGAACAGGATCGACCCGAGGATCAGGAACATCGCGGCGAAGATGCGGTCGCGGTCTTCGCGGGGCAGCTTGATCACCGCCGTACCGATGACATAAGCCACGAGGATCAGGCCCGCGAGGCCGAGCAGCGTCCCGACCAGCGCCTGGTTCTGCACCAGCCACCAGCAGACAACGACGGCGCCAAGGCCGACCAGATAGAGCAGCCATTCGAATTTGATGCCGTACACGCGCTCGGTCAGTTTCGCCGGATTTTCAGGCTCGCCGCGGCCGAGCAGCAACGGTTTGAAGACGACAAACACGATCAGGCCGAGCAGCATGCCGAAACCGGCGGCGCCGAAGCCATAGGCCCAGCCGTAAACTTCGCCGAGATAGCCGCAGAGCAGCGAGCCGATCGCGGCGCCGAGGTTAATCCCCATATAGAAGATGGTGTAGGCGCCGTCGCGACGCACGTCGGTGCGCGGATAAAGCTGGCCGACGATCACCGAGATATTGGCTTTCAGGAAGCCCGAACCGACGATGATGAAGGCAAGCGCGAGCCAGAAGATGTTGAGGCTGGTCGGATCCTGCCCGCCATCACCCTCAAACCCCATCATGAAATGGCCGAATGTCAGCAAAACGGCGCCGTACAGCACCGCCTTTCGCTGCCCCAGCCATCGATCGGCGAGATAGCCGCCAAGCACCGGGGTGATGTAAACGAGCGCGGTATAGGCACCATAGATGACGCCCGATTCACTATCCGAAAACAGCCAGTGTTTGGTCAGGTAGAAGATCAGGAGCGCGCGCATCCCGTAATAGGAAAAACGCTCCCACATCTCGGCGAAAAAGAGGACGAAGAGGCCCTTCGGGTGGCCGAGAAACGTCCCGGCGGCATCCCCGTGCTGGGCATAGGCTTTGGTCATGGCGACCCTTCCCTGGTATTTGGTTGCTTGGCTCCCTCGAAACGGGGAGCAGATGGAATGACCCTAGCGCGAAAATTGCGTATGGGAAGAATCTAATTGCGCGTGAAACCGGTTGGTCCGGGCCAAAAACTGTTGCGAACCGTTCGCAACACTTGCGTTGCGGCGCCAGAAACGCCACATGGCGAACCATGTTCAACGATCGCTCTTCGCTGCTCGCCCATCTCGCCACCCGCCGTTCGGGGAAGGCCCGTGACATGATCGCGCCCGGCCCCGACGCCGCGCAATTGCGGGAGATCATTGCCCTCTCGCTGCGCACGCCCGACCATGGCAAACTCGCGCCGTGGCGCATCGTCACTGTCGCAGACGATCAGCGCGATGCCCTCGCGGCATTGCTCAAACAGGCATGGATCGCCGAAAACCCCGGTGCGGCAGGAATGGACCTGTCGGCGCTCGACCAGTTCGCACAGCAGGCGCCGGTCTTGCTCGTCCTCCTGTCCACCCCCGTCCCCGGCAGCAAGGTTCCGGTGTGGGAACAGCAGATGTCGGCAGGCGCGGTAGGCATGAACCTGCTCCACGCTGCGCATGCGCATGGCTATGTCGGCAGCTGGCTGACCGGTTGGGCCGCCTATAACCCTGAAGTCGCGGCGGCCTTTGGCGCGGGCGAAGGCGACACGATCGTCGGCTATTTCTTCCTCGGCACTGCAGCCAGAGAACTGGATGAGCGACCACGCCCCGAATATGACGATGTGGTCCGATCCTGGGAAATATAGTTTCAACCGAAACCCCGGATTTGTAACGACCCGCGTTTGACTGTGCTGCTGTCTTATGGCATTAAGGCGGCATGCTCGATCAGTCCAAACCCGTGTATCAACGCTTGCGCGACGTGATCGCCAACGCGATTCTCGATGGCCAGTTCCGCGACGGCGACATACTCCCCTCGGTGCGCTCGCTCGCGGCCGAGCAGGGCGCCAATCCGCTGACCGTCGCCAAGGCCTATCAGACCTTTCAGGACGAAGGGCTGGTGATCGTGAAGCGCGGGGTCGGCATGTTCGTGGCGGCGGGCGCGACCGACCGGCTGCGCAGCCTGATGCGCGAAGATTTCCTCGCCAATGTGTGGCCGCCGGTCGCCGAGCAGATGCGCCGCATCGGCCTCGACGCGCGGACTTTGCTCGACAACGCCGACGCCTGACCCGGGTCAGCGCCCGATCTGCGCCGCCTTGTCGCGCAGATCCGCCGCAGCGTGGGCATCGCCGCCTTGCGCCAGCAAGTCGGCATAGAAATTCATGATTTCCCTATTCAGCGGCTGGAGCCGATAGGCACGTGCGATCAGCGGCAGCGCGCGGTCGCGATTGCCCTTTGCCGCCCAGGCCCGCGCGAGTTCGCGCAGAATCACGACATCGCGGTTGCCGATACGACGGCGGACGCGCTCGAAATGATCGATCGCCTGATCCCAATGCTTGATGTCCATCGCCAGATGGCCCGCCAGCCGGTCGGCGGCGATGCTCGACGGCTGGCTGGCCCGCAGCGCAAGAATCGCGGCGCCCGACCCCGCGGGATCTCCCGCGCGATAGAGCGCATTGGCAAGGCGCAGGGTCGTGCGCTCACTGGCGTCGAGAGCACGTGCGGCGCGAAACGCCTCGACCGCCAGGCCAAAACGCCCGCCCGCCAACGCCGCGTCGCCCAGCAGGATATGCGCGTCGGCGACGCCGCGGTTGGCATCGCGTAGCTGCGTCGCGCGTTCGATCGCGCGGGCGGCGTTGCCCGCCGCGATGTCGGCCGAAATCGCCGGGATGGCATGCGCCGGGTTCAACGGTTCGGCGTCAGCGAGCGCCGTGAGCAACCCGTAATCCTCATCGACCGCGAACGGCGCCGCGTCACCGCGCGCCAGCGTCGCCGCGCGCTCCAGATAGCCGGACGCTTCTCCCTGTCGCCCCAGTTCCGCCGCGACGCGCGCCGCGAGCAGCAGCGACCAGCTGTCGGCATCGGCCCGATCGACAATCGGAGCCAGCGCGTCGGCGGCGGCGACGGCATCGCCATCGGCCCAATCGGCGACCGCGAGAATTCGCCGCGCGGTCATATTGTCCGGCTGTTCGGCCAACAGGCGCTCGGCCCAGGTCGCCGCCACCGCCTCGCCGCCCAATTCCAGCTCAACGACTGCGCTCAGCAGCATGAAGCCCGGCACGTCGTCCATCGCGCCGCGCGTTCGCTGCAACAGACTGCGCGCCAACCGGTAGTCGTCGGCGCGCGCGGCCAGCACCGCCTGCAAATAATAGATGCGCGGCTCTCCGGGGACGAGCGTCGCGGCATGGCGCAACGCGCCGAGCATGTCGCGATAGCGGCCGAGATCGCCCAGCACCGCCGCCTGATCGATCAGCGCTCCGGCATTGTCGGGATCGGCGGCCAGCGCCGCGTCATACCATGGGAGCGCGGCATTCAAACCTTGCTCGGTGCGGATCAGACTCGCCTTGTAGGCCAGCGCCGCGCTGTTGTTCTTGTCGAGTTCGATCGCATAGTCGATCGCATCGCGCGCGCCGAGCGTATCGGCATTGGCATCGCGAAAGCGCGCGACATCGACCCACAAGGCGGCGTCGCGCGGCAGTTCGTTTACCGCACGGTCATAGGCTTCGCGCGCGGCGCCGAGGTCGCCATTGGCGAGATGGACATTGCCCGCGACCCACGCGGCTTCGCCGATCATTTCGGGGATGATCGGCCCGGCATCGAGCGTCTGGAGCGCTCGGCTGCCGTCGCCCTGCATCGCATAGGCGCGTGCGAGCAACGGACGCAGCGCGGCTTCCTTGCCGCCCGCATTGATCGCGCCCTTCACCGCCGCTTCGGCCGCTACGCCGTCGCCGAGCCCAAAAGCAACGCGCGCCAGCTGGATGCGCTCGGCTATCGCCTGCGGATTGTCGGCGATGGCATCGCGCAGCGCAACGCGCCGCTCTTCGAGCATCTGGCGCGGCGCGGCCGGGCGCGGACCATCGCACGCGGTCAGCATTACCGCGAGCGGCAGCACGCCCATCCACAAGCGCCGCCCGATCATTCAGGCATGCATCCGGTATTGCTTGAGCAAGTCATAGAGTGTCGGCCGGCTGATCCCGAGCAGCTTCGCCGCAAGCGAGATATTGCCCTCGCTCTGCATCATCGCACGGCGGATCGCGACGCGGTCGGCCGCCTCGCGCGCGCTGCGCAGGTTAAGCCACGCTTCCTCGCCTTCACCATCGAAACCCGCCATGTCGAGATCCTCGCGCATCACCAGCTTGCCATCGGCCATGATCACGGCGCGCTTGATGCGGTTTTCAAGCTCGCGGACATTGCCCGGCCAGCGCGCTTCGTCGATCGCCTGCAGCGCATCGGGCGCAAAACCGCGCACTGCGGGGTTCATTTCCGGCGCATAGTGATGGAGAAAATGGCGCGCAAGCAGCACGGCGTCACCCGGCCGATCGGTCAGCGAGGGGATTTTCACCACCATCTCTGCCAGCCGATAATAGAGGTCGTCGCGGAAGCTCCCCTCGGCGATCATCGCGTCGAGATCGCGGTGCGTTGCGCACACAATCCTTGTATCGACCGCAATCGCCTTGCGCCCGCCGATGCGCTCGATCGTGCGCTCCTGCAAAAAGCGCAGCAGTTTGACCTGAAGCGGCAGCGGGATGTCGCCGACTTCGTCGAGGAACAGGGTGCCGCCATGGGCAAGCTCGATCTTGCCTTCGGTGGTCTTCACCGCGCCGGTGAATGCCCCCTTCTCATGCCCGAACAGCTCGCTTTCGAGAAGATTTTCGGGGATGGCGGCGCAGTTGATCGCAACAAACGCCCCGTCGCGGCGCCCGCTCGCCTCGTGCAGCCCGCGCGCGAGCAATTCCTTGCCGGTGCCGCTCGCGCCGAGCAGCATCACCGAAACACCGAGGTTCGCGACCCGCTCGATCATCCGCGCGACCTTTGCCATTTCGGGCGCGCCGGTGATCATCCCGCCGAGTACGCGATTGTCACCTGCCCCCTGGTCGGCAAGCCTGGCGTTCTCGACCTCAAGGTCGCGGACATGGAAAGCGCGGCGGACGATCAGCCCCAGCTCGTCGATATCGATCGGCTTTTGATAAAAGTCCCAAGCGCCGTTCGCGATCGCCGCCAGTGCGCTCGCGCGTTCGCCATGACCCGACACGACGATGATTTTCGTATCGGGCTTGAGCTCGAGGATTGTCTGCAGCGTCCGGAACCCTTCGCGCGTTCCGTCGGGATCCGGCGGCAAGCCAAGGTCGAGCGTCACGACCTCCGGCTCTTCGGCGCGCAGCAGATTGATCGCACTGTCATGATCGCCGGCGATCAGCACCTGATAGCCATCATAAGCCCATTTGAGCTGCGCCTGCAGCCCCGGGTCATCCTCGATCACCAGCAATTTTCGCAGATTCGGGCCGCTCCCGCTCATTTTGACCCCACCTTCCTCATATGTCCGGCGGGCGGCGCATCGCTGTGCGCCTCGGCCAGCGGCAGCCACAGGGTGAAGTTGCTGCCCCGCCCGGGCTCGCTCGCCACCTCGATCGTGCCGCCCATCGCCTGCGCCAGTCCCAGCGCCTCGAAGGCGCCAAGGCCGAAACCCGCCTCCTTGGTCGAGACGAAGGGCTTGAACAGCTCGTCGCGGATGAAGGCACGGGTCATGCCCTTGCCCTGATCGATCACATCGATGCGCACCCGTTCCTGTTCGGCGACGGCGATCACCTGCACCGGCGTGTCGGGCGCCGAAGCGTCGATTGCATTGGCGACCAGATGCTGGACGATCTGCTGGATCGATGCCGCATCGCCCCACGCGGCGAGCCCCGCCTGACAACCCGCGAACAGCGCCCGGCGCGGCTGCGCCTCCGCCGCAACGGCATTCAGCAAGGGCTCGATCAATGTTCGTGCGACCGAAGCCGCACGTGCGCGCTCGCGTGGCGACAGGCGCTGGAGCAGGTCACTGAGCCGTGCGGCGGAAATTTTCAGCGTCTGGACCATGTCGGCCCGAAACGCGGGATTGTCGGCGTGGCGCTCGGCATTGCGCGCGAGCAACGAAAGCTGGCTCGCCAGATTCTTGATGTCGTGCATGATGAAGGCAAAGCGGCGATTGAATTCATCGAAGCGCCGGGCTTCGGACAGGGCCTGCTGGCTTTGCGATTCCGCAAGATAGCTTGCCGCCTGCTGCCCAGCGATGCGCAGCACGTCCAGATCTTCCCAGTCGAGCGCGCGCGACACTGCCGGGCGGTGGAGCACCACGACCGCGATCATGCGCTGGAAATGCAGCACCGGAACGACAACCCAGGCGCGCAAGTCGGCGAGCAGCCAGTCGGGGATCGCCAGATCCTCTGCCGCGCTATTCTGGCCGCGGCGCTGCGCGTCGAGGTCGACAATGTGGCGCGTTTCCTGGAGCATGAAGGCAGAACGCAGCGACAGCGCCGCCCCCTCCCCGGATGCGGCCGGCCAATGCCACTGGTCGGCAACGCGAAAACCGCCCAGCGCATCGGGCAGCATCAGGAGCGCACCGGGACTGCCGGTCAGTTCGGCCAGCGCCTTGGCCACCCGCCGATGGAGGCCCAGGTCGTCATCGCCGCCGCCCTCGCGCGCCAGCGTTGCCGTGAAGCGCATCCATTCGGCGCGATAGTCATAGCGATGCTCGAAGAAATGCTTGGTGATCATCACCGACAGCCATGCGCGTGCGCGCGCCGACAGGAACAGCAACCCTCCCGATCCCAGCGCGACGATCAGGAAGAGCCCCTGCGCCAGATTGCCATAGTCACCGCCGATCAACCGCGCGACTGCGCCGGCCAGACCGATCAGGATCATATAGACCGCGGCGGCCAGCAGGATGATCGTCCGCATCGCTGCCGGGCGCGAGAGGCGCATCCGCTCCCGGCCGATATCCATTGCGGCGACGACGAAGATCGGCAGGATCAGCAGCGCGACGGCAGGTTGCAACAGGATCAGCGTCAAGGCGGGCTTGCCCGTCAGCGCGCCGATCAACTGGGCGTTGAGTTCATAGGCCCAGAGCATCGCAAAGCCGCCTGCGACGGCCAGAACCGGAGTGCGCAAGCCCGAACCGCCACGCCGCACGCCGATATCGACCACCAGCAGCCCGCCCACCGCGACGATCATCGCCACATTCGTCAGCCCCGCTCCCAGCCAGGCGCCGCCCCCGCCGCCGACACCCCAATGGGCGGCGGTGCCCAGCGACAATGTGATCAGGCACGTCGTCGCAAGGAGACGCAGGATCAGAAGCAACGACCGCGACATCGGCGCCTGGGGCGACCAGAAAGTGCCGCTGATCCAGACCAGCATCGCGAGGTCGCGGAGCGCCTGTGCCACTAGCGCCTGCGACGATCCCGGCGAAAAGACATAGAGCGCGGCGCACCACAGCGCCGTCGCAGCGGCGGCTCCGACGAGACGGCCGGGCACCGGCATCAACGCCGCCATCCGGCCGCGAACCCGCGTCAACAGCCACAGGGTGGCGCCGGCAAAACCCACCAGCGCCAGGCCGGACAGGAGATGCGACAGGCCCGCGAGCGCCATCATCGTTTACCGCGCGCCCTCTGGCCACAGCACAACGCGGACCGTCTGAAGCAGGATCAACAGGTCGAGGAAGGGCGAATAATTTTTCGCGTAGTACAGATCATATTCCAGCTTCACCCGCGCATCCTCGACCGAGGCACCATAGGGGTAATTGATCTGCGCCCAGCCGGTCAGGCCGGGCTTCACCATATGGCGTTCGGCATAATAGGCCAGTTCGCGCTCCAGTTCCTCGACGAAGGCCGGGCGTTCGGGGCGCGGCCCGACAAGGCTCATATCGCCCTTCAGCACGCACCATATCTGCGGCAGTTCGTCGATGCGCAGCTGGCGGATGATCCTCCCGACGCGCGTGATGCGCGGATCATTTTCGCTCGCCCACACCGCCTGCCCGGCGGCCTCGGCATCGGTCCGCATCGAACGGATTTTGATGATGCTGTAGGGCTCGCCAAACAGGCCGACGCGCGACTGGCGATAGAATATCGGACCCTTGCTATCGAGCTTGACCGCGATCCCGGCGACAAGGATCAACGGCAGGCCGATCACCAGTACGGCGAGGCTCGCGACAATGTCGCACAGGCGTTTGACGACCTTGGAAATCCGCTGCTCCGCCGAGAATCCGTCAGAAAAGATCAGCGCGCTCGGGTTGGTGGTCGCCAGGTCGACACGGCCCGTTTCGCGCTCGATAAAGCTTGCGATGTCGTTGACATGGACGCCCGTCGTCTTGACGCGCAACAGGTCGGTCAGCGGCAGCGCGCCGCGTCGTTCCTCGACCGCCAGCACGACCTCGCTAACGCCCAGTTCCACGACATGGTCGGACAGGCTGTCGATTGCACCGCGCGGCACCGCGTTTTTCAATGTTTTTTCCGTCGACGACATGGCGACAAAGCCCGCCATGACCAGCCCGCTGCCCGGCTCGTTCGCCAGCTTTGCCAGTCGCGCCGCGCGCGGCCCGGCGCCCAGCACGAGAATGCGCCGCCGGAATGCTGCGGCGCCCGCCGTTTGGGTCAGTATGAGCCGGATCAGGAACAACGCCGCGATCGCCAGCCCCATCGCGTAAAAGCTGTTCGCGCGCCACAAGGTCGCGGTGGGAAACAGAAAGCCGACGACCGACAGAAAGATCACGCCCAGCGACACCGCAGCGAGCAACCGTGCCGTCGCAAAGCCCATCGAGCGCAGCGCCTCGCCGCCATAGAGACCGATCGCCATCATCGCGAGCGAATTGGCGACGGCAAAAGTCGCGAGCAGCAGACCGCGATCGGCGAGCCGCCCGGCGTCGAAACCGGCCTGATAGGCATAGAGGTGCCACGCTACTTCGGCCGAGCCGAGCAGCGCGAGAAATTCGATCAGCGCCAGCCAGACGACTGCACGCGGGACATAATGTTTGAATAGTCTGATCATCGGAAAGCGTTGCGCCCTTTCGGGCAGCCATAGTAGGTTACAGGGGTGAAGTGTCGGTTAATTTTACACTTCCTGTATCTCGCTCGCCCGGAGGGAGGCCCGACGCCGCAAGAGGATCGACCCAACGCCATGACCGCAACAATATTACCCGTCATCCTGTGCGGCGGCGCCGGAACCCGGCTTTGGCCCGAATCGCGCGGTACGCGCGCCAAGCAATTTCTGCCGCTGACCGGCAGCACCAGCCTGTTCGAGCAGACCGTCGCCCGCGTACCGGCGGGTGCGACTTTTCACGCGCCGGTCATCCTGTGCGGCGACGCGCATGTTCCCTATGTCCGCGAACAAATGGGACAAGCCGAAGCTTCGCTGCTGGTCGAGCCGATGCCGCGCAGCACCGCCGCGGCGATCGCGCTGGCCGTCGCGCGATCCGACGCCGACACGCTGCTGCTCGTCATGCCCAGCGATCATGTCATCACCGACGTCGCCGCCTTTCATGCCGCCATCGCCCAGGGCGCCTTCCTCGCGCAGCAGGATTGGCTCGTCACTTTCGGCATCACCCCCGACCGTCCCGACACCGGCTTTGGCTATATCGCCGGCGGCGCACCGCTGGACGACAAAGGTTTCGCGGTCAGCCGCTTCATCGAAAAACCCCCGCTCGCCGACGCAGAGGCGATGCTGGCGGCGGGCGGCTATAGCTGGAACGCCGGTATCTTCCTGTTTCGCGCGGGCCGGATGCGCGATGCGATGCTCACCCATTGCCGCGCGATCTTCGAGGCCGCCGATCAGGCTGTCGCGGCGGGTAGGCACGATGGCGACGCCTTTTACGCCGACGCCATCGCGTTCGAAAAGGCACCATCTGATTCGATCGACTATGCGGTGATGGAAAAGGACGATCGCGTGGCCGTCGTCCCCGTTCAGATGGGCTGGTCCGACCTTGGCAGCTGGCAAACCGTCCACACGCTCGCAGCGGGCAAGGACGCCGACGGCAATGTCGCGGTCGGCGACGTGTTCCTGCATGAAAGCCGCGGCAATCTGGTCCGCGCACCCGGCAAGCGCGTGTCGCTGGTCGGGATGGAGGATATCGCGGTCATCGTCGATGGCGACGATATACTGGTGATACCGCTTGCCCGGTCGCAAGATGTCCGCGCGGCAGCCAAGGCGCGCGAATAAGCCTGTGGCGTCGCACCGGTTCGCCGATGCCCCGCTCGGGCTGCTCGATCATCACCCGCACGAACTGCGCGCGCGTCATTGCCACGACGACGCGTTTGTCGCGATCGTGCTGGAGGGCGGCTATCAGGAAGCCGGCGATGAGGGCCGCTTCGACGTCCGTCCCGGCGACGCGCTGATCCACCATCCCTTCGAATCCCACCTCGATCGTGTCGCGGCAAGGGGTGCGCGCGTGCTTGTGCTCGATCTGCCCGCCGAACTTGCAGCAAACCCGCAAGTGCGCGGACGCGTCGACGATCCCGACACGCTCGTCCGCCTCGCCGCATGCGACCCGCGCAGTGCCGCCGCGGCCTTCGCCGAACAATTCGTCGCACTTCCCGACCGGGCGCAGGACTGGCCCGACCTGCTTGCGCACGACCTGCGCGGCGGCGAGCCGATCCAGCTCGGCGAATGGGCCGAGCGCGCGGGCGTGCGCGCCGAAACGCTGAGCCGCGGCTTCCGCGCCGCCTATGGCTGCACCCCCAAGGCCTATCGCGCCGACGTCCGCGCCCGCGCCGCGCTCGCAGCGATCCGCTCGGGCGCCGAGGCGCTCGCCGACATAGCGCACGGCCTTCATTTCACCGATCAGGCCCATATGACCCATGCGGTGGCACGGCTCAGCGGGGCACCCCCGGGCGCATGGCGCCGGGGTCAAATCGATACAAGACTCGGCTGACGCCACCGCGTAGCATTCGGACAACACACTTTATCGGAGACGATCATGCTCGACCGCCGCACCCTCATCGCCACCCTCGCCGCGACCTCCGCCCTCGCGGGCATTCGCAACCCCGCGGCTGCACTGACCGGCGAGGCGGCGAACAGCGAAGGTACGCGACTCACCGCCATCTACGAGCGCTTCTATGACCGGATGATCGACGAAAGCCCCGAATTTGCGACCGCGCTCGGGCTCGACAAAGGCGCCCGCCTGCCACTCAAAGCCCGGCTCGACGACCGTTCGCCCGCAGGAATCAAGCGCGGCCATCAGCTCTATCGCGACGGCCTTGCCGAGCTGAAAAAGATTGATGCGTCAAAGCTTTCCGGGATGGACCTCGTCAATTACGAAACCTTCCGCGGTCCGTGGGAATATTTCGTCAAGGCGTACGACACCTTCGACTATGGCCTCCACAGCTGGCCCGAGCCCCATCCGGTAACCCAGCTGTCAGGCACCTATCGTTCGACCCCCGACTTTCTCATCAACCAGCACGGCATCGCGAACGCCGCCGATGCCGAAGCCTATCTCGCGCGCTGCGCCGATTTCGCGGCGCAGCTCGACAATGAAACGGGCCGCATCAAGGCCGATCATGCCAACGGCATCATCCCGCCCGATTTCGTCATCGACCGCACGCTCGGCCAGTTCGATCGCATCTGGGCCCCCGCCCCCGACGCCAACGGGCTGACGAAGAACCTCGCCGCGAAGACGAAAGGCATCCCCGGCGACTGGGCCAGGCGCTGCGCCGCCATCGTCGAAGGCAAAATCTACCCGGCGATGCGCCGGCAGGCCGGAGAACTGCGCGCGGCGCGCCCGCGAGCGACGCACGACGCCGGCGTGTGGCGCCTGCCCAAAGGCGACCAATATTACGCCTATGCGCTACGCTACGCGACGACGACGGGCATGTCGGCCGAGGAAGTGCACAAGCTCGGGCTCGATCGCGTCGCCGATCTGAGCGCGCAGGCCGACGCGATCTTCAAGGCGCAGGGGATGACGAAGGGCAGCGTCGCCGAACGCATGCGCGCACTCGGTAAGGACCCGCGCTTCCTCTATCCCAACACCGACGAGGGCAAGGCGAAGCTGATCGCCGAGCTCAACAACCAGATGCAGGCGATCCAGGCGCGGCTGCCCGAGGCTTTCGGCCGCCTGCCCAAGGCGAAGGTCGAGATCCGCCGCGTCCCCGCAGATATTGAGGACGGAGCGACCGGCGGCTATTATCAGATACCCGCGCTCGATGGCTCACGCCCCGGCGCCTATTATATCAACCTTCGCGACACCGCGGAAAACCCCAGCTGGACGCTGCCGACGCTCACCTATCACGAGGCGTCGCCGGGCCATCATCACCAGATCGCGCTCGCGCAGGAGGCCGAGGGCATTCCGCGCCTCCGCCGCCTCCCTGCTTACTCGGTCTATACCGAGGGCTGGGGTCTCTACGCCGAGCAGCTCGCCGACGAAATGGGGGTCTATGAAAACGACCCGTGGGGCCGTCTCGGCTACCTTCAGTCCTATATGTTCCGCGCCGCGCGCCTCGTGGCCGATACCGGACTCCACCACTTTAAATGGACGCGAGAGAAGGCTATCGCCTATTATAACGACACGCTCGGCACCCCCGAACCGTCGAACGTCACCGAGATCGAGCGCTATTGCGTGTGGCCGGGCCAGGCGACGAGCTATATGGTCGGCCAGACGCGCTGGGTCGCAATCCGCGAGAAGGCAAAAGCCGCGCTCGGCACCAAATTCGACCTCCGCGCCTTCCACGACACCGCGCTGTCGGCGGGCGCGATGCCAATCTCGGTGCTCGAATCGGTCATCGACCGCTGGGTTATGGCGCAAAAGGCCTGATTGAACGGCATAGCACACGCCGCTTTGATCACCCCGGGAACCGCTGACCGGCCTCAATCCCCCGCAAAGTCGAACGCGCTCACCCCGCGTTCGCCCTCGCGGAACCGCAGCGGGCGGCCGAGCGGCGGCATCGAGCGCTGGACGCATCCGGTTCGCGTGCAGCGGCGACAGCCGAGCCCGATCGGTGTCGCGGGGCTGCGCATCAGGTCGATCCCGCGCGCAGCGATCAGTGGCGCGGCGATCTTGGCATCGACTCCGACGCACACGGCGAAGCGCGCCGGCGTACCGCTGCCGGTCGCGCCGGGGGCGGCGACCGAGCGCGACTGGGTGAACCAGCGCGATCCGTCTTCGAGTTCGACGAGATCGGCGACCACCTCGCCGGGGCGGGCGAACGCCTCGTGAACGCCCCATAGCGGGCAGCGCGCATCGCCATCGACGAGCGGCGACTGACTCGCCCCGGCATAGCGTTTGCTGCCCTGCCCCGCGCGGTCGATCCGGAGCATGAAGAAGGGCTGTCCGCGCGCGCCGACGCGCTGAAGTGTCGTCAGCCGGTGCGCGACTTGCTCGAAGCCCGCACCAAACCGCCGCTGGAGCAACAGCAGGTCGTAGCCCGTGGCGTCGCACGCGCGCAGGAAGCGGCTGTACGGCATCATTAGCGCGGCGGCGAAATAATGGATCAGGTGGCGCTCGAACAGGCGCGCGGCGGCGGCCTCGGCAAATTCGGCGCCCGCGACCAGCGCGTCAATCTCGGCCTTTGCCTCGATCTGCGCCAGCGTTGCCGCGGCCTGAAAGGTGCGCGACGCGGGGCGAAGCAGTTCGTTGAGCATCAATTGCCGCGCGTGCCAGTCCAGCCAGCGCAGCCGGTCGGGCATCACGTCGCTGGGCAGGATGCGGATACCGAGCTGGTGGCGCGAGCGCAGCCGTTCGGCGATCGTGCCGTAAAGGTCACCGCCCGCGAGCCGCAGCTCGTCGGCCAGTTCCTCGGCGCGCGCGTCGAGATCGGCAAAATGGTTGCGCCATTTCTCGATCGCGCGGCGCACCGCATCGACCTCCGGTGCTTCGGCGATTGCCGGTGTCGTCGCGGCATCGCCTGCGCGATCAAACAGGCGTGCGAATGCAGCCGCAGTCGCGGGCGCGGTCTGTAGCCACTCCTCAACCTCCTGCGCCCCGATCCCGAGGTCGGCGAAGCGCGGGTCGGCGAGCCGCCGACGCAGCCCCGCGAGCCCCCCGGGCACCTCGTCGGCGCCGAGCTTCGCCGCGTCGAAGCCGAAACGTTCGGCCAGCCGCACAATCACCGTGGCGCTGAGCGGGCGCTGGCTGTGCTCGATCAGGTTGAGGTAGCTGGGCGAAATGTCGAGCGCATCGGCCATCGCCGCCTGCGTCAACCCCGCCTCGCGCCGCACCTTGCGCACCGCCGGTCCGGCAAACACCCGTCGCTCCGCCATGATTTGTAACTTTCTTTACTAATTTACACGCCATTTTGCACTTATACGCCATATTTCACAAGAATAATTGACAAAGCTTTTCACTTTTGGCGCGATGAGCGGCAAATCATGTCCATCACCTCCAACGCCCCACGGGGCGCAGCCAAGGGACAAGACGATGGGCTACCAAGAAGACATGGCGCAATCGGGCCGCCTGATCCGCGACTATGACGGCACGTGGGACGGCATCAGCGCCGAAAGCATCGCCCGCATGCGCGCCCAGAACAAGTTCCGCACCGGCCTCGACGTTGCACGTTACACCGCCCGCATCATGCGCGCCGACATGGCCGCTTATGACGCCGACCCCGCGAACTACACCCAGTCGCTCGGTTGCTGGCACGGCTTCATCGCGCAGCAGAAGATGATCTCGATCAAGAAGCATTTCGGGACCGTCAAGGGCCGCTATATCTATCTCTCGGGCTGGATGATCGCGGCGCTGCGCAGCGAATTCGGCCCGCTTCCCGACCAGTCGATGCACGAAAAGACCAGCGTTCCGGCGCTGATCGAGGAAATCTACACCTTCCTGCGTCAGGCCGATGCCCGCGAACTCGGCGGTCTGTTCCGCGAACTCGACGCCGCACGCGCCGAGGGCGACGAACTCAAGGCGAAGCAGGTTCAGGCGAGCATCGACAATTATGAAACGCACGTTGTGCCGATCATCGCCGACATCGACGCAGGCTTCGGCAACGCCGAGGCGACCTATCTGCTCGCCAAGAAGATGATCGAAGCCGGCGCCTGCGCGCTCCAGATCGAAAATCAGGTCTCGGACGAAAAGCAGTGCGGCCATCAGGACGGCAAGGTCACCGTGCCGCACGAGGATTTCATCGCGAAAATCCGCGCCTGCCGCTATGCCTTCATGGAACTGGGCGTCGAAGATGGCATCATCGTCACCCGCACCGACAGCCTTGGCGCCGGCCTGACCAAGCAGATTGCCTTCACCAAGGAAGCCGGCGACCTGGGCGACCAGTATAACAGCTATCTCGATTGCGAAGAGGTCGAAGGCGCAGGCAATCCCGGCGACGTCCTGATCAACCGCGACGGCAAGCTGATGCGCCCGAAGCGCCTGCCCTCGAACCTCTATCAGTTCCGTTCGGGGACCGGCGAGGACCGCTGCGTCATGGATTGCATCGCCAGCCTTCAGAACGGCGCCGACCTGCTGTGGATCGAAACCGAAAAGCCGCACATCGAACAGATTGCCGGCATGGTCGATCGCATCCGCGAAGTCGTCCCCAATGCGAAGCTCGCGTACAACAACTCGCCGAGCTTCAACTGGACGCTGAATTTCCGCCAGCAAGTCTTTGATGCGTGGGAGAAGGAAGGCCAGGACGTCAGTGCCTATGATCGCGCAAAACTGATGAGCGTCGATTATGACGGCACCGCGCTCAGCGACGAAGCCGACAACCGCATCCGCACCTTCCAGCGTGATTCGGCGAAGCGGGCGGGGATTTTCCACCACCTCATCACCCTGCCGACCTATCACACTGCGGCGCTGTCGACCGACAATCTCGCCAAGGAATATTTCGGCGACGAAGCGATGCTGGGTTACGTCAAGGGCGTCCAGCGCGCCGAAATCCGCCAGGGCATCGCCTGTGTGAAGCACCAGAATATGTCGGGCAGCGACATTGGTGACGATCACAAGGAATATTTCGCCGGTGAAGCTGCGCTGAAGGCGTCCGGCAAGGACAATACGATGAACCAGTTTGCGGCCTGATGGCTGACTGAAGAGATCGGTGCAGGGGGCCTTGCTAGCCCGGCACCTCCCGAGCTTTCCTGGGGAGGAAAGCCTGTCCGTCGGAAGCCTCACGGCTTTCGGCGGACATTTTTTTGGCGTTTCCCGGTCCAGTTCAGACCAGTTCGTAAACCGGATTGTCAAATCTGCGCTTGCCCATAGCGCGCGACGCGGGCATTATGTTGCAATGCACAACCTATTCACCCTCTCCCCCGGGGCGATCACATCATGAGCGATACCCGCCTGAAACTGATGGAAGCCATCGCGCGCCGACGCACTGTCACCGCGCAATATAACGGCAATGTCATGGAACTTGCACCGCATCAGATGTTCGAACGCCGCGGTGACCTGTTCATCAGCGCCTTGAATCTGAACAAGAACTGGCGGTCGCCGGACGAACGGAAGCTCGGACATTTCAAGCTCGACGGCCTCGCCGCGACGGAGTTGAAGGAAGACACCTTCGACCCGCTGCCCTCGTTCGAACCCGCAGCGCCGCACGAAGAAGACACGCTGCTTCTCGCCATCTGAACGACCAAACGCCCGCACCTCGAAGAGATGCGGGCGCCTGTCGTCAGTCGTGCGCCGCCGCAGAAGCCTCGTCGCGCGTGCTGACCAGCGACCAGATAACGCCGCCCGCGATCAAGCCAACGGTTACGCCCAGGCTGATCAGCGGCGGAAATTTGTCGCCGCCCAGGATGAAGTCGGCGACGAAAATCTTCGACCCGATGAAGACCAGCACCAGCGCGAGCGCATATTTCAGATAATGGAAACGGTGCACCATCGCGGCGAGCGCAAAGTAAAGCGCGCGCAGGCCGAGGATCGCCATGATGTTCGACGTATAGACGATGAAGGTGTCGGTCGTGATCGCGAAGATCGCGGGCACGCTGTCGACCGCGAACACCAGGTCGGCGAGGTTGATGACGACCAGCGCGAGGAACAGTGGCGTCGCCGCGAGCGCGAGCTTCCCCGTCTTCCTGTCTTCAACGCGCACAAAGAATTTCTCGCCATGCAGATCCTGCGTGATCGGAATGTGGCGCGACAGAAATTTGACCACCGGATTGCCGGCGACGTCCATCGGCTTGTCGCTCGCGAACAGCATCTTGATGCCGGTGAAAACGAGGAAAGCCGCGAAGATATAGAGCAGCCAGCCATATTCGGTGACCAGCGCCGCGCCGCCTGCAATCATGATGCCGCGCAGCACGATCACTGCGACAATGCCCCACAGCAGCGCGCGATACTGATAGCGCGGGGGGATGGCAAAGGTCGCGAAGATCAGCGAAATGACGAAGATATTGTCGATCGACAGCGCCTTCTCGATGAAGAAGCCGGTGTAATATTGCAGACCCGCTTCGCCGCCCTTGGCCACCCAGATCCAGGCCCCGAAAGCGAGTGCGATACTGATATAGAGCGTGGAGAGCTTCAGGCTCTCCTTGATCCCCATTTCCTTGTTTTCCTTGTTTAATATACCAAGGTCAAAAGCGGTGAGCGCGACGACCAGCCCGATGAAGGCCAGCCAGAACCAGGCTGGCGTTCCCAGCCAGTCGGCAAACAAAAATTCCATAAAATTATCCCTGACATGCGCCGAGAGCGCCGCCCCTTGCAGGGCAGCGTCCCGATCGTCGACTATATTGAATTTAGCGGGCGAACGCCGGGCGCAGAACCGGCTTCATAAGCCGCTCCTTGACCATGCGCTTCAGCGCCTTGAGCCGCAGCAGGCGGAACGGATCGGTACCGCGCCGACGCATCTCGCGGCGCAACGCATCGTCGATCTGATGATGCAGGACGGTCAGCCGGTAAAGGCGGGAATTGAGAGTCATAAAGGGCCTCCTGATTGAAAGAATCAAGCAGGTGACGCCGATGCCGTGACCCTGAAACAGGGGGGAGATGGGCCGCAGAGCATCGGTGTCACCCGATGCGGTCCGACATCACGTGGCGGGAAATATCCCGCCGACGCCAGAGGGGCCCGGCCCGCATAAAAAGGATTTAGGATGCGGCCTGTCGGGTTTCAAGCCTTTGCCGAAACAAAGATTCTCATGCTAGCCTGTCATACAATCGCCCTGCCGCCTGCCGCGAAGGAAAACAGATGTCCGTCCTGATCGACCATGATGGCCCGGTGACCATTGTCACCATCGACCGCCCCGCGAAGCGTAACGCCGTCGATCCCGTCACCGCAGACGCGCTGCGCGATGCCTTTACCGCCTTTGCCGCTGACGAAACCGCCCGGGTCGCGATCCTGACGGGCAGCGCGGGCCATTTTTGCGCCGGGTTCGACCTCGGCGCGGTCGGGGAACGACGCTATGATCCCGACGGACCCGGGCCGATGGGGCCGTCGCGAATGCTGATCGAAAAACCGGTCATCGCCGCGGTCGAGGGCCATGCCGTCGCCGGCGGTCTCGAACTCGCGCTTTGGTGCGACCTGCGTGTCGCGGCCGAAAGTGCAGTATTCGGCGTCTATTGCCGGCGCTGGGGCGTACCGTTGATTGACGGCGGCACCGTCCGCCTGCCGCGCATCGTTGGCCAGAGCCGCGCGCTCGACATGATCCTGACCGGCCGACCGGTCGCGGCCGACGAAGCCCAACGCATCGGGCTGGCCGATCGCGTCGTGGCTGATGGCAGCACGCTGACCGCCGCGATCGAACTGGCGAAGCAGATCGCGGCATTTCCTCAGCTTTGCATGAACAGCGACCGGTTGAGCGCCTATCGTCAATGGGATTTCGATATCGAAGGCGCGCTCGGATATGAAGCCCACGCCGGGGTCGCGCCATTGCGCGAAGGCGCCGCGGCGGGGGCAAAACGCTTTACCGGGGGTGCGGGACGCGGCGGGAGCTTCGCAACCACAACGGAATGAAGCATTCGGGGGAGAGACGAAGATGAAGATATTGTTTGCCGCCACGCTGGCCGCCCTGCCCTTGCCAATCGCGGCTCAGGCAGCTTCGCCCGACATTCCGGCCGCCATCTATACCGATCCGCCTGCGAACAAGGCGCATCCGGCCGCGATGGAGGTCGTTCACATCCCCAGCGGCGGGGTCGAGATCAACAGCGTCGTCTATGTCGCCGAGGGTTCCGGGCCGCATCCGACAGTCATATTGTGTCACGGCCTTCCCGGCCTCGAAAAAAATCTCGATCTTGCCCAAGCGATGCGGCGTGCGGGCTGGACCGTCATCACCTTCAACTATCGTGGATCGTGGGGCAGCCCCGGCGACTATCGCTTCACGCAGAATCTGGAGGATGCGGATGCAGTGCTCGCCTTCGCCCGCAGCCCCGCCAACGCGGCGAAGCTGCGGATCGACCCGAAACGGCTCGTCGTCATCGGCCACAGCATGGGCGGCTGGGTAACCGCGTTGACGGCGGCGCACGACAAAAGCCTGCTGGGCGCTGCCATGATTTCGGCCGGGAATATGGGGATGATTGGCGCATTGCCGCGCGATCAGGCGGCCGGATTGCTTCGCGGCAATGGCATGGAGGCGCTCGCCGGAACGACGCCCGAGATCATGGCCGACGAGATTATCGCCAACAAGGACCGTTTCGATTTCGCAAAAGCTGCGCCGCAGCTTTTGCAGACCAACCTCTTCGTCCTGACCTCTGGCGACGGGTTCGCGGGAATGAGCGACGCGCTGAGCGGGGCGATCAAGGCCGGCGGCGGCACGAAGCTCAAGACGCTCCACGTTGCGACCGACCATAGCTGGTCCGACGCGCGCATCCGCCTGCAAAGCGAAATATTGCGCTGGCTCGCGACGCTGAAATAGCGCCTATTTCGGCATCAGCTTCATCGTCATCACGGTCAGCGCCTCGGTCGCAGTCGAGATGACTGCCGGGGCATCGGGCGCCCAGAAGGGCGAATGGAGGCTCGGGAGCGTCTTGCCCGATTTCTGCGCCGCGTCATATTCGGCCTGCGGAACGCCGCCCACCCAGATGATCAGGCTTTTGATGCTCGGATCCTCGCGCACGAAGCGGCCGAAATCCTCGCCGCCCATCACCGGCGGGAGTTTGACGACGCGCTTGTCGCCGAACTGGCCTTTGAGGAGACCCGCCATATCCTCAGTGAAATCGGGGGTGTTGAAGGTCGCGGGCGTATATTCGTCCTTCTGGACGCTCACCACCGGCATCCGGTCTTCGGGCATCCCGGCGGCAATCGCCTCGCCTCTCGCGATGCGCGCGATACCGTCGAGCAAATGATTGCGCACCTCGTCGGTATAGCTGCGAACGGTCAGTTGCAGTCGTGCCTCGTCCGAAATGATGTTGTGCTTCGCCCCCGCGTGGAAGCTGCCGACGGTGACCACCGCGCTGTCGAGCGGGCTGATTTCGCGCGACACCAAAGTCTGAAGCGCCCCGACGATCCGGCTCGCGAGCACGATCGGATCCTTCGTTGCCTGCGGATAGGCACCGTGCCCGCCGACGCCCTTCACCAGAACATCGACGCTATCGACATTGGCGAGCGCATAGCCCGGCGTATAGCCGATCTGCCCCGCCGGAAATTGCGCCGCATCGTGGAACGCCAGCGCATATTGCGGCTTGGGAAAGCGTTTGTAGAGCCCGTCCTCGAGCATCATGCGCGCACCCGCGCCGCGTTCTTCGGCGGGCTGGCCGATCATCACCAGCGTTCCCGACCATTTATCCTTGTTCGCCGCCATCCGCCGCGCGACGCCAATCCACGCGGTCATATGCGTGTCATGGCCGCAAGCGTGCATCACGCCGGTGTCGACACCTTCCTTGGTCGTGACGCGCACTTTCGACGCACCAGCCAGCCCGGTCTGCTCGGTCACCGGCAGGCCGTCCATATCGGCGCGCAGCATGACAACGGGACCGGGGCCGTTCTTCATCACTGCGACGATCCCGGTGCCGCCGACTTTCTCGGTCACCTGAAACCCCAGCCTGCGCGCTTCGGCGGCAAGAATGCCCGCCGAGCGTATCTCCATGAAGCTGAGTTCAGGGTTGGCGTGAAAATCATCATAGATTTTCATCAGCGACGGCATGTCCTTCTGGACCTCGCCACCGATCGTCTGCGCCGCCACAGGTGCTGCAAAAGCCAGCATCGCCGCACCCGTCCAGAAAAGCCGCATAGTCGTCCCCCTTTTATCCGGTCAGCTTGCCGGCACCAATTCGATCACGTCGAGCAAGGATTCATAGGCAGGCGCGGGGAGCGTCAGCCGCCACCGGTTGTCGCCGATCCGTTCGATCAACCCCGCCATGTCGCGCATCCGGTCGCTGCCGTAATTGACCGGCATCGACTCATCGCCCAGTTCCAGCGTGCCAAGAAAAATCTGCCGCTTCAGATCGTCGGGAAAGATCAACCCGATTGGGCGTTGCGACCCTGTCACCTTGGTCAGGCTGTAGATTCCCTGCTCGGCCGACACGCGGCACTGGAACCAGCCATAGGCGACATAGGCCAGCACACCATTACCCTGCGCCCCGAGCTTGATCGTACGGCAGCGATAATCGCCCGCCGGCATATGCGGATTGGGCAGCGCCGCGAGCGGCTGAAGCAGCGCGCCCTCGCGATCGATTTCGGCGCCATGCCCCTTGGCGCGCGCATCGGCGAGCGCGGCTTCCCAGCTTTTGTACCAGTTACGGATCCGCAACCGGTCCTGCTCGGTCGCGGTCCCCCGCCACGTCCCTTCGGCCGGCGGTGCATCGACCGCCGATGGCGGCACCGGTGACGACGCCGTCTTGCACCCCGCCAGCGCCGGCACCGTCAACACGGCAAGGAATATCGATTTGCGACGCCACATCGTCCGTCTCTCCTGTCCGGTCTGGCGGTAACCTTAGGAGCGCAAACGACAATGCTCAAGGCGGGGGCTCAAGGCGGAGCGCAAGCCGCGGGATTATTGCGCCGTCCAGCCGCCATCAACCGACAGATTGGTGCCGGTAATCGCGCTCGCAGCATCGCCGCACAGGAACAGAGCCAGCGCAGCCAGTTGCTCGACCTGGACGAACTGCTTTTGCGGCTGCTTGTCGAGCAGCACGTCATTGACGACCTGATCATAGGTCAGGCCGCGCGCCTTCATCGTGTCAGGGATCTGGTTTTCAACCAGCGGCGTCCAGACATAGCCCGGGCAGATGTTGTTCACGGTAATGCCCTGCGTCGCGACCTCGAGCGCAACGGTCTTGGTCAGCCCGGCGATCCCGTGCTTGGCCGCGTTATAGGCCGACTTGTAGGGGCTGGCGACGAGGCTGTGCATCGACCCGGTGTTGATAATGCGGCCCCAGCCCTTTGCCTTCATCGCCGGCAGCGCCGCCTTGGTCGTGTGAAAGGCGCTCGACAGGATGATCGCCAGCACTGCGTCCCATTTGTCGTCGGGGAATTCGTCGATGGGCGCGACGTGCTGGATGCCGGCATTGTTGATCAAAATGTCGGGCGCACCCAACTGCTCGCCGCACGCCGCGACCATCGCGCGGATCTCCTCGGGCTTGCTCATGTCAGCGCCGTTGTGCGCGGCCTTGCCGCCGTTGAGCGCGCCGAGGTCTTCAACCATCGCCGCGATCGCGGCGGCGTCACCGAAACCGTTGATCATCACCGCCGCTCCGGCCTCTGCCAGCGCCTTCGCATAGCCGAGCCCGATGCCCGAGGTGGAACCGGTGATGAGCGCGGTCTTGCCTTGAAGTTGCATATGATATTCCTTTCGGTGGGAGAGTGTCAGATCAGATATCGAGGCCGGGCTTGGGCCGCAGCCCCTCCGATTGCACGGCGAAGCTGCCCGAGCGCCCCTCGGCGATGCTTTCGGCGAGCAAGTGGCCGTCCTTCATCGCGGCCTCGACCGCGGCGCGGCCCAGCGCCCAGTTGGTTTCCATCGTCGCGCGCGAAAACTCGAAATCACGCGCCCCCGTTTGCCATTTGGGCGGCTGGTGGATCAGCTGGACGAGGTTCAGCGCCTTGCAATCGACCATTTTGCGCACCGCCTTGACCTCGGGCAGGTCGGTGAACTCGGGCGGCAGCTTGTCCAGCATCCGGTCGATCAGCCGATGCTCCTTGCGCCGCCGCACCAGCCCGTCGGAAATGCGCCGCGTACGGCTGGAATAGCGAATATCCTTCTCGCGCGACCAGGCCTCTTCCATATCGTGCGGTCGCTCGCCGCGCGCCGGGAACAGGTCGACCTGAAACACCAGCATATCCTCATGCGCCGCCTCGACGACATGTTCGAGCGGGGTGTTCGACACGAGGCCGCCATCCCAATACCAGATGCCGCCGATCTCGACCGGCGGCAGCCCCGGCGGCAGCGCCCCCGACGCAAGGATATGCCGCGCATCGAGCGTTTCGATTTTCGTATCGAAATAGCGGAAATTCCCGGTCTCAACCGCGACGGCGCCGACCGACAGGCGGACCTTGCCGTTGTTCACCCGGTCCCAGTCGACCAGCCGGTCGAGCGTCTTCACCAGCGGCGCGGTGTCATAAAAACTGACGGCTTCGGGCGTCTGGCGCGGGGCGAATGCGGGCGGCAGAAAGCGCGGGGTGAAGAAACCGGGTACGCCAAAGGTCGCGACTTGCCCCGCCGCCGCGAGATGCGTCCATTCGCGCAGCAGATCATTGTCGGCCATCGGCAGCGCCGGAAGCGCCGACGACACGCCGTCCCAGAATTCGCGCATTTTCCCGACCGCCTGATCGCGCTCGTTCCCGGCGATGATCGCGGCATTGACCGCGCCGATCGAAATGCCCGCAACCCAGTCGAGTTCGATGCCGAGTTCGATCAGCGCTTCGTACACGCCGGCCTGAAACGCGCCGAGCGCGCCGCCGCCCTGCAGGACCAGCACGACGAGGTCGGGTAGCGGCAAAGCGGTGGAAGCGGCGCGACGGGGCATGGACTCGGGTGTTCCTCTTTCAGCGCGGGGCTGTTTGGTGCACCGCAGCACGCCCGATTGCAATGGCTCGTTGCATCGAAGCCTCTTCCAATTGTCCGGCGCTGCTGTCACAACCGGGCCGGTACAGATTTTCAGCTCCGGGAGACTCCCCATGCGCCTCGACGATTATGATCCCGGCGACGATATTCGCGATCTTGGGCGCGGGGGTGGCGGTTTTGGCGGCGGTGGAGGCGGCGGCGGCATGGGCGGCCTGCTTCTCGGCCTCCTCCCGATGCTGCTCGGCCGCAAGATGGGTTGCGGGACGATCCTGCTTCTCGGTGCAGCGGCTTTTTTCCTGCTCGGACCCGGCGCCAATATGTTGAGCATGGGCGGCGGCACCGCCGACCCGGCCGCCGACAGCCGTGGCGGTGCCAATGTCGCCTGCGATACGGCATCCGAACGCTTTGCCTGCAACGTCTTCGGTTCGACCCACACCGTATGGGAAGGCCTGATCAGCGGGTATAAAAAGCCGACGCTCAATTTCTTCACCGAATCCAACCGGTCGGGCTGCGGCGCGGCGCAATCGGCGATGGGGCCCTTTTATTGCCCCGCCGATCAGGGCGTCTATCTCGACACGAGCTTCTTCCGCGAACTCGAAACCAAATTCGGCGCGGCAGGCGACGCGGCGCAGGCCTATGTCATCGCGCACGAGGTCGGCCACCATATCCAGACGATCAGCGGCATTTCCAACCAGGTCCGTCAGGCGCAGCAACGCGCCTCGCAAGCCGAGGGCAATGCCTTGCAGGTCCGCATGGAGTTGCAGGCCGATTGCTACGCCGGGGTCTGGGCCGCGCGCGCCAAAAACAGCGCGGGCCAACCCGTGCTGGAGCCGGGCGATATGGAAGAAGCGATGCGCGCCGCCAATGCGATCGGCGACGACACGCTGATGCGTTCGGCGGGCCAGCGCCCGGTTCCTGAAAGCTTCACCCACGGAACCAGCGAACAGCGCATGACCTGGCTGCGGCGCGGCCTGCAATCGGGGGATCCGCGCCAGTGCGACGCGTTCGCCACCGCGATCTGATCGCGGCGCTGGCGGCGCTTCTCGTCGCTCAGCCTGCATCGGCGCAGATACTCTATGTCGAAGCCGGGCGGCTGATCGATGGCACGACCGATCAGGTGCGCACCGGTCAGTGCATCACGGTCAAGGATGAACGCATCGCGGCGGTCGCCCCCTGTGGCCAAACGCCTGAGGGCGCGACGCGGATCGACTGGTCGGGTTTCACCGTGCTACCCGGGCTGATCGACCTCCACACCCACCTCGCCGACCTGGGCCAGAGCGCCGATCTGGCCGCACCGATCAAGGCGTCGCCCGCCGAAACCGTGCTCGTCGGCGCGCGCAATGCGCGGGTGACGTTGAACGCGGGGTTCACCAGCGTCCGCGACGTCGGCACCTATCGCGGGCTGACCGATGTGACACTCCGCAACGCGATCGAGCGCGGCGACGTGCCGGGGCCGCGCATGTGGGTCGCGGGCGCCTATATCACCATCCCCGGCGGCGGCGGCGAATTGAACGGGATTGTTCCGAACGACCAGCTCCCCGCCGATATGCGACTGGGCGTCGCGGCGACGCCCGGGGAAGCGGCAGCGAAGACGACCTTCCTGCTCGACCATGGCGCCGATTTCATCAAGACGATCGCGACTGGCGCGGTGCTGGCGATCGGCACCGAACCCGGCGCGCCCGAACTCACCGAAGAGCAATTGCGCGCGGTGGTGAAGGTCGCGCATGCCCGCGGCAAGAAAGTCACCGCCCACGCGCATGGCGCAATCGGCATCCGCAATGCGATCAACGCCGGGGTCGACAGCATCGAACATGCGAGCCTCGCCGACGAGGCGACGCTCCAGCTCGCGAAGAAGCATGGCACATGGCTCGCGATGGATATTTTCAACGGCGATTACATCAACGATATCGGCACCAAGGAAGGCTGGCCCGAGGAATATCTGCGCAAGAACCGCGAGACGACCGACACCCAGCGCGCAGCGTTCAAGCGCGCGGTCGAGCTGGGCGTCAACATCGGCTTCGCAACCGACGCGGGGGTCTATCCGCACGGAATGAACGCACGGCAGTTCGCCTATATGGTCCGCTATGGCATGACCCCGATGCAGGCGATCCGCGCCGCGACCGGCCGTGCGGCCGAGGAAATGGGCCGCAACGACATCGGTGCGGTCGTACCCGGCCGCTTTGCCGACCTGATCGCAGTGAAAGCCGACCCGCTCGCCGACATCAGCGCACTCGAAAAGATCGACCATGTGATGAAGGGCGGCGCGCTGGTGCGGTGACCGTCGCCCGCGCAGGGGCGACGAACAGTTGAAACTGCCCCCAGCATCGCTAAAGCCGTTTCATGCGTAACCTGATCCTGCCCAGCGCCATCGCGCTCGCCGCCGCCCTTTCCACCCCCGCTGCCGCCCGGCCGATGACCGAGGTCGACCTCGCGACGCTGAAGCGCGTCGCCGCGCCGACTGCGTCGCCCGACGGGCGCTGGGTCGTGTTTCAGATGACCGAGACCGCAGCCGGGACATACAAGCGCTCGACCGGTCTGTGGCTCGTCGACAGCAAGGCGAAGGACGCCAAGCCCGTTGCCATCGCCGATGCTGCGGGCAAGAATGAAACCAGTCCCGCCTTCCACCCCGACGGCTCGCTCTATTTCCTCTCCGACGCATCGGGTACCAATCAGATCTGGCGCGTCGATCTGAAAGCCACAGGCGCGGCGGCCGCGCAGGTCAGCGACACCAAGGCCGACGTCGAGGGCTTTAAAATCTCCCCCGACGGCAAGCGCCTGCTTGCCTGGGGGGATATCGCCAAGGAATGCACCGACTTTGGCTGCGACGCCAAGGACAAGGGCGCGCTCGTCGGCCCCGGAACCGGGCGCCTGTACAAGGATGGCGCGGGCTTTGTGCGCCACTGGGACCATTGGGAAACCCCCGGCACCTACAGCCGCCCCTTCGTCTTCAACCTCGATGGCGGCAAGGCAACCGCAGCGCGCCCGGTTGACGGCGGCCTTGTCGGCGACAGCCCGTCGAAGCCGTTCGGCGGCGGCGAGGAACTCGCGTGGGGCGGCGACAGCCGCACCGTCTTTTTCACGCTGCGCAAGGCCGACCGGAACGAGCCGACCTCGACCAATCTCGATATCTACAGCTGGCTGGTCGACAGCCGGATGATGCCGCAGAATTTGACCGCGGACAATCAGGCGACCGACACCCTCCCCACCCCCTCGCCCGACGGCAAATGGCTCGCCTATGCGGCGATGGCGCGGCCGGGTTATGAGGCCGACCGGCAGGTGCTGATGCTGCGCGACCTTTCGACCGGCGAGACGCGCAAGCTGACCGATGCGTGGGACCGTTCGGTTGCCTCGATCGCATGGGCGCCCGACGGCAAATCGCTCTATGTTACCGCCGATGACGTCCTCGATCATCCCGTGTTCCGCGTCGATGCGGCAAGCAGCAAGGTCGAGAAGGTCAAGGCCTCGGCCGAACAGTTTGACGGCAATATCGGCGACGTTACCCCGTTGCCCGGCGGCGCCCTGCTCTATTCGCGCAACAGCGCGCTCATGCCGACCGATCTCTATGTCCGCGACGCCAAGGGCAAGGTTTCGCAGCTCACCAGGGTCAATGCGGCACAGCTTGCCGAGTTCGACCAGGTCGAGATCGACCGGCTGCAATTCGCTGGCGCGAACAACGACAAGGTCTGGGGCATGATCCTCAAGCCCGTCAGCCCCGTCCAGAAGCTGCCGGTGGCCTTCATCGTTCACGGCGGACCGCAGGGCAGTTTCGGCAACAGCTGGTCGACGCGCTGGAACCCCCGCCTCTTCGCGCAACAGGGATATGGCGTCGTCACCGTCGATTTCCACGGCTCGACCGGCTATGGTCAGGCCTTCACCGATGCGATCAACAAGAATTGGGGCGGCAAGCCGCTGGAAGACCTCAAACTGGGTCTCGCTGCAGCGGGCAAGCAGGACATGCAGCTCGACATCAACAATGCCTGCGCGCTCGGCGCCTCCTATGGCGGCTATATGATGAACTGGATCGCGGGCCAGTGGACCGACGGCTTCAAATGCCTCGTCCAGCATGATGGCGTGTTCGACCTGCGCGCGATGGCGTTCGAGACCGAGGAATTGTGGTTCGACGAATGGGAACATGGCGGCCCGTGGTGGGAACGCAGCGATCCCGAAAAATGGAACCCGGTGAATCATGTCGACAAGTGGAAGACCCCGATGCTGGTGATCACCGGCGAAAAGGATTTCCGGATTCCTTACAGCCAAGGCCTCGCCGCCTTCACCGCGCTCCAGCGCCGCGGCGTCGAATCCGAACTGCTCGTCTTCCCCGACGAAAACCACTGGGTGCTGAAGGGCGCGAACAGCGTCCAGTGGCACCGCACGGTGTTCGACTGGATGGGCAAGCATCTGAAGAAATGACCGGCCGCGAGGGGCGGCTGACATTTCCGTAATAATATTTCCCGCCCGGCAGGCGGGAAATTACGCGCAATATTTGGCGAAATACGCCTTCAAGCCATCGGTCGACGATTCGGGAAGCGGCGCGTTCAACGTTCCGCTTTTCCCGTCGATCGTCTTGACCGTCGCGGTCAGAACCTTGGCGTTCACGATGGCGTCGCGAAATGCAACCGCCTGATCGGGAGCGATGTTGAAGCTGGTGCGCGAGAATTGAATCGCACTGAACGGCGTATCATCAACGCGGACTTCCATGGTGCCGCGTTGCTTGTTGCTCGAATCATATGCCATCTCGAACGGCACATCGATCGATGCGCCCCATTGCTGGTTGCTCGGCCCGCCCCATTTTGCGGGGCAACGCAGCGTCACGCGCGAATTGCGGAACGCCATCGGGCCTTCGTTGGGAAGCTGTGCGAAGGTCACCATCGCCGAACCCTGAAAGCTGTCAGCGCCGCCGGGGGTCGGTGCGGTGATCTGCCAGCGCTTGCCCGCGATAATGTCACCGCCGCCGGCCAGCGCCGCAAGACCGGCAAGATCGCCCTTGCCCTTGAACCCGAGGGCGGCATAGCAGGCCAGCTTGGCCTGGTCGTCAGCGATCGCGACGCAGCCCGCCAGTTCATGGCCCTGCGCCGAAATGACGCGCGCAACGGTATCGAACGCCGCCGGAATCTCCTGCTGCTCTGCTGCGCCGATGATGCCGGCGTCCGCATTGTTGTTCGCGCCACTGGTTTCCGCCTTGTCGCAGCCGCTCAACGAAAGCGCTGCAAGGACCCATAGCCCGGCAATCGCGCGCGCCTTCGTTGCCGGATATGGTGATGCGTTCATCGAGACAATGTGCATATGCAATCTTCCCCGGGGTTATTACAGTTTTAACAAGGGGATACGCTAGGGCATGTTCGACGCTTTGCAAAGCGCCGCCGCCGGATGCGCTTCGATACGACAGGAAAGCGCTAACCCCCTTGCCGCGCCGCACCATGGCTGGCAAAGCGCGGCCATTATGCCGATGGAAAAAACATTCGATCCCGCCGCGATTGAGGCGAAATGGGCCCATGAGTGGGAGAGCCGCGGGCTCTTCCGTCCCGAGCGTCCCGATGCCGTCCCCTATACGATCGTCAACCCGCCGCCGAACGTCACCGGCGCGCTGCACATCGGCCATGCGCTCGACAATACGTTGCAGGATGTACTCATCCGGTACGAGCGGCTGCGCGGCAAGGATGCGCTGTGGGTCGTCGGCATGGACCATGCCGGGATCGCGACGCAGATGGTCGTCGAGCGCCAGCTCAACGAAAAGCAGCAGAAGCGCACCGATTTCACCCGCGAAGCCTTTGTCGACAAGGTCTGGGAATGGAAGGCGGAAAGCGGCGGACAGATCACCGGCCAGCTCCGCCGCCTCGGTTGTTCGATGGACTGGTCGCGCGAGCAGTTCACGATGGACCCGCATTTCACCGAGGCCGTGGTCAAGGTATTCGTCGACCTGCACAAACAGGGTCTGATTTACCGCGACAAGCGGCTGGTGAACTGGGACCCTGCGCTCAAGACCGCAATCTCGGACCTCGAAGTCGAATCGCACGAAGTGCCGGGCCATATGTGGCACTTCAAATATCCGCTCGCGGGCGGCGAGACCTATACCTATGTCGAGCGCGACGTCGACGGCAATGTCGTGCTGGAGGAAGAGCGCGACTATATCGCGATCGCCACGACGCGTCCCGAAACGATGCTCGGCGACGGCGCGGTCGCGGTGCATCCCGACGACGAGCGCTATCGTCCGATCGTCGGCAAATATTGCGAGATTCCGGTCGGCCCCAAGGAACATCGCCGCCTGATCCCGATCATCACCGACGATTATCCCGATCCCCATTTCGGCTCGGGCGCGGTCAAGATCACCGGCGCGCACGACGAAAACGACTATGGCGTCGCGCAGCGTAATGGCATTCCGATGTACCGCCTGATGGACGAAGTTGCAGCGATGCGCGCCGATGGTCCGGCCTATGCCGAAGCCGCGGCGCGCGCGGTCGAGATCGCCAAGGGCGCAACTGCGACCCCCGCCGAAATCGACGCGCTCAACCTCGTGCCCGAGGAATATCGCGGGCTCGATCGGTACGAAGCACGCAAGCGCGTCGTCGCCGACATTGATGCCGAAGGCCTGATGGTCAAGGTCGAGGACAAGCTGATCATGCAGCCGTTCGGCGATCGCGGCGGCGTCGTGATCGAACCGATGCTCACCGACCAATGGTATGTCGATGCCAAGACACTGGCGCAGCCGCCGATGCAGGCGGTGCGCGACGGCCGCATCAACATCGTCCCCAAGACCTGGGAAAAGACCTTCTTTAACTGGATGGAGAATATCCAGCCGTGGTGCGTCTCGCGCCAGCTGTGGTGGGGTCACCGGATCCCGGCTTGGTATGCCGAGGATGGCCGGATTTTCGTCGCCGAGACCGAAGAGGAAGCGCAGGTAGAAGCCGGTGCAGGCGTCACCCTTACGCGTGACGAAGACGTCCTCGACACCTGGTTCTCTTCCGCCCTCTGGCCCTTCGCGACGCTCGGCTGGCCCGAAGACACCGACCTCGTAAAGCGCCATTACCCCAATGACGTCCTGATCTCGGGCTTCGACATCCTGTTCTTCTGGGATGCGCGCATGGCGATGCAGGGGATGCACTTCATGAACGAAGTGCCGTGGAAGACGCTGTATCTGCACGGCCTCGTCCGCGCGCCCGATGGCGCGAAGATGTCGAAGTCGAAGGGCAATGTCGTCGACCCGCTCGGCCTGATAGACCAGTATGGCGCCGATGCGCTGCGCTTCTTCATGTCGGCGATGGAAAGCCAGGGCCGCGACATCAAGATGGATGACGCGCGCCTCGCCGGTTATCGTAATTTCGCGACCAAGCTGTGGAACGCCGCGCGTTTCTGCGAAGCGAACGGCATTTCGGCGTCGACCAGCATCGACGCGCCCGCCGCGACGCTGCCGGTCAACCGCTGGATCATCGGCGAAGTCGCCGCGACCGTCGCCGCGATGGACAAGTCGCTCGCCGACTATCGTTTCGACGAAGCGGCGAACGCGATCTACAGCTTTGCGTGGGACCGCTTCTGCGACTGGTATCTGGAGCTCATCAAGGGCGCGATCGACGACGAGACCAAGGCCGTCGCCGGCTGGGTGCTCGACCAGATTCTCGTCATGCTTCACCCCTTCATGCCCTTCATCACCGAAGAGCTGTGGACAGGGCTTGGCGACCGTGCCGACTATCCGCTGATCACCGCGAAATGGCCCGAACCGGCCCCGACGCGCGATGCTGAGGCGAGCGCCGACATCGACTGGCTGATCAAGCTGGTCAGCGAGCTTCGCGGTGCGAAGTCCGAACTCGGCCTGCCGCCGGGCGCGCGCCTGACCGCCCATTTCCCGGCATCGCTCAAGGGCCGTACCGACAAGCTCGCGGCGCAGCTCGACCGCCTCGCGCGCCTCGAAGCCATCCGTTTCGATCCGGCGCCTGCCGGCGCCTCGGCGCAGCTGGTGGTCGAGGGCGAGACGATCACCGTCCCGCTCGAAGGCGTAATCGATATCGCCGCCGAACGCGACCGCCTGACCAAAGCCCTCGCCGCCGCCGCGAAGGAACGCGACGGCCTCGCCGGACGTCTGAACAACCCGTCGTTCGTCGAGCGCGCCAAGCCCGAAGCGGTGGAGAAGGCCCGCGCCGACCATGCCGCAAAGGAAGCCGAGGCCGATCGCCTGACCGCCGCATTGGCCCGTTTGGGGTAATGCGGCGTGCGGCAGCCCTGACTGTAGCTAGTGCATTGCTTTTCGCCGCCCCGCTGGCGGCGAAAAGCGCGGCTCCGCACACGCCCGCGGTGGGCAGCGCGGAACGCACCGCGATCATCCAGACGCTGCGTACGCACCCCGATTTGCGCTTCACCTTCCGCCATCTGCGCGTGTGGAACGATGGCAATCGCGCCATTGCCTATGCCGAAGGCGACAATGGCGTCATCGGCGGCTTCAGGATCATCCTGACCCGCGACGGGACGGCGGGCTGGCGCGAGGTCTGGGGCGAAGGCGATGGCGGCAGCGACAGCTGCGTCGCCGGCGCGCGGCATTATCGATGGGCAATGGAGCTGATCCGGTCCTATCATGTCGCGCCCGATGCGCTGGTTCCGGGACTCTCCTCACAAACCCGCGAGCTGGAACGCAAGGCAAAGAGCGATCCCGATCTTCAATGCGTCGGCGATCTCGAAGGCGGTCCGGCATGAACGCATTTCGGCTGCATGGAATATCACTGCCAGCCTCCGCACGGACATCGCCCGGTTGAGCGAGGAAGCGCCCTTCACACCGACCCCGGTCGCCACGGCGGCCGACCCCGCGGCTAGCCCCGTTCCGCCGCGCCAGACCGCGCGCGGCGGAGGGCAGATGGACCTGACCAGCGGACCAATCGCCAAGACGCTGATCATCTTCGCATTGCCAACGCTCGCGTCGAACGTCCTGCAAACGCTGTCGGGGTCGGTGAACTCGATCTGGGTCGGCCAGTTTCTCGGCGAGAGCGCGCTTGCCGCGACCGCCAATGCCAACATCATCATGTTCCTGATGTTCGCGACCTTCTTTGGCTTCGGCATGGCGGCCACGGTGCTGATCGGTCAGGCCATCGGGCGCGGCGACATCGACGCGGCGCGGCGCGCAAGCGGCGGCGTCATTGGCCTGTCGCTCATCTTTTCCGTGGCCATCGCCGTCGTCGGCTGGTTCGCATCCGACACGATATTGCACTGGCTCGAAACCCCCGCTGAAGCGTTCACGCTGGCGCATGACTATCTGCGCGTCACCTTCATCGCCGTGCCCGCCAGCATGTTGATGGTGACGCTGATGATGGCATCGCGCGGCGCGGGCGATGCGGTGACGCCGCTGCGCTTCATGATCCTGTCGGTCGTGCTCGATATTGTCTTCAACCCCGTGCTGATCCTGGGCTTGGGCCCCTTCCCGCAGATGGGCATCGCAGGCAGCGCGATGGCGACGGCGCTCGCCGGAACGATCAGCCTAGTCGCGATGATTGGCTGGTTCTATGCTAAGGACCATGTCCTGCGCCTGCGCGGCCGTGAACTCGCCTATCTTTATCCGAACTGGCAGGAACTACGCTTCATCTTTGGCAAAGGCGTGCCGATGGGTGCGCAGATGCTGGTGCTTTCGGGCGCAGGCCTTGTCATGGTCGGGCTGGTCAACCGCGAAGGGCTGGTGACCGCCGCCGCCTATGGCGCAACGCTGCAACTGTGGAATTACGTCCAGATGCCCGCTCTGGCGGTCGGCGCCGCAGTCAGCGCGATGGTAGCGCAGAATATCGGCGCACACCGCTGGGATCGCGTCTCGGCGACCACCAACAGCGGCATCGCGATCAACCTCGTCATGACCGGGGCGTTGATTATGCTGTTGCTGCTGTTCGATCGCCCGGCTCTCGGATTGTTCCTTGGCACCGAAAGCCCCGCGATAGACGTCGCGCGGCATATCCAGCTCATCGCGACCTGGACCTTCCTGCCCTTTGGCACGACGATCGTCCTCATCAGCACACTCCGCGCGAACGGTTCGGTGGTCCCGCCGCTGATCATCCTTTTCCTGTCGATGTTCCCGATCCGCCTCGGCATCTATTATTTCGCTTACCCCGCGCTCGGCGGCGACGCGATCTGGTGGAGCTTTCCCTTGTCCTCGCTCACGTCGCTGGCGATGGCCTGGGCATGGTATGCGCGCGGCACATGGCGCCGCCCGGTGCAACAAGCGCTGGCGCGATAACCGATGTCCTTTCGACCAAGGCGCCCGCTTCTTCGACTGGCGCCCCTGCACCGGCTGGCCTTCGATCGGGCTTTGGCGCTAGAAGCACGGCAATGAACATGAATATCGGCAAGGATGCACTGCGCGACCAGCGCGCGAAAATGCTGGCGGCGGCGCCCGATTGGCGCGCGTCCGACGCGCACGTCAATCCACGCGTTGCGATCGGCTCGATCATCGCGATGTGGCTGATCTATTTCGTGACCACCACCGGCCTCGCCCTGATGTCCGACGCCTCCGATCAATGGAGCTATGCCGGCCGCCGCGCGATCGTCGTCACGGCGGGAATATTGTGCACCTTCGTCCTCTATCAGCTGCTTCAGCGCGCGCAGCCGCAAAGCTTTGCCGCGCGGCTCGCCTCTGCACTGGGCGCCGCGATTCCGTTGGTCATCGTCTATGCGACCATCAACCTGCTCGTCTTCTATTACTGGTTTCCCATCTCCGATTCCGCAGAAATCATGAACGAAATGCAGTCGAAGCACCCGGGTTCGTGGGAAATCGTCCTGATCCTCGACAGTGCAATCCGCTGGTATTTCTTTTTCGCCGTCTGGGCCGCGCTCTATGTCGCGCTGGGCTATGCCAATGAAATGCGCGCGGTCGAACGGCGCGCGAACCATTTCCGGCTCGAGGCCAAAAATGCCCAGCTGCGCGCGCTCCATTATCAGGTCAATCCGCACTTCCTGTTCAACACATTGAATTCGCTGTCGACGCTGGTCATGCGCGGGTCGAAAAGCGAAGCCGAATCGATGATTATGAATCTGTCCTCGTTCCTGCGATCGAGCCTCGCCATCGATCCCGAACAGCTGGTCAGCCTCGACGAGGAAATCGCGCTCCAGCGGCTGTATCTCGACATCGAACAGACGCGCTTTCCCGACCGGTTGCAGGTCGAAGTCGCGGTGCCCGACGAGTTGAAAAACGCCTGCCTGCCGGTGCTGATCCTGCAACCCATCATCGAAAATGCGATCAAATATGGCGTCGGCCCCAGCAAGGGGAAGATCGCGATCCGGCTGGCCGCCAGCAGTGAATATGGCTTGCTTGTGCTCCGGATCGAAAATGACATCGACCCCAAGGCGCCGGTTCCCAATGGCGGAACGGGGCTGGGCCTCGGCAATGTGCGCGAGCGGTTGCTGACGCGCTATGGTCCGACGGCGGGCTGTGAATGGGGTCCGTCGGACGACGGCGGCTTCGCCGTGTCGCTTTGGTTGCCGCTGGCGCGGGAGAGGTGCTGACCATGATCCAGACAATACGAACATTGATCGTCGACGACGAGCCACTGGCGATCGAAAGGCTTCAGATCCTCGCCGGCCAGCAGGACGGCATCGCCCTTGTCGGCACCGCCAGCGATGGCGCCTCGGCGCTGCGCATGGTCGATGCGCTGTCGCCCGACCTCATACTCTGCGACATCGCGATGCCCGATCTCGACGGGTTGCAGGTCGCTGCCGCGCTCGACCAGTTCGAAAATCCGCCGGCGATCGTGTTCGTCACCGCCTTCGATCGCTATGCGGTCGCCGCTTTCGACGTTGCCGCGGTCGACTATCTGCTGAAGCCCGTGTCGCCCGACCGGCTGGGCCGCGCCATCGCGCGTGTGCGCGAATGGCGCGCGACCGACCGTGGCCACACGCAAAAGAGCAAATGGATCAACGAATTCTGGGTTCAGAACCGCGGCGAAATGCTGCGTGTGGACGCAACGCAGGTCGATCTGGTCGAGGCAGAGCGCGATTATATGCGCCTGCATGTCGGCGGCCGAAGCTGGCTGATCCACCAGACGATCAAGTCGCTCGAAGCGCGGATGAATCCCGACCAGTTCATGCGCATCCATCGATCGAAAATGGTACGGCGCGACGGCATTGTCGGGTTGAAGCATCATGGCGATGGCGCGTGGAGTGTCGACCTGGGCGAAGGCGGCGTGCACCGCATCGGCCGCACCTATCTCCACGACGTAAAGGCGATCATGCACCAGGCATGACCGCCTTTGCCGGCTCGATCATCGGGGGCCGTCAGGGGGCTGCGAACAGCTTGCCCTCGCGGTCGGCGAGCTGGGCGCCATTGCCGTTGAGCAAGCCCGCAAGCTGGGTGTCGACATTCCGCATTGCCTGAGCCCGGCAATCACGGGACGCAGCCTTTCGCCCGATATCAGCCCGCGTTTCCACTGCACACATGCGTTTCACTGCGCCCGAAACCCGCATCGCAAGCTGCTCGCGTCCGGAGACACTCGACAAATCGAGATCGCCGTAGTGCACGGCTGCGCGGGGCAGTTCGTTCTCGCTGGCCGCTACAGGAGCCGCAACGCCGGCGACTGCAACCGAAGCCGCCAGCAGAAGGTTGGTAAATTTCGCCATGGGGGGAGTCCTCTCTTCTGGTTGATGCGAGATACGAGGACCCAGACCGGGGTGACCAGCGCCCCCGTATCCCGCACCCCTTCAATGCCCCTGATGGCGCGCCGGCGCATCTGCGCTTCGACCGGACAGGCGTCACCGTCGATTGAAGGACGAAGGGCGTTGAGGCGTCGACGAACGGCCGACAGGCGGGCGCGGACTTGCAACACGACCGCCGCCATGGCCTTGTCGGCCAATGGCGAGACGCAAACATGCCGTTTCGAGTCGCGATCGCGGTCACCAGCTGCTGCGATGGCTGCTGCTCGTCATCGCCGGCCTCGGCGGCGGATTGCTTTTGGGAGAGATGGCGGCCGAGAATCTGCACGGTGTGACGGGCGGTACCAGCACATCCTACTCCGGGTTCAGCGCCAATCCCGAAGCGTCGATGCCTGTTGCCTTGCCGCCGGACGCCTGCCTCGATTGTCCCGACAGCTATGGCGTCGCAGTACGAATGCGCGCCGCCCGCGAACCGCGCATGGACGATGCCTTCCGCGAACTCGGTGCTGTGGATGCCGACCCGCAGCCGGTGAACGATCCCGCCGACGCATATCATTATGGCGGGCGCTTTCCGGATACGGTGTCGGGAGCGGCCGACATGCCCGCCCGTGATACGACCGCCCCGTTATCAAGCGGTCCCCAGCCCTGATCCGTTATTGGGGTTTTGGCGGTACCGGCTTGGCACAGCGGGTGAGATCGCCGGCCTTGCAGGCCGCGGCGTCGGCTTCCCACTTCATCCGTTCTTCGGCCGACAGGGCAGCAACGCGCGCCTTTTCGGCTTCATAGGCGGCGGTTTCCTCGGTGAACACCGTCTGGTCATGTGCGATCTGTTGCTGCGCCGCCGACACTTCCTGCTCGTAAGTGACGTTGTCCTGGCGCGCGCGCGACGCCTGCTCGGCGTTCAACCGTGCGGTGTTGGAAATTTCTTCCGGCGTGGTCCCGTGGGGCGCCTTGTTTTCGGCCGGGGTCAGCTTGGCCGCGGGAACGACCTTCTTGGCAGCGACGGTACCATGCGGTGCCTGGAAGGCGACCGCCTGTCCCGAACCAAACAACGCGATGGCTGCAGCGGCAGCCCAAATCGTCCTGGTCATCGCAATGTCTCCTTCAATCCAACGGTCCTGCGCGATTAACGCTTTAGCCTGTCCGGCGTTCCCGGCGCGATTTGACCGCAAAGCCATCGGCCGTCATGCTGGTTGCCCCCACCATGTCCGATCGGCCCACCCTTTGCCAGTCCCGTCGAAGCATCCCGTCAACCGCCCGGTGTTTTTCATCCCCCTCGCCGTCCTTTTGGCGGCGGTCCTGCTCAGCCTGTGGCAAGGGCCTGCTGTCGTCGCCACCGAAACGGCGATCAACGACTGGATCTTGCGCCATTTTTCACCGCTGTTCGCCTGGGCCGGGGTCGGTTTTCTCATGCTGCTGGCAGGCATCGCGTTGTCGCCGCTCGGCGGGCGGGTCATCGGAGGACCGCAGGCGCGGCCGATATTGACCCGCTGGCGCTGGTTTGCCGTCACTTTATGCACCACGATCGCCACCGGCATATTGTTCTGGGGCGCCGCCGAGCCCTTGTTTCACCTCAACGATCCGCCCGCGATGCTGGGGCTTCAGCCAGGCAGCGACGCCGCCGCGACCTTCGCCATGTCGACGATGTTTCTGCATTGGACGCTGACGCCCTACGCAATCTACACCGTCGCCGGGCTGGCCTTCGCCCTTGTCTATTATAACCGCCGTGAGCCCTTCAGCCTGTCGTCACTGTTCGTGCCTCTACTCGGACAGCGCGCGCATGGCCCGGTCGGAACCGGCATCGACATCGTCTGCCTCTATGCGCTGGTCGCCGGAATGGCGGCGTCGATGGGCGCTGGCATCCTCGCGCTCGCGGGCGGGATCGAGGGGATCGGCGGTTTTGCCGGCGGCGCACCGCTGCGCTGGGCGATCGCCGCTGCAATCGTCGGCAGTTTCCTGATTTCAGCGGCGACCGGCCTGCAAAAAGGTATCGCCGGGCTGTCGGTGCTCAACACTTGGCTGTTCTTCGCGATCATCGCCTTCGTCCTGATCGCCGGGCCGACGTCAGAGATGCTGGGACTGTCACTGAGCGGCGGCGCGGACTATTTCCGGACCTTCGTCCCCCGCAACCTCGGCCTCGATGTCGATACCGGCTGGCACCGGCAATGGACGATCTTCAACTGGGCGAACTGGTTCGCCTGGGCGCCAGTGACCGCATTGTTCCTCGGCCGGCTTGCCGTCGGATACAGCGTCCGCGCCTTTATCATGTACAATCTGATCCTGCCGTCGCTGTTCGGCGCGGTATGGATGACCGCGATTGCCGGCGCGACGATCGCCCTCGACCAGCAAAGCGGCGCCAGCCTCTACGCCATATTGACCGCGCAAGGCCCGGACCCGGTGCTGTTCCGCCTGTTCAGCGCTTTGGGCGGCGGCTCGGGTGTCGCCGCGATCGTGCTGTTCGCGATCTTCCTCTCCTACGTGGCCGGGGCGGACGCCAATGTCTCTGCAATGAGCGCGCTGTCGACCCACGGCATTTCGCCTGAAACCCCCGAGGCGCCGCTGGCCATCCAGACGGTGTGGGGGATCACGGTCGGGCTCGTTGCGCTGCTGCTGGTCGCCGGGGGCGGCATCGACGGCATCCGGATGATGTCGGTTCTCGGTGGCTTCCCGGCGCTGTTCGTCATCATCGGCGCGGCGCTATCGCTGGCCGTCATGGCGATGCGGGGACAGCCAGAAGCCGCCCCCGCCACATCCTGAGACCCCGCCTCAGGCCTTACCAGATTTTGGTACGATCCTCGGGTTTCAGCCAATATTTGGCGTCTGCGCCGACATTGAACGCTTTATACCAGGCATCGACATTGCGCACCGGGCCGATGATCCGCCAGCGCGCCGGGCTGTGCGGGTCGCTCGCGACCTGCTGCTTGACCGCATCCTCGCGCGCCTTGTCGCGCCACGCCTGCGCGAATGCCAGAAAGAAGCGCTGGTCGCCGGTCAACCCGTCGATCACCGGTGCGGGCCTGCCGCCCAGCGAACGGTGATAGGCGTCATAAGCCACCTCCAGACCGGCAAGATCGGCGATATTCTCCCCCATCGTCAGATCAGGATTGATAAATGCCCCGGGCGCCGCCTCATAACCCGCATATTGCGCGCCGAAGGCCTTGGCCTGCGCCTCGAAGCGCGCGGCATCTTCCGCCGTCCACCAATCGCGCACCGCGCCGCTCGCGTCGATCTTGCGTCCCTGATCGTCGAAGCCATGGGTGATCTCATGCCCGATCACCGCGCCGATCGCACCGTAATTGACGGCATCGTCGACGCTTTCGCTGAAATAGGGGGCTTGCAATATGCCCGCGGGAAACACGATCTTGTTCTCCAGCCCGCCATTATAGGCGTTTACCTCCTGCGGATTCATCGCCCATTTCTTGCGGTCGACCGGTTTGCCCAGATCCCCGAGCTGATAGGCATATTCGAACGCGGTACTGCGCTGCACATTGCCGTATAGGTCGGCGGGATTGATCTTCAGTCCCGAATAATCGCGCCACTTGTCGGGATAGCCGACCATCACGTCCATCTTGGCGAGCTTCGCCTGCGCGGCCTGCTTGGTCGCTGGCGCCATCCAGCTGTTGCCCGTTATGCGGTCGCCCATCGCCAGTTTCAGATTGGCGACGAGTATCTCCATCTTGGCCTTCGCGCTCGCCGGGAAATATTGCTTCGAATAGGTTTCGCCGACCAGTTCACCCAGACTGTCGCCGACCAGCACCAGCCCGCGATTCCAGCGCGGACGCAGTTCGGATACGCCGCTCAACACTTTGGTATACTGAAAACGGCTGTCGACGAAATCTTTCGACAAATAGGGTGCGGCGCTGTTCGCGACATGGAATTGCTGCCACAGCTTGATCGTATCGAGCGGCGTCTTCGCATAAAGCGCGGCGATATCGCGGATCGCCGTATTCTCGTTGACGATGATCCGCTTTTGCGGTGCGATCCCTGCGCCGGCGAACCAGGCACCCCAATCGAGCCCCGGCGCATAGGCGGCGAGCTGAACCGACGACATCGGGTTGTTGATCTTGCCGATGTCGCGGCGGTCGGCGACCGCCCAGCTGGCTTTCGCAATCGCGGTCTCGAACGCCATGATCGCATCGGCTGCCTTTTCGGGGCCGGCGTTGCCGATCATCTTCAGCGTCCGCGCGATATAGGCCCGATAGGCGTCGCGCTGCGGCTTGAACTTCTCGTCGAGATAATATTCGCGCTCGGGCAGCCCGATCCCGCCCTGCCCCAGCCACAGCACGTTCATCGTCGGATCGTCGGTGTCGGCATAGGGGCCACCGCCAACAATCGACACACCAAAACCGCCCTGGGTTTGCCCCATGAAGCGTGCCATGGCGCTTTTATCCTTGATCGCTCCGACCGCGGCAATGTCGGCCAGCAGCGGCTTCGCGCCCAGTGCATCGACGCGCGCCTCGTCCATAAAGCTTTGATAGAGGCCGCCGACCTGGCTCGTCGCCGGGGCGCCCGACACCACGGCGCGCAGCTGGCGCTGGGTCAGGTTGTAGACGTCATAATCGACTCCCGCCGAAGCCTGATCGGCCGGGATTTCGGTGCGCGCGAACCAGCCGCCATTGGCATATTTGTCGAAATCGTCACCGGGCTTCACCGACGTGTCGCGCGCGCTCAGGTCGACACCCCAGGTGCCGAAGGTCAGCGCGGTCAGCGATGCCTTGTCCGCAACCGGCGCTTCGCCAGCATCGTCCATCAATTGCGCGAACGGCGTCGGGTCATTCGCCAGCACGGGCGCCGCAACCAGCGCAGCGGCAACCGCAGCGTACGCCGCCCCACCAAAATATTTCGTCATTCCCCGGCTCCTTGCATTCCCGCGCCGTCCCGAACGGGACGGCAGGCATGATCCGCTTGTCCGCTCGGGACGCCAAACCGTCAAGCAGGCCGACGGGCATTGGTCGAAACCTCCCGGAGGTTGATGGAAATTGCGCGAAACCGAAGACGACAGTGCGCGCGCGCCCGCTAAAAGATCAGCCCCGTTTTCAGGATCAACTGGTTCTCGTCGGCAAAGCTGTCCGGGTTGATCCCGTCCACCAACTCCGGACCGATATCGACCGCGAAATCACTGCCAGCCCACAAGCGATATTTGATATAGAGCCGGTGTCGCCGGATATTCGGCACGCCGCCTGACAGTCGTTTCTGATACTCGAAACTGCCACCGGCGAAGACACCCGATTCAAGATCACCAGCGAGCATCAAATCATAACCGATCCGGCCGCCGATCATCACATGATCCTTCTTTTCATCAGCAGTCAACTTGCCGTCGCGCGTGATGTGGCCATACTGAAACAAGATGTCCGGTGTGCAACTCGCGCGAATTCCCGGGATGAAGGTTTCATGAAATTCGCGAATGCCGCACAGCCCCCCTGGCCCCACGAATTTATATGGCGAAAGCGTGACTTTGGTACGCAGCCTCTCACTATCCTTTACAAGATCGAACAGATAGGCACCGTCGAGGCTGACCGTCAGCGCGCGATCGGCTCTTCTCCCCGGAGCAAGATCAAAATACTGACTTCCGACAAGGCCAAGCTTGATGATTTCGGTATCCCCGTCGCGAAGTGTCGCGGGCGGCGTGGGCGGTGTCGCAGGCCTGGTTCGCGATCTGCTCAGTTCATAGCCGGCATAGGCGAACAGCGAACTGTCGTCCGTTTGGGGCACGATCTTCAACCCCAGAACGCCCTTTCCGGTTAATGTCGTGACCTGCTTGCGCGTCCCGTCATCAAGGAAACTGCGTACGCGCTCTAATCCCAACTGCGCCGCGCCCGCGGATTTGCGTTTTTCACCTGTCAGAGACAAGGCCTCGGGATTCTCTCTCAGGTTGAAATCAAAGACGAACTTTGACTTTTCATCCGTCGCCCCCTCGGAACCGGCGACCGAACCACCATCACCAGGCCCGGCCTTCTTCGCAACTTTGCATCGAACAATACCGCGATGATCGGCGAGCCAAAACCGTGAGGATTCGACTGGAGCATCCGCGACAATCCTGTTCTGAGCATCGTAAAGCTTCAACGACGCGACAGCGTCGGCGGCGATATTGTCCTGCAACGCCTTCATGGTGTTAAACAGTGCCCAGTCGATTTCGCTCGCTACGGCTGGCTTGCGATCGTCATTCACATTGTCGAAGGCCCCTGTCATCCTGCGGCGCGCACCGTCTGGCGACACCTGAACACCTGCCCGCGTCGCGGCAAAGAACCACAGCCCTTGCGGGTCGATGGCGACCCATTCGCTCTTGTCATCCTTGGCATCGGCAATGGGAGCAATACCGTTCCACGTCCGTTCGAACTTTGCAGCCGTGCACGCCTGCGCCGCAAGTTCCGCGGAATCAACTTGCGCCATGGCGGAAAGCGGCAACCCGCCGGCAAGAAACAGGAACGCCCCGCCGCGCAGCAGGCTGCGGGGGCGATGAGCCATGCTCCGGCTTCGTAGCGCTAGCATGTGATCGTCTCGACGATCTTTTTCTGCAGCTCCCACAGCTGCTTCGACCGATATCCCTCGAAATCGTCCGTGCCCGCGGTCTGACAGTTCACAATGCAGTCTTGCGTACCCTGCAGAACATCGCCCAAAAAGGCTTTCCACGGCATATTGTCCGCCAGCAACAGCGGCTCCTTTTCCGGTATCTTGAAGGTCCAGGCGCCTTTGAAATGGGGCAGTCGCCGCAAAATTGCGGCGCGGATCGCCCCGTTTACGCACTCGGTATGTGATGGCATCGCTGTTCCCCCAAACGCGACAAGACCGCTCAAGACTATGCATGGCCAGAACCGCGTATAGGATCAAAACGCCAAATCAGGTCCATTGCGGCGCCGGTCCGGCGTCCCTATCTTTCCATCGACGCACCCCTTGCGCATCAAGAACAAATCTGGAACAAACCTCCCTTATGAGTCTCACCCATATTTCGGTGCGCGGCGCGCGCGAGCATAATCTCAAGGGCGTGAACGTCGACCTGCCGCGCGATGCGCTGGTCGTCATCACCGGCTTGTCGGGCAGCGGCAAGTCCAGCCTCGCCTTCGACACCATCTATGCCGAGGGGCAACGGCGCTATGTGGAGTCGCTCTCCGCTTACGCGCGCCAGTTCCTCGAGATGATGCAAAAACCCGATGTCGAGCATATCGACGGGCTGTCGCCGGCGATCAGCATCGAACAGAAGACGACGTCGCGCAACCCGCGCTCGACCGTCGCGACGGTGACCGAAATCTACGACTATATGCGCTTGCTGTGGGCGCGCGTCGGCATCCCCTATTCGCCAACCACCGGCGAGCCGATCTCGGCGCAGACGGTCACCGACATGGTCGATCGCGTGATGCAATTGCCTGAGGGGACGCGCGCCTATCTGCTCGCACCGGTCGTGCGCGGGCGCAAGGGCGAGTATAAAAAGGAACTCGCGCAGTGGCAGAAGGACGGCTTCACCCGCGTCCGCATCGATGGCGAGTTTTACGAGATTGGCGAGGCGCCCAGCCTCGACAAGAAATACAAGCATGACATCGAGGTCGTCGTCGACCGTATCGCGGTGCGCGACGGCCTCGAAACGCGGCTCGCCGACAGCTTCGAGACCGCCCTCAAGCTCGCCGAGGGGCTGACCTATGTCGACCTCGCCGACGGCCCGGTCCCGGGGCGCGAGGAAGAGGATACCGGCGGCGCGATGAAGGGCGCGGGAATCCCCGCGAACCGCATCATCTTTTCCGAAAAATTCGCCTGCCCGGTCTCGGGCTTCACGATCGCCGAGATCGAACCGCGCCTGTTCAGCTTCAACGCGCCGCAGGGCGCCTGCCCCGCCTGCGACGGCCTCGGCGAGCGGCAGGAGTTCGACCCCGACCTCGTCGTCCCCAACCATGCGCTCAGCCTGAAAAAGGGCGCGGTCGTTCCGTGGGCGAAATCCAACCCGCCCTCGCCCTATTATATGCAGGTGCTCGAGAGCCTCGGCAAAGCCTATGGTTTCGACCTCACGACGCCGTGGCAGGATCTGCCGGGCGAGGTCCAGCTGATCATCCTCTATGGCACCGGCGGCAAACCGGTCGAGCTGATCTTCAAGGACGGCAAGCGCAGTTATTCGACCCACAAGGCGTTCGAAGGCGTGATCGGCAACCTCAACCGCCGCCTGCTCCAGACCGAAAGCGCGTGGATGCGCGAGGAGCTGAGCAAATATCAGACCGCACAGCCGTGCGAGACGTGCCACGGCGCGCGCCTGCGCCCCGAACCGCTCGCGGTGAAGATCGCGGGCGAGGATATCAGCATGTCGGCGCAGCGGTCGGTGGCCGACGCCCTGAACTGGTTCAGCACGCTCGACGAGAAGCTGAACGACACCCAGCGCCAGATCGCGAAGGCGATCCTCAAGGAAATCAACGAACGGCTGGGCTTCCTCAACAATGTCGGGCTCGATTACCTCAACCTCAACCGCACGTCGGGCACGCTGAGCGGGGGCGAGAGCCAGCGCATCCGCCTCGCCTCGCAGATCGGCAGCGGCCTGTCGGGGGTGCTCTATGTCCTCGACGAGCCCAGCATCGGGCTCCACCAGCGCGACAACGACCGGCTGCTCGCGACGCTCAAGCGTCTCCGCGACCTCGGCAATACGGTGATCGTCGTCGAGCATGACGAGGATGCGATCCGCCACGCCGACTATGTCGTCGACATGGGCCCCGGCGCGGGGCTCCATGGCGGCGAGATCGTTGCCGAGGGGACGCTGGAAGAGGTGCTGAAAAGCGAGACCAGCCTCACCGCCGCCTATCTCAACGGCAGCCGCAAGATCGACATTCCGGCGCACCGCCGCAAGGGCAATGGCTTCGACCTCGTGCTCAAGGGCGCGCGCGCGAACAATCTCAACAATGTCACCGCGAAAATCCCGCTCGGCACCTTCACCTGCGTCACCGGCCTGTCGGGATCGGGCAAGTCGAGCCTGATCATCGACACGCTTTACGCCAGCGCGGCGCGCATCCTCAACGGCGCGCGGATGGTCGCGGGGCCGCACGACAGCCTGAAGGGGCTGGAGCATTGCGACAAGGTGATCGACATCGACCAGTCGCCGATCGGCCGCACCCCGCGCAGCAATCCCGCGACCTACACGGGCGCCTTCACGATCATCCGCGACTGGTTCGCCGGCCTGCCCGAAAGCCAGGCGCGTGGCTATAAGCCCGGGCGTTTCAGCTTCAACGTCAAGGGCGGGCGGTGCGAGACCTGCACCGGCGACGGGCTGATCAAGATTGAAATGCACTTCCTGCCCGACGTCTATGTGACGTGCGAGACGTGCCACGGCAAACGCTACAACCGCGAAACGCTCGAGGTGAAGTTCAAGGGCCACAGCATCGCCGATGTGCTCGACATGACGGTCGAGGATGCGGCGGAATTCTTCAAGGCAGTGCCCTCGATCCGCGAGAAGATGGCGATGCTCGTCCGCGTCGGGCTCGGCTATGTCAAGGTCGGACAACAGGCGACGACCCTGTCGGGCGGCGAGGCGCAGCGCGTCAAGCTGGCCAAGGAACTGTCGCGCCGCTCGACCGGGCAGACGCTCTATATCCTCGACGAGCCGACCACCGGGCTGCATTTTGAAGATGTCCGCAAATTGCTTGAGGTGCTGCAGGCGCTGGTCGAACAGGGCAATAGTGTGATCGTCATCGAACATAATCTCGATGTCATCAAGACCGCCGACTATATCCTCGACCTCGGCCCCGAAGGCGGGGTCAAGGGCGGCGAGATTGTCGCCGCGGGGACACCCGAGCAGGTTGCGAAGAATCCCCGCAGCTTCACCGGCCAGTATCTGGCGCCGATGCTGGGAAAATAGAGCGACAAAAAGCGCGCAAATTCATGCAGTAACGCCCCGCGAAAGCGGGCGTTACTTACATGATTGACAATGAACCCCGGCCTTAGCAAGAGTTGCCCGCCGCGCTCTTGCGGTTGGGGGGAAATCAATGACCTTGTTAAAGGCTTCAACCGCTTTGGCGGTTTCTTTTGCTGTGCTCGCGGGCCCGGTTCATGCGCAGGGCAGCGCTGCACCGGCCACCACCACCGAAACCACCGCCGCGCCGGTCGTGATGACGCCCGCCACCCCCGCCCCGACGTTCGCCATCGTCACGCCGGGATCGGGACTGGCGCTGCCGGCCTATACCGACATCGTCCTGACCCCCGACAGCGAGGCGAACAGCAAGAAATTGCGCGAGGGCCATGTCGTGCCGATGCGGACGCTGTTCGACGTGATGCACAATGGCGTCGTCGTGATCCCGAAGGGCACGCGCGGTCACGGCACCGTCACCTGGCGCACCGGCAAGGGCGCGTTCGGCAAGTCGGCGAAGATGGAAATCACTTTCAACGAACTGACGCTGGCGAACGGCCACCGGCTCGCGCTGTCGGGCAAGCACCGGCAGGAAGGCCAGGGCAATACCGGCGCCGCCGTCGGCGCGGCGATCGCGGTCGGCGTGTTCGGTGCCTTCGTCACCGGCAAGTCGGCGATCATTCCGAGCGGCCAGCATCTGACCGCCCGCACCGCCGACCCGCTGCCCTATGCCATCCCGGCAGGCGCCCGCATCGTCCCGACCGCCGAGCTCGCCCCGGCGGGCCCGGCGGCGACGCTTGCCCCTGCGGCGGCCGAACCCGCCGCGACCGCGACGCCGACCAAGGGCTGAGCCGCAGATAAGATAAGAAGATGCGCGCCCCGGACTTCGGTCCGGGGCCATTCTGCTGCGCGGTCACAATGACATGGCAATCCAGCCCTGTTCGTCACCCCGGACTTGATCCGGGGTCCCGCTTCTCCACGTCGCAGAGCGGGACCCCGGATCAAGTCCGGGGTGACGAAGATGGGTGGCCGGGCGCCTGACCCATCAGCGTCGCGGTGATATCCTCGGCGGCATAAATCCGGATCACCGGCGGCTGCGGCGAGAGGGCGCGCATTTCGGCAACGAAAGCTGCGGACGCGGGCACCGCAAAATGGGCGCGCACCGCATCCATATCCGCCCACTCCTCGACAAAGACGAGGCGCGTGTCGTCCTCAACATCAACATGGCAATTATGCGCCAAGCACCCCACCTCGCCGCGCGACCGCGCGCTATGCTCCGCGCCGAGCGCGATCATGCGCTCGCGATGCTCGGGGGTCAGGATGACGTGGCCGGTGATGAGGATCATGTGGTAGCCGCCATGGTGCGTGGGCATTTCCAGCCATTTGATCAATCAACACTTGTTAATGGATTAGAGCAAACGATAAAAGAGTGGGAAGGCCAAGGGGAGCGAAGATTGCTAAACGAAAACCAAATTTCCGATGGAATTTACGGAACTAGATGGTTCCGCAGACTAGGCATCGCTTCTGTTCTAATTGCAATTCCTGCGGCCGTTATAAGCTTGCCTCCGGTCCAAGATCAAATTTTCGAGCGAGCCCCAAAGCTCGCGATCGAATTTACGAGTGAAATCCCCGTCCTGGACATTCGCCGCCCTATGGACGGCCTTTCAATTACCTTTAATGGATCGGACCTAAACACTTCTCGGGAATCCCTAGTTGCGGCAAGAATCATAGTGCGAAACTACGGAAAAACCGGAATAAAGGCTAACGATGTCTCCCCTTCCGATCCCATAGGGTTTCAAATTAAAGGCGGAGATATTGTAGAAATAACGGGGTTTAATGCCAGTACAGATCATTTGCGTAGGCTAGCGAAGCCTCTTCGATCTGGAAACAGGGTAGTCATAAGCCCTACGGTTATAATCGATCCCGGCAACACCTTAAGATTTGACGTTCTGGTGAAAAAACCAAGATCCTCGAAAATAATAATATCGCCCCTCGGAAAAGTAGCTGACTTGAAGTCGATAAAAGTAGACGACACGAGAGATTCTGCAAATCGCGAAAGCTTTGTGGAGCGCACATATGCCGGCGGGGGATTTGTACAAATCGCTAGAACCATTTCATATTTTTTGCTGGGTCTTTCTCTCGCGGCGGGATTCATATTTATCATATCCACCATCGAATCCGCATTCAAAAAATCCAGAGAGAAAAAGCGACGAATCATATCCCATAATTTCATTGCAGAAAGCTCGCATCGAAACAAAACAACAGATGCCATGTCTGCTTCCATATACTTTATTTTTGGAATAGAAGGGTTGAATTTTGTTATAAATAAGATAAAGTCTCTTAATATTTCTAGTCAAATTGGAAAAATTGAATCTGTAAATATAAAAGACATACTCGGCCCTAAAGAGTACCAACCCGATTTTAGCGGCTTCAATGATTTCCTAGATTCGTTTATGACATCTCCAAGCACCATTGAGCGAATTGAACGCCAACTCAATCTAGTCGACAAAGATCGGGTGAATGTTCAACAGGCATATGTAGCTTCTTTGGAAGCGATGGCATCGCTGGCGGGCGCGGCCGATGAAAAGAGGAAACTCGGGAATCGCCGCGATTTGGTGGACAAATACTCGTCCCGCAAAATTGAGCTAACTATCAAAGAGGGCGCCACTCTAGCGCGCACGGCGCTCATAAGTGCTATTTAACAAGCCCCCAAAGCGAGATGCTTAGTTACACTTCCATGACACTCGCTGTCACAAACTCGTCACACAAAACCCTCAGAGGGCAGTCAGCGAGTCGCCGCGGGGGTGGCGGCTTGGATCGGTAACGACCCCCTCTACAGGATTTGTCATGGCTCAGAAATTTGCCCCCCGGCTTCTTGGCACCGTCGGCGCCGCCGTGTGCGCGCTGGCGCTTTCCGCCTGTCAGGATCAGGCCTCCTCGGGCGGCGCCGCGCGCGATTATATCAGCGCCGTCGGCTCCTCGACCGTCTATCCCTTTGCAACCACGGTCGGCGAGAAATTCGCCGAAGCGACCGGCAACAAGACGCCCAAGATCGACAGCACGGGCACCGGCGGCGGTTTCGAACGCTTCTGCGCCGGCGTCGGCGGCGACACCCCCGACATCGCGAACGCATCGCGCCGCATCAAGAAGAAGGAATTCGACACCTGCGCCAAAAATGGCGTGAAGGACATCGTCGAAATCCAGATCGGCATCGACGGCATCGCGCTGGGCGAAGCGACGCGCGGCCCGGGCTTCAAGCTCAGCGAAGAAGATGTTTACAAGGCGCTGGCGGCAAACCCCTATGGCAAGCCCAACGCCGCGAAGACGTGGAAGGACGTGAACCCCGCGCTTCCCGCGGTCGCGATCTCGGTCTTCGGTCCGCCGTCGACCAGCGGCACCTATGACGCGTTCAAGGAACTGATCCTCGGCAAGGGCTGCGACGCCAACCCCGAGATGAAGGCGCTGAAGGACAGCGACAAGGAAAAGCACGAAGCGACCTGCACGACGCTGCGCGGCGCGCCCTATTATGTCGAGCAGGGCGAGAATGATAACCTCATCATCTCGAAGCTCGACAAGAACCCGACCAGCCTCGGCATCTTCGGCTTTTCGTACCTCGATGCGAACAAGGACAAGATCAAGGCGGTGCCGGTTCAGGGCGTCGCGCCGACCTATGCCGCGATCGCCGACGGCAGCTATCCGGGTTCGCGCCCGCTGTTCATCTATATCAAGAAAGCCCATGTCGGCGTGATCCCCGGGCTCGCCGAATATGTCGCCGAATTCCTGAAGGGCGCGGGCGAAGGCGGATATCTGAACGCCAAGGGCCTGATCGTGTCGCCGAAGGACATCGCCGCGACCGCGGCGGCGAACGGCAAGGCGATGACCGCGCTCGATGGTTCGGTGCTGAAGTAACGCCACCCCCCGCTGGCGGCTGGGTAGGTTCGCCCTGCCCGGCCGCCGATTTTTTCTGATTTGTGCAGGATGGAATTCGCGACGTGACCTTCAACGCCGCCGCCCTGTTGCTTTTGATCGCCGGCCTCGCGCTGATCGGCTGGCTGGCCGGGCGTGCGCGCTCGGCGATGCTGGCGGGCCGGTCGGGGACCAAGCTGCATTCGCGCCCGCAATATCATGGCTGGTATGTCGCGCTGTGGCTGTTCGCCCCCGCCGCGCTGTTCCTCGCCATATGGGCCAGCGTATCGCCCGCGCTCGTCACCAACCAGGTGCTCGCAAGCGAGGCAGCGCAGAGCCTGCCCGCCTTCGGCTTCGAGCGCGGGGCGATCCTGTCCGACGCGCGCGGGGTTGCCGAGGGCAAGCAGGCCGCCGTGCGCCTGCCCGCCGCCGCGCCGCTGGTGAAACCCTATGCCGACGCGAGCCAGAAATATGCGTGGATCGGCATTGCCGCGATGCTCGCGCTGGGGCTTGCGGGCGGACTGTACGCCTTCACGCGGATCAGGCCCGATTTCCGCGCGCGGACGCGGGTCGAGCGGATCGTCATGCTGCTGTTGCTGCTGGCGTCGCTCGTCGCGATCCTGACGACATTCGGCATCGTGCTGTCGCTGCTGTTTGAATCGATCCGCTTCTTCCGCCTCGTCTCGCCCGCCGAGCTCCTGTTCGGGACCAACTGGGCCCCGACGAGCGGCGCGCCGCAGGACGATACCTTCGGCGGCATCCCGCTGTTCTGGGGTACCGTGCTGATCGGCGCGATCATCGCGATGATCGTCGCCATCCCGATCGGGATGATGACCGCAGTCTACCTCACCCAATATGCCGCACCGACGGTGCGCAAATGGGTGAAGCCGATCCTCGAGATCCTCGCGGGCGTACCGACGGTGGTTTACGGCTATTTCGCCGCGCTGACGGTTGCTCCTGCCCTGCGCAATTTCGCGGTGATGCTCGGCATTCCCAACGCCTCGACCGAAAGCGCGCTCGCCGCGGGTATCGTGATGGGGGTGATGATCATTCCCTTCGTCTCCTCGATGGCCGACGACAGCATCAACGCGGTGCCGCAGGCGATGCGCGACGGGTCGCTGGCACTCGGCGCAACGCCGAACGAGACGATCCGCCAGGTGCTCATCCCCGCCGCGCTTCCGGGCGTGATGGGCGGCATATTGCTCGCGGTCAGCCGTGCAATCGGCGAGACGATGATCGTGGTCATGGCGGCGGGTCTCTCCGCCAACATGACCGCCAACCCCTTTGCCAGCGTCACCACGGTGACCGCGCAGATCGTGAAACTGCTCACCGGCGATCAGGAGTTCGACAGCGCGAAAACGCTCGCCGCCTTCGCGCTCGGCCTCGTGCTGTTCATCGTGACCTTGCTGCTCAACATCGTCGCGCTGCGCATCGTCAAAAAATATCGGGAAGCATATGAATAGAGCCACCGCCCCGACCGACTGGAAAGGCTCCGTGATGCAGAACCGCATCGCGAAGCGCTACGCCGCCGAACGCCGCTTCAAGCTGTTCGGGCTGGGCGCGGTGCTGCTCTCGGGCGCTTTCCTCGCCTTCCTGCTGTTCGTGATGGTCGGCAACGGCGCGCGCGGCTTCACCTACACCCATGTCGCGGTGCCGGTCGATTTCAAGGCGATGCCGCTGACGATCGACACGGCGCGGCTCGGCGATGCCGACGCGAACCAGATGATCGCGAACGCCGGCCTCGCCGACATCGTCGCCTTTGCCGCCGACGAGGCGCTGGGCGACGGCGGATCGGCGCTGATCAGCGAAAATGCGTGGAAGGAAGTGCGCAGCGCGATCATCGACGATCCCGAATTGCTCGAGGGCAAGACGGTATTCGACCTGCCCGCCTCGTCCGAAGTCGATATCGCGGCCAAGGATGGTGCCAAGGGCGCGCTCGGCGCGAAAGTCGATGCGCTGGAGAAGAGCGGCAAGCTGTCGACGGGCATCCACTGGCCCTTCTTCAAAAACGCCGACGCCACCGATCCCGCGGTCGCGGGCATATGGGGGGCGCTCAAGGGGTCGGTGCTGACGATCTTCATCGCCTTCATCATCGCCTTTCCGACCGGCGTCCTCGCGGCGCTCTATCTGGAAGAATATGCGGCGAAGAACCGCTGGACCGACCTGATCGAGGTATCGATCAACAATCTGGCGGCGGTGCCGTCGATCATCTTTGGTCTGCTCGCGCTCGCGGTGTTCATCAACTGGTTCGGCATATGCCAGGCGAGCCCGCTCGTCGGCGGGCTGACGCTCGCGCTGATGACGATGCCGGTGATCGTGATCGCCAGCCGCAACGCGATCAAGTCGGTGCCGCCGTCGATCCGCGATGCCGCTTTGGGTGTGGGCGCCAGCCCGGTGCAGGTGGTGTTCCACCATGTCCTGCCGCTCGCGCTGCCCGGCATCCTCACCGGCACCATCATCGGCATGGCGCGCGCGCTGGGCGAGACCGCGCCGCTGCTGCTCGTCGGGATGCGCGCCTTTATCGGTGACGTTCCAGGCGGCATCTGCTCGCCCTCGACGGTGCTGCCGATGCAGATCTTCCTCTGGTCGGACGAAGTCGACCGGGGCTTTGTCGAGAAAACCTCCGCCGCGATCATCGTGCTGCTTATCGTACTGCTGTCGATGAACGCCTTTGCGATCTATCTTCGCAACAAATTCGAACAACGCTGGTGAACATGACCCAAGACGATTTGACCATCGCCGACCCCAAGATGAAGGCGCACGGCGTCGACGTTTTCTATGGCGAGAAACAGGCGATCAAAAATGTGTCGATCGACGTCGGCACCGACCTCGTCACCGCCTTCATCGGCCCGTCGGGCTGCGGCAAGTCGACCTTCCTGCGCTCGCTGAACCGCATGAACGACACCGTTGCGAGCGCGAAAGTGACGGGCCGGATCGAACTCGACGGCGAAGATATCTATGCGCCGTCGATGGACGTCGTGCAGCTGCGCGCGCGCGTCGGCATGGTGTTCCAGAAACCGAACCCCTTCCCCAAATCGATCTATGACAATGTCGGTTATGGCCCGCGCATCCACGGCCTCGCGCCGGGCAAGGCCGACCTTGATGTCGTCGTCGAACGCGCGCTCGTCCGCGCCGGCCTGTGGGACGAGGTCAAGGACCGGCTCGGCGAGAGCGGCACCGCGCTGTCGGGCGGCCAGCAGCAGCGCTTGTGCATCGCGCGCGCCATCGCGGTCGATCCCGAAGTCATCCTGATGGACGAGCCCTGCTCGGCGCTCGACCCGATTGCGACCGCAAAGATCGAGGAACTGATCCACGAACTGCGCGGCAAATATGCGATCGTGATCGTCACGCACAATATGCAACAGGCGGCCCGCGTGTCGCAGCGCACCGCCTTTTTCCACCTCGGGACGCTGGTCGAATATGGCAAGACCACCGACATTTTCACCAACCCGAAGCAGGAACGCACCAAGGACTATATCACCGGCCGCTACGGCTAAGCCGCGGCGCAAAAGGACAAGAGTGATGGCACTAACGAACGATCATACCGTCAAGGCCTTCGACGAGGATCTGAACCGCCTGCGCGGACTGATCAGCGAAATGGGTGGCCGCGCCGAACAGGCGCTGCTCCAGGCGATGACCGCGCTTCACAAGGGCGACCTCGACCTCGCGGCACAGGTCGTGCGCGACGACAAAAAGATCGATGCGCTGGAGGCCGAGGTCGAACAGCTCGCGGTCCAGACGATCGCACTCCGCGCCCCGATGGCCGACGACCTCCGCGAAATGATCGCGGCGCTCAAGATCGTCTCGGTTGTCGAGCGCATCGGCGACTATGCGAAAAATATCGCCAAGCGCGTCGCGCTGATGGACCAGACGCGTTCGATCGAAGCGATCCCGGTCCTGATGTCGATGTCGTCGATCGTCGCGGAACTGATCCACGACGCGCTCGACAGCTTCGCGGCCCGCGACGCCGAACTCGCGGTGCGGGTGACCGTTCGCGACAAGAATGTCGACGATTTCTACAACAGCATCTTTCGCACCCTCGTCACCTTCATGATGGAAAATCCGAAATATATTTCGGAAAGCGCGCATCTGCTGTTCGTCGCCAAGAACCTCGAGCGCATGGGCGACCATGCGACCAACATCGCCGAGATGGTCTATTATGTCGTGACCGGCGAGCGGATGGAGGAACGCGAGCGCGGCGAACAGCCCGAAGATGGCGCCGCGGAACAGGAGCAAGGCTGATGCCCCAGCCCGACCTGCTGCTGATCGAGGATGACGAGGCAATCGCCGAACTCATCGTCTGGCATTTCGCGCGCGAGGGCTTTTCGGTCCGGCAAACGCCCGACGGTGAACAAGCCCTCGTCCTCGTCGAGGAACGCGTCCCCGACATCGTCCTGCTCGACTGGATGATCGAAAGCCTGCCCGGCATCGAAGTGTGCCGGCGCCTCCGCCGCAACCCGAAATCTGCGAATGTCCCGATCATCATGCTCACCGCGCGCGGCGAGGAAGAAGATCGCATCCGCGGCCTCGAGACCGGCGCCGACGATTATGTCACCAAGCCGTTCAGCCCGCGCGAACTGGTTGCACGCGTTCAGGCGGTCCTCCGCCGCCTCCGCCCCGCACTCGCCGGCGAGATGCTGAGCTATGCCGATATCGAGCTCGATTCGGTCGCGCACAAGGTCGTGCGGAACGGCCAGATCGTCGCAATGGGCCCCACCGAATTCCGCCTGCTGCGCCACTTCATGGAGCATCCGGGCCGCGTCTTCTCGCGCGGGCAATTGCTCGACAGCGTGTGGGGGCAGGACAGCGATATCGAGCTGCGCACCGTCGACGTCCATATCCGCCGCCTGCGCAAGGCGATCAACCTGCCGGGTACGGCTGACATCATCCGCACCGTGCGATCGGCAGGCTATGCGCTGGATTCGGGGAAAAACGGCTAAAGCCTGAGGCTTCGCACGGTCGTTGACGCCCTCGATTGACCAATGAGCATACGGATCATATATGGTTCGTATATTCACTGGCATCGAAGGAATACCCGTGGGCCTTATCAAAATTGACGACGACCTGCATGAGGAGGCCCGCCGGGCCAGCACGGTGATGTGCCGGTCGATCAACGCGCAGGCCGAATTCTGGATGAAGATCGGCCTGCTTGCCGAAGCCAATCCGACGCTATCGTTCAACGATATCATGAAGATGCAGCTCGGCGCGGCGCGGGTGAGCCTCGTCGATCTGGCCGCCGCCTGATATGGTCAAAACCCCGGACGAACTCGCGCTCATGCGCATATCGGGCAAGCTGCTGGCGTCGGTGTTCGAAATGCTCGACGGGCAACAACTCGCCGGCATGTCGACGCTGGCGATCAACGATCTGGTCGACCATTTCATCACGAAGGATCTTGCCGCCCGCCCGGCGAGCAAGGGGCAATATGGCTTCAAATATGTCCTGAACTGCTCGATCAACCATGTCGTTTGCCACGGCGTCCCCGATGCGGACGAGATCGTCCGCGACGGCGACATCATCAACCTCGACATCACGCTCGAGAAAAATGGCTTCATCGCCGATTCGAGCAAGACCTATCTGGTCGGCAATGTCGCACCCGCCGCGCGCCGGCTGGTACAGGTTGCCCAGGAGGCGATCTGGAAAGGCATCAGACAGGTGCGGCCCGGCGCCCATCTGGGCGACATCGGCTTCGCGATCGAACAGCATGCCAGAAAGAACCGCTATTCGGTCGTGCGCGAATATTGCGGCCACGGCATCGGCCGCGAGATGCACGAGGAGCCGTCAGTGCTCAATTTCGGGCGGCGCGGGACGGGTCTGAAGCTGCGCGAAGGCATGGTCTTTACGATCGAACCGATGGTCAATCAGGGCACCAGCAAGGTGTCAACCGCAAGCGACGGATGGACGGTCGTGACGAATGACCGGAAACTATCCGCCCAATTCGAACATACGGTCGCGGTCACCGAAAATGGCGTCGAAGTCCTGACCCTCCGCCGCGATGAAGCACCGATGCTGGAGCGTGCGGGATAGCATTTTCGGACGGCTGCGGAGATTTGATCCTCCCTGTCGCGAAGCGATGGGGAGGATCTCAACCTCATCTTTCGTCATCCCGGACTTGATCGGGGATCCATGACCGCCCTCGCCCTTCCGGACCCCGGATCAAGTCCGGGGTGACGAGGGTTAGATGCCACGCCGCAATCAGAAATCAATCTGCGTGCGCAGCCCGAATGTATCGGCCGAATAATCCCGGTCTCCCGTCGCGCTGGCGATCGCCGCGTCGTTGATCTTCACCCGGCCGTAATTGGCGGTCAGGCGAATATAGTCGATCGGCGCCCAGACGAGCCCGAGCAGCATGGTGCGCTGGCGCCCCCCGATAATGCCCGCATCGTTGAGGTCGAGATGGTCGTAACGTGCATTGACCTCGAACGCGCCAATCCCGCCTTCGGTGATCGGGTTCGACGGCTTCAGCCGGTCGAAACCGCCATCCTTATATCCGCGCGCGTCGCCGGGGGTCAGCACCATGCCGACCTCGGCATAGCCGCCGAAGAAGGTCGGATCGGCCAGCCCCGGGCGCTTCGCGGTCTGCCAGAAACCTTCGCCCGCCGCATGGAACGGGCCCGAAATCATTGCAGCCTCGACGCCCATGCCGCGCTCGCCGCTTGCGTCGAGCAGCCGCGTATCGACCAGCCGGACGTCGGTGGTGTGGGCGAAGGGCCGCGCGCGATAGCGGATCGTCGCGGCGGGGTCGTTGAAATCGCGCCAGTGGACCGAGCCGCCAAGATGAAGCTGGGTGTTGCCGAGCTTCGGCATCCAAACGATGCGACCATCGGCGCCGATGCTGTTGTTGCTGTCGTCGAGCAGGTCGTTGGCATTGTCACCGAACACCCCCGCCTGCACCAGCATATTGCCGCGCTTATATTGCGCCGACAGGCCCAGCTTGCGCTCGAAACCGAACGCCTGGGCAAAGGCCGCGCGCTCCATGAAGCTGGTGAACAGGTCGCTCGTCATCTCGTCGAGCGACCAGAAAGGCTTGATGTGGCCGACGGTGACCGACAGCGGCCCGGTGCCATAGGTGAAATAAACGTCGGTCAGTTCGACCGAGCTGTTCGCGATATCGGCCTCGACGCGATAGGAGACGCCGCCGGGGATCTTGCCGTCAACGCCCAGATAGACGCGGCGGAACTCTGTCTTCATGCCGCCGCGCGCGCCGGTTACCCCGGGCGGGGTATCGACGCTGGCAACATCGATCTGCACCCGGCCACGCGGCTTGAAGCTCCAGCCGTCGGCGGTCTTGATTTCGGGAGCGCCCTTCCAGCTGATTTCAGTCGCCGGCTTTGCGGTGACCGGAGGCGCGGCGGGCGCCGTCGGTGCGGAGGCTGCCACGGGCGGCGCCAGCGTCGCTGCATCAAGCCGGGTTTCGAGCGTCTGCACTTGCGCCTTCAACGCCGCGAGTTCGGCGCGCAGCGCGGCGGCTTCGTCGGCGGTCATCGCCTGCGCATGTGCCGTGCCCGGCAGGCTGAACATCGTGGTGCCCAGCAGGGCGGCGATCAGAAAGGGACGCATGGGTTGCTCCGTTGCGAAAGGTGACAATCTGGAGGCGCTGTTATGACCGAAGGATGACAGATGCACGTCAATTGGATGACATTTTTGTTTCATCGTCGCTTTTCACTCGATGCTTGCCAGCCGCCCCCGAACGGCTAAGGACAATCCGGTTTTTTTGAGCAACTTTTTCTGACGACTTTTCAGGAGATCATCATGACGATCAAATTTGACGGACGCGTTGCTATTGTCACCGGCGCGGGCGGCGGCCTTGGCCGCGCCTATGCGCTCGAACTGGCGCGACGCGGCGCCAAGGTGGTCGTCAACGACCTCGGCGGATCGCGCGACGGCACCGGTCATTCGGACGCCGCACTTCAGGTGGTCGAAGAGATCAAGGCCTTCGGCGGCACGGCGATGTCGAACGGCGGCAGCGTCACCGAATATGACCAGATGGTCGAAATGATCGCCAAGGCGAAGGAAGAATGGGGCGGCGTCCATATCGTCATCAACAACGCCGGTATCCTCCGCGACAAGAGCTTCGCCAAGATGACGCCCGAGGATTTCGATCTGGTGCTGAAGGTGCATGTCAGTGGCAGCGCCAACGTCACCAAGGCGGTGTGGGATACGATGCGCGAGCAGGCTTATGGCCGCCTGCTGATGACCGCATCCTCGACCGGCCTCTACGGCAATTTCGGCCAGGCCAATTATGGCGCGGCGAAGCTCGGTCTCGCGGGGCTGACCAAGACGCTCCACCTCGAAGGCGCGAAATATAACATCCGCTGCAACACGATCGCCCCGGTCGCAGGCACCCGGATGACCGAAGATATTTTCCCCGCCGAACTGTTCGAAAAATTCACGCCGGAGAATGTCGTCCCCGCCGCGCTCTATCTGGTCAGCGAAGATGCGCCGACCAACATGATCATCGGTGCAGGCGCTGGCGCCTATCATGCCGCCTATGTCACCATGACCCCCGGCGTCGCGCTGCCCGAGGGTGAGCGCACCCCCGAAGGCGTCGCGGCGGCTTGGGACAAGATCATCGACCGCGCGGGCGAAACCGTTCCCCAGTCGGGCAGCGAGCAGTCGATGGCCGTGATGAAGGCGCTGCAGGCGCTGGGTTGACAGCTATCGCCCTTACCACGTCACCCCGGGCTTGATCCGGGACCTGCCCTTTCCCGAAGGAAGAGGCGGGCCGGGTCGGGCCCGGCATGACGAAATGAGGGAACTGTGGCGGGGGGGCCCCCCCCCCCCC
>NZ_JBXAQR010000002.1:0-78686 GCF_058807415.1 Sphingopyxis sp. GW821-FHT12C06 | reverse complement strand
GGCGCGGCGCCACCCGGCGCCGCGCTGCTGTATTGACACACTAACACGCTCATGCGATACATGATGCGGGGCAAGGGGATCTGACGAAAAGGACGACCCCGATGTATAGTGACAGCGACCTGCAAGCTGCGGTCGATGCGAAGATATTGACGCCGGAGGCCGCAACAGCCTTTCGGTCGCATGTCGCATCGGCGCGCTCCGCCCCCGGGGCGGATGAGGAACATTTCCGCCTCATCACCGGATTCAACGATATCTTCGTCAGCATCGCCGCGGTGATCCTGCTCATGGCGGTCGCCTGGATCGGGGCGTCGATTCATCCCGCGCTCGGCGGCGCCTTCGTCGCCGCATCGGCGTGGTTCCTCGCCGAATATTTCACGCGGCAACGCCGCATGGCGCTGCCCAGCATCGTCCTCGTCCTCGCCTTTTCGGGCGGCGTCGCGGCGACGATGATCGGATTTCTCGTCGAACATGGCGAGGCAATCTTCAGCAATGATCCCGGCGATACCGTCGGCGCGCTGCTCGTCGGCGGAATCGCGCTGGTAACTGCCGCCGCGACGTGGTTGCACTGGAAGCGCTTCATGGTTCCGGTCACCATCGCTGCAGGCACTGCCGCGCTTGCCGCGACCGCGGTTGCGCTGGTCCTGTCGATCGTCGGCGTCGCCACCTCCGTCGACGTCGCCACCTCACCCGACATCGTCATGGCGCTGGTGCTCGTCGCGGGCCTCGGCGTCTTCGCGCTCGCCATGTGGTGGGACCGCAGCGACCGGGTTCGCCAGACGCGGCGCAGCGACGTCGCCTTCTGGCTCCATCTGCTCGCCGCGCCGATGATCGCACACCCGGTCTTTCACCTGCTGGGCGTGACGCAAGGCGACAATATCACCAGCGTTGCAGCGGTGATGGTCGTCGGCATTTATGTATTGTTCGGGCTGATCGCGCTGGCGATCGACCGCCGCGCGCTGCTCGTCTCGGCGTTGGCCTATGTCCTGTTCGCGATGACGCAATTGTTTCGCGAATTCGGGGCGGTCGAGCTCAATGTCGCGCTGACGGCGTTCGTCATCGGATCGGCGCTGCTGCTGCTGTCGGCCTTCTGGCAGAACGCCCGGGCGGCGGTGGTCGGCCTGTTGCCCGCCAACCTCGCAGACCAGCTGCCCGCGACGGTGCGGACGGTCAGTCCGATACCAGCTTCATAAGCTTGCGTTCGACGGGGGCGAGCACATTCGCAAGCTCGTCCCCGCGCTTCAAAATCGCCCCGGCTTCGGAGACCAGCGCCCACATCCCCTGGCGGCTCCGCAAGGCGGGGCGTTTTTCGATGCGATATTCGGGGCGTTCGGAAGCGCGGCGAAAGGCCGAGAAGATCGCGGCGTCGCGGTGAAAATCCATCGCATAGTCGCGCCAATGCCCCGCCGCGACCATCCGGCCGTAAAGGTCGAGGATGCGCATCAATTCGGGACGCTCGAAGCCGGTCTGCTGCGGTACCGCTCTGCTATTCGCGAACGGCAGAGGCGTTACCGTTCCCATCAGGCGCTTTTCCGGCTCCCTTTGCGGCGCGGGGCCTCATCGTCCTCCGCAGCGGCTGCATCGCGATCGTTGAGCAGCGATTGCAACTGCTTCTGCAGCAGCTCGAGCTGGCACTGGAGGATTTCGACCTTCTGCGTCGCGGGGTCGAAATTCTCGCTGCACTGCGTGCCGTAGGGCACGAATTCGCGCGCATATTCGGTGGCATCGATCAACGTCGAGCGCGCCGGAATGCCGACCATCACCGCGCCCTCGGGCACATCCTTGGTCACCACGGCATTGGCGCCGACGCGCGCGCGCGTGTTGACGGTGACCGGGCCCAGTATCTGCGCGCCCGAACCGACGATGACATCGTCGGCCAGCGTCGGATGGCGTTTTCCGCCGATACCGTTCGCGGGATCTGTCCCCCCCAGCGTCACGCCCTGATAGATGGAAACATTGTCGCCGATCTCTGCCGTTTCGCCGATCACGACACCAAAGCCATGGTCGATGAACAAGTGGCGGCCGATCGTCGCGCCCGGATGGATGTCGATGGCGGTCAGAAAACGCGAGAAATGATTGACGAAGCGGGCGAGGAAGAACAGCCGCGCCTCGAACAGCCAGTGCGCAATGCGGTGCATGCCGACCGCGAGCAGGCCGGGGTAGAGAAGGATTTCCCAACGCGACCGTGGCGCCGGATCGCGCGCCTTGATCGAATCGAGATAGGCAATCAGCCCGTTGAACATACACTGTCCCCTGCGACCCTATTGTTCGCAGCAAGATAGATGTTCGGGGGCATCATTTCCAGCCCCGGTGGCTTTTTATCGTCAGCGGCCAAGCAAACCGATGCGAAACAGCAGCAGTCCTTCGCTGCGCCAGCGCCGTTCGCCGTCATGCGCCGCGATCGCACCGGCCCAGCGGTCCAGCATCAAAAGCGCCCGGTTTCCGGCATAAGCCGTGCGCCGAGTGGCCCTGCCAATACGCGCATCGGCGATGAGCTGGCGCGCCTCGCGCTCGCCTTCCTGCACGCTCGCGCCCCAGAGCAGGCCCCAGCAATCGCCGCCGCCGCCGCCGCCCGACAGGGCAAACAAGCACGCGCCGAACGCCGCTGCCGCTTCGCGCCGCTGACCGTCGTCCTCGGCGAGCAGTACCGCCTCCGCCGCATCGACCAGCGTGTCGAGCCCCGCCTGCCCGCCCCAGGTCGTGCGCAGTTCGGCGAGGAGCGGTTCGCCCTTGGGCAACGCATCGGGATCGCTCGCGATCATCACCGCCATATCGCGCCACCAGGCGAGCTTGATCTGCGCGATCAGCGGCTCGCGCGCTTCGATGAGCAATCGCGTCAGTCGCGCCGCGAGCGCCCACAGCGCCGTCATCGCCGGTCGCCGCGCATGCGACACCGCGACCATCACGCGCGGATCGCGCATGTCGGGCCAGGCGCCCTCGTGCGGCGCGTCGGGGTTGGTTTCGGTGGTCATTACGGGAGCGCGCTAACATTCCCTGCCCGTCAATGCGACCCCGGCAAGCGCCAGGGTCGCATTGACACAGGGAACTATGCCCGGTTGCAGATCGCCTTCACCGCCGCGATCACGCGCGGGGTGTCGACGAGCGCCGCCTTTTCGAGGTTGGCGGCATAGGGCAGCGGCACATCTTCGTTGCACACGCGCATCACCGGTGCGTCGAGATCGTCGAAGCCCTGTTCCATCGCGACCATCGCGATTTCGCTGGCGATCGAACAGGTCGGCCAGCCTTCCTCGACGACGACCAGACGGTTGGTCTTCTTGAGGCTGGCAAGCACAGTCGCGGTGTCGAGCGGGCGCAGCGTGCGCAGATCGATCACTTCGGCTTCGATCCCCTCAGCCGCCAGCGCGTCGGCGGCTTCGAGCGCGAGCCCGACGCCGATCGAATAGCTGACGATGGTGACATCGCTGCCCTCGCGCATGATCCGCGCCTTGCCGATCGGCAGGACGAAATCGGCGACATCGGGAACGTCAAAGCTGCGGCCATAAAGAAGTTCGTTTTCGAGGAAGACGACCGGGTCGGGGCTGCGGATCGCGGCCTTCATCAGTCCCTTGGCATCGGCGGCGTCATAGGGCGCGATCACGATCAGGCCGGGGACGCTGGCGTACCAGGGTGCGAAATTCTGGCTGTGCTGCGCGCCGACGCGCGACGCCGCGCCGTTCGGGCCGCGGAACACGATCGGGCAGCGCATCTGACCGCCCGACATATAGTTGGTCTTCGCCGCAGAGTTGATGATGTGGTCGATCGCCTGCATCGCGAAGTTGAAGGTCATGAATTCGATGATCGGCCGCAGGCCGCCCATCGCGGCGCCCGTGCCAAGACCGGCAAAACCATATTCGGTGATCGGGGTATCGACGACGCGGCGGTCGCCAAATTCCTCGAGCAGGCCCTGTGTGACCTTGTAGGCGCCCTGATATTCGGCGACTTCCTCGCCCATCACGAACACGCGGTCGTCGGCGCGCATTTCCTCGGCCATCGCATCGCGCAAGGCTTCGCGCACCGTCAGGCGGACCATCGCGGTGCCGGCCGGGATCGCGGGATCGGAGGCGCGTTCGGTTGGGGCGGAAGCTGCCGCAGCCGGAGCCGCAGCGGGCGCGGGTGCCGGGGCTTCGGCCTTGGCTTCGGGTGCCGCAGCGGCGGGAGTCGGCGCAGGAGCCGCGCTCGCCTCTTCGCCCTCGCCCGTGATCGTCGCGATCACGGTGCCGACCTTCACATTGTCGGTGCCCTCGGCGACCAGGATTTGCGCGATCGTGCCTTCGTCGATCGCTTCATATTCCATCGTCGCCTTGTCGGTTTCGATCTCGGCGAGGATGTCGCCCGATTTGACCGTGTCGCCTTCCTTGACCAGCCATTTCGCCAGCGTGCCTTCTTCCATCGTCGGCGACAGCGCCGGCATCTTCAATTCGATGGCCATCTCAATATTGCTCCACCAGCACGTCGGTATAAAGTTCGGGAAGATCGGGTTCGGGCGCGCTTTCCGCAAAGTCTGCGGATTCAGCCACAATCGTGCGGATTTCCTTGTCGATATCCTTGATCTTGTCCTCGGTGATGCCCGCATCGAGCATCAGCTTTTTCAGATGTTCGATCGCATCGGACTTGTCGCGTACCGCCTGCACTTCCTCGCGGCTGCGATATTTGGCGGGGTCGGACATCGAATGACCGCGATAGCGATAGGTTTTGAGTTCCATCAACACCGGGCCCTTGCCCGCGCGCACCCATTCGATCGCGGCTTCGGCCGCACCGCGCACCGCAAGCACGTCCATGCCGTCGACCTGCATCCCGGGAATGCGGAAGCTTTCACCGCGACGATAAAGCTGGTCTTCGGCCGACGAGCGGTTGACCGAGGTGCCCATGGCGTACTGGTTGTTCTCGATCACGAAGATGATCGGCAGCTTCCACAGCTCGGCCATGTTGAAGCTCTCGTAAACCTGGCCCTGGTTCGATGCGCCGTCGCCGAAATAGGACATGGCGATGCCGCCATCGCCGCGATATTTATGTGCGAAGGCAAGCCCGGTGCCGAGCGACACTTGCGCGCCGACGATGCCATGGCCGCCGTAGAATTTATGCTCGACGCTGAACATGTGCATCGAGCCGCCCTTGCCGCGCGAAATGCCGGCGGCGCGGCCAGTCAGCTCGGCCATGATGACCTTCGGGTCGATACCATAGGCCAGCATGTGGCCATGGTCGCGGTATCCGGTGATCACGCTGTCCTTGTCGCCGTCGAGCGCGCTCTGCAGGCCGACCGCAACGGCTTCCTGGCCGATATAGAGGTGACAGAAGCCGCCGATCAGGCCGAGACCGTAAAGCTGGCCCGCCTTTTCCTCGAAGCGGCGGATGAGCAACATCTCGCGGTAGAATGTCTCGAGCTCTTCCGGGCTCGCGTCATAGGGCGCGGGGTCGCGCGGCTGGTCGCGATTGGTCGCGGGTGCTGGGGTGGATGCAGTCTTTTTTGGCGCGGCAGTTGTGCGCGCGGGAGCTTTGGCCAAGGCGGGTTCCTTTGCAGTTAGCCGTAACGGCAAGGCTTCCTATAGGAGCGCCATAACCCCTTTGGCAACGCCCCCTTGGGAAGGGTGCATGCTTGCCTTACGTATGCAGCATGGGTGCAGCAAAAACCCGTCAGGGCTTCGCGTCGGGTTCCATCGGAATGATCACCTCGTCGGGGTGATAGGCGCCCAGCCGCTCGCGAACATATTCTTCGGCAAGGTCGGGATCGACGCGCTGGCGGTCGAGCAGGTTGACGCGGTTCTGAAGCTCATGCTGCCGCTTGGACAACTCGGTCAGCACGACGCGCTTCTTTTCAACCGACTGACCATATTCGCCCCACGCATACAGTCCGGTCGGCCCGAAAATCCCGTAACCGATCATCGCCAGCACCGCGATCACGGCAATGGCGGGACCGACGGCCCGGTTCATCGATTTACGGAATTTGTGGCGCTGCGTCATTCCGGCCCTTGAATCAGAGTTGATTCGCGGCGTCAAGCGTACACGGCGCATAATCGACTAGGGCGATACGTCATTCCCGTCAGCAGGACCCGCGCCCCGACGGCTGACGACGTTTCGCGGCGCGGGCAGAAGCGCTTTGTCAATCCGCGCGGAAACACCCACGCTGCGTCCCGCAAGGTTCGCAACCGAATAGCGCATCGCGCTCCCCATCACTTGCGCCGTCTGCGACAGGGTCATGCCATAGTCCCGCTGCAGCCATTGGATGATGCCTGTGCTCGCAGATTTCAGCGCTTCATCGAGCGATCCAGCCTGACCCAGCGCCATGATTTCCCTCGGCGATTCGACCCGCGGCATCTCGATCGCCTGCCCCTTGATAATATCGACCGTCATCGTGACATCCATCGACGTCTCGAGCGCATATTGCGAGGTTTCGCCATCGCCCTGAAGCGCATGCGCATCACCGATATACAAGAGCGCGCCCGGCTGTTGCACGGGCAGATAGACGATATTTCCTTCAACGACCTCGTTGAAATCCATGTTTCCGCCGAAGCGTCCGGTGTCGCCCGTCGATATGGCCGGCATTCCGAACCCGGGGGCGACAGCCATTCCGCCCAGCATCGGCCTGACCGGCACCGAGAAATCGGCCAGCGCGCCGCTGGCGTCGGCGGGACGTGCCCGGCCCGCTTTCCGGTCGAGTATCCAGCGCACCGGCTTGTCCAGATCACCGGCCGAAGCCACGAGTGACGTTCCGAGCGCCCGGCCGACGATGGAGTCGAGGCTGTCGGCATAGTCGCGGTTAAGCGCCAGACGGCGAATATGGACGACCAGCGTATCGCCGGGCTCGGCACCGGCGACAAAGAAAGGCCCGGTCTGCGGATTGCCAAACAGCGCGCGCGTCACGCCCTTTTCGTCCACGCCGCCGGAATCGACCGTGGTGGTACGGATCGTATCGCCGGGCCAAACAACCAGAGCCGGCTTGCGATCGGCATCCCAGCTGTTCGAATAATCGGTCGGGCGATATTCGACGACCTTCGGCCCGCCCGTCCTGTCGGGCACCCGCCACGCCGTGATCCGGCGAATCGCGCGGGCTTTGGGATCGTTCGTGTCCGGCATATCCGCTTCGCCGCTCAATTCGGTCGCGCGTCGCTGCAACGAGTAACGCGAAACCTGCCCGCTCGCGTCCGTGCTGCGCAAGTCGAGCGCCGAGCCACGCACAGCGCCCTCGATGCGACTGCCGTCGATTTCACCCGACGCCCGTCCATCGGCGATATCGAGAGTCATCGTCGAAAAAGCCGGCGACCCCCAATAATCGGTCCGGACGATCCACGTGTCACGAGCCGACGCGGGCAGTGCGGCCAATGTTACGGCAAACACCGCCAACAGCGTCTGACTCGGGTATTTCAAGGCGGGCCTCCTGCTACGTCAAGACCCGCTCCATAAGCCTCCGCGCCGACCGCGTTAGGCCAATTCGACGAATGACTATGTGGTGCCGACAACAGTCATGGATCAGGTGAAAATAGCCATCCCCGGATAACGCGCCATGTTGCCCAGCTCTTCCTCGATGCGGATCAGCTGGTTGTATTTCGCGAGCCGGTCCGAACGCGCGAGGCTGCCGGTCTTGATCTGGCCGCAGTTGGTCGCGACCGCGAGGTCGGCGATCGTTGCGTCCTCGGTCTCGCCCGAACGGTGCGACATAACGGCGGTGTAGCGCGCGCGGTGCGCCATATCGACGGCGTCGAGCGTTTCGGACAGCGTGCCGATCTGGTTGACCTTGACGAGCAGCGAGTTGGCGAGGCCGTCCTTGATGCCCTGTTCCAGACGCAGCGGATTGGTGACGAACAGATCGTCGCCGACGAGCTGGCACTTGTCGCCGACGAGGTCGGTGAGCGCTTTCCAGCCCACGAAATCATCTTCGCTCATCCCGTCTTCGATCGACAGGATCGGGTAATCCTTGACGAGTGCGGCGAGATATTCAGCCATCTGCTCGGGGCTCAGCGACAGTTTTTCGCCGCTGATCTCGTACTTGCCGTTCTTGAAGAATTCGGTCGCGGCACAATCGAGCGCGAGGACGACGTCGGTGCCGAGCTTGAAGCCCGCCTGATCGACCGATGCAGCGATGAAGTCGAGCGCGTCGCGCGTCGAGGCAAGGTTCGGGGCAAAGCCGCCCTCATCGCCCACTGCGGTCGCGAGACCTTTGGCCGACAGGCCCTTCTTCAGCGTGTGGAAGATTTCGCTGCCCCAGCGCACGGCTTCGGCGATGCTGCCGGCGCCGACGGGCATGATCATGAATTCCTGGACGTCGATCGGGTTGTCGGCGTGCTCGCCGCCGTTGATGATGTTCATCATCGGAACGGGAAGTGTGCGGGCGGAAACGCCGCCGACATAGCGATAGAGCGGCAGACCGCGCGCATCGGCCGCGGCTTTGGCGGCGGCAAGGCTGACGCCGAGGATCGCATTGGCGCCAAGGCGGGCCTTGTTGGGCGTGCCGTCGAGGTCGATCATCGCCTGATCGAGTTCGCGCTGGTCTTCGGCATCGAGACCGATCAGCGCGTCAGCGATGTCGCCGTTTACGGCCGCGACGGCCTTGAGCACGCCCTTGCCGAGATAGCGGCTCTTGTCGCCATCGCGCAGTTCGACGGCTTCGTGCGCGCCGGTCGACGCGCCCGAGGGCACCGCGGCACGGCCGAAGCTGCCGTCTTCCAGCAGCACATCGACTTCGACGGTGGGATTGCCGCGGCTGTCGAGAATTTCGCGGCCGTGAATGTCGATGATGGCGGTCATGGGATATGTCCTGCTGGCGGCCGTAGGCAGGCCGGTGGAATAGAGCGCCCGCCTGTTATCGGCGCCGTGCCGCCAGTGCAACCACCGCAGAGGAATTTTGCAGAACTATGGAACCATTAGCCCCGCCTTGCTATATATTGATACAGGACCAAAGGGGACGTTCGCTGGTGCGACGCCCGATAAAAGAAGAAGAGGACAACGCCCATGGCCAAAGCCGCTACTCCCGCGACCAAGAAAGTTGCCGCTCCCCGTCCCAAGGCGCCCGTAAAAGCCGCCGCGACCAAGGCGGCGCCCGCGCGCAAGCCTGCCGCAGCCAAGACCAGCGCAAAGGATCATCCGATCCGCGACCAGATCGCCGCGACCCGCGACACCATCAAATCCGAAGCATCGAAAAAGGCCGCCTCTTTGAAGGATGAAGCATCGACGCTCGCAAACCAGGCTTCGACCAAGGCGCGCGAAGCCGCGACCAAGGGCAAGGACAAGGCCGCCGATGCCGTCGGCAGCCTCGCCAGGATGCTCGAAGATAGCGCCGGGACCGTCGATACCAAATTCGGCAAGCAATATGGCGACTACGCCCGTTCGGCCGCGACCACCGTCGCCGGCCTTGCCACGACGCTCGACGAAAAAGATCTCGACGAGCTCGCCGCCTCGACCCGCGAATTCGTCAAGAAGAGCCCCGCCGTGGCGGTTGGCGCCGCCGCCGTGATAGGCTTCGTCCTCGCCCGCATGTTGAAAGGCGGGTCGAACAACGGCTGACGCCGGCCACCCTTATGCCGAACACCCAGCCCGAAACCCCGCCCGCGTCCGCACCGCGCAGCTTTGACCGTGTCAGCCACGGCTTTGCGCCCGATGGACCCGCCCCGACGCCGCCACCGGTGCCGCTGGAGGATATCGTGCGCGAGGTCGTCGACAACCTGTCGGCGACCGCGAAGGCCGAACTGGCGCTGCTCGACGCGCGGCGCGCCTTCGGCTGGGAGGGCTTCAAATGGATGTCCGGCTGGGGCTTTGTTGCGGCCTGCGCCTTGCTCGTCGCGATGCTCGCGCTCGCCTTTGGCGGGATCATGGTGTTGACGCCGCTGGTCGGACCGCTGCTCGCGACGCTGATCGTCTTCGTCGCCTTGCTTGCGGTCGCGGCCTTTGCCGGGTGGCGCGCACATCTGGGCTGGCGCGATGTGCGGACGGCGCTGCGCAACGACCTGATGCACGAAGGTGAAGATCTGTGAACGGATCGCGCACCCGCCTGATCAACGCGGTCCGGCAGTCGATGCTCCAACGCGCCGAATTACAGCGCAAGGTCGGCGTTGCGCGCGATGCGTTCAAACCGGCGGCGCTCGTAAGTCGCGGCAAATATCGCGTCGGCGAAGTCGTCGATGACGCCGCGCATGTCGTACGGCAGGAGTTTCGCGACAACCGCCTGCCGATCACGATTGCCGCGGTGGCGGGGGTTGCATGGCTTTTCCGCGAACCGATCAGGGAACATGCGCCGCGCATCGGCCGCAAGATTCAGGAGATGGCGACCGCGGTCGTCGACCGGCTGCGCCCCGCCGGGGACGTCGAAGCCGAAGAAGCAATCGAACCATTGGAGGAAGAAGATGAAGCCGTTCAGTGAAACCGCCCGCGACACGCGTGCAAAAGCGAGTGAACTTGCGGAGAAAACCGCCGAAAACGCGCGACTGACCGCCGAGGCGGCGAAAGCACGAATCCAGGACGGCTATGGCCGCGCGCGCGCCGCGACCGACGATCTCGCCGATCGCACGCGCGCCGCGACGAGCGAACTCGCCGACCGCACACGCACCGCGACGAGCGAACTCGCCGCCAAGGGCCGCGAACAGGCCGAAGCCGCACGCGACGTCGCCGAACAGGCGATCGCAAAGGGCAAGGTTCAGGCGAAGCGCGCCAACAGCAAGCTCAAGGACGTCGCACAGGAACAGCCGCTGGCGCTGGTCGCCGGCGCGGTGGCGCTTGGCGCATTGCTCGGCTCGCTCCTCCCCAAGCGCAACAACGACTGACCGGCTTGCCGTAACGGCGCTGCGCTGGTAGGGGCCGCCTCCTCCCCTCCCCAGCGCTTACCGGCAAGGAAAGCAACAATGAGCAAACTGCACCTGGTTTTTGGCGGGCGCGTCAGCGATCCGCAAACTCTCGATTTCACCGACCCGACCGCGCTCGATATCGTCGGCCTGTTTCCCGACTATGCGTCGGCCGAAAAGGCATGGCGCGCCGCCGCGCAGCGCACCGTCGACGATGCCGAAATGAAATATGTCGTCGTCCACCTGCACAAGTTTCTGCAGCCGGAAGCCCAATAATCATTGGATGACAAGCGTCGCCCCCGCGAAGGCGGGGGCGGCTACCTCACCGGAAATTGTCGGCGTAGGCCTGAATCTTCAACCGGCGCTCGGGGGTCTCAATGACCTCGGCGTCGATGCCATTGCGTTCGGCATAGGCCAGCGCTTCGTCGCGGCTCGCGAAGCCCAGCCGCAGCTGACGCTGCGTATCTCCGCTGCCCGCCCAGCCCATCAGCGGATCGGCCTTGCGCGCTTCGGCGGGCGCGAATTCCAGCATCCAGCGCTGCGTCCCGGCCCGGCCGGACTGCATCGCATTTTTGGGTTTCTGGAAAATCCGCGCTTTCATCTGGGTCGTCCTATACTGGTGCCTGTGCGGTCGCCTTAGCCCGTCGATGCGCGCCCGGAAAGAGGGCTTATTGCGCGTCGCGCCGGGCCTGCGCCGCTTTCGTCATCAATGTCGGGCGCGCGGTCGCCGGATCGTCGGGCCAGCTATGCCTCGGATAGCGGCCGCGCATCTCCTTTGCGACCTCGTACCAGCTGCCGCTCCAGAAGGAGACGAGGTCGCGGCTCGTCTGGATCGGCCGGTGCGCGGGCGAGGTCAGCGCGAGGATGAGCGGAACCGGCGGATCGCCGATCGCCGGATGGCGGGCGAGCCCGAACATTTCCTGCACCCGCACGCTGACCGTCGGTCCGCCGTCGGCGCCATAGTCGATCGCATGACGGCTGCCCGCGGGGGTCGTGTAATCGGCGGGCGCGAATTTCTCGAGGCGCTGGCGCGCGGGCCAGTCGAGCATCGCCATCAGCGCATCGGCCAGCCTGCCATCGCCGATATCGCGGAGACCCCGGCACCGCGCGAGCAGAGGCGCGAGCCACATATCCGCGCTGTCGGCGAGCGCCGGGGCCGACAGCGCATCGATACCGGCGAACGACGCGCGCTGGCGCAGCGCCTGCGACACCGGGCCCCAGCCGATCAGCCCGAGCCCCTTGCCCTGCACCGCCGCCATCCGCACCGCAACATCATCCTCGGCGCCGTCGTTACGCGGCGCCTTCCCGCTCGCCAGCGCAATCGCGCCCAGCCGCCGTTCGCGGCGATGATCGACACGGTCGTTCGCGGCGTCATAGCTGCTCGCCGATTGGGTGACGATCCGGTCGCCGAAAATCGCCTCGACCTCGGCGAGCGCGATCGGCGCGGCGCTCAGGATGCGGACGCCCGCCGCAAGGCCCTGCGCATCGGCGATCGCGAGCCATTCGCTGCCCGCGAGGGGCTCGACCGGGTCGATACGATAAGCGCGGCCGCCGACGCTCAGATATTCGCCGCGCTGCCCCGCCCGCTGGCGTGCCACGCGGTCAGGCCAGGCCGTCGCGATCCAGCCGCCGATCGAGCGCGTCCCGGTGTCCGCCGGTCCCGCCGCCAGTTTTTCGCCGATGCCCGCGAGCCGTCGCGCAAGCCGGATCGCGCCTTCTGAACGCTCACCCCGTTGCCCGCGCCAGCGCCCCAGCCGCGCCTCGACATCGACCCCGCGCCCGCCAAGGCCGGGTTCGGTGAGCAGCACCGCGAGACGCGCGGCGAGATCGGTCTCCCCTGCCCGCGCCGCCTCGATCAGCATATGCGCGAGCGGCACCGGGAGCGGAACCGAAGCGAGCGCCTTGCCGCTCGCGGTGATCCGCCCATCGGCTCCCAGCGCACCGATCGCCTGCAAGCGCGATTTGGCCTCGGCAATCGCCGCGGGTGACGGCGGGTCGAGCCAGCCGAGCTGACGCGGATCGATGATACCCCAGCTCGCGCAGTCGAGCACGACGGGCATCAGGTCATTTTCGTGAATTTCGGGCGGATCGAAGGGCGGCACCCCCGCGGTCGCAGCCGCCTCCCACAAGCGATAGGCAACCCCCGGCCCCTGACGCGCGGCGCGGCCGGCGCGCTGGGTCGCCGACGCCTGGCTCGCGCGTTCGGTGACGAGACGCGCGATACCCGCGGCCTTGTCGAAGCGTGGACGGCGCGACAGGCCGGCATCGATGACGATACGAACGCCTTCGATCGTCAGACTGGTTTCGGCGATGCTGGTTGCGATGATCAGCTTGCGGCGCCCCTCCGGGTCGCGAACGAGCGCCTTGCGCTGCATCGCGGGGTCGATCTGTCCGTGCAGGCGATGGACGACCAGCGGCAGCCGCGCGTCCTCGACCGCCGTTGCCGCGCGGTCGATATCGGCGGCGCCGGGCAGGAATGTGAGCATGTCGCCTGCGGGCTCATCGGCAAGCGCCTGCCGCACCGCCGCGAGCACCGACGCCTCCAGCCGTTCCTCGGCGCGGCGGCCGATATGGCGCAGCTCGAGCGGCCAGATTTTGCCCTCGCTCTTCAGCACCGGCGCATCGCCGAGCAACGCCCCGAAGCGCGCGCCGTCGAGCGTTGCCGACATCGCGATCAGCCGCAGTTCGTCGCGGAGCCCCTGCTGGGCATCGATTGCCAGCGCAAGTGCGAAATCGCCGTCGAGGCTGCGTTCATGGACCTCGTCGAACAGCACCGCCGACACACCGGCAAGCTCGGGGTCGGCGAGGATGCGGTTGCGGAACAGGCCGGGGGTCATCACCAGCAGGCGCGTCTTCCCCGACTGTTTGCTGTCGAGCCGCGTCGCATAGCCGACGGTCCCGCCGACCGCCTCGCCCATCTCCTCGGCGATCCGCTCGGCGGCGGCGCGCGCGGCCAGCCGCCGCGGCGAGAGCAGCCACACCGCGCCCTTGCACCAAGGCTGACCCAGCAGTGCAGGCGCAACGCGGGTCGTCTTGCCCGCACCCGGCGGCGCGACGACGACCGCGTTGGGCTTCAGCACCAGCGCCGCCATGATATCGGGCAGCACGACGTCAATCGGCAGCGCCTGCGTCATGCGCGCGCCGCGGGATTGCCAAGTTCGGCGTTGAGACGGAAGGCCTCGACGGCAAGCACCGCAACGATTTCCGGCGTCACGTCGGTCGCCCCGGTCATCACCAGATTGCCGAGTTCATATTTGCCGCTCGCCCTGATCCGCGGCTCGAGATCGCGCAGCCGTTTGCCGCGCCAGAAGCCGAGCAGGACGCGATGCTCCTCGGCGCGGATCAGGATGCACGGACCGTTCGCGAGGAAGACGAGGTTGGTCCATTTGATCGTCTCTTCGAAAGGGGCGGCGCCCATGATCGCCGCACGCATCATTGCGGCGCGTTCACGCTGCCAGCCCGAAAGCGCCGCGATATAGGCATCGGGATTGTCTGCCGCAGGGCCCATTCCCATCGCCACCCTGCGCTACTCAATAAGCGCGGGCGACCGCAAAGGCGACCGCCTCGGTCAGTGCCGACTTCGCCTGGCTGGCGCGAAAACCGCCGATCGCGTCGACCGCGCGCTGGCCATAATGGCGCGCGCGGGTCAGCGTGTCGGCGATCGTGCCATGCTTGTGGAGCAGGCTGGTGGCATGCGCCAGATCCTCGTCCGACGTGCGGTGACCGGTGATCGCGAGCTTCCAGAATTCGCGCTCTTCGGGAGTGCCGCGGGCATAGGCGAGGATGACGGGCAAGGTGACCTTGCCGTCGCGGAAGTCGTCGCCGACCCCCTTGCCCATGGTTTCGGCGTCGGAGACATAGTCGATCGCATCGTCGACAAGCTGGAACGCGATGCCCAGATTGCGGCCATAGGCGTCGAGCGCGGCCTCGGTCGCCTCGTCGCGTTCGGCGACGACGGCGGCGATCTTGCACGCCGCGGCGAAGAGTTCGGCGGTCTTGGCGTTGATGATCGCCAGATACTGGTCTTCGCTCGTTTCGATCCGGCGCTGCGCCGAGAGCTGGTTGACCTCGCCCTCCGCAATCACCGCCGAGGCGTGCGAGAGGATTTTCAGCACCTTCAGCGACCCGTCCTCGACCATTACCTCAAAGGCGCGGCTGAACAGGAAATCGCCGACGAGAACCGAGGCGCTGTTGCCCCAGATCAGGTTGGCGGTCTTGCGGCCGCGGCGCAGGTCCGATCCGTCGACGACATCGTCGTGGAGCAAGGTTGCCGTGTGGATGAATTCGACCGCGGCGGCCAATTTGCAATGACGGCGACCCGGATAGTCGAGCAATTTCCCGCAGGCGAGCGTCAGCATCGGCCGCATCCGCTTGCCGCCGCCCGCGATCAAATGGCCCGCCAGTTCGGGGATCAGCGGCACTTCGGATTGCATCCGGTCGAGGATGACCGAATTGACCTCGTTCATATCGGCGGCGACGAGCGCCATCATCGGGTCGAGCGAGGGCGGGTTTTCCCCATGAAGCTGGTGAATTTCGGCGGTCATGACGCGGCGACCCTTGGCCGTGCGGGGGCGAATTTGCAATGACTTTCGGCTTGCCAGCAGCCCCCCGCCGGTGCCAAGCGTGCCCGGCACGAATGAGGAGCCGCGCATGGACGACCAGTTGAGCCGTTACCGTCAAAGCATCGACAATATCGACGCGGCGCTCGTCTATATGCTCGCCGAACGGTTCAAGGTGACCAAGGCGGTTGGCGAGCTCAAGGCAACGATCGACCTGCCCGCCGCCGACCCCGACCGCGAGGCGCGCCAGATCGAGCGTCTGCGCAATCTGGCGCGCGAGGCCAACCTCGACCCCGAATTCAGCGAGAAATTCCTGCGCTTCATCATCGAAGAGGTGATCCGTCACCACCAGCAGGCCAAGCAGGACAATGGCGCATGAGTGATCATCCGGTCTTCGATCGCTGGCCCGCCAGATATCCTGACCGGCTCCAGCTCTTCTCGGCACCGACCCCCAACGGGGTGAAGGTCGGCATCATGCTCGAGGAATGCGGCCTCGCCTATGAAGCGCACCGTATCGACATCATGGCGAACGAAAGCCACGACCCGGCCTTTCTCGCGCTTAACCCCAATGGCAAGATTCCCGCGATCTATGATCCCGATGGCCCAAGCGGCACGCCGCTGGCGCTGTTCGAATCGGGCGCGATCCTGATCTATCTCGCCGACAAGACGGGGCAGTTTCTGTCGGCCGATCCGAACACGCGCTATGAGACGATCCAGTGGGTGATGTGGCAGATGGGCGGGGTCGGACCGATGTTCGGTCAGCTCGGCTTCTTCCACAAATTCGCAGGCCGCGAGATCGAGGACAAGCGTCCGCGCGATCGCTACGCGGCGGAATCGGCGCGGCTGCTGGGTGTCCTCGACGACCGGCTGGCGGAGCGGGCATGGGTGATGGGCGAGGATTACAGCATCGCCGACATTTCCCTGCTCGGCTGGGTCCGCAATCTGATCGGCTTTTACGAAGCGCGCGAGATTGTCGGGTTCGATCGGTTCGATCATGTTCAGCGTTGGCTCGATGCAGGGCTCGCGCGGCCTGCGGTGCAGCGCGGGCTGGAAGTTACCGCAGCCTAGGCTTGCAAACGTAGAGTGCACCGCGGATGGCCGGTAACGACCAATTGCCGACGTTGCGTCATCGCCAAATTGTAACGAAGCGTTTGGCCAAATCGCCGCGACGAATGCTCGCAGCAGCGTTCCAGATTGCACTCCCGCGAATAACTTAATCAAAAACATGACATAGTAATCATTTGAGGTTTTATGCTAAATAATACTCGATCAGAGATAGACGCCGAAGGCGCTCTCGCTGGCGTCGATTTTCCGGAATCTTACATGATGAGTATCGCAATTAATGCATACTCTGTTTACTTCGTCATTCTCTCTGACGTGTCCGGGTATCGAAACGTCGAAGAGGCGGAATCTGTTCTAAAATATATCGGATTCGATTTTATCGGGTTGAGTGGATTATCTCACACGATGAAGAGGCAGGGCTTTCTGCCACAATATGACATGGATAAGTCAACCGACTTAGGATCAATATATGAACTTACCAGAACGCCCCTAATTTCGACAGATGCGCCATTTGGCAGGCATCAATTGAAGTGCAAGTGGGCGTATGGGGAATTTGATTTCATATATGAGAAATGCACAGCGTTCGAGATCAATCCGGCAGTTTTCGAAGACTAAGTACAGGCTCGGCGCGCTTGTCATACATAATCAGACTGCTTGCCTTGGATGGCAGCTAACCACCCCAATTCAGACATTCGCTCTTCGTCATCCCGGACTTGATCCGGGATCCATAGCTGCGTTGAAGTCATGGACCCCGGATCAGGTCCGGAGTGACGGGGATTGACGGGCTGGCGCCTTACCCCGCCGGCAGTCTCAACCGCACCAGCACCCCGCCCAGATCCTCGCTCTCCTCGAGTGCAAGACTTCCGCCATAGATTTCGGCGACGTCGCGGACGATTGCGAGGCCGAGCCCGGTGCCGGGTTTGCCGCTGTCGAGCCGCACCCCGCGATCGATGACGCGGACGCGGTCGACCTGCGAGATGCCCATGCCGTCGTCCTCGACAAGAATTTCGGCCATATTGCCGTCACGCTGGATCGTCACGAAAATGCTGCCGCCGCCATATTTGGCGGCGTTTTCCAGCAGGTTTCCGACCAGCTCGTCCAAATCCTGCCGCTCGACCCGCGCGACAAGCTCCTTGTCGCCGGTCGCGTCGAGCCGCACGTCGGGATAGAGCGCCGCGACCGCGCGCGAGACGCTGCCCACGCTGTCCCACACGACCGCCCGCGCCTGCGCGGCGCCGCGGCGTCCGACGGCGCGCGCGCGGGCGAGGTGATGGTCGACCTGGCGCTGCATGGTCGCCGCCTCGCGCCGCACGGTTTCGGCAAGTTCCGAGTTCGAACTGGTCGCGCTGTTGACCAGCACGGTCAGTGGCGTTTTCAGCGCGTGGGCGAGATTGCCGGCATGGAGCCGCGCTTCCTCGGCCTGTTTCTCGTTATGCGCGAGCAACGCGTTGAGCTCGTCGACCATCGGCTGCACTTCGAGCGGCAGCGGCGCGGTAACGCGGCCCTGTTGCCCGCCGCGCATCGCGGCGATCGCGCGGCGGATATGGCGGAGCGGCCACAGGCCGTAGAAGGTCTGGAGCGCGGCGAGAACGATCAGGCCGACGCCGAGCAGCACGAGACCGGGGATCAGCGTGGCGCGCACCGCGCGAATCTGGACATCGAGCGCCTCGCGCGACTGGGCGATCTGGAAATGCCAGCTAACCTTGCTGCCGGGCAGCAGGACATTGCGTTCGAGTACGCGCAATTCCTCGTCGGGGAACTGGCGGCTGTCATAGCTGTGGAGCTGGTCGTCGATATGTCCCTTCTCCACGCGCAGGCTGCGTTCCCACAGCGAGCGCGAGCGATAGGGCTCCTGCTCGCCGCCGCTGATCTGCCAATAGAGGCCGCTATAGGGTTCGAGGAACCGCTGGTCGCCCAGCGGTTCGATCAATCGCACCTCGCCATCGGGGCCGATTTCGGACGAGCGGATCATCGCCCGCAGCACATATTCGAGGCCCGAATCGAAATTGCGCGCAAGCGAGTCGGTGAGCACGCGATCGAGCGCGAAGCCGCCGCCGATCAGCAGCACCGAAATCCACAAGGTCGCGATCGCGATCATGCGCCGCGCGAGCGAGCCGGTGATCCGGCTCGTCAGCGCGGCAGGCCGGGCCGCCTCGACAGGGTCATGAATGTCCGCCGGGGCGACCTCTGCGTCGGACATGCCCTGGGAACTCAACCCTGCGGATCGTCGAGCTGATATCCGAGACCGCGGATGGTGGTGATGATGTCGGCGCCCAGTTTCTTGCGGATGCGCGTCACGAACACCTCGATCGTATTCGAATCGCGGTCGAAATCCTGATCGTAGATATGCTCGATCAGCTCGGTCCGCGACACAACCTTGCCCTTGTGGTGGAGCAGGTAGGACAGAAGCTTATACTCCTGCGCAGTCAGCTTGACCGGTTCGCCAGCAAGCGTGACGCGGCCAGAGCGCGTATCAAGCCGCACGTCGCCCGCGATCAGCTCGCTCGACGCATTGCCCGCGGCGCGGCGGATCAGCGCGCGCAGGCGGGCGATCAATTCCTCGGTCTGGAACGGCTTGGCGAGATAATCGTCGGCGCCGGCATCGAGCCCGGCAACCTTGTCCGACCAGCTATCGCGTGCGGTCAGGACGAGCACCGGGAAATTGCGCTTTTCGCGGCGCCAGCGGTCAAGCACGGTCAGCCCGTCGATCTCGGGTAGCCCGAGATCGAGGATCGCGGCGTCGTAATTTTCGGTCGCGCCGAGGAAATGCCCGTCTTCGCCATCGGTCGCGAGATCGACGGCATAGCCCGCCCCCTCCAGCGTCGCCTTGAGCTGCGGACCCAGGGTGGGCTCGTCTTCGACAATCAAAATCCGCATTCAGACACCTTTCCTATACGGACCGGCCCAAGGGCTGCCCGCCATGTTTCGACTATGTATCAAGTCCGGACGATCATCGCAAAATGTCGTTGCGCAGAAACGTCCATGCTGGGGAGTGTCAGGGCTTGCGGCCGACGATCCGGCCGCTGCGGGCGTCGACATAAACGACGACGACCTGGCTGCCATCCATGAATTTCAGCGCATAGATCATCCGCTGCGCGTCGAATTGCGGCCCGCCCAAATAGGTCATCTCATTAAAGGGCGCGCGTGATCGCACTTCGGCGACCAGGCGGTTGAGCGGAATCACCTGCCCCTGTGCTGCGGCGTCACGCAGATTATTCTGGTCACGGTCGCCGCGCGCGTGGGCGGGAACGCCCGCTGAAAGCAGCAGAGCAGAGATGAGTGATATGGTGAAAGTGCGGATCATGCCCGGGACCCTAATGCCAATGCATTGAATAGGCGATGAATGACCCGGTCAGCCGGGGTTTCACCACCTGGACCATGGTGGGCGCGGCAGGGATTGAACCTGCGACCCCACCCGTGTGAAGGGTGTGCTCTACCACTGAGCTACGCGCCCTTTCGGATATCGTGGCGAACCGCGACCTTCGAAAGCTGGACGTCCATAGCCGCTGCGGCGGTGATTGCAACGGGCTTTTGCACCCGAAGCGAGAGCAGATACAAAACGGGCCACGACTTTCGCCGCGGCCCGAAATGTTTTCACCAAAAGGCGCCTGCAATCAGTTGCAGGCATCCTTCAGGGCCTTGCCGGCCTTGAACTTGGGCTGGTTCGACGCAGCGATGGTCATCGTTTCGCCGGTGCGCGGGTTGCGACCGGTCGATGCCTTGCGCTGGCTGACCGAGAACGTCCCGAAGCCGACGAGACGGACTTCGCCGCCCTTCTTCAGCGACGCGGTGATTGCGTCGAAAACGGCTTCAACCGCCTTGCTTGCATCAGCCTTGGTCAGGCCGCTCGAGTCAGCGACGGTGGCGATCAGGTCTTGTTTGTTCATGCCTAAGGAACCCCTATTATGGTTGAATGAGTGATTCATGGCCGTGCCATGGCGCGCCACTAACGCTGTTTCGCCCCACCTTGTCAAAGCAAAAAACGGCGCAAAACGGCATGAAATGATGATTTTGCGACGAAAAGCCGACGCGGCACCGGCCCAAAGCCTTTTGGGTCAGTGCCGAATCGTCGTTTCGGGTGCAATCGGCGGCGACACGGCGAGTTCGTCGGCCTCGGTCCACTCGATCGGAACCACAGGACTCACCAATGCTTCGGCCAATACTTGATCGACGTGGCTCACCGGAATGATCTTCAGTCCGTTGGTGATGTTCGCCGGAATTTCGACCAGATCTTTCTCATTCTCTTCGGGAATGAGAACGGTCGTGATCCCGCCGCGCAGCGCCGCAAGCAGCTTCTCCTTGAGCCCGCCGATCGCCAGCACGCGGCCCCGCAGCGTGACCTCGCCGGTCATCGCGACATCGCGGCGCACCGCGATCCCGGTCAGCGTCGAAATCATCGCCGTCACCATGCCCACACCCGCCGACGGGCCGTCCTTGGGGACGGCGCCTTCGGGCAGATGGATATGGATATCCTTGCGCGCGAAAAGGCTGGGCTTGATGCCATAGCCGGGCGCGCGCGCCTTCACGAAGGACAGCGCAGCCTGGACCGATTCGGTCATCACTTCGCCAAGCTTGCCGGTGGTGCGAATCTGCCCCTTTCCGGTCACGGTAACCGCCTCGATCGTCAACAACTCGCCGCCGACTTCGGTCCAGGCGAGCCCGGTGACGGCGCCGATCTGATCCTCAAGGTCACCCATGCCGTGGCGATATTTGCGTACACCCGAATAGTCGGCGAGATTGTCGGGCGTCACGATGACGCTTTCCATCTTGCCTTCGAGGATGCGGCGCAGCGCCTTGCGGGCGAGCTTGGCGATCTCGCGCTCCAGCGTCCGCACACCGGCCTCGCGGGTGTAATAACGGATCAGGTCGCGCAGCGCCTCTTCGGTCAGCTCGAACTCGCCGTCCTTCAGCCCATGCGCCTCGATCTGCTTCGCGATCAGGTGAAGCTTCGCGATCTCGACCTTCTCGTCCTCGGTGTAGCCTTCGAGCCGGATGATCTCCATCCGGTCGAGCAGCGCCTGCGGCAGGTTGAGCGAGTTGGCGGTCGTGACGAACATGATATCCGACAGGTCGACGTCGACCTCCAGATAATGGTCCTGGAACTTGCCATTCTGTTCGGGGTCGAGCACTTCGAGCAGCGCCGACGCCGGATCGCCGCGGAAATCCTGACCCAGCTTGTCGATCTCGTCGAGCAGGAACAGCGGGTTCATCGTGCCGGCCTTTTTGAGGTTCGTCACGATCTTGCCCGGCAGCGAGCCGATGTAGGTCCGGCGGTGGCCGCGAATTTCAGCCTCGTCGCGTACGCCGCCCAGCGACTGGCGGATGAACTCGCGCCCCGTCGCCTTGGCGATCGATTTGCCGAGGCTGGTCTTGCCGACACCCGGAGGGCCGACGAGGCAGAGGATCGGCCCCTTCAGCTTGTTGGTGCGCGCCTGGACCGCCAGATATTCAACGATCCGGTCCTTGACCTTCTCCAGCGCATAATGGTCGTCGTCGAGGACGGCCTGCGCGACGGTGAGGTCTTTCTTGAGCTTCGACTTCTTGCCCCACGGCAGGCCGAGCAATGTGTCGAGATAGTTGCGCACGACGGTCGCCTCGGCCGACATCGGCGCCATGCCGCGCAGCTTCTTGAGCTCTGCCTGCGCCTTGGCCTTGGCTTCCTTCGACAGCTTCATGCTGTCGATCTTTGCCGCAAGTTCGGCGAGATCGTCGCCGCCCTCGCCATTGTCGTTGCCAAGCTCGCGCTGAATCGCCTTCAACTGCTCGTTGAGATAATATTCGCGCTGACTCTTTTCCATCTGGCGCTTCACGCGGCCGCGGATCTTCTTTTCGACCTGAAGGACGCCGAGTTCGCCTTCCATGAAGGCAAAGACCATCTCCAGCCGCTTGGCCGGCGCATCCTCGACGAGCAATGCCTGTTTGTCGGACACTTTGATGTTGAGATTGCCGGCAACCGAATCGGCGAGACGCGAGGCGTCGTCAATCTGCGACAGCTGCACCGCGGTTTCGGCGGGCATCTTCTTGTTGAGCTTGGCGTAGTTTTCGAACTGATCGACGACCGAACGCATCAGCGCCGCGGTATCGACGCTATCGTCGGCGCTGTCGGCGACGGGCTTCACGCTCGCCATCACGGTCTTGTCTTCGGTCTGGAGCGCCAGCAGCTTGGCGCGCTCCTTGCCCTCGACGAGCACACGCACAGTGCCGTCGGGCAGCTTCAAAAGCTGCAAAACGGTGGCGATCACGCCGACATCATAAAGATCGTCGCGCTGCGGGTCGTCTTCGCCCGGATCGAGCTGGGCGACGAGGAAGATTTCCTTGTCGGATTCCATCGCCGTTTCGAGCGCGGCGACCGAACGGTCGCGGCCGACGAACAGCGGCACGATCATGTGCGGAAAAACAACGATGTCGCGCAGCGGCAGAAGAGGAAAAGATTGCGTCATTACGGCTCCTGGGCAGGCGTCCGCACCGGACGCGCCGCCCTTCTTATAGGGTCATCTTGTCTAATATGGCGTAACCTGCCGCGCATTCAATGTCGCAATGCTGAATGGCGGCGGTCACGGACCCCATCAAAAGGGCAATTTAAAGCCCGGAGGCAGCGGCAGGCCGCTGGTCATCTTGCCCATTTCTTCGTTGCTGACCTGGTCAGCCTTCTCGCGCGCATCGTTGAACGCGGCGGCGAGCAGGTCTTCGAGCATCTGCTTGTCCGCAGGGACCATCAGGCTGTCATCGATGGCAATCGCCTTGATCCGCCCTTTGGCGCTGGCGCGAATCCGCACCAGGCCGCCGCCCGAAACGCCTTCGACCTCGATGCTGTCGAGCTTCGCCTGGGCCTCCTGCATCTGGGCCTGAACGGTGGCGGCGGCTTCCTGCGCCGCCTTCATCATGTCTTCGATCGATTTCATGGGTTGGACCTATGCCGCGTGTCGTCGCCCTCGACAAGGGTTGCGTCAGGAAAAGCGGCCAAAGCGGCCTTTACGACGGGCAATTCGCGGATGCGCTGGTCATTGTCCGCGCCCTTGGCGTCCTGAACGTCCTTCAGACTCGGGCGCGCCTTGCCTTCGCCCGCACGGACGTGCCAGCGACTGCCGGTTGCGGTGAGCAGTGCATCGCCAAGATCGCGGGCAAAGCTTCCGTCGAGCGCGGGCACCGGTGCGAAGACCAGACTGCCCGGCGCAAGTTCGATGATTCGCATATGATCGTAGACATCGACCGCAAGTCGATGATTTCCCGTGCTTTCGAGAAGCTGATGGATTTGTGCGACGGTGAGCGCCGAGGCAGGTGGCTCGACGCTGGCCGCCGCGGGCGCTTCGGCCTCTACGGTCGGCGGCGCGGCGGTAATGGCCGCGACAGGCTCGCCCTGCCCGCCCGTTGGCGCGGGCATCGCCGCCATCGCCATCGGCACCCCGCCCGACTGGAGCAGTTTCGCCAGTTCGCCAGGGTCGGGCATCGACGCGGCATAGATGATGCGGAGCAACAGCATTTCCAGATGCTCGAGCGGGTTGTTCGCGCGAAGCACCTCGTCATGCCCCTTGAGCAACAGCTGCCAAAGGCGATTGAGCGGTGCAAAGCCCAGCTTTTTCGCCCAATCGCCGATGCGCTCGCGGTCGACCTCGGCCAGCGCGGGATCGTCGTGGCGCGACACTTTGGCGAGCGTCACCGCATGGGTCAGGTCCATCAGCCCGCGCACCATCGCGACGGGCTCGATCCCCAGCGCATATTGCGCGCGGGCGAGGTCGATCGCGGCGCCTGCATCGCCTTCCAATATCGTCGCCATCAGCTGCGCGATCGCCGAGCGATCCGACAGGCCGAGCATCGCGCGCACCTGATCGGCGCTGACTTTGCCGCCGCCGTCGAGGTCGGCGTGCGCGATCGCCTGGTCGAGAATCGACAGGCCGTCGCGAACCGATCCTTCGGCGGCGTTGGCGATCAGCCAGATCGCGGGTGCCTCAGCCTCGACGCCTTCCTTTTGCAGGATCGCGCTGAAATGCGCGAACAGCATGTCGGGGGTGATGCGGCGAAGGTCGAAGCGCTGGCAGCGCGACAGCACCGTCACCGGCACCTTGTTGACTTCGGTCGTCGCGAACAGGAATTTGACGTGCGGCGGCGGCTCTTCGAGCGTTTTCAGAAGCGCATTGAAGGCGTTACGCGACAACATGTGCACTTCGTCGATGATGTAGATCTTGTAGCGCGCCGAAACGGCGGCATAGCGCACCGCCTCGATAATCTCGCGCACATCGTCGACGCCGGTGTTCGACGCGGCGTCCATCTCGATCACGTCGATATGGCGGCCTTCGGTGATCGCGCGGCACGGTTCGCAGACGCCGCACGGGTCGATCGTCGGCCCGCCCTGCCCGTCTGGTCCGATGCAATTCAGCGCCTTCGCGATCAGGCGCGCGGTCGACGTCTTGCCGACCCCGCGCACCCCGGTCATCAGGAACGCATGCGCCAGCCGGTCGCGCGCGATCGCGTTGCCGAGCGTGCGCACCATCGCATCCTGACCGATCAGTTCGGCAAAGGTTTGCGGGCGATATTTGCGGGCAAGGACACGGTATGGACCGGCGGGCGGCTGCGGCGCGGCCTCGGGCAGGTCCATTCCCGGCATCGTGGGTTCGTCGTCGGCGGAATCGCTCATGGGCCCCGTCTTAGGGGGTCGACTTGCCTTTGTCGAAAGCAAGATGCATCCCGCCGCAATGTTTCGCGATCAGGAAAAACTCGACGGCATTTATGGCCGTGCAATCCATATATTGGAGGGCCTTGCCAACGGCTTTTGCCGTCCGGTGTTCCACGCCCTCGCGATCCGAAATTACAGCAACGGGCAAGTCTTGCTGGCGTGCCATTTCGTGAAGAAGAAGGGCCCCTGCACACATCCCGCCTTTGCGGCCTATTGGTACCGCAAAGCATGGCGCAACGGCAGCGCATTGGCGGCCCAGCATATGGCGATGGACCGCTTCGCGTGCAGCGACCTTCAGGGCTATCGTCGCTGGCTGCGCCGCGCAGCGCGCCTGGGCTATGACGATGCGGCCTTTGAGCTCAGCAAATTCGCGACGCGGCTCCTTCATCGGCAACTGCGCGCGATCGGCCGCCTGCGCCCCGCATATAAGCGCGACCGCAAACAGGGCCGCAATAGCGACATATGGTGAGGGTGGGAGCCGGAACGACCCGCAGCGAATTCGTTGCGGCTGCTTCCTTCCGGACCTGACCGGGTTGGCGAAGACTGCGTCCGCCCGACTCCCGCGGCGCATATGGCGGGGGTCGAGGCGAAATGCAAGCGCGGTGCGGTCAGGGCAAATCCCTGGCCACCGCGCGCGCGACATCGGCGATCGCCGCATTGGCGGCGTCGCCCTTGACCGCCGGCCGGTCGAGATAGACGGCAATCATATATCTGGCGCCGCCGGGCTCCTCGACGAAGGCGACATCATTATAGGCGGTGCCGCACGTTCCGGTCTTGTCGCCGGCCCGCCACCCCACGGGCAACCCGCCGCGAAGACGCGCGAGACCCGTTTCGCTCTCGATCAGCCAGCCGCGAAGCTGCTGGCGGTAATCAGCCGTCAACCGGTCACCATACACATAGGCGGCGGCGCTTTTAGCCATCGCCGCCGGACTGGTTGTGTCGCGCGGATCGCCGGGCGCATTTTCGTTGAGTTCGGGTTCGATCCGGTCGAGCCGCGTCACATTGTCGCCCGCGCGGCGGAGCGCCGCGGTGAAGACCGCCGGGCCGCCCATTTGTGCCAGAATCAGGTTTGCCGCGGCATTGTCGCTGAGCACGACGGCATCGCGCGCGGCAGCGCCCAGCCGTTGCTCGCCCTTGTCATCGGCGCCGAGCAGCTTTTCGGTCCCCGGCGAATGGGCAATCAGATCGGCGCGGGTGAAGGCCAACGGGGTCCGCAGCGAGACGCCATCGGCGGCGCGTTCGAGCACCTGCCCGGCAAGCAGCAGCTTGAAGGTCGAGCACATGGCGAAACGATCGTCGGCGCGGTGGCCGAAGAGGAGGTCTCCCCCGGCATCGGTCACCGCAACGCCCAGCCGGCCGCCGCTGCGCTTCTCTATCTCCGCAACCTGCTTGAAAAGGATCACGCTATCGCCCGTCGTCTCGCGCTGACCGGTATCGGGCAATGCCGCGCAGGCCGAAGTAGCCAACAACGCAACGACGGCGAACATCTTGTTCATTAGCGCGGCCCCTGCATGTTGCGGCTTTCGCCAGGGATATGCACGGTCAACTCGCCCAGTGCCGCGGTCAGCAATATCTGGCACGACAGCCGGCTCGTGCGCCGCACCCCGGCGGCGAGGTCGAGCATATCCTCTTCCATCTCGCTTGCGGGCGGCAGACGGTCGAAATCCTCTTTTGCGACGATGACATGGCAGGTCGAGCAGGCCATCTGTCCCTCGCACGTCCCCTCCAGCGGCATCAGATGCGCCTGCGCGACGTCGAGCAGGATCGACCCCGGCTCGGCATCGACTTCGGTGCGGCCCTTGCCATCGGCGTGGATGAAGGTGACGCGCATCAATTGACTCCCTGCAGTTGCGCGGCCTGTTTGATCGCGTTCAGACCGTCGCGCAACGCGGCCTCCGTTGTGTAGCGCCCCCAGCCGAGACGGATCGAGGCGCGCGCGTCGCTTTCGCTGACGCCCATCGCGCGCAGCACATGACTGACCTTGCCCGACCCGCTGCCGCACGCGCTGCCGAGCGAGAAGGCGACATTGCGCGCATCGGACATCAGGCGCAGCCCGTTCACGCCCTCGCGCCGGACGTTGAGATTGCCGCGATAACGCGGCCCCGCAGCGCCGTTGAGTGTCCATTCGGGGAGCATATCCAAAGCGAGCGACCACAGCCGCTCGACATGTTCGGCGTCCTTGTCGAACCGCTCGGCCGCCAGCGCCGCCGCGGCGCCGAAGCCGGCGCAGAGCGCGGGCGACACGGTGCCCGACCGCATCCCCTGTTCCTGCGCACCGCCAAGCATGAAAGGCGGCAGGTCGACGCCATCCTTCACCCACAAGGCGCCAATGCCCTTGGGTCCATGAATCTTGTGTGCCGAGACCGCAATCAGATCGGCGCTGCCGGGGATCGCCACACGGCCATAGCCCTGCACCGCGTCGCACAGCAGCAGGCTGTTCTTTGCATGCGCGGCGGCAGCGAAATCGGCGACGGGTTGAATCGTTCCGACCTCATTGTTGACCAGCATCACCGCGACGATACCATTCTCGGGGATCAGCGCTTCGCGGGGCGCCAGCGCCAATCCCTTGCCGTCGACCGGCAGGATGTTCGCATTCAGCTTTTCGAGGCACTGGAGCGACGCGGCATGTTCGATGCTGAGCCCCGCGACGCCGCCCGGCATCGCCTCGGCGCCACGCAGCAGCGCCCAGTTGAGCGCCTCGGTCGCCCCTGAAGTGAAATAGACCCGCCCGCCCTTGGGCAACAGCGCTGCGACCTGATCGCGCGCCACTTCGACCGCCGCCGCCGCAGCGCGCCCGGCCTTGTGGGTGCTCGACGGGTTGGCGAAACTGTCGCCCTCACCATCCATCCAGCGCAGCATCGCCTCACGCGCCTCGGGAGCGAGCGGCGTGGTGGCTTGGTAGTCGAGGTAAATCATGGGGAGAGAATGTCCTTATTGCGAGCGATTCGCAAAAGTTGCAACTTGCTACGCAATTTCTATATAGGCCGCGCCTTCGCTCCGCCACCCTGCCAAGCCCGGCGATTCGGCGGTCAGCCAAAAAACAAGAGGTGCTTCCATGCCCGACGTCATTTTCACCGGCCCCGAAGGCCGCCTCGAAGGCCGCTTCTCGCCGCCGCCGCGCCCGCGTGCGCCGCTCGCGATGATTCTTCATCCGCATCCGCAGGGCGGCGGCACGATGAACGACCGCATCACGCAGGCGATGTACAAAAGCTTCGTCGCGCGCGGATTTGCCGTGCTGCGCTTCAACTTTCGCGGCGTCGGCCGCAGCCAGGGCACGTTCGACAACGGCATTGGCGAGCTGAGCGATGCGGCGTCGGCGCTCGACTGGGTCCAGTCGATCCATCCCGAAGCGCAGACGACGTGGATTGCTGGCTTCAGCTTTGGCGCATGGATCGGTATGCAGCTTTTGATGCGCCGCCCCGAAATTCGCGGCTTCCTGTCGGTTGCACCGCCGGCGAACATGTATGACTTCAGCTTTCTGGCTCCCTGCCCCTCGTCGGGCATCATCGTCGCGGGCGCGCAGGACGAAATCGTCCCGCCGAGCGCGGTGCAGAAGCTGGTCGACAAGCTGCGCACCCAAAAGGGCATCACGATCCATCACGACGAAATCCCGCGCGCGAACCATTTCTTCGAGCATGAGTTGCCGCAACTGATGAAGTCGCTCGATAATTATCTGGATATGCGGCTCGCACCGGATTCGCCGATCCGCTGACAAATGATCCTCCCTGTGGCCCGGCCATGGGGAGGATATTTTCTATGTCGTCGGCATAATCCAGATCGCAACATTGGCGAACATCACGAGCGCCGCGATGATCATCAGGATCGCGCGGCGGCGGTCGCCGTGGCGAAACACCATGACGGCGCCCGCGAACAGCGCCAGCCCGGCCAGCATCACCAATGAAAGCAAAAGGTCACCCATAACCACGCGCTCTAAGGCGGCGCGCGGGGTGGGTCAAACCGACTTTGTGACAAAATACGGTCAAAAAGGCCCCGCAGCTTATGGCCAAGCGGGGACGCTTCGCCTAAAGGGCGCTCATCGATTCCCTTGACCCCAGCGGGAGCCGCACCATGCGCATCGCCATAGCCTCCGACCACGCCGCTTATGAGCTGAAGGACGCGCTCGCCGACTGGCTGCGCGACGCCGGCCACGAGGTTGCCGACCTTGGCACCAACGGCCCCGACAGCGTCGATTATCCCGACTTTGGCTACCGTCTCGCCGCCGCGATTGCCGATGGCAGTGCCGAACGCGGTGTTGCGCTCTGCGGATCGGGGATCGGCATTTCGATCTCGGTCAACCGCAACCCTGCGGCGCGCTGCGCACTTGTTGGCGAACCGCTGTCGGCGAAGCTCGCCCGCGAACATAATGACGCGAACGTCATCGCGATGGGCGCCCGCCTGACCGGCATCGACATGGCCAAGGCCTGCCTCACCGCCTTCCTCGACACCGACTTCGCCGGCGACCGCCACGCGCGCCGCGTCGACAAGCTTTCCAACCCTCCCCAACTGGAGATCAGCCGATGACCACAGATACACTCAACAAGCCTATCAAATCGGCTGGCTATTTCACCGACGGCGTCGACAAGGTCGATCCCGCGGTCGCGGCAGCGATGAAGCATGAGCTGGAGCGCGAGCGCCACCAGATCGAACTGATCGCCAGCGAAAACATCGTCTCGAAAGCCGTGCTCGAAGCGCAGGGTTCGGTCTTCACCAACAAATATGCCGAAGGCTATCCGGGCCGTCGCTATTATCAGGGCTGCGCTCCGTCGGACGAGGTCGAAACCCTCGCGATCGACCGCGCGAAGCAGCTCTTCGACTGCGGCTATGCCAACGTCCAGCCGCACTCGGGCGCACAGGCCAACGGCGCTGTCATGCTCGCGCTGACCAAGCCAGGCGCGACGATCCTCGGGATGAGCCTCGACGCCGGCGGCCACCTGACCCATGGCGCAGCCCCCGCCATGTCGGGCAAATGGTTCAACGCGGTGCAATATGGCGTGCGCCCCGACGATCATCTCGTCGACTTCGATCAGGTCGAAGCGCTGGCCAAGGAACATCGCCCTGCGCTGATCATCGCGGGCGGCTCGGCCTATCCGCGCACGCTCGATTTCGCGCGCTTCCGTGCGATCGCCGATGATGTCGGCGCGCTTTTCATGGTCGATATGGCGCATTTCGCTGGCCTCGTCGCCGGCGGCGTTCACGCATCGCCGATGGAACATGCCCATGTCGTCACCACAACGACGCACAAGACGCTGCGCGGCCCGCGCGGCGGCATGATCCTGACCAATGACGAAGCGATCGCCAAGCGTATCAATTCGGCAGTCTTCCCCGGACTTCAGGGCGGCCCGCTGATGCACGTCATCGCCGCCAAGGCGGTCGCATTCGGCGAAGCGCTGCGCCCCGAATTCAAGGATTATGCCAAGGCCACCGTCGCCAACGCCCAAGCGCTGGCGGGCCGGCTGAAGGCACGCGGCGCCGACATCGTCGCGGGCGGCACCGACACCCACCTCGCGCTGGTCGACCTTCGCCCGCTCGGTGTCACCGGCCGCGACGCCGACGAGGCGCTCGAGCGTTCGGCGATCACCTGCAACAAGAACGGCATCCCCTTCGATCCGCTGCCGCCGATCAAGACCAGCGGCATCCGCGTCGGATCGCCCGCCGGGACGACGCGCGGTTTCGGCATCGCCGAATTCGAGGAAATCGGGGACATGGTCGCCGACGTGCTCGAAGCGCTGCGCGACAAGGGTGAGCATGGCGACGCCGATGTCGAAGCCAATGTTCGTGGCCGCGTCCGCGCGCTGTGCGAACGCTTCCCCATCTATCAAGGCTGATAGCGCCATGGCCCGGCCCAACCCCGAGGAACCGACGCTGGTCGAACTGGCGATCGAAGAGGTCAAGGCGATGGGCAAGCAGGGGATGAACCATCCCTCGACGCGCCCGGTGCTGATCGGTGGCGGGGTCGGGGCGGCGATCGGGCTGATGCTCGACGCCGTCAGCTGGCCTTTCGGCCTGTTCGCCGGGGCCATCATCGCGCTTCTCGTGCGGATCAAGCGCTAACGATGCGCTGCCCCTTTTGCGGCCATGAAGACAGTCAGGTGAAGGACAGCCGTCCGACCGAGGATGGCGCAGCCATTCGCCGGCGGCGGCAGTGCGAGGATTGCGGCGCACGCTTCACCACTTTCGAGCGCATCCAGTTGCGCGAGGTCGGGGTGTCGAAGGCCGACGGCCGCCGCGAACCTTTCGACCGTGAAAAACTGATGCGCAGCGTCCAGATCGCCTGCCGCAAGCGGCCGATCGACGGCGCGCGCATCGAACGGCTGGTGTCGGGCATTCAGCGCCAGCTCGAAACCTCGGGCGAGAGCGAGGTAAAGGCGGAGCAGATCGGCGGGATGGTGATGGAAGCGCTGAAGGGCTTCGACAGCGTCGCCTATATCCGCTTCGCCAGCGTCTACCGCGAATTCACCGAGGCCAGGGACTTCGAGGAATTCGCGTCGAGTGTAACCGAAGCCGCGCACAAGAATTGACCAGAGATTTGACCGACACCGCACCCCATCCCGTCATCGTCCTCGTCCGTCCGCAGCTTGGCGAGAATATCGGCAAGGCGGCGCGCGCGATGCTCAATTTCGGGCTGACCGAGCTGCGCCTCGTCGCGCCGCGTGACGGCTGGCCGAACCCCGATGCGGGCCCGGCGGCGTCGGGCGCCGATATCGTGCTGGCCAATGCGCAGGTTTTCGACAGTCTCGCCGACGCCGTCACCGATTGCACCCATATCTATGCGACCACCGTTCGCAAACGCGGGGTCAGCAAGCCGGTATTGACCCCCGAGGCCGCAGCAAAGGCGGTTCATGGCTCGGCGGGCCGATCCGCCTATATCTTCGGCCCCGAACGATCGGGGCTCGAAACCGACGATGTCGCGGTCGCGCACAATATCATCACGGTGCCGATCAATCCCGAATTCGGGTCATTGAACCTCGCACAGGCCGTGATCCTGCTCGCCTATGAATGGTCGAAGGGCCAGTCGCTGGCGAGCCCGCCCGACGTGCCGCTCGCACCGCCCGCACCGCATGAGGAAATGGAAGAGCTGATCGGGCATTTCGTCCGCGACCTCGACGAAGCCGGCTATTTTTTTCCGGCCGACCGCCGCGCGTCGACGCTGCGCACCTTGCGCACAACACTCACCAAGACCGGCTGGTCGCACAATGATGTCCGGATGATGCACGGCATCGTGACGATGCTCGGACGGAAACGCAGGGACCGCGCCTAGCTGACGCGCGTATTGTCCCAGCGATCGAGTTCGTGCGCGATCGACTGTTCGACCAGCACGTCCCACACCGCACGCAACCGGTCGGGATCGAGCCCAGCGGCTTCGGCTTCGCGCGCGACATTGTCGATCACCTGCGCCTTGCGCGCCTCGTCGCGGACCGCTGCCCGGTCGGGCTTGATGCGCGCCGCGGCATCCATATAGCCAAAGCGGCGGACGAGCAGCGCGACCAGCGCGCGGTCGGTCTCGTCGACCCCGGCGCGAACTTCGGTCATCGTCTGGCATTCTTCAGGTGATTTGGCGGTCGTCATGCGCGCTGCCTTTAGCGGCTTTTTCGCTGCTGTCGAGGCAGACGCCCGATTGGGGGCCCGGCGCTTGACTTTCATCCCCTCGCCGTCTAACCGCGCGCCTTCGCAATGGACCCCGCACCCCGGTGAAGCGGCGGTCGCGCATGGCTTTCAGCCATGTGGTGCGACCCGGGAACCGCCGAAATCCTTCGGCACACAGCAAGTTGGAGACGACATATGTCGAAGCGCCATAGCGCCAAGTATAAACTCGACCGCCGGATGGGTGAAAACATCTGGGGTCGCCCGAAGAGCCCCGTCAACCGTCGCGAATATGGCCCCGGCCAGCACGGTCAGCGCCGCAAGAGCAAGGTGTCGGATTTCGGCATCCAGCTGCGCGCGAAGCAGAAGCTGAAGGGCTACTACGGCGACATCACCGAAAAGCAGTTCAAGAAGAACTATTTCGAAGCGTCGCGCATGAAGGGCGATACCGGCCAGAACCTGATCGGCCTGCTCGAACGCCGCCTCGACGCGGTCGTCTATCGCTCGAAGTTCACCCCGACGATCTTCTCGGCGCGTCAGCTCGTCAGCCACGGTCACGTCTATGTGAACGGCGTGAAGTGCAACATCGCCAGCCGTCTCGTGAAGCCGGGTGACGAAATCACCCTCGGCAAGAAGGCACAGGAAATGGCGCTGGTCGCCGAAGCCCAGAGCCTGCCCGAGCGCGATCTGCCCGAATATCTTGCCATCGACGGCACCAAGGCAACCTACGTCCGCGTCCCGACGCTCGACGAAGTTCCCTATCCGGTGAAGATGGAACCGAACCTGGTCGTCGAATTCTATTCGCGCTGATCCGGTTCGATACCGAACAACAAAAGGGGCGGTCCGGCAACGGGCCGCCCCTTTTCGTTTAGCGCGGCAGGAACGCCGAAATCCGGCGCAACATGTCGGTGCGCGCCTCGCTGGTTTCGAGGCTGTGCGCGAGTTCGGGATATTCGACCAGTTCGACGCGCTTGCCTTTGCCTTCCAGCGCGCGGCGCATCGTCCGCGCCTGGGCGATATCGACATTCTGGTCGAAGCTGCCATGGAACATCAGGACCGGCGCCTTGATGGCCTCGGCATTTTGAGCAGGCGAGCCTTCGCGGATATGCGGCCCGCTTCCGATAAACCTGTCATTTATCGTGCCGCGGCCAAATTTCGATTCTTCAACTTTCAGCTGCGCAAGGTCGCTCACGGGGGCGATGGCGACAATCGCCTGGAAGAGATCGGGTGCCACGACGCCGGACTGCAGCGCCGCGTAACCGCCATAGGACCAGCCAACGATCGATAGTTTTTTCGCGTCAGCACCCTGCGAAGACAGCAGCCACCGCCCGCCGTCGGTGACATCGCCCAGTGCCGTTTTCCACGACTGGAAGCCATTATTCTTGTACCAGGCGTCGCCATAGCCCGATGATCCGCGATAATTGGGCTGAAGAACGGCATAGCCCGATTGTGCAAAATATTGCGCGAGCCAGTCAAAGCCCCATTCATCGCGCGCCGAAGGTCCGCCATGCGGCATGACGATCGCGGGCAGCCCACGCGCGTCGTTCCGCCCCGGCGGCAGCGTCAGATAGCCCGGGATCATTGTGCCGTCGGCCGCGGGATAAGTGATCGCCTTTACAGACGACAATGTCACATTCAACAGCGGCTCGCGCGACACCAGCAGCGGGCGCAGTTCCTTCGCCTTCGGGCTGAACAGATAATAGGCCCCGGGATCGGTGTCGGATTCGGCGCGAACCAGATAGCGGCTTTCATCGGCCGAGGCGTCCATGATCACGACCTGCTTGCCCCCCAGCGCTTTGGACAATGCGCCCGTCATCTTGGCAATGCCAACATCGGTCATCACCACCTCGCGCTGATCCGTCGCATAGGAGACACCCACGATCCGGCCGTTGCGGCCAACGCGCATGATGTCATCGACATCCACCTCGGGATGCGCATAGATGGTGCTGGTTGCGCCCGTGCCGTCGAGCGCCATCGCGACGACCGCCATGCGCCCGCCTATTTTCTGAAAGCCGTAAACGCGATCGGTGGCGGCATCGACGGCATTCGGCCGGAAGCCGCTGTCGGTGACGACATCATTTTGCGCCAGCGGCTTCCATGCTCCGCCGTCCTTGGGCCGAAAGAAAAAGCGGACCGTCGGTTCGAACTGCCCGGTGGTGGTCAAATAGCCCTGCGTTGCCATGATGCGCACATTGCCGTTGCCGTCGGACAGATAATAGATGGCATCGGGATTAGCCCCTTCAACACGGCGCCCCGCCCCGGTGACCGAATCGACGCGATCAACCCCGAGCCCGGCGGCATTGCGGACGATGCGCGTGCGCACATCGCCTTCGGGAACATAGCTGCGCGACATGAGTAGCGAGCCATTGTCGGTCGACGACCAGTCGATGACACTGCCGCCGCGAAAATCAGCATAGAGCGAGTTCGGACTGCGGCGGTTGCTGAGCATACGCACATTACCGCCCGTAGCATCGAGCGCGATGATGCTCGTTGCCGCCAGAATATCGCCGGCGACATCGTCACGAACAAAGATTTGGCAGGCGAGCCGCGCGTTGGTCACCCAGCCGCACCAACTGAGATTCCCGCCCTCGCCTCCATCGCTTGTCATTATCTGGCGCGGCTTGGCCCCCTCGGCCGTGTCAACGACATACAGGCGGCGCGTTCGGCCGGCGCCATGCTGGATGAACGCCAGACTATTGCCGTCCGGCGACAGGCTGACATCCTGAATCGATTCAAGGGCGCCAAATCGGGCGGCATTATCCGCCACTGGCTGAGCGCTCGCGCCGCTCGAACCAAGCAGTGCCAATGCCAAAACAGACAATGATGCCGACAATGTTGCACGAAAAACCACGCAAGCCCTCCTCTGAATTCCCCAATTGCAAAATCACTATAACTGTCCATTTTTCAAGTAATTTTGATCAGTCGGTCGCGAATAGTGTTCCTCCTGCGCCGGGACGGCTGCGCACCACCTTCCTTGCATCTGCCGCGCGCTGCTGGCACAACGCGGCCATTCCGAAATCAGCAAGGATTGCCCATGTCCCGCTTGTCCACCCCGCTGGCGCTCGCCGCGCTTCTGTCCCTCGCCGCCTGCAACGGCAGCGGCGATGCCTCGAAAACCGCAGCCGCCGCGATCCCCGACGTTGCCCTTCCCGACCTGTCGCTCGCGACCTTGCAGGCGGTGACGAAGGAATTGTCCTCCGACGCCTTTGAAGGCCGCGCACCCGGCACTGCGGGCGAAGAAAAAACCGTCGCCTATATCATCAAGCAATATGAGGCCGCAGGGTTGAAGCCCGGCAACAATGGCAGCTGGACGCAGGATGTGCCGCTGGTCGAGATCACCGCAAAAAATGCGACGCCGCTGAGCTTCACCGGCGGCAAGACCCCGGTCACCGCGCAATATGCGAAGGACTATGTCGCCTTCAGCTATCGTGTGCAGCCCAAAACCGAGGTCAAGGACAGCGACGTCGTCTTTGTCGGCTATGGCATCAACGCGCCCGAAAAGGGCTGGAACGATTATGCCGGGCTCGACGTCAAGGGAAAGACCGTCGTCGTCCTCGTCAATGATCCCGACTGGCAGACCAAGGAAACCCAGGGCGAATTCAACGGTCGCGCGATGACCTATTACGGTCGCTGGTCGTATAAATATGAAGAAGCCGCGCGTCAGGGCGCGGCCGCAGTGTTGATCGTCCACGACACCGAACCCGCCGCCTATGGCTGGAACGTCGTCGAATCGAGCAACACCGGCACGCAATATCTGGCCGAAAGCAAGAATGGCGGCGCCGACCAGACCCTCGCCAATGGCTGGATCCAGCTTCCCAAGGCGAAGGAATTGTTCGCAAGCGCCGGACAGGATTTCGACAAGCTGCGCGAAGCCGCGAAGAAAAAGGGCTTCAAGCCCGTCGCGCTCACCGGCGTGAAAGCGAACTTCGGTTTCGACAACCAGATCAGCAAGAAGATGTCGCGCAACGTCATCGGTATCCTGCCGGGCACAAAGCGTCCCGACGAATATGTTCTCTACACCGGCCATTGGGATCACCTCGGCCGCTGCACGCCGGTCGCTGGCGACGATATCTGCAACGGCGCGGTCGACAATGCGAGCGGCGTCGCCGGGCTTGTGACGATGGCAGAGGCTTATAAAAAGGCTGGTGCGCCTGATCGCAGCGTCGTTTTCCTCGCGGTCACAGCCGAAGAGTCCGGCCTGCTCGGTTCGAAATATTATGCCGAAAACCCGGTCTTCCCGCTCGCGCAGACCGTCGGCGGCGTGAATATGGACGCGCTCAACGCAATCGGCCCGTCGAAGGACATTGTCGTCGTCGGTCGCGGCAAATCCGAACTCGACGCCTATGTCGCCAAGCTCGCCCAGATGGAAAAGCGGGTGATCAAGGACGAGCCCACCCCCGAAAAGGGCTTCTATTACCGCTCCGACCATTTCAGCTTTGCCAAGCTGGGCGTCCCGATGTTCAACTTCGGCAGCGGCGACGACCTGATCAACGGCGGCATCGAGGCCGGCAAAAAGGCGGCGGAAGATTATGAAAAGAACCGCTATCATGCGCCGGGCGACGAATATGACGCGATCACCAACTGGGACGGCATGATCGCCGACCTGCGGCTTTACTATGCGGCGGGACGGATGCTGGCGATGACCGATGCATGGCCGAACTGGGTCAAGGGCGATGAATTCCGCGCCGCCCGCGACAAGTCGCGCGCCGGGAAATAAGCAGATGGAGGGCCAAGGGTCGCGTCTCGTCCGACTGACGGCGAACGCGATCCTGCCCGGCCTCGGGCTTGCCATCGCGAGTACAGCGCTGCTCGTGGCATTCTCCTTTCTCGCGCCTATCCTGCTGGTCGCTCTGGTGCTGCCCGCGCACGGTCTCTTCGTCGTGCTGCTGACACGCTACCTGCTCCGCGAGCAGCCGCGCCTCGGCTGGCGGCAATGGAGCGCAGCCTTCGTCCTCGCTGCGATCATGTTCGCGGCTATCTGGCTCGGAGGACTGGGGACTAACGCGACGTGCAGCGACGGGAAGATGTACGAGCCGAGCACGCTTCCGCAGTTGCCTTGGGCGTGGATCGGCTGGGGGCTGTTGGCCATCTCTGCCCTCCCCTCGCGCCTGCTCGGCTATCCGGCCGGGCGCCTGGTGCATTGGAGCAACCGCACGATCCTCGCCGCGCCCTTTGCGGTCGCGGTGCTGGTGACCGGCCTTCCTTTTCAGCACGCCATCGACGATTGCGCGATCGTCGAAGGTTGGGGATTGTTCGAAGGCGGACTGTTCCTTATCCCGCTGCTCGCGCTCTTCCTCTTCACCATGACCTTCTCGATCGCCGTGCTGAGCGCGGCGTTCGTCCGGCCTACCCTGTCCGAGACTGCCACATGACACTGAAAATGCCCGCCGAATGGGCCCCGCACGACGCCGTCTGGATTGGTTTTCCCCACATGGCGGAAGAATGGGCGGGCGCGATCGACGCCGCGCGGGTCGATGTCGCGGCCTTTGCCAACGCCGTCCATGACGGCGGACGCGGCGAAGAGGTGCGACTGGTCGTCAACGACGATGCGCAAGCGGACATCGCCGCGAAGCTCGTCGATCCGGGTGTCCGCATCCTGGTCCAGCCGCTCGGCGACATCTGGCTGCGCGACACCGGGCCGATCATCGCCGGCACCGGCGCGGCGCGGCGTGCGCGCAATTTCGAATTCAACTGGTGGGGCGAGAAGTTCGTCATGCCGGGCGACCAGGAAGTCGGCGCAGCGCTCGCCGCCAGCAGCGGCCTTCCGGTCGACGATCAATATTGGGTGCTCGAAGGCGGCGGGATCGACGTCGACGGCAGCGGACTCTGTGTGACCACCGAGGAATGCCTGCTCAACATCAACCGCAACCCTACGCTGACCCGCGAAGATATCGCGGTGCGGCTCCACCAGTCGCTCGGCATCGAGCGGCTGCTGTGGCTCGGCAAGGGGCTGATCGGTGACCATACCGACGGCCATGTTGACAATCTGGCGCGCTTCGTCGGCGAAGGCCGGCTGGCGATCCCGGTCGCGGCGGGCGATGATGACCCCAATGCCGCGATTTACGCCGATGCCCGCGCGCGGACGACCGCGTTCGGCGGGATCGAGATTGTCGACCTCCCCTCGCCCGGCCGCTTCGAGATCGACCGCGAGTTGGCGGCGGCGAGCTATATGAACTTCTACATCGGCAACAGCGTCGTGGTCGTCCCGACCTATGGCGTCGCGAACGACGCGGCGGCCGTCGACGCCCTCGCCGCACTCTTCCCCGACCGCCGCGCCGTCGGCGTGCCTGCGCGTGGCATCCTCGTCGGCGGCGGCAGCTTCCATTGCTCGAGCCAGCAGCTTCCGGCATAGCACCACCATGACCCGCACCCTCAACGTCGCCGCCTTGCAGCTTCCTCTGCCCGGCCCCGTCCAGCCGAATATCGACGCCGTGACGGCGCTCGTCGAAGAAGCGGCCGCGAAAGGCGCGCAGGTCATCCTGCCCCCCGAGCTCTTCGAGGGCCCCTATTTCTGTCAGGTCGAGGAGGAGGCGCTGTTCGCCAGCGCCCGGCCCACCGCCGAGCATCCGAGCGTCGTGGCCATGCAGGCCCTCGCGGCGAAGCTGAAGGTCGCGATCCCGACGAGCTTCTTCGAGAAGGACGGGCATCATTATTATAATACGCTCGCGATGATCGGCCCCGATGGGGCAATCATGGGGACCTATCGCAAGAGCCACATTCCCGACGGTCCGGGCTATGAAGAGAAATATTATTTCCGCCCCGGCAACACCGGCTTCAAGGTCTGGGACGTCTTCGGCGCGCGCATCGGCGTCGGGGTGTGCTGGGACCAATGGTACCCCGAATGCGCGCGCGCGATGGCATTGATGGGCGCCGAACTGCTCTTCTATCCGACCGCGATCGGCTCCGAACCCTATGACGCCGACCTCGATACCAGCCGCATGTGGCGCCGCGCGATGCAGGGCCACGCCGTGTCGAACTGCATGCCGGTGATCGCCGCGAACCGGATCGGGACCGAAAACGACGCCAACTTCTATGGCCACAGCTTCATCAGCGACGAATGGGGCGATTTGACGCAGGAATTTGGCGCCAGCGAGACCGGCGTGCTGGTCGAAACGATCGACCTCGCCCGCGCGGCGAAACATCGTGCGGGCATGGGCTTCTTCCGCGACCGGCGGCCGCAGCTCTACGGGCGACTGGCCGAAGATATCTGACGCGGCCAAGGGGGCAAGATGATGGAACTACCCGACGATATTTTCACCGAGCCCGAGGATGTAGATCCCGAGACGCTCGCGAATCTTGGCCCGCTACGCCGCCTCGCCGGTATCTGGGAAGGAAAGCGCGGGGTCGATATCAACCCGAAGGCCGACGGCCCTGAAACCCGCGAATATATCGAGCGGATCGAGATGCAGCCGATCGACCCGCAGGCGAACGGCCCGCAGCTTTTCTATGGCCTGCGCTACCATGTCCATATCAACACGCCCGAAGAGGATATCACCTTCCACGATCAGGTCGGTTACTGGCTCTATGAACGCGCAACAGGGCTGATCCTCCAGACCGTCGCAATCCCGCGCGGACAGATCGCAATCGCAGCGGGACATGCGAAGCCCGACGACAGAACGCTGGTGGTGAAGGCCGAACGCGGGCAGACCGAATATGGAATTTGTTCGACGACCTTCCTCGAACAGGCCTTTCGTACGGACAGCTACCAGCTCGACGTCAGTTTTCACGACGATGGCTCGTGGAGCTATGTCTCTGACATCATGCTGCTGGTCAAAGGCCAGGCCGAGCCCTTCCTGCACCGCGACCGCAACACGCTGGTGAAGATCGCCGAGCCCGACCTCAACCCCTGGGCGAAGATCGTCCGCAGCGCCGCATAGGCGTCAGCTCTGAAAGCGGCTGATGCTTTCGAGGTCGCTGCGCTCGAGCGGCTGGGTCAGCCACAGCCCGCCGCGCCCGCCGCGCGCCCAGCGGACGATCGCCTTGCGCCTGATGTTGCCGGCCAGCACCAGTTCGAACTCCTTGCCGACTTCCCAATGTCCGTCATGAACGAAACCCGCGCCATTTTGCGACAGGTCGACCAGTTCGATCTGGCTCGCCCCTTCGTCGGTCACCGCCTGCGCCTGGGTTCGCACCGGCAGGCGCGGCTGGCGATAGTCGCCCGCACGTTGCTCGGCTGCCAATTGCTTCAACACGCCCGCGACATCGACTTCCTCGTCGAACGCGACGCCGCACCGCCCCTCTTCGGACCAAACAACCCGCCCGCAAATCACCACCGTATCGGAAAGCGCGACTTCCAGCCGCTCACCGACAGCGATCGGCACATCGGCCGCAAGCATCATGCCGCGATCGGAGATATTGCGAACCCGCCACAGGCCAAAATCGCCGTCGCGCTTGACCTTTGCGATGCGCCACACGGTGCGGTATCGATCGGCGCCACGACGATCGCTCTCGTCGCCGGCTGCCTGCTCTCCCGCCGCGCCCGACAGGCGTGGATTGTTCATTCAATCCTCCTCATTCCAAACAGCGCTCCGACGAGCCGACACTGCCATCAGGACACACGAGCGTTGGCATATAATTACATGAAAATACACAAATTTCATCAATTTAACAACAGGTCAGGCATATAAAGATAATAAAAGTTCAATATCTGGCTCGACCATCGGTTTTCCTCGCCTGTCCCGATGAATAAATTTCTCATTTCGCACAATTTAACGGCTCCCGGACGGCGGCATTAAGCGCGGAAAACGAGTAAATTTCCACCGGGATGGATCGCGGCGATGCATCGGCATCCGTGCGCCCGACGGCCCCCACGGCGCGCGCCAGCCCGGCATCGGTTTTTTCACAGACGCCATTGGAATGTAACCATCCCCACCTGTATAGACGGGTGATGAATTCCATTTCGCGCGCGCCTGCAAAAGGGGCAGAATCATCGAACACGGCCGGGTCGACCCCGGACTCGTCGCCCCCGCGCTACGCGGCAATCAAGCAGAGCATATGCGACGCCGTCCGCGACGGCCATCTCAAACCGGGCGACCGCGTCCCGTCCGAATCCGAGCTGGTGAAGCAGTTCGACGTATCGCGAATGACCGCCAACCGCGCGCTGCGCGAGCTTCAGGCCGCCGGCGTCCTCGTCCGCCGCGCGGGAAGCGGGTCGTTCATCGCCGAACCGAGACCGATCGGTCAGATGATCGAGATCCGCAACATTGCCGAAGAAGTCCGCGAACGCGGTCATGAATATCGCGCCCGCGTCGTGCTGAATCAGGAAATTCGCGCGAATGCCGAAACCGCGCCGCTGCTCGAAGTGGTGGCCGGGACGAAATTATTCCATTCGGTGATCGTCCATCACGAGGCCGAGTTTCCGATCCAGCTCGAGGAACGCTTCGTCCTCGCCTCGGTCGCGCCCGAATATGGCACGCGCGATTTCACGCAGATGACCCCGAACGAATATCTGAGCCGTACCGCGCCGCTCGAACGCGTCGAGCACCGGGTCAGCGCCATGATGCCCGACGAGCGTACGCACAGCCTGCTGGGCCTGTCGGGTGGCGAGCCTGTGCTGCGGATGACGCGGCGAACCTGGAGCCGCGGGCGACTGGTGTCGCACGCCTGGCTGACGCACCCCGGCTCCAGGTTCGAATTGTCGGCCGCCTTCTCGATCGACGACTGACGAGGGTCAGTTCGCCAGCGTCCGGACCACCGGCTTTTTCCGCCGGCGCAGCCAGCGGAAATCGGCGCGGGTGAAGCTTTTGAACAACAGATAGAAGCCCGTCCCCGACAGCCACAGCGTGCCAAAGGCGACGAAGATGATCAGCGGATGGTTGAAGCTCTTCCGCTCCACATAGTCCATATTGTGGAGCATCCAGAAGAAGTCCCACGTCCGCCACGTGTCGCCGCGCATCACCAGGAAACGCGCAGTGTCGGCCGAAACATAGGCGCTGCTATTCTCGGCATCCGAGAAGTCGACCCGCCACATCCGGCCTTCATGATCGCGCGTTTCGAGGGTCGATTTGGGGAGCAGGCTGGCCTGCAGGATCGGCGCCTCGTTCATCATCGATGCGACCTCGCGGGCGAGTCCTTCGTCGACCGCGATCGGCGCGCCGTCGGTCGCGTCGACCAGCCGGACACCCTTTTCGGTCCGCACTTCATAGACCGGCCGTGCGCCGAGATCGCGCAGCACGACCCCCAGCACCGCATCGCCCTTCGACAGCGCAGCGACGTCGAAATAGGCGCCCTCGGGCAAGGGATGCGAATGACCCATATCATGGCCGTGGCCGCCGACCTTGTCCTTGTCGAGCAGCGCCATCACCGAGCCGCTGAGCGCCCAGAGGACGAACTGAAGGCCGAGGATCAGGCCGACCCATTTATGGATACGCCGGAAGAACAGCGGCGTCAGGCGGATCTTCTTCATGCCTTTTTCTTCTTTCGGCGCTTGAACGACCAGATCAGCAGCCATGCCCCGCTGATCGCCATGGCGAAAGCGCTCCAGGTCGCGACCCGGACCAGCGGATTGTTGACGTCGGTGCGCTCTTGATAATCCATGATGTGGAGCATCCACGCGATGTCGAAGGCGCGCCACAGCGCGTGACGGCGCGAGATGAGCTCGCCGGTCTTGGGCGACAGATAAAGCGTCGGGCGGTTCCAGCCTTCAAACTCGACCTGCCAGAACGGCGGTTTGCGCGACTGCATTTCCTGCGGCGCGGTCGTGAGCAACTGCACCGACACGATCTTGCCGTCGCCGGTATAGATGCGCTGCGCCAGCGCACGGATCTGCGCCTCGGTCGGATCGGCCAGCATCTGCCCCGACGCCGCGTCGAACAGACGCGGGCCATCGGGGGTTTCGGCGCGCCAGACCGGCTTGTCGAAATGGCGCTGCAAGCGGACTTCCGACGCGCCGGGGGCGGCCGCCACAATCTGTGACGGTGACGCCAGCCCGGCGAGATCGAAAGGCTTGACCACCGGGCTGCGCACCAGATGATCACCATGAATGGTGTCGATATGGACCGTCACCATGTAGAGCCCGGTCAGCGTCCAGAGTAGAACCTGGACGCCGACCAGCAATGCCAGCCACTTATGGGTTCGGCGGATGACCAGTGGCCAGCGGATCGTCATGCTCGGGGCCTTAGAAAGCGGTCCGGAAACCGGCGTAGACACGCCGGCCGAGCAGGTCATAGGTCATCGTGTCGGTATTCGCATCGGTAAAGCTCTTGATATAGGGAGCCTTGCGATCGAACAGATTGTCCACCCCAAGCTGGAAGCGCGTCTTCTCGTTCACTTCGAAGGCGAGCTGGATATTGTGGTAGAAGACATTCGGCGCACGATAGCCGATATCCTTGGGCGCCGCGTTGAAGTCGGTCGCCTTGCCGACCCACTGGGTCGACCAGGTCGCGCTGATCCCGTCCTTTTCGGCCGTCAGCACACCATAGCCGCGCCATTTCGGATAACCGCCGTTGCCGCCGCCGATATGGCCGTCGAACACGATCGGAGCACCGCCGACGAACGGATAGATGGTGTAGTCGTTGAGCCAGGTGACATTGGCGTCGAACGAAAGCGAAACGTCACCGACCATCCGGTTATAGACGAGACCAAGGTCCAGCCCGCTCATCTTTTCGCGGCCGGTATTGATCGGCTGGGCGGAAAGATAATTGACCTCACCCGTCAGCGTGCTGCGCGTGAAATCATCGCAGAAGGGATGCGCCAGCTTCGGGCTGGCATAGCAAACCGCAAGCTTGGTCGAACCCGGGATCGCGCGGATCGCGTCCTTGATGTCGATGTTGAACCAGTCAGCCGTCAGCGACAGACCCGGTACGAGGCCCTTCGGCTGAACGACCGCGCCGACTGTCCACGTCGTCGAGCTTTCGGGCTTCAGATTTTCGTTGCCGCCCACCGTGGTCAGGATCGTATTGCCCAGCTGGACATAGTTGGCGGGCACACCCGATGCCTGGCAGTTCGCGATCAGCGTCGCGTTTCCGCTCTGCGAGTAACGGCTGCACGGATCGGTGGTCGTCAGATTGCCTTCCGACACGCCGCCGTACAATTCGGGCACGTTGGGGATGCGGAAGCCGGTACCATAGGTGCCGCGCAGACGGATGTCTTCGTTGATCCGCCAGTCGACGCCGATCTTGTAGTTCCAGTCGCTGCCGAACAGATCATAGTCCGAAAAGCGCACCGCGCCGTCGATCGTCAGCGCCTTGAAGAAAGGCGTGTCGGCGAGCACGGGAACCGAAAGCTCGAGATAGGCTTCCTTGGCGGTGGTCGAACCTGAAATCGGATCCTGCTGGTTGGTGTTGGCGAGGCCCAGCACCGTCAGCGGATCGGGGTCGCGCCAGCCCTTTTCCTTGCGATAGACCACGCCCGTCGCGAAGGAGACCGGCCCCGCGGGGAGGGTGAACAGGCTGCCCGTCAGGTCGGCCGTGACGGTCGCCAGTTCGTTGCCGCCATGATCGCGCGAGGTGAAGTTAATATAGTCGAGCACCGCCGGGGTGACATCGCCCGCACCGAGATAATCGGCGCAGGGAATTGCCGCGCCCGCCGTCACGCTGCACTTGGTGCGATCGAGCGTGTTGGCGACGTTGCCGAGATTGGCAACATTGGTCGAACCGTCGACCGCGGTGTTGCGGCCGAACGCACCCGCGACTTCCCACGCCCAGTCATTGGCCAACTTGCCGCGCAAACCGGCCGTACCCTGCCAGGTTTCGGTCTTCTGGAAGAATTCGCGCGGCCCGCCCTCGACGAGCATCCGGCGCACGAGCAACAGATTTTCCCCCGTCGGGTTGGTCGGGTTGGTCGACGCAATCGAAATATTGCGCAGCGTACCCGGGGTCGCGAGCTGGTCGCTCTTGCGGTGGGTGTAGAGGAACTCGCCGAAAACCTGGACGCCGTCGGTGATCTGGTAATCGCCGAACACCGCGGTGCTGATGCGCTGGATCGGGCTAACCGCGTTCAGATAGCGCTGAACGTTGTTATTGTGTTTCGCGCCGTTGTACGGCTCGAAGAAATCACCATTGCCGCCGGGCGTCTGGTTGAAGTTGATCTGCTGGCCATTGGGCAGCACGGCGCGGCCACCGATCGTCGAGGTGCTGTTGGTGCACGACAGCGAACCCGGCGTCACTTCTGCCAGCGAACAAGGCGCACGGCTCGCCATGTTGACCGCATCGGTTTTCTGATAGGTCGCCGCCACCATGATGCCGCCGCGATCGCCGCGCGCGCCCCAGATCAGGTCGGCGGTGAAGTCGCCGCCGTCGCCGCGTTCGGTGACGCCATAGCGTGCGCTGACGCCCAGACCTTCATAGTCGTTGCGGGTGACGAGGTTGACGACGCCCGCCATCGCATCGGCGCCATAGATCGCCGAGGCGCCGTCCTTGAGGACGTCGGTGCGCGCGAGCGCGACGACGGGGATCATGTTGAGATCGGGCGACGAGTTGGCGCCGGTACCGCCAGCGACAAGGCGGCGGTTGTTGAGCAGCACGAGTGTGCGCTTGATACCGAGGCCGCGAAGATTGACCTGCGCGGTGCCATAGCCGTTGTTGGTCCAATAGGCCGAGCTCTGGTTGCCCGCGAAGCCGGCATTGGCGGGAAGGCGCTGGAGAACCTGTTCGATATTGACGAGGCCGGTGTTCTCGATCTGCTCGGCCGAGACGACCGTTGCCGGGCCGACGCCCGCGAGGTCCTGACGACGGATGCGCGATCCGGTGACCACGATCTCGCTCGCGGGGCTAGCCCCCTCGGCGGACTGCGGCGCCGCGTCCGTTTGCGCGGCGGCAGGCGTGGAGATGCTGGCGATCGCCGCGACCCCTGCAAGCAAAGATGTTCTGATTCTCATGCGAAACCCCCTGTTGGTTGCGTTGTTGTCCCCAGAAAGCATCAAATGTATATACAGGTCAACAGAAAAATCTGTTGAATTTCAGTATCTTAATGCGATTTCCGGGGAACATAACTGGCAATTAGAATACGCAGCATCAGGGAACACCCCTCACCTCTCGACGATTTTTTTATTCAGCATCGGGCGCGCCGAATGGCGCCGCATTGCGGCCAGTCCAAGGCACCGGCAATTTTCTTGTGAAAGGCCAAAGGCCTCAGGCTTCGGACGGCCTCCGGGCCGAACCGAAACGCGCGATCAGATCATAGGCCGATCCGACGAAGTGCTGACGCACGAGCGTAATCCCCTCATCGCCACGCCAGGTCCGTCGCTCGACGAACAGGCACGCCGAGCCAACCGCCAAATGGAGCCGTGCCGCCACATTGCGGTCCGCCTCAACCGCCGCGATTCGCGTTTCCGCTTCGGTCCAGGGCACATGCTTGAGCAGCCATGCCCCCGGCGATGCGCCCTGAAATGCCGAGGCCGCAATGTCGGGCACGGCGGACAGGCTGATCAGTCGCGCTTCGGCGGCGAGCGGCACATCGTCGGCGAAATGCACGCCCTCCAGCAAAATCAGTTCGCCCTCCCCGGCCAGCGCGGCTTCCTCGGGATGCGCGGGATCGGGCGTCCGCACCTCGCGATTGAACAGTTCAAAGCGGTACCGCTGCCCGCGCTGCAGCACCTCCTGCTCCAGATCGGGGATGTCGAGCACCATCGAATGGACGCGCGGGCGCGCAACAAAAGTTCCGGCACGCTTGCGGCGATCGATCAGCCCGGCCGCGACAAGCGCCGACAGCGCCTTGCTCACCGTCATCCGCGCGCAATCATAGTAGCGCATCAGTTCGAGCTCGGTCGGCAGGCGCGCGCCGGGAATGAGTTCGCCCGACAGGATGCGCGCCTCGAAATCGGATCGGATGCGTTCGTGGAGCGGTTGCTTCACGCGGTCAGCCTCTCGAGCGTCGCGACATAGCGCTGAACAATCGCCGCGCGATCCTTGTGCCGCCCCTGGCTCACCACCCGCTCGCCGCGCCGCCAGACGCCGTCGATCGCGCTGCGCCCCGCCGCGAAGATATAGGCATCGAGCAGTTCCTCGTCCCGCTTTCCGGCCAGCGACGGATGCCCAAGGTCGAGGCTGACGATATCGGCCGCAGCACCGACCGCGAGACCGCCCCGCACACCGAGTGCCGCCGCGCCGCCATCGACCGATGCAGCATAAATATCGGCGCCCGTCGAACGCCCCTCGCCGCCCGCGAGCATATTGCGCCCCCTGTGCAGCAGCCGCTGGCCATATTCGAGGAGGCGAAGCTCTTCGCTCGCATCGATCAGCACGTTCGAATCACTCCCCACGCCATAACGCCCGCCCGCCGCCAGAAAGGCCTCGGCGGGAAACAGCCCGTCACCCAGATTGGCCTCGGTAATCGGGCAAAGCCCGGCGACCGCGCCCGTCCGGGCCAGCGCCGCCGTTTCCGCAGGCGTCATATGCGTCGCATGGACCATGCACCAGCGATCATCGATCGCAGCATGATTCAGCAGCCATTCGATCGGGCGCTGTCCGCTCCACGCGACGCAATCGTCGACCTCCTTCACCTGCTCGGCGATATGGATATGGACCGGGCGTCCCGCGCCGATGCCCGCGAGCGCGTCCAGCTGTCCGGGCGATACGGCGCGCAGGCTGTGCGGCGCGATCCCGACGACGGCGTCGGGCAAGTCCCGGCTCGCCGCGCCGGCGGCATTGATCAGCCGCGCATAGCGCTCGATATCCATGATGAAACGCATTTGTGCGGGCTGCGGCGGCTGCGCACCGAACCCCGCATAGGAATAGAGGACGGGCAACAGCGTCAGACCGATGCCGCTCGCGGCGGCCGCATCGACGATCGCGCGGCTCATTTCGGCGGGGTCGGCATAAGCCTGCCCGCCGCGATCATGGTGCAGATAGTGAAACTCGCCGACGCGGGTGAAGCCGCCCTCCAGCATCTCGAGATAGGCGAGCGATGCGATCGCGCGCACATCGTCGGGGGTCATGCGGTCGAGGAAACGGTACATGACCTCGCGCCAGGTCCAGAAACTGTCGCCCGACGGCCCGCGTCGTTCGGCGAGGCCCGCCATGCCGCGCTGGAAGGCGTGGCTGTGGAGGTTGGGCATGCCGGGGAGACCGCAGCCGTGCCGATCGTCGCCGGACTGCGCCGCCCTGTCGGCTTCGATAGCAGCGATCACGCCCGAAGATATCGTCAGCCGGACATTTCGCGCCCATCCGTCGCTCAGCAAAAGCCGGTCGAAGAAGAGGTTCCGATCGCCCGTTTTCTGCGCCGATGCCATAAATTTCCTCCCGATCTGAAATTATGTCTATACATTAATGGGCGATTGGTGCAATCTTTGGTCATCGCAAAATGATGAGGGTCGATGGGCATGCGCTGCGACACGCTGTGGAAAGATGCAAGGCTCGCCACGATGGTCGGGAACGACCTCGGCGTGGTCGAAGATGGGCTGGTGGCTGCGGCTGACGGCATCATCCTCTATGCTGGCCCTGCCACCGATGCCCCCGCGTTCGACGCCGCCGAAACCATCGCCTGCGACGGACGCTGGATCACCCCCGGGCTGATCGATTGCCACACCCACCTGATCCACGCCGGCGACCGCGCGCGCGAGTTTGAAATGCGTCTCGACGGCGCCTCCTATGAAGAGATTTCCCGCGCTGGCGGCGGCATCGTCTCAACGATGCGCGCGACGCGCGAGGCCAGCGAAGACCAACTGGTCGCGACCGCCCTGCCCCGCCTCGACGCGCTAATTGCCGAGGGTGTCACGACGGTCGAGGTCAAGTCGGGCTATGGCCTCGACACGGCCAGCGAAATCCGGATGCTGCGCGCCGCGCGGCGTCTCGGGACCGAACGGTCGGTCCGGATCGCCACCACCTTCCTCGGCGCCCACGCGCTGCCGCCCGAATATGCCGGCGACGCCGACGCCTATATCGCGATGTTGGCGGGCGACATGTTGCCCGAAGTCGCACGCCTCGGCCTCGCCGATGCGGTCGATGCCTTTTGCGAGGGTATCGGCTTCACGCCCGCGCAGACCGAACGCGTCTTCGAGGCGGCGAAGCGCGCGAACCTGCCGGTCAAGCTCCACGCCGAACAGCTTTCGAACCAGCATGGCGCGGCACTCGCGGCGCGTCATGGCGCGCTGTCGGCCGATCATCTCGAATATCTCGACAACGCCGGGATCGCCGCGATGGCCGCGTCGGGTACCGTCGCGACTTTGCTCCCCGGCGCCTATTATTTCATGCGCGAGACGCATTTGCCGCCGATCGACGCACTCCGCCTTGCCGGCGTGCCGATCGCGATCGCGACCGACTGCAACCCCGGGACTTCGCCGCTCACCTCGCTGCTGCTCGCGATGAACATGGGGGCAACGCTGTTCCACCTGACCGTCGCCGAATGCCTCGCCGGGGTTACCCGCAACGCTGCGCGGGCGCTCGGCCTGTCCGATCGCGTCGGAACGCTCGAGTCCGGCAAGCGCTGCGACCTCGCCATCTGGGACATCGAACGTCCCGCCGAACTTGTCTATCGCATGGGGTTTAACCCGCTCCATGCCCGTATCTGGAGTGGTCGATGACCGATATCATGCTTACCCCCGGCACCGCATCGCTTGCCGACTGGCGCGCCATCTATCGCGGTGCGATCCCCCGGCTTGATCCGGCATCGGCGCCGCGTATCGCCGAAAGCGCCGCTGCGGTCGGCCGCATCCTCGCGCGCGGCGAGCCGGTCTATGGCATCAACACCGGTTTCGGAAAGCTCGCCAGCGTCCGCATCGACGACGCCGACCTCGCGACACTCCAGCGCAATATCGTACTCAGCCATGCGGCTGGAATTGGCGATCCGTCGCCGGTGCCGGTCATCCGCCTGATGATGGCGCTGAAGCTCGCCAGCCTCGCGCAGGGCGCCTCGGGCGTCCGCCCCGAAACCGTCGCGCTGCTCGAAGCGATGCTCGTCCACGGCCTGACCCCGGTGATCCCGGCACAGGGTTCGGTCGGCGCCAGCGGCGACCTCGCCCCGCTGTCGCACATGGCGGTGACGATGATCGGCATGGGCGAGATTTTCGTCGGCGATGAACGCCTGCCCGCCGCCGATGCGCTCGCGCGCGCTGGCCTCGTTCCGATCGAACTGGCGGCGAAGGAAGGCCTCGCGCTGCTCAACGGAACCCAGTTTTCGACCGCCAACGCGCTTGCCGGGCTCTTCGAAGCCGAACTGCTGTTCCAGTCGGCGCTCGTCACCGGCGCGCTGTCGACCGAGGCAGCCAAGGGTTCCGACACGCCCTTCGATCCGCGCATCCATACGCTGCGCCGCCATCGCGGCCAGATCGAGGTCGCCGGCGCGCTGCGTTCGATGATGGAAGGGTCGCCGATCCGTGCGAGCCACCTTGAAAACGACACCCGCGTGCAGGATCCTTATTGCCTGCGCTGCCAGCCGCAGGTGATGGGCGCCGCGCTCGACGTGCTGCGCCAGGCCGCAACGACGCTGGAGATCGAAGCGAATTGCGTTTCGGACAACCCGCTGATCTTCCCCGACACCGACGAAGCGCTGTCGGGCGGCAATTTCCACGCCGAGCCCGTCGCTTTCGCCGCCGACATGATCGCGCTCGCGATCTGCGAGATCGGGTCGATTTCCGAACGCCGCATCGCGATGCTCGTCGACCCCGCGCTGTCGGGCCTGCCCGCTTTCCTGACGCCCAAGCCCGGGCTCAATTCGGGCTTCATGATCCCGCAGGTCACCGCCGCCGCGCTGGTCAGCGAGAACAAGCAGTGCGCCTATCCGGCGAGCGTCGATTCAATCCCGACCTCGGCGAACCAAGAGGATCATGTGTCTATGGCGGCACACGGCGCACGCCGTCTGCACGCCATGGCAGCCAACGCCCTCGCCGTGATCGCGATCGAGTGGCTCGCCGCGGCGCAGGGTGTCGATTTCCACGCGCCGCTGCAATCGAGCCCGACGCTCGAACGCGCGCATCGCCTGCTCCGCGACGCCGTCCCGACGCTCGCCGACGACCGGCATTTCCACCCCGATATCGAGGCAGCGAACGCGCTCGTCCGGTCGGGTGCGCTGGCGGCGACGGCAGGCGACCTGCTCCCCGGCGTCGCATGACCGGCTGGCTCGACATAAAGCGCGGCGAAGCGCCGCTGGTGGTGGCGTTCCCGCACACGGGGACCGACCTTGCCGACACCGGCGACGCGTTCCGCTGCGAATGGATCGCGCGCCGCGACGCCGACTGGTGGGTCGACCGGCTTTATGGTTTCGCGGCCGGGCTTGGCGCGACGACGGTCCGCACCGATATTTCGCGCAGCGTGATCGACGTCAACCGCGACCCGTCGGGGGCTTCGCTCTACCCCGGACAGGCGACGACCGAGCTTTGCCCGACGACGACCTTCGACGGCGAACCGCTCTATCGCGACGCCGGTCCCGACGAGGGCGAGATCGCGCGGCGCCGGTCGCTGTGGTTCACCCCCTATCATGCCGCGCTCGAAGCCGAGATCGCGCGGCTGCGGTCGATCCACCCGCGCGTCGTCGTCTATGACGCGCATTCGATCCGCAGCCATGTCCCGCGCCTGTTCGACGGCGAACTGCCACAGTTCAATATCGGGACCAATGGCGGGCAGACCTGCGATCCGGCGCTGGCATCGGCGATCGAAGCCATCTGCGCGGCCAGCGGGAACAGCCATGTTCTCGACGGTCGTTTCAAGGGCGGCTGGACCACGCGCCATTACGGCCGCCCGGAGAATGGCATCCACGCGATCCAGATGGAACTCGCGATGCGCGGCTATCTCGATGAGCCCGCCGACGTGAACGAAACCAACTGGCCCGCGCTGCTCGCTCCGGCGCGCGCCAACAATCTGACCCCGATTCTGAAAGACGTGCTGCAGGCGTGCCTCGCCTTTGCCGCCGCCTGATCCACCAGGAAGGACCAACATGACCCGCCTCGACAACAGCCGCATCATCAAGGCCGCTACCGGAACCGAACTGTCGGCCAAAAGCTGGCTGACCGAAGCCCCGCTGCGGATGCTGATGAACAACCTCCACCCCGACGTCGCCGAACGCCCCGAGGAACTGGTCGTCTATGGCGGCATCGGCCGCGCCGCGCGCGACTGGGAAAGCTATGACAAGATCGTCGACACGCTGCGGCGGCTCGAAGGCGACGAGACGCTGCTCGTCCAGTCGGGCAAGCCCGTCGGCGTGTTCCGCACCCACGAGAATGCCCCGCGCGTGCTGATCGCCAACTCCAACCTCGTCCCGCACTGGGCGAATTGGGACCATTTTAACGAACTCGATAAGCGCGGCCTCGCCATGTACGGCCAGATGACCGCCGGATCGTGGATCTATATCGGTACGCAGGGCATCGTTCAGGGCACCTACGAAACCTTCGTCGAGATGGGCCGCCAGCATCATGGCGGCAGCCTTGCCGGCAAATGGCTGCTCACCGCCGGTCTCGGCGGCATGGGCGGCGCGCAGCCGCTCGCGGCGGTGATGGCGGGCGCGTCGTGCCTCGCGATCGAGTGTCAGCCGAGCCGCATCGAAATGCGCCTGCGCACCGGCTATCTCGACGCCGCCGCCTCGACGATCGAGGAAGCGATGGCACTCATCGAAAAGAGCTGCGCCGACAAAAAGCCGATTTCGGTCGGTCTGCTCGGCAACGCCGCCGAAATCCTGCCCGAACTCTACCGCCGCGGCATCCGCCCCGACCTGCTCACCGACCAGACGAGCGCGCATGACCCGGTGAACGGCTATCTGCCGGCAGGCTGGACCGTCGCCGAATGGATCGACAAGCGCGAAAGCGATCCCGCCGCGGTCGCCAAAGCCGCCAAGGCATCGATGGCCGTCCACGTCCGCGCGATGCTCGACTTCCAGGCCGCCGGGGTTCCGACCACCGACTATGGCAATAATATCCGTCAGGTCGCGAAGGATGAGGGCGTCGAAAATGCCTTCGACTTCCCCGGCTTCGTCCCCGCCTATATCCGCCCGCTGTTCTGCCGCGGCGTCGGTCCGTTCCGCTGGGCCGCGCTGTCGGGCGATCCCGAGGATATCTACAAGACCGACGCCAAGGTGAAGGAACTGCTCCCCGACAACGAACATCTCCACCGCTGGCTCGACATGGCGCGCGAGAAAATCCAGTTTCAGGGGCTGCCTGCGCGTATCTGCTGGGTCGGGCTCGGCGATCGCCACCGGCTTGGCCTCGCCTTCAACGAGATGGTCGCGAACGGCGAGCTCAAGGCCCCGGTCGTGATCGGCCGCGATCATCTCGATTCAGGCTCGGTCGCTTCGCCGAACCGCGAGACCGAGGCGATGCGCGACGGCAGCGATGCAGTTTCGGACTGGCCGCTGCTCAACGCCCTCCTCAACACCGCCAGCGGCGCGACCTGGGTGTCGCTCCACCACGGCGGCGGCGTCGGCATGGGCTTCTCGCAGCATAGCGGCATGGTGATCGTCGCCGACGGCACCCCCGAAGCGGCGGCGCGGCTCGAACGCGTGTTGTGGAACGACCCCGCAACCGGGGTGATGCGCCACGCCGACGCGGGCTATGATATCGCGCTCGATTGCGCGCGCGAGAAAGGCCTCGACCTCCCCGGCATAACGGGGTGAATATCGTCCGGCACCTGCCGGCGAACGAGCGCATCGCCCGCGCATGGCGGAACGGCGGCGGCGTCACACATGACGTCGCCCTGTCCCCCGAAGGCGCGGGCGACGAGAATTTCCTGTGGCGCGCCAGCATCGCGACGATCGCCGCCGCCGGCCCCTTTTCGCCGTGGCCCGGCGTCGATCGCGCGCTGATGCTGCTGGACGGCAAGCTTATGCTCGCAATCGGGGACGACGAACGCGCTCTCGAAGCGGGCGACCCCGCGCAGGCTTTCGCAGGCGAGGAAGCGGTTTCCGCCAGCCCCTGCGGCGGCGCATGCACCGTCCTCAACCTGATGGCGCGGCGCGGAGAGGCACGCATCATACTTGAGCGCTGGGCGGCCGTGCGACCGAGCGACGCCGATCAGCTATTCTTGCTGGCGGAAACAGTCACAACGATCAGGCTGAACGGCCAGTCGATCGATCTGGCCGCCGAAGATGCCCTGCTGCTCACGACGAAAGAGGTGACCGGACTCGCGTTCGATCACCCCGTCATCGTCGCCGAAATATCCATCGGCGCCTAAGCCGTATAAACGACTGCCGCCCCCGTGGCATCAAACGCCATCACGTCGAACGCATCAACGCTGCCATCGGGCATTTCCATCCCCGGCGACCCGCGCGGCATGCCGGGAACGGCGAGCCCGACGATATCGCGCGGCTTGTCGCGCAGCAGCTTGTCGATATGCCGGATCGGCACATGCCCCTCGATCACATAGCCCGCGACGATCACGGTGTGGCACGACGCCAGTTCGGCGGGCACGCCATGGCGGACCTTGATCGCGGGCATGTCGGGACGGCTTTCGACCGTCACCTCATAGCCGGCCTTTTGCGCGATCTCGGCCCACGCGGTGCAGCAACCGCATTCGGGATCGCGATAAACGAGCATCTTTTTCGCCGCGGGCAGCGCGTCCGCCGCCTTGCCGGCAGCCGGCGCCGCGGGCGCGGAGTTGCAACCCGCCAGCGCAACCCCGCCCGCCGCGGCGATCAGGCCGAGCAGGCTGCGCCGGCTATATCGCGCGGCCGTCAAAACCAGGTCCTGACGCCGATCACCAGACTTGTGCTTTCAACCTTTTCGCCTGCAGCCCGGGCAAAGCGCGCGGTATCGCCGAGCTTGCGGCTCCATTCGACGCCAATATAGGGCGCGAATTCCTTGACGATCTCGTACCGCAGACGCAGCCCGAGCGCGACATCCGACACGCCCGATCCGATCGCGCTTTCGGGAACATCCTGCAGCGCGAAATTCACTTCGGCCGCGGGCTGCAGCACCCATTTCTGGGTGATGCGCTGGTCATATTCGGCCTCGAACCGACCAAGCAGGTCGCCCTTGTCCGACAGGAACAAGGCACCCTCGACCTCGAACCAATAGGGTGCCAGCCCTTCGAAACCGATCGTCGCATAGGTGCGGTCGGCGCCGGGGCCAAAGTCCTGGCGAACACCGGCCTGCGCGTTGAAATAGGGACCGATCGCGCGGCTGTAGAGCAATTGCGTTTCGGTGCCCTCCAGCCCTTCGCCAAAGGCGCCCTCGCCCTCGCTCTTGATCGTCAGCCGGTTGATGTCCCCGCCGTACCAGACCTCGCCATTCCAGCTGTAACCGTCATGCCCCTTGCGCGACTGATATTCGAGGTCGAAGCTGGTGTAGCCGACCAACAGGCCGCCGCTTTCGACCATCATCGCGTGGCGCGCATGATCCATTTCGGCCTTGGGATAGATGCGATCGGCGTACCAGTCGCCCGGCGGTGCCGGTGCGGGCGCATCGCCCGCAGGCAGATCGGTGCCAACCGCGCCGGGCGCCGGAGCCGCTGCCTTGGGGGTACAATGCCCCATGGCGGCGTGCTCGGGCGCGCAGTCGGGATCGCTTGCGACCGGCGCGGGTGCAGGCTCGCCATGCGCTGCGGGCGCAGCATCGTCGTTGAGCGTGCAATGCCCCATCGCCGCATGTTCGGGGGTGCAGCCGCTATCGCCGTCGGTCGGAGCCGCCTGGGGCCCGGGATGCGCTGTACCGGCGCTAGCCGTCTTGGGGGTGCAATGCCCCATCGCGGCATGCTCGGGCGGGCAATCGGGATCGGCGACGGGCTTCGCGGGCGCATGGCCGTCATGCGCCGACTGCGCGGCGGCGGGAGCTGCGAAAGCGATCGCCGACAGGCCGGCGAGCAGGGTCCACGCGCGGCTCATGCGGCGTCTCCGCGCGGACGGACGCTGACAACGCGCATCATCCCCGCGTGCATATGATAGAGAAGATGGCAGTGGAACGCCCAGTCGCCGAGCGCGTCGGCGGTGAAGTCAAAGGTCGCGATGCCGCCCGGCTGGACGATCACCGTGTGCTTGCGCGGCGAATGGTCGCCCTTGCCCGTCACCAGTTCAAAGAAATGGCCGTGCAGGTGGATGGGGTGGACCATCATCGAATCATTGATCAGATTGACCCGCACCCGCTCGCCCTCGAGGAACGGGATCGGCTCGTGATGATCGGACATTTTCACGCCGTCGAACGACCACATGAAACGTTCCATATTGCCGGTCAGATGGATGTCGAGCGAGCGCTCGGGCGCGCGGACATCGGGGTTGCGATCGAGCGACTTGAGGTCGTGATAGGTCAGCACCTTGTGCCCGACATCCTCCAGCCCCTGCCCCGGCTCGCCCATCCGGTCGATCGGCATCGGCGAAATCGACTGGACGCTGGGATCGCGCTTGACCTGCGGCGCGACGCTGAAGTCGCGCATGCTGTGGCTCATCGCGCCGCCAGCAGCCGCTCCATGCCCCGCCGCGGCATGATCGCCCGCAGCGGCAGCGGGAGTGCAATGCCCCATCGCGGCATGTTCGGGGGCGCAGGCGGCATCGCCCGCGGCGCCGCCAGCCATCGCGCCCATGCCCATGTCGGTCATCGTCGCGAGCGGCCGCTTGCGCAGCGCCGGAACCTCGGCCGCCATCCCGGCGCGTGGCGCCAGTGTCGCGCGCGCCATGCCCGAGCGGTCGTTGACCTCGGCAACAAAGGTGTAAGCGCGGTCGTCGGTCGGGGTGACGATGACGTCATAGGTTTCGGCAACGCCGATCTGGAACTCGTCGATTTCGACCGGCACGACGTTCAAGCCGTCGGACTGCACCACGGTCAGCCGCAGCCCGGGAATACGGACATTGAAGATCGACATCGCCGACGCGTTGATGATGCGCAGCCGGACGCGCTCGCCCGGGGTGAACAGCGCGGTCCAATTGTCGCGCGGGCCATAGCCGTTGACGAGGAAAGTATAGGTCGATCCGTTGACATCGGCGACGTCGGTCGGGTCCATCCGCATCGCGCCCCATTCGACGCGATCCTTGAGCGGCTGGTCCTTGCCCGCGAGCAACCCGCCGAGCGTCTGGCGCTGCATGTTGAAATGGCCGGGATTGACCTTCAGCTTGCGGAAAATTTCCTCGGGCGAGATCCGGCTGTGGTCCGACAGCACGATGACATGCTCGCGGTCGTGCGCGACGGGATCGGCGCCCGCAGGGTCGATGACGATCGGGCCATAATGGCCGATCTGTTCCTGAAGTCCCGAATGGCTGTGATACCAATAGGTGCCCGACTGGACGACCGGAAATTCATAGACGAAGGTCGATCGTGGTTTGATGCCGGGAAAACTGACGCCCGGAACACCATCCATCTGAAACGGCAGGATCAGGCCATGCCAGTGGATCGAGCTGTCCTCGTCGAGGTCGTTGACGACGGTGAGCTTTGCCGTCTGCCCTTCCTTCAGGCGAACGAGCGGGGCCGGGACGGTGCCGTTGATGCCGATCGCACGGCTGACCTTGCCGTCGACGCGCATCGTCTGGCGCGCGATGCGCAGGGTGATGTCATTGCCCGAAACCACCGGAAGCGGCGCGACGATCCCCGGCGAGACGGGCTGTGCCCACGCCGGGAACCATGCGGCCAGTCCGGCCACGGTCCCTCCACCCAAAGCTCCACCGACAAAATGACGCCTGTTCATACGCATATTGGTTCTACTGTTCCTTCTTGTTCCTATTGCCATACGCGGCCGACCGGAGCGCCCCTCACCCTGAGGGCAAAATCCGCCGTAGCGGCTAGTCCGGGGTGTCGTCGGAAAGTAACGCCTTGAGCCGCCCGCGCGCGCGATAGAGCCGTGTCTCGATCGTCTTTTCGCTCACCTGCAACAGGTCCGCAGCCTCGACCTGGCTGAGCTCCTCCAGCCCGCGCAGCACCAGCACTTCGCGCAGCTTGGCCGGCAGCTTGGCCATCGCCGCATGGACCCGCGCCATTTCGGCGCGGCCGGCAACCTCGGCGTCGGGCGCAGGAACATCGCTTGCCACATCATGCGCGCTTTCGAGCGGCAGCGCGCGCGAGAAAAAGGAGCGCACTTTGCGGCGGCGCGCCCAGTCGCGGCACTTGTTGAGCGCGATGCGGGCGATCCAGACCCGAAACGGACGGTCGGCGTCATAGCGGCCGAGCGCGGCAAAGCCCGCGACGAACGCTTCCTGCGTCAAATCCATCGCCTCGTCGGTATCGCCGATATTGCGATAGATCAGCCGAAAGGTCGGTGCCTTGTAGCGCGCCAGAAATTCCCGGTACGCATCCTGCCGGCCGGCTTTCGCCAGCGCCGCCAGTTCGCGGTCGCTACACTGCGATAGATTGGGGGTCACCGCGCATCGGCGGTCAGCGCCTTGACCACGCTTTTGTCGAACATCTCCGCCTGTTCGGGATTGAGAATCCCGCGCATCGCAAACAAATGCTCCAGCGTTTCCTTCTGCAGCGTCCCCATCACCTCATGCGTGTGATCGATCGCTTCGGTAACCTGCGGGCCATAGCCATGCTCGGCCTCGATCGCCTGCGCAAGCCGGACATTGGCGGCGCGCATCTCCTGCTCGCGCGCCTTGCGCCGCACGGCGAACCGGGTTTCGATTTGCTCGATCTTCGTGTGCTGATCGGCCGTCAGCTCCAGCTGGCTGTGAAGCAGCGCGTGCAGTTCGGTTTCGCTCGCCCGGGGCGCGTCGAAAACCTGCCGGCCAACGAAAACGCCGGCCAGCGCAGCAACAAATGCAACGAGGCCGACGAGCAACAAACGGCGCGACGGCATCGTCAGTGCGTATCCAGCAAGGTCGACGGCGCCAGCGCGTTCACCGGACCCAAGGGAGAGATCGGGCTCGCAGCGACAGCGGGCGCCGATACCGCGCTTCCAGCAACAATTCCGCCGCCGAGCGAGACAAAGGCCGCAAGCGCCATCAGCCGCCGCGTCGCGAACGCCTCACGCTGGCGGCCTGCCAGCGCGTGCAAAATCCGCTCGTCCAGCGCCTCCAGCCCGTCGGGCAGGTCTACCGCTTTCAAGATTTGAAGCTGTTCGTCCATCCGGCTTTCCCGCAATTTCTTCATATGCTCATACGCACCCGCACGCCGCCCCCCTCAAAGAATGAAAAATGAGGGCGGCAGGAACAATATGCGTATTAGCAGGACAGACAAATATTTGGAGATATTATGTTCAAGTCTTTTCTCCCCTCTGCTGCGGCTGCTTTCGCCTTGCTGCTGATGCCGACCGCGGCGCACGCGCATGCGAAGCTCGTCGCGTCGAGCCCCACCGCAAATGCGACCGTGTCGAAAGTGACCTCGGTCAAACTGACCTTCAACGAGAAACTGGTCGCCTCGACGGTCAAGGCCGAACTGGTGATGACCGGCATGCCCGGCATGGCCAACCATGCCCCGATGAAAATGCCGGCGACGGCACAGATGGGGAAAGACGGCAAGTCGATGACGCTGCTACTCAAACGCGCGCTCGTTCCGGGCACCTACAAGGTCAAATGGTCGGCCGCCGGCGCCGACACGCACCGCATGGGAAGCGAGTTCAGCTTCACCGTGAAGTAAGACGATGCCCGACCTCCTCCTCGCCGGTATCAGGTTCGCGCTTTTCGCCGACCTGATGCTCGTCGCGGGGTTGGCGGGCTTCCTTCTCTACGCACCGACAGCCGACGAACGGCGCTCGGCCGAGGTGACCGCGGGTTTCTGGCGGGCGGAGCGGTGGCTTTGCGCGCTTGGATTGCTGATCTCGACTGCGGGCATGACGGTCCTCACCGCCAACATGTACGGCGTCGATCTCGGGACCGTTGATCACCGGATGCTCCGGGAACTCGCCCTTGGCAGCGAAGTCGGCAAAGCATGGCTCTGGCGAACGTCGGCGCTGCTGCTGGCGTTCGCCGCCGCCCTCTTCGCCGCGAAACGTCCGCTGGTGGCGGCAGGCTTGATCGCTGCAGCCGGAACGGTCGCGCTGACAAGCCTCGCCTGGTCGGGCCACGCCGGGGCCAGCGAGGGCATGACCGGCACGATCCATCGCACCAGCGACGCCCTCCACATGATCGCCGCGGCAGTATGGCTCGGCGCCATTGCCGCCTTTTTGATCTTGCTCGCGCGCGCAACGCCCGCGCGCCTGGACCTTGCGGCACGAAGCCTCGACCAGTTCTCACGGGTCGGAACAATCTGCGTCCTCATCATTGCCGCGACGGGCCTCATCAACGGCCAGATCATTGTCGGCGCCCAAAATGCCGGAGCGTCGCTCGCGGCGCCCTATGGCCAGCTTCTGCTCGTGAAGCTCGCGCTGTTCGGGCTGATGCTGGCACTTGCCGCCGCCAATCGCTGGCGCCTTACCCCCGCGCTGAAACACGCGCTTGCGATATCCGCCCCCGATCAAGCGGTTCGCGCGATACGCCGAAGCCTGTTGATCGAGGCCGCCGCCGGCGCCGCGGTCCTCGCGCTGGTCGCCTGGTTCGGGATGCTCGAACCCTTCCCTGCGCCTATCGGATGAGCGACCATTGGCGCCTTGGCCTCGGCTATCGTCACCTTGCGGTCGACTATCGCGGGCGCGACGATTCCTGTTCGACGCCAGCCTGTCGGGCATGGTGATCGGCGCCAGCTATCGCTTCCGGGCGCCAACCTAAAATCGTTTGCGCACCGTCATCCGCACGACGCGACCAAGTGGATCGATCTCGTCGCGGCTGTAGCCCGCCGGAACGCTGCCGTCGTCCAGCGTAACCCGCCGATAGCCGTTGAAGAGATTCTGGACGTCGAACGAAAATTTGAGATCGCTGATCAGCGCGCCCTTTTTGGCCTGACCGAATATACGCTCGGGCTCAAAAAACATCGAGGCATTGAAAAGCATCGGCGGCTTGAAACGGAAGGTCCGATCGGCGTTGGACACGCTGGACGGGCTGCTCCAGCTTCCATTCAAACTGGTACCGATACCCCGCTTTCCGACGGTGATCTGCATCGCAAGCGTGTGACGGGACTGGCCGCTGTCGATCAGCCGGTCGATGACAGGAACCCCGGCGCGGGTCTGCAATTCGCTTTTCAACCGCATGCTGTGATTGAGCGAAACCGAGAATTGCAGCGGGTTTCCGGACGCCGCCTTGCCTCCGCCCGCCCCGTCCGGAAACCGGAACGCAATGCCGGAACTCAGGCCCGTGTCGGTATCACGTGCAAGGTTGATCGGGCGGGCATCGACCGCGACCAAGCGCCCCTCGGCGTCGCGCGTCACCCTTTCGGGAAAAGCCGCCTCAATAACGGGCGTCAACTCGGGGAGAGACGATACGACGCCTTTTGAAACCGTTTGCCGATAGCCGATGTTGAGCGACAACACCTGATTATCGAACGGCCGTACCGTCGCGTCGAACGACATCCCCTGCTGGCTGCCTCGCCCCAGAGCGGGATTTCCTCCGGTAAGCCAGACAGGCTCGGCGACTTCTCCCCGCGCATAATCGAAAACCCGGTTTACCGTCGTGACAGTCGGACCATTGAGCAGTTCGAACGAGGGCGAGATTTCGGAATAGTCAAGCGATGCCCGAAACTGCACCATCGAGAGGGGCGACCAGTTCACGCCGCTGTTGAACAGTTTTTGCAACGGGCTCTTCGGTACCGTCTGTGCGCTCATCGACAGATCGACGGAAAGATCCCCCAAAGGCCCAATCGCGAGATCTCCTTTGCGCGATATCGGTATGCTGAGCGATAATTGCCCGTTGATTTGTCCCTGGCTCGACTTGCTCACCTCAGCCGGGCCACCACGATTGTCGCTCCGCCGGCTTTCGCTGCGATTGCGGCTCGCATTGATCGAGAAACTCGAACTGATCGGCCCGGCCGGCAGGTCCACTATGTTCTTCTGAACCTGCACCCGGCCACTCAGGCTTTCGCTGCTATTGCGGCTCCGGCTGGCCCGCAACAGGCTGTCGTCCCAAATGTCATAGGGGTTGAAGGCCGGGTCGCCGCTATTGATCATTTGCTGGACGCGATCGACATCGATGCCGATTTCAAGCAGATTACTGCCCCGGTTTCGCGAATAATTGACGCCGAAGCTAGTCTGCCAGGTGCCGATCGTGCCGTTCAAGGACAATGATCCGCCAAATGTTCCGGAATCATTTTCGGTGCGTAGCGGCCGTTTGCCCGCGAAAGGGCGGGTCAGCATGACATCACCGGCAAAGGGCGACCAAAAGCTCCCCGCCGGGATGACGACCGATGCCATAGGCAGGCCCCGTAACCCCGCACCACTATTCTGGCTCGCGTTGAGATTCAGCGAAGCCGAAAATGTCCCCAAGGGCCGCGTTACACCAATGTTTAGCGACATGTTGCGTCTGGACGACTGAAATGTCTCATAAGCATGGGGATCGACCCCATGGAGCTCGCCCGCGGTTGCGGCGAAATCCGCCAGCGCCGGACTACCGGACATCGCGCCCGCCGGTATTGCCGCAACTGTCACCAGCTTCCCGGCGGCCCCACTCAATGCCGGGTCGATTTCCCCTCCGCCTATAGCCGAGATAAAGCCGATACTGTCAAAGCGCCCGGCTGGTTCGGGAATGTTTCGCGCATCCTTGCGAAGCGCGGTGTCACGACCGATGCGTGCCTGCGCGTTCCAGCGCGTATCCCCGCTGATCGCGGTGCGTCCCGCCGACAAATTGCCGCCATACTGGCCGCCGGCGGTCGCAAAATTTGCGCCCGCATCGACATTCAGCATCGAAAAATTCTTTTTGAGCACGAGGTTTACGACGCGCTTGCCCGCGTTTTCGCCATAGAGCGTCGCCGCCTCCGGCTTCAGCACCGCCAGCCGCTCCAACGCCTCGGTAGGATAGGAAAGGATCGAGCGGTCGAATCCCACCGGCTTGCCGTTGATCAGGATGACCGGTGCATCTCCGCCCGCGTTGATGAGGGGAGCCAGCCGGTTCAGCAATTCCTGGATACTGTCGGAGCCGTGGCTGGCGATTTCCTCTTCGCTGAACTCGGTTTCCGCCGCCACCTTGGCTTCGCCCCGACGACCGGCGGTGACAACAATTTCAGCATCGGGCGACGGATCGCCGGCCGGAGTTGCCTGTTGTGGAAGCACCGCTGCGCTAGCTTGCGCTTCATCCGCAGCAACGGCCGCAACCGGGCAGAACCCCGCGGGAAGCGCGACCGAAGACAATATGGCGAGGCGGGCCAGTTTCATCAGAGGGAGCCGTTGTTTTGCAGTTGTCCGCACCCCCGAAAAGCGACCCCGTCCGGATTTCGATCGGCGCGGCGCAAGCAAAATTGACCAGATCCCGAAACGGCCCACCCAAATCCTGTTTGATAGCTATTGCTATCTAACGTTCAATTCAAATGGAAAAATCAGGGCTGCCGATCTGCAGGCTGCTTTGCCCGTCGCGCAATCCGCCTTCCCTCGACTCCATCGATGGCCGCAATTCGAGAATGAAGCAGGCGCACGGTGATCCATACGCCCTCCAGATCAGGAAAACCGCCATCCGGATGGGATGGCGGTTCCGCGACGAAGGTCAGATCGTGATGTCGAGGTTTGCACCCAACGGCCCTGAAATCTGGGTAAGGGTTCCAACAATCTTGCAGGGAGGCGGGGTAATAAAACCTGGAATGTCCGAAAAGGGCGAAACAAATTCGATTTTCCGCGGCGGGGGCGGGCCATTACCAAGCCAATAGGCCTTGAGCACGCCGAGACAGGCGTCGGGGGGATTGCCGCCCAGCCGGGGAATATTCAGTTGTACCGTCGAGAACCACAGCTCATCCGCCGCACTGCCAGGGCCACCCGCGCCAACAGCATCCACAGAGTAGCCCAGGTTCGAAAAAGTGAGTGCCGCGCAGACGGGTCCCCCAGTCAAGACGGGCCCGGCGGTCACATTGGCGAGAGTACCGGCGCCCGTCACATCGATGCTGAGCGACAAGTTGCATGGGATCGGGGGGAGCAAATTCTTCTGTACCGTGACCGGCCCCGAGAATGTGTAGGTTCCGTCAGCCGGGCCAAACTGGTCCGCCGCCTGAGCCAGGCCCGGACTGGCGAGTGCAAGCACCGCCGTGCAAAGAGAAACAATATTCTTCATATCAAATCTCCACAATATTTTTCAAATAATCGCCACATCATAAATTTCTATAATAAATTTCCCTGTCACATACACGACAAACAGGATATGCAGCTGTTGAGTTTTCCAAAAAACGAAATTCCTGTAGTAGATATACTATTACTTTTTCGCCTGAGGGCCGGAGAAGCTAAAAACGCTCCCAAGGGCCGGGTCACACCGATGTTCAGCAAAATGTTACGCGCCGAGAATTGCAATGCGTCGAAGGCACTGGGATCGACTGCACACAGGCCGTTGGCGGTAGCGGCGAAATCCACCCTCCCTCGCCTCTACCGATCGCCCCGATTTGAGAATGAAACGGGCGCACGGCGACCCCCTGCGCCCGCCGGATCGGGAACCGCCATCCGGATCGAACAACGGTTCCGCGAGGAAGGTCAGATCGTGATGTCGAGATTTGCACCCGACGGCCCTGAAATCTGGGTAAGGGTTCCAACAATCTTGCAGGGGGTCAAGCTCCCAAAACCTGGAATGTCCGACTTGGGAGTATCAAATTCAATTTCCCGCGGATTGGGAGGGCCATTGCCGTTCCAATAGACCTGGAGCACGCCCCGGCAGGCGCGGGCGCCCGGCATATCCACATGCACCGTCGAGAACCACAGCTCGTCCGCCGCGCTGCCAGGGCCACCCGCGCCAACAGCATCCACGGAGTAGCTCAGGTTCGCAAAAGTAATCGCTGCGCAGGCGGGGCCGCCAGACAAAACGGGCGCAGCGTTCACATTGGCGGCATTGCCGGGAGTCCCGACGCCCGTCACATCGATGCTGAACATCAAGTTGCATGCCACGGGGAGCCCATCCTTCTGTACCGTGACCGGTCCCGAGAATGTGTAGGTTCCGTTAGCGGGGCCAAACTGGTCCGCCGCCTGAGCGAGGCCCGGACTGGTGAGTGCAAGAATCGCCGCACAAAGAGAAACAATATTCTTCATATCAACCCTCCCTGATATTTCGTAAATAAATCTCTCTCATCGTCAATGTAAATAATAGATGAATTTATTATATTAGAAAATAATATATAATAATATTTCTCTATATGAAAATCAAAAACGCCCGAAAGTAATTTGCATTACTTTTCCCTTGAGGCCCGGATAGGCTAAGAACGTTCCCATCTCAACGGCTGCGTACATCGATATTCAGCAACATATTGCGCGCTGAGGATTCATTGCGCCGAAGGCATGGCGATCACCCCATGCAGACCGCCAGCGGTAGCGGCGAAATCCAACAGACATGCCGCCGCATTAAAGGGGCCAGCGCGTCGCGGTGCCCGCACCAAAAGAATGAAGCGGGCGCACAGCGAACCGTGCGCCCGCCAGATCGGGAACCGCCATCCGGATCGAATGGCGGCTCCGCGAGGAAGGTCAGGTCGTGATGTCAAGATTTGCCGGACCCGAAACTTGGATAAGGGTTCCAATAATCTTGCAAGGGTTTTCCGTCGCCCCGGGGTTGTCGGGGTTGGCGTCGGGAATGTCCGAAAAGGGCGAATCAAATTCGATTTCCCGGGGCGTCGGCGGACCATTGCCAATCCAATAGGTCCTGAGCACGCCCTCGCAAGCGTCGGCGGGGATGAGTCCCAGCAACAGCGGCGGGATATTCACACGCGGGGTCGATATCCACAGTTCTTCCGCCGGGCTGCCGGGAGTGCCTGCGCTGCCGCCCGCCCCACGCGCATCCACGGTGTAGGACAAGTTCGAGAAGGTGATCACCGAACATATGGGTCCGCCAGACAAAACGGGCGCAGCGGTCACATTGGCGGCATTGCCCGGGGTGCCGACGCCCGTCACGACGACACTGACCTCGAGGGTGCATGAAGTCGCTGGACTCAGATTCTTCTGCACAGTGACCGGGCCCCGGAACACATAGGTCCCGTTATTGGGGCCAAACGTATCCGCCGCCTGAACCAGGCCCGGACTCGCGAGCGCAAGCGCTGTCGCACAAAAGGAAACAATCTTTCTCATATCAACTCTCCATAATATTGACAAATAACTCCTGCACCAGAAATTCCGATGCACAACGATACTATCAAATAAGCAATAAATAAGAGATATGACTATTGTCCATTGTGACGACTACAAATACCCACAATGGAATTGATAATATTTATATTTAGGACCAGATAAGCTGCGAACTCCCTAACCTAAAGGGCTTCGCCACACCGGTATTCAGCAACATATTACCCACTGAAGGTTGCAATGCGCCGAAGACATGAGGATCACCCCCATGCAGACCGCCAGCGGCAGCTGCAAATCCAACAGGCATGCCGCCGCACATGAGGACTCACTGCTTCACAGCTGTCCGAAAAAATAAAGCGGGCGCACAGCGAACCATACGCCCGCCAAGTCGTGAACCGCCACCCGGGTCGAATGGCGGTTCCGGGAGGAAGATTAGAGCGTGATGACCAGATCGGCGCCAGACGGCCCCGAAGTTTGGGTAAGGGTTCCAATGATCTTGCAGGGGGGCGGGCCCGAAACACCCGGAATGTCCGACTTGGGGGTATCAAATTCAATCTGCGGCGGCGAACCCGGAAGCCAATAGACCTTCATCGTGCCCTGGCAAGCATCGGCGGGATTGCCGCCCAATGGCGGGATATTCACACGCACAGTCGAGATCCACAATTCTTCCGGCGGGTTGCCGAGGCCGTCCGTGTCAACCGCATCCACCGAGTAAGACAGGTTCGAGAAGGTGAGCGCCGTGCATATCGCGCCGCCAGTCAAGACGGGCGCCGCAGTCACATTGGCAGCATTGCCGGGAGTGCCGACGCCCGTAACGACGATGCCGAGCGACAGGTTGCAGGATGTCGCGGGACTCAAATTCTTCTGCACAGTGACCGGACCCGAGAACGTGTAAGTTCCATTGTTGGGGCCGAAGGTGTCCGCCTGAGCGAGGCCGGGACTGGCGAGCGCAAGCACTGTCGCGCAAAGAGCAGCAATATTCTTCATATCAACTCTCCAATTATTGTTTCGACTCGATATGTATCAATAATTTGATACACAAATACAGTGCCATATCCACAATAATTGTCAATAGTTATTACTATCCGATTCGAGTGTTACATATATCCATATCGAATATTATTAATACAAATTGGTTGATTTTCAAAAACTCTTGAAAACCGCAATTTTCTAATAACTATTTTGTTCAAAATCTCTAATTTTCTAGAAATTATTACTATATCAATGCGATTTATCATATTTGTTTTATTTCCTCTAACTGAACCTCCCCTGCTATTTTCCGACAATCGCCATGCTGGGTTTTGACCAGCATGGCGAAAGCAGGAATTGGACACCCAAATCGATCATCGCGGCTTTCCGCAAGTGCGGGCGCGATCGATGGCGCAGCGATGCGCGCGCGCAGCCATCAGAACCGCTTCGTCGCGCTGAACCCGATAATCCGCGGATCGAGCGTGAAGACATTGGTGCTGAGCAGCGAATCATCGCTGTTGGTGAAGAAATCGGTGATCGGTGCGTCGTCGAACAGATTTTTGACATAAAGCTGGAAGCTCAGGTCGGAATCGGGCCGCGCCAGCGTCACCGCCAGATTGACATTGTCCCACGCCTTCAGCCGGTCATAGCTGGTGTTGTAAACGCGGGCATAGCTTTTCGACTGGCGGTAATAATCGCCGCGAAAGGTCAGGTCCCAATCACCGAAGAAAAAAGTATATTGCCCGCCGATATTGGCGGTGAACCGCGGTGAATTGGGCAGTTCATTGCCCCCGAGATCAGCAAAGAAACCGCGCCCACCATTGGGAGCGCCGCTGACCTGGCTCCGCCAGGCATTGGGATTCGCCGGATCGAAGGGAACGATCGCGCCGACCTTGGCGGGGTCATAGGGCGCAAACGGATCATAAGAGATGCCATAGAGTCGTGCAATGGCACCAAGCGGGGTGGTTGGGTCAAAATTCCCGAACTCTTTGGACTGGCCGCACAATGCGTAGAGCGCACTGCCAATTTGCTGGGTGCCATTTGGATCTTGCAATACCCGTTCTACATAGGCGCGCGGCGCAATGCAGTTCGAGGGCACCTGAAGGAAGGGACGAAGCAATACCCAGTCGCTATTGCCCTGAGTGCGGTTCATCACGTCGATCGACTGCGCGCCCTTCTTGATCCTCGTCTGCAGATAGCCAAAATTGGCGTCGACGCGAAACGCCCGCGACGGGCGCCATGCCGCCTCAAGCTCGAGCCCCCAACTGGTTGCGTCGAAATTCTCGTTCAGCGCTATGCGGTCAACGATCTGCGAGACCTGATACCCCTTATAATCATAATAAAAGCCAGTGGCATTGAGCGTCAGCCGCCCGCCATCGAAGCTGTTCTTGGTCCCGATTTCGAACGCATTGACATATTCGGGTTTGAAGGTCGGCGAAATATCCGAAAACTGGACGTTTTCGCGGTTGATGCCAGGACGCGCCGGATTGGCGCCGCCGCCCTTGTAGCCATGCGAGGCCGAAGCATAGATCAACGTGTCGTCGGTAAATGCCAGATCGGGTTTCCAGTCGATAACCAATCGCCCGGTCGGCTTCGACCAGCGCTGGTTCAGCGGGTCGTTCGCCTTGTATCCGCCACTGAAGCTGCCGCCGCTGGCGCCGGTACCACCGCCACCGAGCAGGAGCTGGCTGGGATAAAGGATCGCGCGCTTGTCGTCGCGGGTGAATCGCAACCCGGCGGTGACTTTCACCGCATCGGTGACATTCCAATAGGTTTCGCCGAAGATCGCCCAGGATTTCGTCCGCACATCATTGCGGCTGCGGAAATAATTATGCCCCTGCTCATCGAGCGAAGAGATCGGATTGGGATCGACATAGACACAGTCGCGGCCAGTCACGTCGGGCGGGCAATCGCGATAGCGAAAGAGGCTGCCGGGAGCTCCGTCATCCAGCCGGTTGTTCCGGTTATAGGCGATGAACGTATAGAGGTTGTTGAAAACGAAATAATCGTCCTGCGATTTGAAGTTCAGATAATTGACGCCGAGATTGAAATTGAACGGCCCGTCGAAAGACGATTGCAGGCGAAATTCCTGCGACCATTGCCGGTTGCGCGACCGGCTCAGATCCATCGCCAGCATCCGGTCTGAACAGCCGAGCTGGTGGTCGCAGAATATACCGCCCGGCGCGGCGTGCGACTGATCGATCGGCAAGGCATTGCGGCGACGATCCACCAAACCCAAGGTATCGGTAAATACCGGCGCCGAGACATAGCGGTTATAATCCTGCGTCGAATAATATCGGTCGCGTGAATAGGCAGTCTGCGACACCAGTTTCAGCCCGTCGCTCACATCAAAATCCAGATTGAACTGAAAAACGTCATTTTTCGCGCGGAAGGTCGGATCGATACTCGTTGCGACCTCGCGCAGGTTGCGCGACTGCACGACGCCCGCATAGGGGTCGCCGGGCTTCAGACCCGAGACGATCGAACGGGCGCCGCTCGGCGTATATCCCATATAGACATATTCGGTCGAGCCCGCGACGATCGGGGCATAGCCGCTGGCGTTGGGCGCACCATAGGAGCGCTCGTCATAGAGCGAGACGGGCAGACATCCCTGGCTCAGCCGCCCGCGCAGATCATATTCCTTGTTGCCGAATGCCTCGGTGCGCGTCCCGTCGGGCACCCGGATTCCGCCGACCGTTGTCGGCCCCGGATCGCGCGCGCACAATTGCTTGCCGGTGCGCGAACGATCGTCGTCTTCCTCGAAATGCTGCCAGATCGCATTGACCTTGAACCGGTCGCTCGGCTCCCACTGGATCGACGCGCGGGTCGACCATAGGTCGCGGCCGTTGATGCGGCGCTCGGTAAAGCTGTTGTAATCAAAGCCGTCGCGGCTGGTGAGCGCACCCGCGACGCGGACCGCCAGCGTGTCGGTCAGCGGCACGTTGATCATGCCCGACGCGCGCATCGTGTCATGGTTTCCAACCTCGACCTTTGCATCGAGACCGAAATCGGGGCCGGGAAGCGCGGGAATGATATTCACCACACCGCCCGTGGCGTTCCGTCCGTAAAGCGTTCCCTGCGGCCCGCGCAGCACCTCGACCCGCTGCACGTCGAAAAATTCGGATTCGAACAGGCGGTTGCGGATCAGCGGCGTGTTGTTGAAGCTCACCGCCACCGCAGGGTCGGTCGAGGCGGATACCGCCTTCGTCCCGATCCCGCGGATCGCGATGTTGTACGTGCTGAAATTGCCCTTGGAGAAGTTCATGTTCGGAACCGCGCGCAGCAGTTCGGCGCCGCCTTCGATCTTGCGGTCGTCGAGCGCGGCGGACGACAGCGCCGTCATTGCGATCGGCACGTCGCCGATCTTCTCTTCCTTCTTTTGCGCGGTCACAACGATTTCAGAATCATTCGGAATGTCGGCGGCGCTGGTCGGCGACGGGCCGGGCGCCGGCGCGGCCTTTCCCGACGGCGTGACCACGAAAATACTGCCTTCGCGGCGGAAGCTGAGCCCCGTTCCCTCGAGCAGCGTGCGCAGCGCGGTTTCCGGGTCGGCGCGCTTGCTATAGCCGCTCGTCCGCTTGCCTGTGACCACCGCCCCGTCGGCCATGATCGTCATGCCGCTCTGCATTCCGAAGTCGCGCAGCGCCTTTGCCAGCGGCTGGGCCGGAATCCGGTAATTTGTTGACGTCTCGCGCGCGAGCGCCCCACCGCCCGTCAAAGCCAGACAACCAATCGCAACACTGCTCAAGAAAAAATGATTCAAACCGCGTGAACGCAGACGCATGCTTACCCTCCCAAGTCCCTGTACCGGGGTTATTCCCCGTTTATTGACACCAATCGATTGACGTCAGAAACATTGACGCAAGGTTTCAGAAACAGGGGGGATGTCGATCATAAACATTCTGTCCGATATGGACATGTTCGCTGGACGATGGTCATAAATGCAATAAACGATAACATCGCCGAAAAAGACTCCCCCCTGTTTCGTCCGCCGTGCGTCTACCCTTTCGGGCACGAACGGCGTGCGAACTGTCGCGGACTTGAATCATGGTGGGGAAATGACGTTGGGCTTTTTGAAAAACGGACGGCCTCCGCCTCTGCCGGGCGCCGCTTGTTCATGACGGCAGCCCAACCGGACCGCGACCTGTCGGCATGGATGTCGGCCTATGGTCCGGGGCTGCGCAGCTTCTTTCGGCGCCGGGTAGCGGAGGCCGATGTCGAAGATCTGGTGCAGGATGTGTTCGTGCGGCTGCAGGCGGCGCAACTGGGGGCGCCGATCGAGAATATCGAAGGCTATTTGTTCGCGACGGCGCGCAATGTGCTGATCAGCCAGTATCGCAAACAGGCGGTACGGCCCACGCTGGTCGCGGGTGAATGGCTGGACCATTACGAGCTGGCCGACCCGATTTCCCCCGAACGCATTGTCATCGGGCGACAGGAATATATGCGCGTCCTCGACGCCATATTGAACCTCCCTCCCCGAGCGCGCGAAGCGTTCCAGCTCCACCGTTTTGAACATTTAACTTATCAGGCAATCGCGCAACATATGGGAATTACCAAGGATTCTGTGAAGGAACTGATGCAGCGCGCCTTGCTGAACATCGCCCAGGCGATGGAGGCCGACGCATGACCGGCGATCCGGAAATGCGGTCGGCCGCAGTCCGTACCCAGGCGGCGCACTGGCTGAATCTTCGGCTGTCGGGCGACATGACTCTCGACGACGAAGATGACTTTCGCGCCTGGATCGACCTGTCCGATGATCATCGCCACGCTTATCGGCTGGTCGACCGGGCATGGAACCTCAGCCGCGCCGTCGCGGGCGACCCGAGGCTGCTCGTCATGCAGGAACAGGGCATGGCGAAATCGGGCATCTTCACGCGATACCGGCGCGGTTTGTCCATCGCCGCATCGCTTCTGCTTGTGGTCGGGCTCGGCTGGACCGCCCTTCCCTACCTCGACCTCCGGCCCGGCCATCATGCCGCGGACACCCAGCAACAGGCCTTCCGGACCGGGACCGGTCAGCGCACCCGTATCACGCTGCCCGACGGGTCGGTGGTGACGCTCGATGCCGAAACCGAATTGCGTCTCCGCAACAGCGCGACCGAACGGCGGCTCGACCTGATCCAGGGGCGCGCCTTTTTCCGCGTCGCGCATAACCCGAACCGTCCGTTCGTCGTCTATGCCGACGGCAAGAAAGTGCGCGCGATCGGCACCGCATTCGAGGTCAGCCTCGATCACGGGAACATGGTCGTGACGCTGACGGAGGGCAAGGTCCGGGTCGAAGGCGCGAACGCGGGTTCGGACGGCGGCGCCGACCTGGTGCCGGGGCGTCAGCTGGTGGTAGGATCGGATCTCGACTGGACGCTCCGGCGCGTCGATGTGACCAAGGAAACGAGCTGGACCCAGGGACGCCTGATTTTCATGCATGATCCGCTGTCCAAGGCCGTTGCGGACGTCAATCGCTATTCCACCAGAAAACTTGTCTTCGAAGGCGGCGCGGTCCCCGACCGGCAGATCGTCGGCGTGTTTGAAGCAGGCGATGTCGAAGGCTTTGTGAAAGCGATAGAGCTTCAGGGCATCGCGCACCGCACCACTTCCACAAGCGACGAGATTTTGCTGGTGGGCGACGAATAGGGTCCGCAAGCCTGCCCGCAACGACGGATCCGGTTGCGTAGCCGGTTGAAAATGACCTCCGATGCCAGCTTAGGCGGGACGCGAAAGCCCGCGGACAGGCTGGCATCCTGATCGTTTCGGACGCCGCTTCGACACATCCCGCCCATCGTCGCCCGTAACGCGCAAAGCAGGGTCACCGCCCGGTCCGGGCTTCCAGAGCAGCATCTTGCCCTCCGCACCTTGCGGGAGCGCGCGAGGCAGACGATCGCCACGATCGCCTGCCAGCCCCCTTGCCAGTCGCTCTCGGGCCATAGATGCCGCAAGGCCTCACCCCGCGGTGGCCGCAAACACCCCGATGCACAAAATCCGAAAGGCTCGCCGCCCGGGAGACATCTCGACCATGTCGGCACCGGTCGTGAGCCGGCGCGCCGCTCGCACGCGAACCTCCCGTAGCGACGCGCAGCAGCAGCGAAAATTGAAACCTGTTGAAAATCGGGAAAGATATCCATGGCGAACCGGATTTCCCGAAACATGAATTTTGGTGAAACATCGTGATTCAGGGATTATCGAGCCAAACCGCCCCATCTGCGGATGCAAAATTTTTCTGTAATTGAAAAATATGTCGCAATCTGGGTTGATTTTTCCAAAAAATCCGACTTTATAGAAATTCGCAAACGCGAGGGCGCAACGGGCCTCGAGGCTAAGAACACAAGCGAGCATCGGGCAGCAGAATTTTGCCGTCCTATTGGCAAAGGGGATAATTATGAGGATCAATCAATCCTGCTGGTACGCCGGCACCGCACTTTCCATGTTGGTCGGCATGAGCCCGGCATATGCACAGTCAACCGACAGTGCCGCCGAGGCCACTTCCAACGACGAAATCATCGTGACCGGTTCGCGCATTCAGCGCACGGGCTTCGACGCACCGACCCCGACAACCGTGATTGGCGAGGCCGAACTCGCACTGGGCAACCGTCCCAGCATCGCTCAGGTCCTGAACGACACCCCCCAGTTCCGTCCCACATCGACGCCGACGACGACGGCCGCCGGCACCAACAGCGGCGTTTCGACCCCTGACATGCGCGGGCTTGGCGCGGTGCGCACGCTCACTTTGCTCAACGGCCACCGTTTCTCGGGCTCCATGGATCTCAACACGGTGCCGAAAGGCCTCGTCAAGCGCATCGACGTCGTGACCGGCGGCGCATCGGCAGCGTGGGGCTCGGGCGCCGTTGCCGGCGTCGTCAACATCATCCTCGACGATGATTTCACTGGCTGGCGCATGGGCGCGCAGACCGGCGTTTCGTCGCGCGGCGACGGCGCGCGCTATGGCGCCGATATCGCGTGGGGCACCGATTTCGCTGATGGTCGCGGCCATTTCATGGTTTCCGGCGACTATATGAACGAACAGGGCATCCTCAGCCGCAAGGGCCGCCCCAACCTCGAAGCGGGCCTGTTTGATCACCCGACCCTCGGCCTGATTCTGGCCAACGACCCCAATTCGACGCAAGTCTATAATGGCGGATCGATCCTCAACGGCAGCCTCGCCCCCTATGGCCTGGTCTTCAACGGCGAGGGAAACATCGTTCCCTTCCCGGTGGGCAGCGTCACCAGAGGGTTGACGACGCTCGGCGGCGGCGGCCAGAACACCTTCGATTATACCGCGGTGAGCTCGCCCTATGAGCGCATCAACGGCTTCGCTCGTGCCAGCTTCGACGTGACCGATTCGCTTAAGGTTTGGGCGCAATTCAGCTTTCACCGCATGACGGGGAATTACGGCCTCTACCCGGAAACGGCCGCCGTCGCGATCATGCCCGACAACGCCTTCCTGACGCAGGCGAACCGCAACCAGCTCGCCGCGGCGGGCATCACCGGTCCGTTCGGCCTTGGCCGCTTCCTCGACGATGTCGGCCCCGACAAGATGATGAAGCTCAACTTCAACCGGCGCAATCTGGAGGGCGCGATCGGCCTCGAAGGCACCTTCGGTGACGGCTGGAAATATAATGCCTATTATGATCACGGCGAAGTCCGGATCAACCAGCGCCTCAACAACCAGCGGATCAAGGCGAACTTCGCCAATGGCGTCGATTCGGTGCTGGTTGGCAATACGCCCACCTGCCGCATCAATGCCGACGCCAACCCCGACAACAACGATCCCAATTGCGTACCGATCAATCTGCTCGGCAATGGCAGGATCTCGAACGAAGCCGCCGCATGGGCTTTTGGCGGCTCGCATCTGATCGCCACGATCAAGCTCGACACGGCGGGCGCCAGCCTGTCGGGTCAGCCCTTCGAGACCTGGGCCGGTCCCGTCGACATCGCCGTCGGCACCGACGTCCGCTGGGAAGAACAGGTCACCAACTATGTCGACCCGCTGTCGCTGGCGAACGCGCTGGGCACGCTCAACTCGTCGCGCACCAACGGCGGCTTCAACGTCAAGGAAGCCTTCGCCGAAGTGAACGTGCCGCTGCTCGATGCCGAGGGTGTGGCACGCCTCGAAGTCAACGGCGCAGCACGCTATTCGGACTATAGCACCAGCGGCGGCATCTGGTCGTGGAAGACCGGCGGCACCTTGCGCCTCGTCAACGACCTGTTGCTGCGCGCCGTCTATTCGCGCGACATCCGCTCGCCCAGCATCGCCGAATATTTCACCGGCCGCTCGGTCGGCCAGGGCACCGTCCAGGATCCTTTCAAGAACGGCGCAGTGCAGGCTGGCGTGACGGTCTATACCGGCGGCAACAAGAACCTCACCCCCGAAATCTCGCACACACTGACCCTCGGGGGATCCTATTCGCCGCACTATATCCCGGGTTTCCGCCTGTCGGTCGATTATTACGATATCGACATCGACAATGTCATCACGACGGTGCCCGCGCAGTCCTTGCTTAACCGGTGCTTCGCTGCGGCGCCGACCGACCCGACCTGCGGCGGCATCGTGACCCGCAAGCCGAACGGCGAAATCGAACTGATTCAAAACACCGTTCGGAACCTCGCCAATTACAACACGCAAGGCCTCGACATCGAAGCCTCGTACCGGACGGCGCTGGGCAACGGAAACCTGACCTTCCGGGCACTCGCCAACCACGTCTTCCAGCTGGAAGTCGATGGGGTCGATGTCGCGGGTGTCGTTGGCGGCGAAACCGCCTTCTCCACCCCGAAATGGCGCGGCAGCGCGACGGTGGCCTTCGACAACGCCGACTTCGGTGCCAATGTGCGCGTTCGCTACGTCGATGGCGGCCTCTACACCACGCCGCCAGCCGTCGGAAAGCCGCCCGCGAACAACCGGAACGGCAGCCGCACCTATGTCGACCTTGGGCTGCAGTTCAAGGCCGGCCAGTTCACCCTGTTCGGCAACGTCAACAATCTGTTCGACATCGCTCCGCCGCTCACGCCCTTCATCGCCCCGAACTATGACGTCATCGGGCGCTATGTTTCGGGCGGCGTGAAGCTGAACTTCTAAGCCATTTATCCAGGTAGTCCCGGGGGCGGCGGTATCCACGATACCGCCGCCCTTTTTTTGCCTGCACCCCGAGGGCAAAAGGCGGCATCAGGGCGCAAGTCGCCCCAGCTTCCCGACCTTCGTCATCCCGGACCTGATCCGGGGTTCCGGGCTGCGATAGATCCCGGATCAGGTCCGGGATGACGAAGAGCGAATATCTGAACTGGTGTGGGAAGCAGTCGTTTACATATCATCGCTAAGGTCACCGCAGACCATAATAGAAACTTTGGTGCAGATATCGGCTTGCCATCGCCGTTGCTTCTAGCGCGATCCGAGCTGGCAAATGGAGAGAACATGGCCGGCGCTTCAGCAGAAAATCACTGGGAGATGCGTGTCGAAAGGCGGATACCTCTCAAGCGCCATGTAGCCTATCGCGTACTAACCGGGCGTATCGCTGAGTGGTGGTGGCATCCGTCGTCCCGCCCTGTTTCTGACATTCTCGTTGACTGGCGGGCGAATGGAGTTTTTCAGGCAAAGGCGGAGGGCTCCGACACTTTGCAGGAAGGGGTCATTCTTGAAAAACGTCCGGGATGGTACTTCTATATGACCGACGCTCTCCGCCAATCGGGCCGTCCGGGAACGCCTTCGATGGTTGGATTCTGGAGTGTCGGAGGTTCAGGCGAAGGCTTTTCTACTCACGAGGCTGTGATCCGCCACTTTTCTGAAGCCGCCTATCAACAGAACCTTGCCCTTGGATTTGAGCAGGGATGGAACGAGGCAGCCGACCGATTTGTGAAACTCTGCGAAGAAGGAATTCGCTGATCCGCCGATCTCCGGCCACAAGAGAAGCAGCCTCCGATCCGGCTAACGTCCGCTTTGGGGTGGGAAGCGGAGCGACCGCTATTTGATGGCCATCCCGGATAAGCTGACATCACGCAGATTGGGCGAATGCTTTCTCGTAATCCGTAACCAGCTTAGCAAACTGCTGTTTTGCTCGGGCAACCCTGTTTCGATGCCAATAGGTAAACACCAGTATCGCAACCCCGCTGACGGAAGCGCCAACGGTCCAATCCGTCCGGCCATCGCGGATTGCTATACCGACGAGAAAAACCATGAGGGCGGCCATTATCCATGCGTAAGCCGTGAAGAATGGAACGACTTTCCACCACATAGGAGGAATGGGCCTGCCACTTCTGGGATCAAAGGAGATGGAATGGAGTGCGGCCATGACTGTCGGTTCTCATATATGGTCGCCGTCTGCAATTGGCGGATTAATTATCGGCTTTGATCGGCCGGCAATGGTCGATTCCGGGTCGTTGCGCCCCGATCGGCAACGAATGCCGGCTTTGGGGTGGTTAGCTGACGCCCCGTTCACCGACGAGATTGCGAGTATATTCGCTTTCTCTCGCCTCGTCTGGAAGGAGGGCGAGCACCTCCGATGCCCGTAAGCGGATCGCTTCCCATCGAGGGTCTGCAAATAGAGCCGTTCGCGCCCAAAAATCGCTATGCTTTTCCCCGCTCCATCGAGAGAGCATGTCGTCGAGAGACTGGAGCGCCTCTATCTCAGAAGTTTTAATCTCGCCGTAGTGGAGCATATGGCCGACGGCGATGAAGCTGTCTTCAAACTCCAGCGCTAGTTCATCGTTGCCATACGCCTCGGCGCTCTGTCCGCCGGTCAAGCTTGAGAAGCTGCAGTCGAGATAAGCAACTTGCGCGTCGGCGGGCGCGGCCAAGTTAGCAACCGCCTCTCGTAACAATGTATATCGCGTGCGCATCGTCGGAACCTAGGTGCGTTGTTCAATGTCCGCAATTGGTCGCTTCCAGACGCTTCCCTTCCCGTTCGTGCCGAACGAGGTTGAGCAGAAGGCAAAAACCGCTTTCCTACAAATAACCTATATGGTTCACTCATTCGGTTTTGACGTACCGAAAGGACGAATCCATGGAAAGCACCGCCCCCAATCCCACCGACATCCCCGCCCCCGGCAGCTACCGCTGGACGCCCGCGCTCCAGCGCGAATTCCTTGGCCAGCTCGCGATCAACGGCTCGGTGAAGATCGCCAGCGCAATGGTCTGCATGTCACCCTCTGCCGCCTATCAGCTCAAACAGCGCCCCGAGGGCGCCGCCTTCCGCCTCGGCTGGGCGGCAGCGATCCTGATCGCGCGCGAGCGGCTCGCCGACGAATTGCTCGACCGCGCGATCTGGGGCGTCGAGGAGACGAGCGA